>DASRYM010000030.1:0-34505 GCA_035687145.1 Candidatus Zixiibacteriota bacterium | reverse complement strand
CCGCCGGTGCCGCCCGGGGAGGACCGTGAGCCCTTCTACCGCATCGTGCAGGCCGGCTTCCGGCAACGCCGCAAGATGCTGCACAACGCCCTGGCCCGCGAGCTGCCGCTGCCGCCCGGGGCGCTGGGGGCGGCACTGGCCGCCTGCCGGATCGAGGGCAGCCGCCGGCCGCAGATGCTCAGCGTCGAGGAGTGGGCCTGCCTGGCCGGCGAGCTGGGGCCTCGGCTGGGCGACGAGCAGCGCGGCCGGCGGAGGGCCCGGTGAACGCCGCGCGGCTGGCGGCGCCGGGCAAGCTGAACCTGTCGCTGCGCGTCGTCGGCCGGCGGACGGACGGCTACCACCTGCTGGACACGGTGATGGTGCTGCTGGAGCTGGCCGACGAGCTGCTGCTCCTGCCCGGCTGCGCGGGGCTGCGGGTCGACGGAACGGCGGCCGAGGGCGTCCCGGTCGCGCCGGACGCCAACCTTGCCTGGCGTGGCCTGCTGCACGGTCATGGCGGTGCCCCGCCGGCGGCCTGCCTGACCCTCGAGAAGCGGATCCCGGCCGCGGCCGGTCTGGGGGGCGGCTCGTCGGACGCCGCCGCCGGCTGGCGCCTCGGCCGCTGGGCTTCCGGCAGGGCCGACGACATGCCGGACGAGGCCACGCTGCACACGCTGGCGGCCATTGGCGCCGACGTGCCCTTCTTCGCCGCCGGCGCGGCGGCCGCCAGGGTGGGCGGCATCGGCGAACGGGTGCAATCGGTGGCCATGCCCGAGGGCGGGTCGGAGGTGGTGCTCGCGCATCCGCCCTTCGCGCTGTCCACCGCGGCGGTCTTCGCCGAGTTGCGCCGCCCCGAATGGGGCGCCGCCGGCGCCGGCGGGAACGACCTGCTGGCCCCGGCGCTCCGCCTGCGCCCGGAGCTCGAGGAGGTGCTGCGCCTGGTGACCGCCGCCGGCGGTGCGCCGCAGTTGACCGGCTCGGGACCCACGGTCTTCGCCCGCACCGACGACCCGGAGCGCGCCGACGCCATCGCCCGCCGCCTGGAGCGCGCCGGGCTGCGGGCCACGCGGACGCGGCTGCGGGCGCAACCGGCTAGCATCGAGGTGCTCGACGCCGAGCACACGGAGCACGACGAGGACGAGGAGGCCTGACGCAGCAGTGCGCACCCAGGTGGCGACCAACCTGGCCCCGCCGGCCATCGGCCCCTACAGCCAGGCCATCCGCATCCGGGACCTGGTGTTCACGGCCGGTCAGATCGGCCTGGACCCGTCCAGCGGTGAGCTTGCCGGCGATGTCCGCGCCCAGGCGGAGCGCGCCCTGCGCAACCTGGCGGCCGTGCTGGACGCGGCCGGCACCTCCATGGAGCGGGTGGTGAAGACCACCATCTTCCTGACCGATATGAACGACTTCGCCGCGGTCAACGAGGTGTACGCCGCGCACTTCGCGACCCCGTACCCCGCCCGCTCGACGGTCGCCGTGGCGGCGCTGCCCAGGGGAGCGGCGGTCGAGATCGAGGCGGTGGCCCTCGCGGGGGAGGGCCAGGCAGGTCGGTGAGCGGTTGACCATGCTCGCGCGGCACGCATACCATCGGCGCCACCCCATGCCCAACCTGGAGCCTCGTCTCACTTGGTAGCCACCGCGGCCATCGTCCTGGCCGCCGGACAGGGAACCCGGATGCGGTCCCGGCTCCCCAAGGTCCTCCATCCGCTGGCCGGACGTCCGATGCTCGACCACGTCCTCCGGGCGCTCACCGCGGCCGGGGTGGAGCACCGCGTGGTGGTCACCGGCTTCGGCGGCGAGCAGGTGGAGGCCCACCTTGACGGGAGCGTGCCGACCGTTCGCCAGGACCCGCAGCTGGGCACCGCCGACGCCGTGCGCTGCGGCCTGACCCGCGTCCCGCCCGAGGCGACCCACGTGCTGGTCACCATGGGCGACGTGCCGCTGCTGCCCGCTGACCTCTTCCAGCGCCTGCTCCGCGAGCAGGCGGAGGGGAACGCCACGATTGCCATGCTCTCCGCCCGGCTGCAAGACCCGACCGGCTACGGGCGGGTGGCCCGCGCTGCCGACGGCTCGGTGCAGGCCATCGTCGAGGAGGCGGACGCCGACGAGGCCACCCGCGCCATCGACGAGGTGAACGTGGGCACCTACTGCTTCGACGCCGCCTGGCTGCGGGCCAACGTCGGCAGCGTGCCGGCCTCGGCGTCGGGCGAGTACTACCTGACCGACCTCGTGGCGCTGGCCGTCGGCAGCGGCCGCCGGGTGCGGGTCGTGACCGCGCCGCGCGCCGAGCTGACCACCGGCATCAACGACCGCGTGGCGCTGGCCGAGGCCGAGCGGCTGCTGCGCCGGCAGGTCTTGGAGCGGCACCTGCGCAACGGCGTGACGATCGTCGACCCGTCGAGCACGTACATCGACGACGAGGTCGAGATCGGGCAGGACGCGCGCATCGAGCCGTGGACGGTGCTGGCCGGCGCCACGGTCATCGCCCAGGACGCGGTCATCGGCCCCAACGCCCAGGTCCGCGACTCGCGGATCGGGCCGAGGACCGTGGTATGGGCCAGCGTGATCGAGGAGTCGGAGGTGGCCGAGGACGTCCAGATCGGGCCGTACAGCCACCTGCGGCCCGGGTGCCGCATCGGCCCCCGCTGCCGCATCGGCAACTACGCCGAGCTGAAGAAGACGTCCTTGGGCGCCGGCACCCAGCAGCACCACTTCAGCTACCTCGGCGACGCCGAGGTGGGGGAGGGCGTGAACATCGGTGCCGGGGCGGTCACCGCCAACTACGACGGCACGACCAAGCACCCGACCGTGATCGGTGACGGCGCGTTCATCGGCGTGGACACCATGCTGCGCGCCCCGATCACCATCGGTCCAGGAGCCAGGACCGGCGCCGGGGCCGTCGTCACCCGCGACGTGGCTCCCGGCAATACGGTGGTCGGTATCCCGGCGCGGCCCATCGAGGCCCGCCGCCGGAGCCGCCCCGAGCTCCTTCCACCGGACTCCGGTGGAGACCCCGCCGCCCCGGCCGGCACGGCGGCGGATCGGAACCCGCAGACGGGAGGTACCTCGAACCCCTCCGATGCCTGAAGGCAGCAGTAGCGGCGCCGCCGGCCAACGTCGCCCGGCGCACGGGCGGTCCCCATGAGCGACACCTGGTTCTGGGACCTGCTCGCGGTGCTGGGGCTGATCCTGATCGGCGGCTTCTTCGCCGCTTCCGAGATCGCGCTCATCACGGTCAAGCGCCACCGGCTCAGCCAGCTGGTTGGCGAGGGCAGCCGCGCGGCGCGCGTGGCCCAGCGCCTGACCGATGACCCGAGCCGCTTCCTGGCGACCATCCAGATCGCGATCACCTTCCTGGGCTTCCTGGCCTCGGCGGTTGGTGCTGTGGCGCTGTCCGGCAGCCTGGGCGACGTGATCGCCCTGCTTCCGTTCATCTCGGAGGAGGCCGCCGACCAGGTGAGCTTCGTGGTCGTCACCCTGCTCATCGCCCTGGCCTCGATCATCCTCGGCGAGCTGGTGCCGAAGACCCTGGCCCTGGGCAACGCCGATCGCTTCGCCCTGATCGTGGCCCGTCCCATCGGCTGGCTGGACGTCATCCTGCGCCCGGTGGTCTCGTTCGTCTCAACGGTCTCCAACGTGCTGGTCCGGATGCTGGGCGGCACCGAGCGCCCGCAGGCCGGTTACCTGTCGACCGAGGAGCTCAAGATGCTGGTCGAGACCGGCACCGAGACGGGCGGCATCGAGGAGGGCGAGAAGGAGATGATCCACGGGGTCATCGAGCTCGCCGAGAAGCAGGTCCACGAGGTCATGGTGCCGCGCATCGGCATCCGCGCCGTGGAGGTCTCGGACCCCATCGACCGGGTGCTGGACGTCATCGTCCGTGGCGGCCACTCGCGGGTGCCGGTCTTCGAGGAGAGCCTGGACAACATCGTGGGCATCCTCTACGCCAAGGACCTGCTGCCCTACCTGAAGCGCAACGGGCAGCCGGCCAGGGAGATCGACATCCGCAAGCTGGCCCGCCCGGCGGTCTACGTGCCCGAGTCCAAGCGGGTCGACGAGCTGCTCCACGAGATGCAGGCCGCCAAGCGCCACATCGCCATCGTCGTCGACGAGTACGGCGGCACCGCCGGCCTCATCACCCTGGAGGACATGGTCGAGGAGATCGTGGGCGAGATCCAGGACGAGTACGACGTCGAGGAGCCGATGGTCGAGCTCGTGGACCGCGACGGCGAGACCGCCTACCGGGTCGACGGGCGGGTCAGCATGGACGACCTGCGCGACCTGTTCGACCTGCCCGATGACGAGGAGGAGGACGAGGAGGCCTACGACACGGTCGGCGGCTTCATCGTGCACCGCGCGGGGCAGATCCCGCTGCCCGGCACCACGCTGCCCTTCCGCGACGGCGTGACCCTCACCGTGGAGGTCTCCGAGCCGCGGCGCGTGGCCAAGGTGATCGCCAGCCGCCCGCGGCGAGCCGAGGAGGAGCAGGAGGCGGCCGCCGCCGGCAACGGCCAGTAGCGGCCGCGGGACCCTACCGCCGGTTGCGCCGCCAGATGGCGGCGTTGAGCGCCGTGGCGAACGCCACCCAGGCCAGGTAGGGGAGGAGCAGAACGCCCGCCAGGCGGCGCTGCCGGAAGAATGCGGCCACGGTGAGCACGATGGCCGCCAGGGTGGCCATGATCTCGACCAGCGCCATGCCCGGCCGTCGCAGGCCGAAGAAGAGCGGCGTCCAGGCCGCGTTGAGCGCCAGCTGCAGGCCCCACAGGCGCTGCGCGCCGCCGGAGCCGGTGCGCTGGGCCACCAGCCAGCCGGAGACGCCGATCAGCAGGTAGAGGACCGTCCACACCGGCCCGAAGGCCGACGACGGCGGCGACCAGCCCGGCTTGTCCAGCGCTCGGTAGTACTGCGGGGCGCGCGCGGT
Source organism: Candidatus Zixiibacteriota bacterium (assembly GCA_035687145.1). Lineage (GTDB taxonomy): Bacteria > Chloroflexota > Limnocylindria > QHBO01 > QHBO01 > DASRYM01. Next base: position 29,605 of record DASRYM010000030.1, on the reverse strand, counting down.
GAACGGGAGGCCGATGATCGCTGGCGCGAAGGCGGCCGCCACCCAGGCAATGAGGCGACGCATGCGGTGCGGACCGACGCACGCCGCGTGCCAGCCGAGGGCAGGCGCCAGCCGGCTAGACGGCGATGACCGACTCCACCAGTGCCCGCAGCTCGCGCCGAGGTCGCTCGTCGATCGGCAGCCGGTCGATGTCCTCCAGGGCCAGGTCCCGGTAGCGGCGCGCCTCGTTCAGGGTGTGCTCGCGGGCACCGGTCTGCTCCAGGATGGCCAGCACCTCGTCCACCTGGGCGGGGTCCATCGGTCCATCCTCGGCGGACGCCTCGGGGGCGTAGATCTCGCGCAGGCGCGCTCGATCCGCCTCGCCCGCGTGCTCGAGGGCCCAGATCAGGGGCAGCGTCTTCTTGCGCTTGCGCACGTCGCCGGCCTCCGGCTTGCCCGACTCGGCGCTGGTCCAGAAGGTGCCCTTCACGTCATCGGCCATCTGGAAGGCCAGGCCCAGGTGCCATCCGAAGCGACGGTAGGCCTCGATGGTCGCCGCGTCGTCGGTGGCCAGGATGGCCCCGGCCTGGACCGATGCGCCCACCAGCGCGGCGGTCTTGCGCCCGATCATCTCCATGTACTCGTCCACGGTCACGTCGGTGCGCCGCTCGAAGCTGATGTCCAGGAACTGCCCCTCGCACAGCGCCAGGCAGGTCGCGTCGTAGATCCGCATCAGGGCCAGCACCCGCCGCTCGCTGAAGCCGTCCTCCAGGAGCCGGTACAGGGCGAGCCGTGACAGCGCGAAGAGGGCGTCGCCGGCGTTGATGGCCAGCGGGATGCCCCAGATGGCCCACAGGGTGGGCCGATGGCGCCGCTCACGGTCGGCGTCCTCGATGTCGTCGTGGACCAGGCTGAAGTTGTGGCCCAGCTCGACCGCCGCGGCGCCCGGCAGGGCGCGCCGGTAGTCCCCGGTCAGTGACTGGTAGGCCAGCAGGCCGAGCAGCGGCCGCATCCGCTTGCCACGCGGCCCGTCCGGCTGGTCCAGCCCCAGGTGGTAGGCGAGCATGTCGTACAGCGGCCGGGCGTGGTGGTCGTGCTGGGCGAGGACGTCCCGCATCTCGTCCTCGATCTCGCCGAGCAGGTCGGTAAACTCGGTCCTGATGTCCACGCCCGAAGGGTACCCGAGGTGAGCCCTCGATCCCGCCTCTACAAGACGGAGGCCATCGTCCTGCGCAGCATGGACCTGGGCGAGGCCGATCGGGTGCTGACGGTGCTGACCCCGCACCACGGCAAGCTGAAGGTCATCGCCAAGGGCGTGCGGCGGCCGCGCTCGCGGATCGGCGGGGGACTGGAGCCGTTCAGCGACGTGCACCTGGTGCTGGCCGTCGGCCGCACCTTCGACGTGGTGACCCAGGCCGCCCTGGAGGACCCGCACCTGGGGCTGCGCAACGACCTGCACTCCACGGCCGCGGCCTGGTACCTGGTCGAGCTGGCCGACCGCTTCTGCGAGGGCGCCTCCGACTCGCGCGCCGCCTTTCTGCTGCTGGCCCAGGGCCTCTCGGCGCTGGACGCGGCCCCGTCCGAGGTGGCGCGCGAGGTGGTGGCCCGCTGGTACGAGCTGGCCCTGCTGGACGCCATGGGTTTCCGGCCCGAGCTGGGGCGCTGCCTTGAGTGCGGGGCCGAGATCGGCCCGCAGGGAAACGCCTACTCGGCGGTGGCCGGCGGCGTGCTCGGCCCCGAGTGCGCGACCCAGGCAACCGGCGCGCGCCCGGTGAGCCCGGACGCGCTGAAGGTGATGCGCCACCTGCAGCGCTCGGCGCTGGTGGACGTTCTGCGCCTGCGGCTGCCGGTATCGGTCCATCGCGAGGTGGAGCGCCTGCTGCACGCCACCGTGTCGGCCGTGCTGGAGCGCGAGCTGCGCAGCCGCGACTTCCTGGAGGAGGTGGCCGCCCGCGAGGCGGTGCGGGGGGTACCTCTGGCCGGAGCCGCCGGGTGAGGCGGATGGTGGCGCCCGGTAACCAGTGCACGCCCGAGCGGACCAGGTGGAACCGGTAGGCAACAAACCGGTTTCCGGCAGCCCGGTTTGTTGCTTGTGGGACGCATCCCGCCCGACCAGCTGCCTACTGGTTGCCCGCGGGCAACTGGGCACGGCTGGCTCGGCGCACGGGGTGGGGTGCCTGCGCGCACCGCGTGCAGCGGAGCGCGCGGCGCCGCTGCGCTAGACTCGGAGCCCGGCCCAGCCCGGAGGCGACCGGCCCGGGTGGAGCCCGCCCAATCGGTCCAGCCAGGGCCCGCTGCACGCAACAAGGAGTCACGACCAAGCCGTGCCTGCCCCGAACATGGAGGTCATCGTCTCGCTCGCCAAGCGGCGCGGGTTCGTCTTCCCGTCCAGCGAGATCTACGGCGGGATGGGCGGCTTCTGGGACTACGGCCCGCTGGGCGTGGAGCTCAAGAACAACCTGAAGGCCGCCTGGTGGCGGTCCATGGTCCAGCTGCGGGACGACATCGTGGGCCTGGACGCGGCGATCATCATGAACCCGCGGGTGTGGGAGGTCTCCGGCCACGTGGCCGGCTTCAGCGACCCGATGGTCGACTGCCGCAACTGCAAGCTCCGCTTCCGGGCCGATGACCTCAAGGGGCCGCCGGGGGAGATCGCCTGCCCGAACTGCGGGCAGCGCGGCACCCTGACCGAGGCGCGGCAGTTCAACCTGATGTTCAAGACCCACGTGGGGCCCGTGGAGGAGAGCGCGAGCGTCGCCTACCTGCGACCGGAGACGGCACAGGGCATCTTCGTCAACTTCGACAACGTGGCCACCACCACCCGCAGGAAGCTGCCCTTCGGGATCGCCCAGATCGGCAAGAGCTTCCGCAACGAGATCACGCCGGGCAACTTCATCTTCCGCGACCGCGAGTTCGAGCAGATGGAGATGGAGTACTTCGTCCATCCCTCGCAGGAGGACGAGTGGTTCGCCTACTGGGTCGAGGAGCGCCTGCGCTGGTGGACCGATGAGATCGGGATCACGCGCGACAACCTCCGCCTCCGCCAGCACCAGCCCGACGAGCTGTCGCACTACTCGCGGCAGACCACCGACATCGAGTACGCCTTCCCGATGGGCTGGTCCGAGCTGGAGGGGGTCGCCGACCGCACCGACTACGACCTGTCCGCCCATTCCGCGGGCTCGGGCAAGGGGCTGACCGTCTTCGACGAGGCCAGTGCCGAGCACATCACGCCCTACGTCATCGAGCCGGCCATGGGCGTCGACCGCGCGGTGCTGACCGTGCTGCTGGACGCCTATGAGGAGCAGCAGCTGGAGAAGGAGAAGCGGGTGGTGCTGCACATCAAGCCCTCGCTGGCGCCGATCAAGGCGGCGGTGCTGCCGCTGCTGCGCAACCGGCCGGAGCTGGTGGAGCGCGCCGGGCGCCTGGCGGACGACCTGCGACGGCGGATGATGGCCACCTACGACGACACCGCCTCCATCGGCAAGCTCTACCGTCGCCAGGACGAGATCGGGACGCCGTACTGCGTGACGGTGGACGTCGAGTCGCTGGAGGACGGCAAGGCCACCATTCGCGAGCGCGACAGCATGAGCCAGCAGCGCGTGGCGCTGGACGCGATCCCGGACCGCCTCGCCGCGCTCATCAGCGGGCGGGAGGCCTGGGAGCCGGGTCCGGCGTAGGCCGTGGCGGTGGCGCCCTCCCGCCCTCGCGGCACGCCCCTTGCGGCCCTGCGCGCCGAGCCATGACCGACACCGTCTACGATCAGCTGCGCCGCGCCGCCGACGCCGGCGACCACGAGGCGGTGCTGCGCGAGACCGAGCGGCTGCTGGCCGAGGACCCGGGCAGTGACGCCGCGCACGCCCTGCGCGCCCGCGCGCTGCTGGCGCTGAACCGGCTGGAGGAGGCCGAGCGGCACGCGTCCGACGCCGTGCGCCTGGACCCCGAGGAGATCCGCTACCGGGAGCTGCTCGCCGAGGTGCTGGCCGCCGAGGGCGCCCATCGCGACGCGGCCACCGAGTACGGGCGGCTGGCGCGCAACGACCCGGCCCAGCCGGCCTGGACCCTGGCCGAGGCCCACCAGCGGCTCGACGCGGCGCAGCCGCTCGCCTCGGTGGAGGCGGCGCGCCGCGCGGTCCGCCTGGACGCCCGCAACGCCGAGGCGCAGCTGGCGCTGGCCCGCGGCCTGCTGCGGACCGGCGACGCGCGCGGGGCGCTGCAGGCGGCATCGGTGGCCGCCGAGCTGCTCCCCGGGGATCGCCGCGCGCGTGAGACTTTGGCCGATGCCCACTGGCTGGCCGACCAGGACGCGGCCGCCTGGATCGAGTTCCGGGCCCTCGCCAACGAGACCGACGGCGCCGACCGCGAGCGGGTGATCGGGAAGGCCCGTCAGCTCTACCTGCAGCACGCCGGCTGGCTTGGCCGCCTGCTGGCCGGGATCGCCCCCCTGTTCCGCGTGGCGCTGCTTCGCGGCTGGATCACGGTGCGATGAGGGGCCGCCCCACCGATCCGCCAACCACGGCCACCGGGGCCGGGGAGCCGCCCACGGCGGGCGCGCTGCGCGAGCACCTGGCCGCGGCCCTGGCCGGCGCCATGCGGCGGCCGGACGCGGAGGCGATCGCGCTGACCGCCGATCGGGCCAAGGCCATGGCGGTGGCCATCGCCGGCCTGCCGGACGAGGCGCCGGTGGACGTCGCCTCGCTCGAGGTCAGCACCCGGCAGGCGGCCGTGGTGCTCGGCTTTCACCCCGAGCATGTGCGACGCCTGATCCGCATCGGCCGGCTGCGGGCGCGACGGATGGGCGGCGACTACCGCATGTCGCTCGACGACCTGTGGCCGCTCCTCGAGGCCCGCTACCGGGAGCCTGGCCGCCGACGCCTGCGCCGGCCACGCTGACGCCGCTCGATCGCCGGGGGTCGCACATCGGGCAGCGGGGGAGCCGCGCGTGGACATCGGTACAATGAGGGCTCCCATGCAGAACTCGGAGGCCTGACAGGGCATTGGCCAGCACGACCGGAACGACCCGCAAGCGGACGCGCGCCTCGAAGGCCGGCTCGGCCGGCACCGGCAAGCTCATCTACACCTTTGCCGAGGGCAACGCCCAGATGCGGGCGCTGCTGGGCGGCAAGGGAGCCGGCCTGGCTGAGATGACGAACGCGGGGCTGCCGGTCCCGCCGGGCTTCACCATCACCACCGAGGCCTGCAACGCCTACTACGCCGCCGGCAAGGAGCTGCCGCCCGGGCTGTGGGACGACGTGGTGGCCCACATGAAGCAGCTGGAGGAGCAGACCGGGAAGGGCTTCGGCGATCCGGCCAACCCGCTGCTGGTCAGCGTCCGCTCGGGCGCCGCCTTCAGCATGCCGGGCATGATGGACACCGTCCTGAACCTGGGCCTCAACCCCGACACGGTCCGGGGGCTGATCGCCCAGACCGACAACCCGCGCTTCGGCTACGACGCCTGGCGACGGTTCGTGGCGATGTTCGGGCGCATCGTGCTGGGCATCCCGGCGGCCGAGTTCGACGAGCCGTTCGAGAGGCTCAAGGAGGAGCGTGGCGCGAGGCTGGACACCGACCTGACGGCCGATGACCTGCGCGAGATCGCCGAGCGCTTCACCCGGATCGTCAAGGAGAAGACCGGCGAGGACTTCCCGACCGATCCCTACCGCCAGTTGGAGCTGGCCATCCGCGCCGTCTTCGACTCCTGGTTCGGCAAGCGGGCGCACGACTACCGCGAGTTCAACAAGATCCCGCACGACCTGGGCACCGCGGTCAACGTGGTGACCATGGTCTTCGGCAACATGGGCCCCGACTCGGGCACCGGCGTGGCCTTCACCCGAGACCCGAACACCGGTGAGAAGGTGCTGTACGGCGAGTACCTGACCAACGCCCAGGGCGAGGACGTGGTGGCCGGTGTGCGCACCCCGGCCAAGATCAGCCAGATGCGCGACGAGCTGCCCGAGGTCTACGCCCAGTTCGAGGAGATCGCGCAGAAGCTGGAGCGCCACTACCGCGACATGCAGGACCTCGAGTTCACCATCGAGCGCGGCAGGCTCTACATGCTCCAGACCCGGACCGGCAAGCGCACCGCGCCCGCGGCCGTGAAGATCGCGGTCGACATGGCCAACGAGGGCCTGATCACCCGGGAGGAGGCCCTGCAGCGGGTCGAGCCCGACCAGATCGTGCAGCTCCTCCTGCCGCGCTTCGACGAGGCCGCCAAGGATGGCGCCCAGGACCGCTTCCTGGCCAGGGGCCTCAACGCCTCACCCGGCGCCGCCACCGGCAAGGCCGTCTTCGACCCCGATCGGGCGGTGGCCGTCAAGCAGGCCGGGGACCCGGTCATCCTGGTGCGCATCGAGACCAGCCCGGACGACGTGCATGGCATGCTGGCGGCGCGCGGCGTGCTGACCGCCCGCGGCGGCGCCACCTCCCACGCGGCGGTGGTGGCCCGCTCCATGGGCCTGCCCTGCGTGGCCGGGGCCGAGGCGCTGAAGATCGACTACGCCAGGCGCCAGATGCGGGCCGGCAACGTGACGGTCAACGAGGGGGACATGATCAGCATCGACGGCACCACCGGCGAGATCTACGCCGGGGAGCTGCCGACCATCGAGGCCCGCTTCGAGGACGAGCACGACCTGGCCACCCTCCTGGGCTGGGCCGATGAGGTCCGCCGCCTCCAGGTGTGGGCCAACGCCGACTACCCGCGCGACGCCGAGCGGGCGCGGGCCTTCGGTGCGCAGGGCATCGGCCTGTGCCGCACCGAGCACATGTTCTTCGAGGAGGAGCGCCTGCCGACCGTGCGGCGCATGATCCTGAACGCCCACGCGGCGACCGCCGCCAAGGCCAAGGACGAAGCCGACCGGACCGATGCGGACCGGCGCGCCATCCAGGTCTTCGACGAGGCGCTGGCCGAGCTCGAGCAGCTCCAGACCGATGACTTCGCCGGCCTCTTCCGTGCCATGGACGGCCTGCCGGTGGTCATCCGCCTCATCGACCCGCCGCTCCACGAGTTCCTGCCCTCGCACGAGGAGCTGATCGAGAAGGTCACCCGCCTGCGCACCCAGCTGGAGCTGGCCGGCACCTCGACGACCGACGCGGTGGCCGATCGGGTGACGCCCGCCATCGAGCGCGGGCTGACCAGGATCTTCGGCGAGAAGGACTCGGCTCGCGCCATGAAGCTCATCCGGCGCGAGGGGAAGGCCGCGGTGGCCGGCGGCGGAGATCGGGCCAGCCTGGAGGCCGAGCTGGCCGAGGCCGAGGAGCTGCTCCGCGCGGTCGAGGCCATGCGCGAGCAGAACCCGATGCTCGGGCTGCGCGGCGTGCGCCTGGGGCTGATGGTGCCCGACATCGTGAAGATGCAGACGCGCGCCATCCTGGCCGGCGCCGCGCGCGTGGCGGCCGAGGGCCGCACGCCGCTGCCCGAGATCATGATCCCGCTGGTGGGCCACGTGAACGAGCTGGCCGAGACGCGGGCCATCCTGGAGGCCGAGGTGGCGCGCATCGTGGAGGCCAGCGGGCAGCAGGTGCGGTACAGGTTCGGCACCATGATCGAGGTGCCGCGCGGCGCGCTGACCGCCGACCAGATCGCGCAGCACGCCGAGTTCTTCAGCTTCGGCACCAACGACCTGACCCAGATGGGCTTCGGCTACAGCCGTGACGACGCCGAGGGCAAGTTCCTGCTGCAGTACGTGGAGCGCAAGATCCTGCCCGAGAACCCGTTCCAGGTGCTCGATCGCGAGGGCATCGGCCAGCTGGTGCGGATCGGCGTCGAAAAGGGCCGTGCCACCCGTCCGGACCTGAAGATCGGCATCTGCGGCGAGCACGGCGGCGACCCGGCCAGCATCGCCTTCTGCCACGAGGTCGGGCTGAACTACGTCTCCTGCTCGCCGTTCCGGGTCCCCGTGGCCCGGCTGGCGGCCGCCCAGGCGGCCCTCGCCCGGACTGAGGTTCGCGACAAGTAGCTACAGGAGCCCCTCGGAGTCCCTGAGGCCGAGCAGGCACCCCGGGTCGAGGAGGTCGAGGAAGCCGTCGTCGTCGTTGTCGATCCCGTCGGCGCATTCCCCGGTGGCCGGAGGCTCCGGCGTGGTGGACGGTTCCGGCGTGGGGGTGGGCTCCGGGGTGGACGGCTCCGGCGTGGGGGTCGCGGTTGGAGCCGTCGTCGGATCGGGCTGGGCGGTGGGTGTTCCCGACGGTACCGGCGCGGCCGAGGCCGAAGGCTCGGGGGTGGGGGTGCTGTCGAAGCCGGGTAGCGGCGTGCGGGTCGGGGGCTGGGATCCCGACGGCTCGGTCGGGGTCCCCGGGATGAAGCCGATCTGGCCATCCGGCGCGTCCTCCGTCAGGACCTCGCCGTCACCCGCTTCGGATGCGACATCGCCGGCCGCCGTTGGCGACGGCTCTGTGGACGGGAGTCCCGGAGCAGGAGAGAAGTTCCCGAGCCACGGCGGACCAGCCATCCCCATCGGCTGCTGAGGCAGCAGGTTCGGGAACCGGCCAGGCTGGCCAGAGGTACCGGGCGTGCCCGCGTCGTTGAGCACGGTGAAAACCGAGATGGCCGCGGCGGCCAGCAGGACGACGACGGCCGACGCGAGTGCGGCGCTGCGCGGGACGGACGGCGTTTCGGCCGTCCAGGCGGACGGGACGAGGGCCACCGGTGGCCGGCCGGCGCGGCCCAGTCGCACGCGGGCCAGCTGCTCCAGGGGCGGCGTCAACGCGGCCGGATAGGCGGACGACCCGTGTGCCCGTCGCCGCGGCTCGGCCGCACCGTCGGGCACCACGTACTGGGTCAGCAACCCGTCGAGCACGGAGCTCACGAAGCCATCTCGCGCCGAGCCCAAGATCCTGGCGACCTCCGCCGAACGCACGCCCAGGATGCGCGCAACCTGACGAGTCCCGTATCCTTCCACGACGCTGGCCACCAGCGCGGCCCGTTGCCGGGTGGTGAGCGTGGCCAGTCCTTCCAGGAGGGGTACATCCACGTCGAGCGGAGACAGCGCCTCGCGCCAGGCGGAGGCGAGGGCATACTGCGCGCCGGCCACGGACAGCGACCGAACGACGTGCCGTCGCAGGGCGAGGGGGAGGTCGGGATCCCGGCGCGGTTTCTCGGCCGGCGCCAGCTCGGCCATCGCATGGCGCACCGCCGCGGATGCTGCGGTTCGATCTCCGAGGGTTCCGAGCAGCGCGAAGCCGTACAGGCGCTCGACCAGGCCGCGGTCGACGGGCCCCGAGGCTTCGGAGGTCCTAGGTGGTGCGTGAACGCCGGCGATCGACGCTGTGGCTGCCCGCTGTGCCGTGATGTCGCTCCTGGTCAGGTATCGCTCGGGCGCGATCGACTGCAGTGTACCGCCACGGGACGGAGCAAGCGTCGCGCCATTACCATTCGGTCGCGCTCGCACCTCACGGAGCGGATGACGGTGACTCGGTCGGCGTCGGAGATGGACTGACGCTGGCGGTCGGCGATTCCGAGGCGGAGGGTGTCGGCGATTCCGAGGCGGAGGGTGTCGGCGTGGCCGATGGCGGGGTGGTTGGCGAGGCCTCGGCGCTCGGCGTGGCGGTGAGGCTGGCGCTGGCGGCCGACGAGGGCGGCACGGACATCGGTGTCGCCGGAGGCGGGGGAGACGGTCGCACGGTCGCGACCGCCACCGGCGCCTGAGACCGTGCCGGTGACGGGGTCGGGGTCGCCGTTGGCGAGGCGCTGCCGGCCGGTGGGGTCGTCGCGGAGTTGCGCGCGGTTCCGCCGAGCACGGCCTGGTCGGGCGTCTGCGGCGGCCGATCAGCAACGGACGGCGCGGGGGAGGGATCTCCGACGGTCAGGACCGCTCCGATCAGCAGCGCCAGGATGCCGGTGCTTCCCAGTGCGACCAGCCGCAGGCGGGGCGCCAGGCTCGCCGGCCACCAGCCCTGGGCTGCCGCCGCGGTGGCTGGTGGCAGCGGCGCACGTCCGGGATCGATAACTGCCAGGGCGTCCACGGCGTCCGTCCATGCCCGGCACTCCGGGCAGGCCGAGGCGTGAACTGCCACGTCTCGGGGCGGAGGCCCATCAGCCCCCTCGAGGAGCCAGGCGGCAAACCGCTGATGCGGATCGCGGGCCGCCTCCCGCCTCACCCTGTCGCGGCCCATCACGTGACGTGCCCGATCGGGCCGAGCGAGCGTTCCGTCACCTCGTCGACCATCCTGCCGATGGGTCCGCGCTGCGCGGCGGCGCTCGCCGGTTTCCCCGGGACGAACGTGCGGGCCTCACGCAGGTCGAACAGGAAGCGTCGGCGGGCGCGGAGGATGAGCCGGCGCGCGGCGGATGGCGAGCGGCCGAGCACCATCTCGACGTCGACTGGCTGGAAGCGCTCGATCGTCGCCGCGACCAGTGCCGCCCGCTCGTCGGTACTGAGAAGCGCGAGACGGTCAAACGTGGCATCCGCGACGCCCAGCGGCGCCAGGGCCGCGCGGCGCTCGTCGTCCGAGAGCGCGGCGCGGCGCCGCCCCGCGCGCAGGCGGCCCAGGACGCGCCGTCGCAGCCACGCGGCGGCCCGTTCCGGGTGCCGGAGCTCGTCGACGCGGGCGATTGCCTCGATCAACGCCTCGGCGGTGACGGTCGCGGCGCGCTGAGCGTCACCCAGCGACACGAGGAGCGCGAACCCGTGGAGTGTCGGGCCGTGCAGGTGCACGAACGTCGCCCGCATCGCGCTGGGGTCGCCTGGCAGGGAAGTCCCCGGGCCAGCACGAGCTCTCCCGGGTCCTCCGCCCGGCGGGTGTGTTCCGGTGTCGTTCAGGGCCATGCAGCGCCGTGCAGTGTGACGCGCCGCGGCCGTTCGCGCCACCCTGATCGCGTATCCCTCTACCGAAGCCGCGCGACGGACCCTGCGCTTGACAACGTGCTAGAATGACCACCATCCCCTTGACAAAGCCCTTGACAACCCCCCTTCCGCGGATCGTCCTGCGCCCGTGACTTCCTCCGGCGTCGCCGCCGAAATCAAATCGAAGCTGTCGGTCGTGGACGTGGTGGGCGAAACCGTCCAGCTCAAGCGCGCCGGTTCCTCCTACAAGGGCCTGTGCCCGTTCCACGCCGAGAAGACGCCATCCTTCGTGGTCACGCCCGACCGCGAGAGCTGGCGCTGCTTCGGCTGCGGCGAGGGCGGCGACATCTTCACCTTCCTGATGAAGCGCGACGGCCTGGACTTCCGCGAGGCGCTGAGCCGCCTGGCCGAGAAGGCCGGCGTGGAGCTCTCCGAGCGCACGGCGCGCGAGGACCGGCGCAAGCGGCGCCTGCGCGAGGCGCTCGAGGCGGCCATCGCCTGGTACCGCGAGGTGCTGCTGCGCACCCCGCAGGCGGAGCGGGCACGCGCCTACCTGCAGGAGCGCGGCTTCAGCGACGAGACGCTCGAGCGCTTCACCATCGGCTACGCGCCGAACAACTGGGACGCGCTGACGCGCCGTTTCACCGAGCGTGGCTTCACGAACGAGGAGCTGATCGCCGCCGGGCTGGCCTCGCCCTCCAACCGCGGCGGGGTGATCGACAAGTTCCGGGGCCGGATCATCATCCCCATCCGCGACGCGTCCCGGCGGCCGGTGGGCCTGGGCGGCCGCATCCTCCCGGGAGCCGAGGGCCCGAAGTACCTCAACTCGCCGGCCGGACCGCTGTTCGACAAGAGCCGCACCCTGTTCGGGATCGATCTGGCCAGGGCTGCCATCCGGCGCGAGAAGCTGACGGTCATCGTGGAGGGCTACACCGACGTCATGGCCGCCCACCAGGCCGGCTTCCAGAACGTGGTCGCCAGCCTGGGCACGGCACTGACCCAGGGGCAGGTCGAGCTGGCCACCCGCTACGCGGACGCCATCGCCCTGGCCTACGACGTGGACCTGGCCGGTGAGGCCGCGACCCAGCGCGGCCTGCTGGAGGAGCTGGGTCCGGACCAGAGCGTCAGCAAGGTGCGCGTGGTGCGCATCCCGGCCGGCAAGGACCCCGACGAGCTGATCCGGACCGATCCCGATGCGTGGCGCGAGGCGGTGGCCAGCGCCAAGCCGGTGATCGAGTACTTCCTGGAGCGCACCGCCGCCGAGTTCGGCCTGGACACCGTGGCGGGCAAGCGCGAGGTGACGGGGCGGGCGCTGGCGCTCCTCAAGCGTGTGGTGGACCCGATCGAGCGCAACCTCTACCTGCAGCGCCTGGCGCAGATGGTGCAGGTGGAGGAACGGATCCTCGCCGAGGCCCTCCGCCGTGAGCCGGTGCGTCGCGCGTCACAGCGACCGGTGCCGGCCGCCTCCGGGACCGCTGCAGCCGTGCCGGTGACGGGCCTGTCACCGCTGGAGTCCGAGGCGCTCGCCCTGCTGCTCCGTCATCCTGGGCTGGCGGCCGGTGTGGAAACGTTGCCCGCCTTCCGCGACGCGACGGCCGCGGCGCTGGCACAACAGTGGCGGGCTCACGTCAGCGGGGGAAAAGGAAACGGAACGAGCGCCGCGGACCTGGAGGCGTTCGTGGCGGGGCTCGACCCGGCCACGGCCGACCTGGCACGGCACATCCTCGAGCGCATTCGGCTCCGCGGCGAGGAGGCACCGCTGGACGCCGAGCTGGCGCGCGAGGCGCTGCGCGTGACGTCCCTTCGGCTGCGCGTCCTCCAGCTGGAGGACGCGCTGCGCGACGGCCGCCTGCTGCTGGAGGAGGCGCAGCGGGACGGCGACTCCGCACGCCTCCAGGCGATTGAACAACAGCTGATGCACCTCGGCCGCGAGAAGGCCGAGGCGACCAGGGCCATTCACCAGCCCGCGGCGGCAGCCGCGGGCACCAGGAGGAGCTGAGCTTGGCAACCACGACGGGCAAGCCAAAGGAGACCACCGGGACGAAGACCGAAACCAAGCGGGCTTCCGCCGCGCGCGGGTCGGCCGCGAAGGCCGCGCCCGCGAAGGCCGCGCCCGCGAAGGCCACGCCGACCACGGCCGCGCCGACGAAGGCGGACGCCAAGAAGGAGACCGCAACGAAGGCAACCACCACGAAGAAGCAAACGACGGAGAAGGAGACCACCAGGAAGGCCGCCGCTCGCGCCACGGCCGCCGAGCCGCTGCCCCCCACGGCCGGCGACGGCAACGGGACGGCGCACGAGAGCAGCAACGTCATCGACGACCTGCTGGAGCGCGGTCGCACCGAGGGCTACATCACCCAGGACCAGATCCTGGAGGCCATCCCCGAGCCGGAGCAGAACCTGGCGGTCGTCGAGGAGCTGTACGCCGCCGCCGAGGAGAGCGGCGTCGAGGTGCTGGACGCCGACAACCAGCCGACCCTCATCGCCGGCGACGATGAGGTGGAGACCGCTGCCGAGGGCGTCGAGGGCGCCGAGGCCGCCGCGGCCCCCGAGGAGGACCTCGAGGCGCTGGCCGCCGATCTCATCGGGATCGACGACCCGGTCCGGATGTACCTCAAGGAGATCGGCAAGGTCGCGCTGCTGACCGCCGAGGAGGAGGTCGTGCTGGCCAAGGCCATCGAGCTGGGCGAGATGATCGTCGAGAACCCGCCCAAGGCGCTGGTCGACCTGTACACCTGGGTCAGCACCAACTCGGAGCCGAAGGCGCGCAGCATGGCCGCCATGCGGGCCTTCGACCTGCCGAAGGACGCGCCGCACGTCACCATCGACGCCATCGACTGGTGGGTGAAGCGCCGCCGCAGGACGATCGAGCCGCCGCCCATCAAGCTGGCCAGGGCTCGCAAGGCGCCGGACCTCAGCGACGAGGCCCGCGAGCGGATCATGCACGCCGAGGCGATCCTCAAGCTCATTGCCGAGGACCCGGCCGAGGGGCTCAGGCAGGCGGTGCTGTTCGGGCACTCGTATCGGTTCAAGGCTCTCGACCACGCCGGTGCCTCGGAGCTGTACGAGCTCGAGCGCTGGGCGCGCGAGACGGCGCAGGCCATCGTCCGCGAGTACATCGAGGCCGGCAACGACGCCGAGTACCTGCGCAGCCTGGGCTACGACCCCAGCATCCCGCCCGACGTGCCGCTCGAGAAGCGGACCGGGCGGTTGGTGGAGCAGAGCGTCGACGCCCGCAAGCGGCTGACCGAGGCCAACCTGCGGCTGGTGGTCAGCATTGCCAAGAAGTACATCGGGCGTGGCATGAGCTTCCTGGACCTCATCCAGGAGGGCAACATCGGCCTGATCCGGGCGGTCGAGAAGTTCGACTACGAGAAGGGCTTCAAGTTCAGCACCTACGCCACCTGGTGGATCCGGCAGGCGATCACGCGGGCCATCGCCGACCAGGCGCGCACGATCCGCATCCCGGTCCACATGGTGGAGACCATCAACCGCCTGATCCGGGTCAGCCGCACCCTGCTCCAGGAGCTGGGCCGCGAGCCGACGGTGGAGGAGATCGCCCGGCGCATGAGCCGGGACGAGATCATCCGCGAGCTGCGCGACAAGCTCCAGCGGGAGCCGACCGAGCAGGAGGTCGACGAGCGCGAGGCCATCGGTCCGCAGACCGTCTCCCCGGAGAAGGTCCGCGAGATCATGAAGGTCAGCCAGGAGCCGGTCAGCCTGGAGACGCCCATCGGCGAGGAGGAGGACTCCCACCTGGGCGACTTCATCCCGGACCTGGCCTCGGTGGCCCCCGCGGACGCGGCCTCCCACCAGCTGCTTAAGGAGCAGGTGGAGGGCGTGCTCGACTCGCTCACCCCGCGGGAGCGGCGCGTGCTCCAGCTGCGCTTCGGGCTGGAGGACGGCCGATCGCGGACGCTGGAGGAGGTCGGGCGCGACTTCAACGTCACCCGCGAGCGAATCCGGCAGATCGAGGCCAAGGCACTGCGCAAGCTCCGCCACCCCTCGCGATCGCGGAAGCTCAAGGACTACCTGGAGTAGCCTCCCGCCGGACCGATGTGCCTGCCGGCCGTCGGCTTGACGGCCGGCCTATGCTCGCCGCGTGAGCGGTGGGCCCTGACGTTGGGGCTTCCCGACGCAGCCCACCCTCGGAAGGGAGTGGTGCAATGGCTGCTGGCGTTCGTTTCATCACGCCCGGCGAGCGCGTCGAGGGAGCCCCGACCCCGGGAATGACCAGGGAGGAGGCCATCGTGACCGACCGGATCTGGGCCGGGCTGGTTCGGACCGAGCCCGGGACGATCTCCGCCTGGCACCACCACGGTGACTATGAGACGGCGGTCTACATTCTCGAGGGCGGGCTTCGCATGGAGTGGGGGCCCGGTGGGTCCGAGGCCGGCGAAGGCCGAGCCGGCGACTTCCTGTTCGTGCCGCCGCACACCGTTCACCGCGAGATCACCCCGGAGCACCAGGCGGCGCAGGCGATCGTCGTGCGATCCGGTACGGGCACACCCGTCTTCAACGTCGACGGCCCGGAGCCGGGACCGTAGACGCCGCCGGGGCTAGGCGGACCCCGCGGCCGCCGGCGTGTGCTCCGGGCAGCTCATCCGCGTCTCCGCCTCGCTCAGGTAGCGGCGCAGCAGGGCGCAGCGATGCGGCGCGCCGGCGCCGGGCGCGTCGTTGGGCCGGAAGTGGACGCAGCCGGCGCAGGGTGCCGCCACCACCAGGCTCCCGCGCCGCTGGAGCACGCCGATCACCGCGCCCAGGCCCAGCTCGAGGCCCTCGGCGTCGCGCTCGTCCAGCGTGGACAGCGCCTCGGCCAGCTCATCGGTCAGGGACTCCAGCCGGTCGAGCACGGCGCGTCCGGCCGGCGTCAGGGCCAGGACCCGGCGCCTCCCGTCGAAGGGGTGCGGCCGCCGCTCGATCAGCCCGCGGGCGACCAGCGGGTTCACCACCCCGACCGCCGTGGCGTGACGCACGCCCAGGACGCGCGCCAGCTGGCCGATGGTGGCCATGTCGGGCCGCACCGTGCCGGCGAAGCGCAGCGCCTCCGCCTGCGCCGGGGTGAGGCCCAGCCGGCTGCCGCCGGCGCGGAGGGTGGCGTCGATCGCCCGCGCCAGCCGCAGGAGCGGCGGGATCACGCGCTCGGGCCTGCCCGCGGCGGGGAGTTGTGGCGTTCGGCTTGCCATGAGTTCGGTCGGTATCCTACAGTACCGGTACCAGTAGGAGTCCTACCCATTGAGTGGAGGGTATCGGTCCATGACCACCGCGACCATTCCCGGCTATCGGATGGGGGATCCCGCGCTGCGGCCCGAGCTCGACGAAGGTGCCATGGCGAACCTGCGCACGGCGCTCTTGATGAGCGATGAGGACATCACCGCCCTGCGCGAGGCGGCCGAGATCGTCGGGCCACGGGTGGAGGAGCTGCTGGACGTGTGGTACGGCTTCATCGGCAGCCACCCGTTCCTGCTCGACAGCTTCACCACCCCGGAGGGCCCCAGCGCCGAGTACCTGGCCCGCGTCCGCGGGCGCTTCGGGCAATGGGTGCGCGACACGCTGGCCGGTGACTTCGGGCCGGCGTGGGTGGCCTACCAGGAGGAGGTCGGCCGGCGGCACGCGGGGGAGAAGAACAGGACGGACGGCGTTGAGGGCGCTCCCGAGGTGGTCCCGTTCCGCTACGTGGTCGCCCTGGTGTACCCGGTGTACGCCACCATCCGTCCCTTCCTGGAGGCCGGCGCCCGCGATGCCGAGCACCTGGAGCGCATGCACCAGGCGTGGCTGAAGGCCGTGCTGCTCAACGTGGCGGTCTGGAGCCGGGCCTACGTGCGCGAGGGCTGGCACTGATCCGTCGGGTTACCGCCGCTGGGGCGGGATCGCTCCCTGGCGCCGCTGCCCCGCCGGGTGGCGGCCCGGCTAGCCCTTGATGACCGCCAGCGGCTTCAGCCGGACGACCGGCAGCACGTGGCCGGCGGCGGCCGCAACCCGCACCACCGCCTCCACGTCCTTGTAGGCGACCGAGGCCTCCTCGGCGAGCAGGTCGCGGCGCTCGGCGCGGACCACGATCCCGTCGCGCCGCAGCTGCTCGACGAGGTTCTGGCCGCGCAGCTGGCGGAGCGCCGCGTGACGCGACAGCAGGCGGCCGGCGCCGTGGCAGCTGGACCCGAACGTCTCCTCCATGGCGCCCGGCAGGCCCACGGCCACCATCGAGTGGCGGCCCATGTCGCCGGGGATGAGGACCGGCTGACCGACTGAGCGGTACGGCTCGGGGACGGCGGGATGGCCGGCCGGGAACGCGCGGGTGGCGCCCTTGCGGTGGACGCAGACCTCCATGCGGCGGCCGTCGATGAGGTGCTCCTCGATCTTCGCCATGTTGTGGCTCACGTCGTACACCAGGGGCAGCTCACCGGCCCGCGCGCCGAACAGCTCACCGAACACGGCCCGCACGGCGGCGCCGATGATCTGGCGGTTGGCCCACGCGAAGTTGGCCGCCGCCGCCATGGCCCCGAGGTAGGCCGCGCCCTCCGGGGAGCCGAGCGGGGCGCAGGCCAGCTGCCGGTCGGGCAGCTCGATGCCGTACCGGCGGCGGGCGCGATCCATGACCGCCAGGTGATCGGTGCAGACCTGGTGGCCCAGCCCGCGGGAGCCGCAGTGGATCATGACCGTGACCTGGCCCTCGGCCAGCCCGAGCGCGGCGGCGGCATCGGCGTCAAGCACCCGGTCGACGGCCTGCACCTCAAGGAAGTGGTTGCCCGACCCGAGCGTGCCCAGCTGGTCCTTCCCGCGCGACCGGGCGCGGGACGACACCTGGTCGGGATCGGCGGACGCCAGCCGTCCGCGCTCCTCGATCACGGTCAGGTCGGTTGGGGTGCCGTACCCGGCCTCGACCGCCCAGGCCGCGCCACGCCTGAGCACCTGGTCGAGCTCGGCCTCGCCACGCCTGCCGCCGGCCCGTGCCCCCACCCCGCTGGGGACGGCCTCGAACAGGCGGTCAGCCAGGCGGTCCAGGTGGGGCCGCACGTCGGGCTCGGCGAGGCTGCTGCGCATGAGGCGCACGCCGCAGTTGATGTCGAAGCCGATGCCGCCGGGGCTGACCACCCCGTCTTCGGTCCGCAGGGCGGCCACCCCGCCGATGGGAAAGCCGTAGCCCCAGTGGATGTCCGGCATGCCGAGCGACCTGCCCACGATCCCGGGCAGGGTGGCCACGTTGGCGACCTGCGTCAGGCACGGGTCGTCGCGCAGGGGCATGATCATCGCGTCGTCGGCGAACACCAGGCCCTCGACCCGCATCCCGCGCTTCGGGTCGAGGGGGATCTTCCACCGGCAGCCGTCGACGCGCTCCAGCCGCAGCTGCTCGGCAACCGTCGTCTTCGCGCTCATACGTCCAGGTACGCCTCCAGCTCCCAGCGATCGGGAAGCTCCTCCACCTGCAGCCCGTGCATGGTGGCAGCCTTGACCTGCAGGCGCGGGCGAACGCGGCTGCCGTCGTAGGGCGCGAACCAGGCCCGAGCGCGCAGCCGCCACGCCTCGTCCTGGTCCAGCTCCGCGACCTCGGCGCGGCACAGCGCCTGGCGGCGATCCTCGGCCAGGCCGATGAGCTCGTTCAGCCAGGTGAACGCCAGTTGCTCGAGGTCATCGCCATCGGTCTCGACCGGGACGGCTTCACGCGCCGCCTCCGGGTCGACGTCGGCGCTGATCGCGGCCAGCCCCGCGGCCGCCTCCTCAAACAGGGTGCGCCGGTCCGATGCCCACGCACGGAGGCCGACGTCGGCGGTGTGCTGGGTCGCCACATGGCCGCGATCCGGTTCCTGGACCTCAGCCATCGGCGCTGCCCTGGCCTCAGCCGGGCGGGTCACCGGGCTCCGGCCCGGTGGCCACCGGCATCCCGGACCGCGACCAGTCCGAGTAGGAGCCGACGTACAGGACCGGGTCGGGTAACCCGGCGATCCGCATGGCCAGCGCGTTGTGGCAGGCCGTGGTGCCGCTGCCGCACGACGTGACCACCTCGCCGGACGCGGCCAGCGTCTCGAAGCGGCGGCGCAGCGCATCGCGCGCCAGGAAGCGCCCGTCCGGCCCCAGGTTCGCGGTGGCCGGCGCACTGCGGGCGGTGGGGATGTGGCCGGGGACCGGATCGACCGGCTCGATCTCCCCGCGGTAGCGTTCCGGGGCGCGCGCGTCGAGCAGGGTCACGCTGCCGAGTCGAGCGCTGAGCGCCTCGCGCGTGATGGTGCGGCTCCATCGGTCCATCAGGTTGAGGGCGGCCGGCGGATGGACCGATGCCTCCGAGGTGACCGGGTGCCCCGCGGCCTGCCAGGCACCGATGCCGCCGTCCAGCACCCGCACGGACCGATGCCCGAGCGTGTCGAGCATCCACCACAGGCGGGAGGCGACCGTGCCCCCGGCGTCGTCGTACACGACCACGTCGTGCTCCGAGCCGATGCCCAGCTCGCCCAGCCGGTGCGCGAAGTCGACGGGGTTGGGGAGCGGGTGGCGACCGGGTCCGTCGTGGGCGGACAGGTCGGCCTCCAGGTCGACGAAGACGGCGCCCGGGATGTGGCCGGCGTCGTAGGCCGCCCGCCCGGCCCCCGGCCGGTTGAGGTACCAGCGCACGTCGGCGAGGCGAAGGCGCGGGTCACCCGCGAAGACGCGCTCGGCGAGCTCGTCGACGCTGATCAGGGCCATGGGCCAAGGGTACCGGCGGTGAGCCCGGGACGCACGTGGTATGCTGTCGGCCGGCGCCGTCACGGCGCCTTTCGACCGTCTCCGCGGTCCACGCTCCGGCGTAGCTCAGTGGTAGAGCGGGCGGCTGTTAACCGCTTGGTCGTAGGTTCGAATCCTACCGCCGGAGCCACTCTGTTACTGAATCCGAGCGGTTAACACCCTCGGCGTTGGTGGCCTTCCAGACCGCCACCGCGTGCTCCTCGCGGCTGTCGACGTCGATCCGCTCGAACAGGTCACGGACCCAGGCCACCCGCGTGTCGAGCCCAGCGTGCTCGATGAGCCCGCTCATTTCGCCGATCGTCTCGCGGATCAGCTTGGGCGTGATCCGCATCGGCTGCTGAACCTCGTCGAGCCGATCCAGACGCGCCTTGGCCTGGGAGAGCTCCTCGGCGACCGTGTCGACCTCGAGCTGGATCCGTACCGCCGCGCGGGGCGTTGCGGTCCGCAACGCCCGGCGCAGGTTGGCATCCTCGCGCTCGAGCCGGCGCACGCGGGCGTTTGCCTGCGCGAGGTCGGGACCCTGCCGCGCCGCCCGCAGCCGGATGTCGTCGTTGATGATCTCGACCATCTCCCGGATCGCCTTGGGCGTGATGAGGTTGCGGCGGACGAGGTCCATGACTCCGTCCTCGAGCTGGTTGGCCCGCACATGGGGGCGCCCGCGCTTCGCGGTGCAGCGGTAGTAGCGATACGAGCGGGAGTTCGTGCCTGCCATCCGGGAGCCGCAGGCGCAACGCAGCAAGTCGGTCAGGACGTACCCGCCTTGGTAGCGCATCGGCGGGAGGCGGTTGGCGCGGCGCTGGGTGAGCATCGCCTGGACGCGGTCCCAGAGCGGCTCGGGGACGATTGCCTCAACTTCGCTCGTAACCATCTCCGCGGCTGGGTTGCGACGGCGCTTGCGACCGTGCTCGCCCTCGACCCGGGCCTCCCGGTTGAATCAGGCTTGTCGAGTCCGTCTGGTTCGGGCGACTGCCTGGCGGCTTCGGGCTCGCTTCAACTCAGCCCGACAGTCATGGCAGTGCCGCTGCACCGGCGAGTGCCACTCGACGACCTGATGGCATCGGCCACATTCGACGAGTGCAATCTTCAGCCATTCTCGAGACCGCCTGGGGCGGGGGACGGGGATTTCGACCTTGGCGGAACCGAGAGAATTCAGTACACGGCCGGGACCGGCCCTGGGAGCCGGCGCCTACGAACAAGGTGTTAACGCGATCGGCCCGCGGCCTGTCGCGGCCTCAGATGCCAGCCTGATGCAGCGCGATCAAAACCGTCATCTGCTCGGCCACGAGTGCCCCGCCGACGGCGAGCATAGCGAGCCGGGCAGGGAACGCCCGCTCCCGACGCGGAATGAGCGCTTGCGCCGCGATCAGGAGCGGCCCAACTGCCGGCCACGCCACCGCGCTCAGGTGTGCGAGGCCAGCCGCCAATCCCAACAACCCCGCCGCCCAGATCGAGGCGCGACGGAGCATCGTCCGCCGCGGCAGCGACGCGGATGACGGCCCGAGCCCGACGGCCGCGGATCGAGCAAGGTCAGCGCCCGCCGCCTCGTCTGGCGGCCGTCGATAACCTCGAGGGTGGGTCTCCACGTCTACATCCGCTGACGCAGGTTCCCGCGGTCTTGCGCTCTCGGCGAGAAGCTGGACACGTCCACGAACGTGGAGCTTGCCGTAGATGTGTGTCAGGTGCGTTCGGACGGTCGCCTCGGTGAGACAGAGGGTCTCGGCGATCTCGTCCGTCGTCTTGCCGAGATAGACCTGCTCCAGGACGCGGCGCTCAGCAGGCGTCAAAGAGTCTGGGCTCCGTCGAACGTACCGCTCGACAGCCGGGCGGCTGACCCAAGCCACGCGCCCGCCTCCAACCGGATCGGAACGGCTCATCATCAACCCCTCTTTGACCATTCTAGCCCAGCGATTCATCGCTTCCTCTGATGCGCCTGACCGCGTCTTGGACGCATCGTCGACCTGTGCGGTGATTGCTGACCGCTTGGAGGGCAAGTGAATGGGCCGGCTCAGGTGAGGACAGGAGCAACCGTTGAGAGCGTGCGCCCAGAGGTCGCATTTTGCCTCTGGGCGCTACGCCGAAGGGGCTCGCCTTGAGTCCGATCCTCGACGCCGACGGTTGGAAGCGATGGCTACGGGCCGTCGTCGGCGCCCAAGAGCGCTTCGCTCAGGGCATCGGCGATGGCTCGGCGTCGAAGGACTCCTTGGGTCTTCGACGGTTGGGTCGAGCGGCCGCAGATCCGGTTCGATTCGCACCGCCGAAGGCGCGGCGCGTCCTGAGGGACTGGTGGCTCGAGTACCGCGACGAGGGCGCGGCATGGCGTCGTTCGGCGCGTCCGGGATTGATCGCATCACTTGATCGAAGCGACCAGCGAGCGTTCGTTGCCAGGCTTGACGAATTCGGCGCCCTGCACCTCTACTTGGTCCCGTACCCCCTGCCCATTGCCTTGCGGGTAGCGCCCGAAACGATTGTCCTCGGCATACCACGGATCGACCGCGAGAACGCCAAGCGCGCGCGGGCAGCCATCATGGAGACGGCACGGGGAATCCACGGCACTTGACCAGTTGCCGGCGTCATGGCCGAAGGTACTGCTTGCGATTTTTGCGAATTGTATGGTAGCCTCGGCGCAGGAGGTAATCACCGTGGTCCTGGCACCCGAACGCGAGCCGATCCTGGCGCAGGCGGACGAGCTCGACCGCATCGAGCAGGTCGAGCGTGTTCTCGGCCAGGAAGCGCCTGCTCATCCGGCGCGGCTGATTGGCCCGGGCGGGGAGGAGACCGAGCTACCGGCGGCGCTGTATGCCGTCCTGCTGCGGGCCGCGCATGCGCTCGTCGCGGGCCAGGGCATCGCGGTCGTGCCCATGGGCGCGCTGCTTACCACCCAGGAGGCAGCGAACCTTCTCAACATCTCGCGCCCGTCGCTCATCAAGTTGCTCGATGAGGGCGAGCTGCCCTACCACCGGCTCCGGAGCCATCGGCGGATCCGACTCAGCGACCTGCTCGAATACCGCCAGCGTCGCGATGCGGCCGCCGAGGCCGCGATGCGCCGGATGGTGGAGCGCGCCCAGGCGTCCGGCACGTACGACGAGTACCGGCCCACGGCGACGCGCTGAGGCCCGGCGTCGGTGGCTGATTGGACGGCCTGCCTCGACGCCTGCGTCCTGGTGCCGATGGGCCTCTGCGACAGCCTGCTCTCGATCGCCCGGACCGGCATCTACCGGCCGATCTGGAGTGACGAGATCCTGGCCGAGGTGCAACGGAACCTGCCGCACGTTGCGCCCGCGGACGTCGAAGATCGGATCGCAGCGATGAACGAGGCGTTCCCCGACGCCTTGGTGAGCTCCTGGCGCCCTATGCTCTCGGCCGTGCCGGATGCGGTTGACCCCAAGGACCGACACGTCGTGGCGGCGGCTCTCCAGGGCCAGGCGAACGTGATCGTGACGGACAACCTGCGCGACTTCGCGCCGGCCGCGCTCGCCTCGCTCAACCTGTCGGTCCAGTCGGCTGATGAGTTCTTCTTCTCCCAGTTCGAGGTTGATCCGCTGCTGGCCGTCGCCGGTGTGCGGCAGCAGCTCGCGCGGCTCCAGCGACCACCCCGCACCCCGGCCGAGCACATCGAGCTGATCCGCCCATCGCTGCCCAGCTACGCTGAGGTGCTCGAGGAGTATCTCCCGCTACTCGGGTCCTGACTGGTCGTTCTGGTTCCCGCGGCGGCGCGCCATCGACGCTCGGCTGAGACGCCGCTTCAGGACGGCCCGACAGGACGAACCGTGGCGCTGCATCGGCGATGCGCGCTCCACGACTTGGTGGCACCGTGCGCACTCAAGGAGCGCGACCGTCAGCCACCCACGAGACCGCTTGGGATGGGGAATTGAGATCTCGCTCGAGGTTGTACCAAGGGAATTCAGTACACGGCCGGCTCCCGCCCGCCGGAGCTACTCCAACGAGCTCAGCTTCTGGCTGAGGGTGGCTCCGAACGGCCGTTGGTGAGGGGCTATTCCCGGGCGCGGCCGGGCAGATCCTCGCCGGGCGCCGGCTTCCGGGCGCGGACGAGAACGCTCTTCGCGATGCGGTCGTGGCGATCCCGCGGAACGAGTCTCCGGAGCAGCTCGAGGACCGGCTCGCCGAACAGCGGGTAGAGGGCGCACTCGGCGATGCCGAAGCCGCCGAGCGGCTCGAGCGCGACGTCGCGGAAGCCGGCCCGGCGGAGGCCTTTGTACAGGGCGACCTCGGACAGCGCGCCGGACAAGCAGCCGGCCCAGGCGGCCGGGTGCGTCCGGATCTCGGGTGGCAGGTCGTGCTCGAGGACGAGGTCGACGATGGCCAACCGGCCGCCCGGCCTGAGGATTCGAAATGCCTCGGCGAGCACCCGGACCTTGCGCGGCGACAGGTTGACGACGCCGTTGCTGATGATGACGTCGGCCGACGCGTCGGGCAGCGGCGGAGCCTCGATCTCACCGACGACGAAGCGGACGTTGGTGAGCCCGGCCTGGACGGCGGCCCGGGCCGCCCGCTCCACCATGTCCGGTAGGAAGTCGACCCCGATGACGGATCCCGCAGGGCCGACCAGGCGCGCCGCGAGCAGGCAGTCGATCCCGCCGCCCGACCCAAAATCGACGACGTCCTCGCCCGGACGCAGGCCCGCATGGCGGACGGGGTTCCCGACCCCGAGCGCGAAGCGCACCGTCTCCTCTGGCAGCCCGGCGAGCTCGTCGGCGGCGTAGAAGCGCTCGGCGACGCGCCGGTCGGTCGGGCGGACCGCGCCATACGTTCGGCGCACGGCGTCGCGGATCGCGGCCTGTGACAGGAAGTCGGTCCCCGCGACGCGGACGTGGACGTCGTTCACGGCGCCGTCTCCGTCGCGGGCCGGTCGCCGGCGACAAGGATCCGCTCGATCCGGGCACGGACCTCCGGCGGCATCGCCGGCACGCCTTCGCTCGTCGCGACCAGCTCCCGCAGGTGTCGGCTGAACTCGAGCTCCCCGCAGCATCGGACGCACGTGTCGAGGTGCGCCTCCAGCTCCGCCTCGGTATCGGCTGTGAGCGCGTGCTCGAGGTACGACCACATTCGGCGAACCGCTTCGCGACAATCGATCATGGCTCATCCATCCTCGTCACCAGGCCGTTCGCCAGGGCGTACTCCCAGAGTCCACGCTCGAGCTGCTTGCGACCCCGATGGAGCCGTGACAGGAGCGTCCCGAGCGGCACGCCGAGAACGGCTGCCGCCTCCTTGCACGAGAAACCGTGGACGACGGTGAGGATGAGCGGCAGGCGAAACAACGGGTTGATCGAGCCGAAGACGGCCCGGACGTCTTCGTCCCGGAACAGCCGCAGGAAGTCCAGGTGAAGCTCGTCCGAATACGGGAAGGGGTCCTCCACAGCGATCGTCTGGAACAGCGAGAAGTCGTCGTCGTCCTCGCCCATCCCGTCAAGGCTCGTGGTCTGGACGCGCCGGCCGCGTGTCCGCAGCTGGTCGCGCCACACGTTCGTGGCGATCGCGAACAGCCAGCCCCTCGCCCGGTGCGGGTCGTGGAGCTCGGGATAGGCGCGCATCCCGCGCACCAGCGATTCCTGGAGGAGGTCCTCGGCGTCCGCCGGGCTTTCGGACAGGCGGAGGCAGAAGCCGTACAACCGGTCGAGGTGCTCGCGCACCACCTGGGCGAACGGCGGGCGGGCGGGAGCGGTCGCGCCCGCGGCTGCCGAGACCGGATCCGCCGGCGTCTCGGTCGCAGGCAGGGTCGCTGCGGGTCGCCTCGCCTCTGCCACCGCTTCGTCACTCACCTCCTGCTCGATGCGTATCTCCGGTTCGGACGTCGCTCGTCAGCGGATTATTCCCGGGTTCAGGCACCGGGAATAACTTCGCCGCGGGACTCGTCGCAGCCCGTGCACCACACCGCAGCGCCGGGATTCCCGGCAGGAGGACTTCGAATGGCGACGACCGTAACCCGCAACGGGGTCGATGTCGACCGCCTGGTGGCCACCATCGGCGCGGTCCAGAGCGATCCGAACCTCGCCCGGTTCACGTTCCGTGCCCGGAGCACGTGGGAAACCGGCGGCCGAAACCGCGGCTCGATCCGCGAGTTCGAGCACGCCGGGGCCACCTCGTCCGATCGGGCCGAGCCGTTCGAGCTCATCGGCGATGAACCGCCCACGCTCCTCGGTTCGAACGCCGGCCCGAACGCCGTCGAGCTGTGCCTGCAGGCGCTCGCCTTCTGCTATGGCGTGGGCTTCGTCTACAACGCGGCGGCAAGAGGGATCGAGATCAGTGAGCTCCGCTACGAGGTGGAGGGCGATCTGGACCTGCATCGCTTCCTCGGCCTGGACGGGCCACGGGCCGGCTTCGCCTCGATCCGGGCGACCGGCTGGGTCCGATCGCCGAACGCGACGGCGGAGCAGCTCAAGGAGCTCTGCCAGTACGTCCAGGACACCTCGCCGGTCCGTGACATCCTGGCCAATCGGGTCCCGGTCACGACCGATCTGGTCGTGCGCGAGTGAAAGGGCGCCCGGCGCGGCGATGCGCCCCACGAAGGAGGCCGGCCCCCGCACGGGGCCGGTTTCGCGGAGGGGCGGCCGCGGCCGGCGCTCCGCCTTCCCATACCTCCCAGCCGGTGAGCGGTATGCTGCTTCACGACGACATCCCGCGGGTTCCGCGACACCCCGTGAGAGTTGAGGCTGGAGCCGGAGACCCTCCCCCTCAGGTGGCCGTCCTGAACGATGCCGCGCCGACGACTGCTGATTGCCGCCATGTTCGTCGACACCTTCGGCGGTGGCCTCCTGGTCCCGTTCGAGCTCATCTACGCCCTTCGCGTGGCCGGGCTTTCGCTGCCGGCAGCCGGGCTGATCCTCTCGATCGGTTCGGCGGCCAGCATCGCCACCGGGCCCCTGGCCGGCGTTGCGGTGGATCGCCTGGGGCCGGGCCGAGTCGTCGCCGCCGCCAACGCGCTGGGCGTGGCGGGCTGCGCCTCGCTGCTGCTGTGGACGAATGCCTGGGGGTACGGCATCGCGGCCTTCCTGCTGAGCGCGCACACGCGGGTGTTCTGGGCCGCCTACACGCCGCTCGTGGCCTCCATCGCTGCGGCCAGCGAGCTGGAGCGCTGGTTCGGCCGCCTGCGTGGGGCTCGCTACATCGGCCTCGCCGCCGGACAGGCCCTGTCTGGGTTGGCCTTCGTGGTCGGCGAGAACGAGGGGTTACGACTGATCGTCATCGCCGACGGAATCAGCTTCGCCGTCACCATCGTCCTCGTCCTGCTCGCCGCCGGCGCGGTCAAGCCACCCATCGCCGCCGAGGGTGAACGGGAGGCATCCACCGGCGGCTACCGCGCCGCCCTCGCCGATCGGGCCAACGTCGCGCTCGCCGGCCTCAACGTGGCGGCGACGACGCTCCTGATGGCGCCGATCCTGGCGCTGCCCGTGTTCGTGCTCGACCGGCTGGGCATGCCGACGTGGGTCCCGGGGGTCCTGACGGGGCTGGTGACGGCCACCACGGCCGCGGGCCTCATCTTCGTCACCGGCCTCGTCCGCGGCCGGCGCCGACTCCGCAACATGCAGCTGGCGGTCGGCATGTGGGCGCTCGCCTTCATCCTCTTCCGTGCGGCCCCGCTGGACCCCAGCCTGGCGTACGTCGCCCTCGTCGCCGGGACGATCCTCGTCGGCGTCGGCGAGGCGGTCTACGCGCCAACCGCCGATGCCCTGCCCGCCGCCCTGGCCCCGGCCTGGTTGCGCGGCCGGTACGCTGCCCTGCACCAGGCGGCCTGGGGCGTGTCGGAGACGATCGTCCCGGCGCTGGTCACCATCGGCCTCACCATCGGCGACCATGCGCTGTGGCCGATCCTGGCGGGCCTTGCGGTGGCGACGGCCCTTGCCTACCGCGCCACCGAGCGCGTGGTCGGCAGTCGTGACGGCGTCGCCGGCGAAGAGCTCCGCTCCGGCGAGCCGCTCGCCGGCGCGTAGCCCGCCGCCCGCGACGCGGGCCGGCGGCCACGGTGAGCGGGCCCGTTTCCGTTCGACGATCAAGCGTCAGCCGTGGCGCGACACTGTCCGCTGCATGCTGTTGTCATCCGACCTCCAATACGAGCCAACGCTCGCTCGACGCTGCCGCCCGAGTGCGTGTGGCCGAACGACGCCGACAGCCCCATCAACGCGCTGCGCGCATCACACCGCGGCGAGCACCTCGACGAGATCGAGGCTGCCCTGGGTTGACGGCCCGCCGGAACCGGTCCTTCGGCGGAGGGAGCGCGCCACCTCCTCGAGCGCGTCGAAGGCCTCCTGCATCCCCCTCCATGCCGGAGTCGATGATGGCGTCCCGGATCTGCCGGCACGTGCCGCGGAACGCGACCTCGGAGCCGACGTCTGTCTCCATCGCTTTAGCGCCGGGGTTGCGTGAGGTCGCTTGGCCCGCGGCCCCTCCCCAGGCCAGGTGGTCAGCGGTCTCGTGTGGGCTTACCCCGACGGGTGGGCGTCCGGACCTCCTGTCCGGCTCCGATCCGGGGTTGGACCAGCGCCCGCCCGGGTGGGCCCATCGCCAGCAGCGCCCCGCGTAGCGTGGCGTAGAGCTCATCGCCGAACTGCCGCCGGTACCGGCGCTCGATGCGCTCGTTGACCCGCCGCACCAGTGCCGCCACCTCGCGGGCCGCCGGGGTGGGGACCACCAGCTTGGCGCGGCGGTCGGTGGGGTCCGCTCGTCGCTGGACGTAGCCGAGCCGTTCCAGCTCATCGACCAGCTCCCCCAGGGATGCCTTGGTGATCCCGGCCCGCTGAGCGAGGACCGACGGCCGGGTTCCCTCGGGGTCGAGGTTGGCGAACACCGCCCCGTGCTTGTGCCGGATAGCGCCGTGCCCTGCCTGGGCCAACGCCGCGAGCAGCTCCGCGGCCGTTCGCTGGTACGCGGCCAGGAGGAGTGACTGGGTGTACGGAGTGTCTTTGCCGATCGACATGTTCATGAGGCCGTATTAGTATGGCCTCCTTACTGTACGGTAACCATATGAAAGGAGGCGTCCCGTGGAGGCTCCAGTCGCACCCCAACCCTACCTGCTTCGCCAGGGTGAGGGGGAAGCGCTGTGGTTCGTGGGCAACCTGGTCACCATCAAGGCTGGAGGGGCCGCCACCCGGGGCCGCCTCACCGTGGTCGAGTTCCTGAACCCGGCGGGCTTCGCCCCGCCCCTGCACCGTCACCGGGACGAGGACGAGCTGTTCTACGTGCTGTCCGGTACCGCCAGCTTCCGCTGCGACGGGGAGGAGCTGGAAGCGGGCCCGGGCGACTTCGTGTTTCTGCCGGCGGGCCTCCCGCACACGTTCATCGTCGGCCCCGAGCAGCCGCTGAGGGCCCTCCAGATCACCGCCCCTGCGGGGTTCGAGTCGTTCGCCGCCGAGGCCGGTGAGCCCGCTCGGGAACGGCGGCTGCCGGACCCGGCGCCGGTCGACGCCGCGAAGCTGGCCGCGGCCGGGGCCCGGCACGGCGTCGAGATCCTCGCCCCGCCCCCTACGGCCTGACCCCCCGGCGGGACTCTGGGCTCTGGGGCGAGATGCGCCTCGCCAACTCTCGGTGGGCAACCAAGAGAGGATGACCTCGTCCTCACCGGCCCGCGGGGATCACGGGCGCGCCTCGTCGGGGGACCCGGGCCGCCGGTGCCGGCACCAGGTTCGGGATGACATGGCAGATGCCTGACGGATCACAGTCGCGCGCCGCGAGGCGCTCCGCTCGCGCACGCAGCTGCCGCAGGTCGCGTTCGAGAGATCGAAGCTCGGCGATCCGGGCGCGGACGTCGGCGTGCCGGCGGGCGATGAGCCCGGAGACCACTCGACACGGCGCCTCGCCGGCATCCCGGACGGCGAGGATCCGACGGATCTCAGCCAGGGTCAGCCCCACCGCCTGCGCCGACCGGATGAACGCGATCCGATCGACCGCCTCCTCGCCATAGGACCGATACCCCGACGCGGTCCGGGTCGGCTCTGGCAGCAGCCCGAGCTGCTCGTAATAGCGGACGGCCGACGGGGCAAGGCCCGTTCGGTCAGCGAGCTCGCCGATGCGCATGGCTCCCATCATCGACCCCTTGACATTAAAGTGAACTTTAAGGTTCAGGATAGCATTCCGATCGACGACTCACCGAAGAGGGCGCGCCGTGGAGACAATCGAACGCC
>DASRYM010000029.1:0-3757 GCA_035687145.1 Candidatus Zixiibacteriota bacterium | reverse complement strand
CGACAGCGGCCGACGCGGAGGACGCGACCGCTACTAGCGCCGGCCTCGTGGGGCGTCCGGCTGCGGGACCCCTCGCCGGCGCCGATGGTTTGACATCCGCCACCTCCTGTGGTACGCTTCGCACGACCGTCATAGATGCGTTCTGGCGAGGGATGCGCATCCGGCATCCCTCGCGGTGTGTCGCGAGCCTTCTTCGGGCGGAACGTGCTCGGCGAGACACACGCAGATGCCGGCACAATCCGTCGGCTCGACGCTTCGAGCCAGTCCGGGTTCGCCCGGACGCGAAGGAGGCATGTTCATATGCAGGCCACACAGGCACGACCGCTCGCCGGACCGCTGACGTTCGGCGGGCTGGCGCTGCGCCCGGAGGTCCTCCGGGCGGTGCACGCCCTCGGCTGGCAGTCCCCCACCCCGATCCAGGAGCAGGTCATCCCGCTGCTGATCGCCGGGCGGGACGTGGTCGGCCAGGCGCAGACCGGCTCCGGCAAGACCGGGGCCTACGGCATCCCCCTCGTCGAGCGGATCGACCCCCAGGCACGCGATCTCCAGGCCCTGGTGCTGGTGCCCACGCGGGAGCTGGCGCTGCAGGTGTCCGATGAAGTCCGCGCCCTGGGGCGGTCCCGCGGGATCCGCGTGACCGCCGTCTTCGGCGGGCAGCCCATCGAGCGGCAGGTCGCCGAGCTGCGCCGCCACCCGCACGTGGTGGTGGCCACCCCCGGCCGGCTGCTGGACCACATGCGGCGCGGCACGATCGCCCTCGGCCGCACGGGGGTCGTGGTCCTCGACGAGGCGGACCGCATGCTCGACATGGGCTTCCTGCCCGACGTCACGCTGATCCTGAACGCGCTGCCCGCGGCGCGCCAGACGGCGCTGTTCTCGGCGACGATGCCGCCCGAGGTGCGGACCATCGCCCACCGCCGGATGCGGGACCCGGCGGCGGTGCAGATCGCCCAGCGCGCGCCGACGGTCGACACCGTGGAGCAGTTCTACGTGGAGGTCGCGGAGGAAGACAAGGTCAAGGCTCTGCGGCGCCTGCTCCAGGAAGAGTCGATCCGGAGCGCCCTGGTCTTCCGGCGCACCAAGCACCGCGCCGACCGCCTGGCCACGACGCTGGGCCGCCACCTGCGGGTGGGCGTGATCCACGGCGGGATGCGCCAGAGCGCGCGGCTGCGGGCGCTGCGCGACTTCGAGGAGGGGCGCACCCCCGTGCTCGTCGCGACCAACGTCGCCGCGCGCGGCCTGGACCTGCCGGAGGTCTCCCACGTCATCAACTTCGACGTGCCCGAGGACGTCGAGACCTACATCCACCGGGTGGGCCGCACGGCGCGCGCGGGCCGGGCGGGCACGGCCATCACGCTGGTCGGCCAGCACGACGTGGAGATGTTCGACCTGCTGCGCCGCCGGCTGGGTCCGGCTTTCAAGCGCCATCCGCTGAACCTCTACGCCCGCTGAGCGGCCGCCGGGTGGTAGGATGGCGCTGAGATGCGGATCGTCTCCCTGCTGCCCAGCGCCACCGAGATCGTCTGCGCGCTCGGCCTGGCCGACCACCTGGTGGGGATCTCCCACGACTGCGACCACCCGCCCGAGATCCGCTCGCGGCCGGTGCTGAGCCAGGCCGTCGTCACCACCGACCTCCCCAGCGGCCTGATCGACGCGCGCATCCGCGGCCAGGTGCACCGCGGGCTGAGCGTCTACCACCTGGACGCGGACCAGCTGGCCCGGCTGCGCCCGGATCTCATCCTGACGCAGGAGCTGTGCCAGGTCTGCGCGCCGTCCTACACGCTCGTGACCCAGGCGGCCAAGGTCCTGGAGGCGGACACCCGGATCGTCTCCCTCGAGCCTGCCGGCCTGGACGGCATCCTGGACACCATCCGGCTGGTGGGTGAGATGACCGGGACGGCGGCGCGGGCGCGGGCCCTGGTCGGCGAGCTGCGGGCTCGCATCGAGCGGGTGCGGGCCGCCGTCGCCGGCCGTCCCCGTCCCCGGGTCGCCGCCATCGAGTGGCTCGACCCGATCTACGTCGGCGGCCACTGGGTCCCGGAGATGGTGGAGATCGCGGGGGGCCGGGACCTCTTCGGCAGGTCCGGGGAGCCTTCGTTCGTCGTGGAGTGGACCCGGATCCGCGAAGCGGCTCCGGACGTCATCGTCGTGATGCCCTGCGGCTTCGACGTCGCCCGCGCCCGCCGCGAGATCGGCCTGCTCACCTCCCGCCCCGGGTGGCCCGACCTCCCCGCGGTCCGCGGCGGCCGCGTCTACCTGACCGACGCCTCGGCCTACTTCAACCGTCCCGGGCCCAGGATCGTCACCGGGCTGGAGATCCTGGCGGCGATCCTCCATCCCGGGGCGCCCGTCCCCGCGCCGCCCCCGGATGCCGTGGAGCGGCTGCGGCCACCGTCCGCCTGAGGCGATGGAGGCCGCTCCGGCGGCGCTGCCGCCCGAGCCGCTGGGCCGCCTGTTCCTGCGCTACCTGCGCTTCGGCCTCCTGGCCTGGGGCGGCCCGGTGGCGCAGATCGGCCTGATCCGGCAGGAACTGGTCGAGGAGAAGCGCTGGGTCGCTCCCGACCACTTCAACCGCGTGCTCGCCGTCTACCAGGTCCTCCCCGGCCCCGAAGCGCACGAGATGTGCGTGTACTTCGGGATGCTCTCCCGCGGCCGGCTGGGCGGGGTGCTGGCCGGATTGGGCTTCATGCTGCCCGGCTTCATCTTCATGCTGGCCCTCTCGATCGTGTACGTCGGGGGCATCACCTCGCCCCTGGTCCAGGCCTTCTTCCTCGGCGTGCAGCCCGCCGTGGTGGCCCTGGTCGTCCGCGCGGTGCACCGGATCGGCGGCCACGCGCTGCGCGATCCCTGGCTGGCCGGCCTCGCCGTCGCCGCCGGCCTGGCGCATCTCGGCGGCACGACCTTCTGGCTCACCCTGCCGCTCAGCGGGGCGGTCTACCTCCTCGTCGCCTCCCGGCGCCGGGCCGCCGCCGGCATCGCGCTGCTCCTGCTCGGGGCGGCGCTGGCGGCCGGCTCGCTCGCGGGGCGGCTGGACGAACGCGCCGACAGCGCGGCGCAGGGCCGTCCTCCCGACGGCCTGACGACGGACCGGCCGGCCCTCGTCGCGCACGCGCCGGGAGCCGACCGGGATCGGGGCGGCGGCGCAGCGGGCTCGACCTCGGGCGCGTCGCCCGGGCGGCTGTTCGTAGCCGGCCTGCGCAGCGGACTGCTCACCTTCGGCGGGGCCTACACCGTCCTGCCGTTCCTGCGCCACGATGCGGTGGTGCGGGGGCGCTGGATGACCGACGAGGAGTTCCTCGACGGCGTCGCCCTGTCAGGGATGCTGCCCGCGCCGTTCATCATCTTCTCGACCTTCGTGGGCTACCTCGGCGGGGGGCTCGCCGGCGCGCTCCTGCTCACCGCGGGCATCTTCCTCCCGGCCTTCGGCATCACGCTCGTCGGCCATCAGGCGCTGGAACGCCTCATCAACCACCGGCGGACGCACACCGTCCTCGACGGCGTCACCGCCGGGGTCGTCGGTCTCATCGCCGCCACCGCCCTGACGCTGGCCCGCGAGGCCCTCACCACCCCCGCGGCGGCGGCGATCTTCGCCCTGGCGCTGGGCCTCCTCTATCGGTGGAAGGCTCGAGGCGCCATCGCGGTGATCGTGCTGGCCAGCGGCGTCCTCGGGCTGCTCATCGGCTAGGGCCGGATCCGGAGCGGGGATCGCCGCTCAATAGTCGTCCCAGTCCTTCCGCTCCACCGTCCAGTTGCTCGG
>DASRYM010000028.1:0-24324 GCA_035687145.1 Candidatus Zixiibacteriota bacterium | reverse complement strand
CGGAGGCAGCCGGCGACGCGCCGCGACCGTCGGGCGACCGCGCCGTGCTGGAGCGCCACGCCGCCCAGGCGCGGGATCAGGTCGCCTCCGCCCGGCGCGAGGCGGACGAGCTGCGCGGCAACCTCGACGCGCGCCGCGAGTCGCTCCCGGACGTGGCCGAGGCCGAGGAGGCGGTCGAGGTCGCGCGGCGCGAGCTGACCCGGGTCGAGGAGCTCGGCCGGGTCATCGACGAGACCATCCGGCTGCTGCGCGCCGCCGAGGAACGCGTCCATCGTGACGTGGCGCCCGTCCTGGCGGGAGCCGTGACCCGCTGGCTGCCGACCATCAGCGACGGCGCCTACAGCGAGGCGAGCGTCGACCCAGCCACCCTGGCCGTCCGCGTCAAGGAAGCGGCCACCGGGGAGTGGCGCGACGCGCGCCTCCTGTCCGAGGGCACCCGCGAGCAGATCTACCTGCTGCTGCGGGTGGCCATGGCCCAGCACCTGGTGACCACCGGGGAGACGGCCCCACTGCTGCTGGACGAGGTCACGGTGCAATCGGACCCCGACCGCAAGCGGCGCCTGCTCGACGTGTTGCACGCGCTCTCCGCCGAGCGCCAGGTTGTCCTCTTCACCCATGACGATGACGTCGTCGGCTGGGCCGAGGGCTGCCTGGACGGTGAACGCGACGCACTGGTCCGCCTGTCGGCCCGCGCGGCCTCGAACGGCGGCGCACCCGCGCTCCGGGCCGCGGGCGATGCGGGCCTGGCCCAGGTCGGGGCCGACGGTCGAATCGGCTAGCATTGCGCGACCCGGCCGTTACCCGCGGCCACCGCCCGCCGGCGCCAGCCGGAGTCACAACCCTCACTCACGACCGATGCCCGACGACAGGCTCCCGAGCCCGGAGCGCGTGCTGGTGGTCGCGGCGCACCCGGACGACATCGAGTTCGGCGCCGCGGGCACCGTCGCGCGCTGGGTGCGGGAAGGTGCCGAAGTCCACTACCTGGTCTTGACCCGCGGCGACAAGGGCAGCGACGATCCGTCCGCGGACCCTGCCCGGATCGCCGAGGTGCGCATGGCCGAGCAGCGGGCGGCGGCCGCCGCGATCGGTGTATCGGGCGTCGAATTCCTGGACGAGCCCGATGGGCAGATGGAGGCCAGCCTGCGCCTCCGGGAACGGATCACCCATGCCATCCGGGCATTGCGACCGGAGATCGTGATGACGCACGATCCGACCGTGCTGTTCGTCAACAACGAGTGGGTCAACCACCCCGACCACCGCGTGACGGGACAGGTGACGGTGGATGCCGTCTTCCCCACCGCCCGCGACCCGCTCAACTTCCGCCACCACCTGGAGCAGGGCCTCTCGCCCTGGAAGGTGGCCGAGCTGTTCCTGTGGAGCACCAACGAGGCGAACCAGATCGTCGACATCTCGGACACCCTGGACCTCAAGCTGGCCGCGCTCAGCTGCCACGCCAGCCAGTTCCACGACTTCGGTGAGGTGGCGCGCTGGCTGCGGCGCCGCGCCGAGGAGCTCGGGGAGCGGACCGGCTACCGAGCCGCCGAGGGGTTCCGTCGCGTCATGCTGGCGCGGTGAGCACGCGGGCCGGATGAGCATCGTGCGGGGGCGAGGGTCGGGAACGCTTAGGGCGCGTGGCAGGCTGGCCGTTGTGCTCGCAGGGCTGGTCGTCCTGACCGCCTGCGGACCGCAGGCCCCGGAGCCCACCCCCTATCCGACGCCGGCCCCCACCCCGCAGGTGGACGACGCGCCCGAGGTGGCCACCGCCTTCCTCAGCGACTGGCGCTTCGCGCGCTGGGGGCGCCTGTACGAGTCCATCTACGCCCTCG
The DNA here is from genome assembly GCA_035687145.1 of Candidatus Zixiibacteriota bacterium. Classification (GTDB taxonomy): domain Bacteria; phylum Chloroflexota; class Limnocylindria; order QHBO01; family QHBO01; genus DASRYM01. The sequence continues at coordinate 22,498 of DASRYM010000028.1, read as the reverse complement.
ACCGGGAGCGCTTCGACTTCGAGCGGGTCTCCGGCCTGCTCGCCAGCTTCGACGAGCTGGCCCTGGTCGAGGACCTGGCCTGGGAGCTGGGGTCGGTGACACCCATCGTCCTCCCCCCGCAGCCGAGGCCACCGGACCAGCCCGCACCATCGCCGAGCCCGCGCCCGAGCGGGCAACCGACCGAGGTGCCGGCCGCGCCCACCGCGGAGCCCGGTCCGACGGCCACCCCGATCCCGCCGGACACGCCGCTGGACGGTCCGGTGCCGGCCCTGAGCATCCCCGTCACCCTGCAGCTGACCAGCCAGATCTTCGGCCAGTTCGAGCTCGACCGGGAGCTGGTGCTGGTGGCCGGCCCCGAGTCGTGGCAGGTGCGCTGGAGCCCCGGGCTGCTCTTCCCGGAGCTGGGCCCTGACGGCGTCCTGGAGCTGACCCGCGAGGACCCGGTCCGCGGCCGCATCCTGGCCTCGGACGGCACGATCCTGGCCCAGACCCGCGACGACGGCGTGCGCATCTACCCCCAGGAGTGGCTGGCCGGCCAGACCATCGGCTATGCGACGCCCGCCACCCCGGAGGACGTGGCCAACGCCGGCACCCCGGACCTGCGCGAGGGGCAGCTGGTCGGCCGCGCCGGGCTGGAGCTGGGCGCCGATGATCTGCTCCGCGGCCGGCCCGGCTTCACGCTCTGGGCCGTGCCCACCGACGGCGAGCGGGTCGCCGTCCTGGAGCGGCCGATGGAGCCGGGCGCCGACATCGTCACCACCCTGCGCCCTTCCCTGCAGGCCGTGGCCCAGTCGCAGATCGCGAACGTCAATGAGGCCGGGACGGCGGTCATCGACCCAAGGACCGGCGACGTCTGGGCCCTGGCCTCGGCGCCGCTCTTCAATCCCAACGCCATGACCCTGGGCACCACCGTGGACGGCCGCCCGCTGGGGACCCCCGGCGCGGCCGCCATCCGCAACCACGCCACCCAGGGCACGTACCCGACCGGGTCATCGTTCAAGGTCTTCACCCTGGCCGCCGCCCTGAAGACGGGGGTGGCCACGCCGGCGACTCGGATGACCTGCAGCCCGACGTGGACGTTCTCGGGCTTCACCTTCCGCAACTACCTGAACCACACCCTCCCCGGCCTGGTCGACCTGCTGCAGGCCATGGCCTTCAGCTGCAACACGACCTACATGCCGCTCTCGATCATGGTCTACGAGAAGGACCCGCGGGCCCTGACCGACCTGCTCCACGAGTTCGGCTTCGGTGAGCCGAGCGGCATCCGCTTCGTTCCCGAGGAGCCCGGCCAGCTGCCGGACTGGCTCTTCTATGAGGGCCACAAGCGCTGGCACGGCGGCTACAGCCCCTACGGGCCATTCGACCAGATCCAGCTCTCCATCGGTCAGGGGGAGTTCCTGGGCTCACCGCTGCAGCTGGCCAACGCCTACGCCGCCATCGGCAACGGCGGCACGCTGTGGACCCCGCGCATCGTCACCGAGGCCCGGCTGCCGGACGGCACCGTGATCGAGACCTTCGAGCCGACCGTCAAGCGCGAGATCAGCGTCAGCGACGAGCACCTCGACTACGTGGTGGAGTCCATGAAGGCGGTCGTCAACTACTCCTACGGCACCGGCTTCGCCGCGTTCCGTGGCTTCGGCATCCAGGTGGCCGGCAAGAGCGGCACGGCCGAGACCGGCGGGCCGAACCCGAACGCCTGGTTCCCGGCCATCGCCCCGGCCGATGACCCGCAGATCAGCGTGGCCACCGTCCTGGTGCGCTACCCGCTGGGAACCGGCGGCGACCACGCCGCCCCGCTGGTGCGGCGGGTGATGGCGCAGTTCTTCTCCGAGTGACGCGGGCTCGTGGCTCGCTGCGCACGAGGTCGCCACGACGCGTCGCGTGGCTTTGACACTGATCTCCGGCGACGGGTAGCATCGGGAGGCCGCTGCAACAATGCCCCGAGTTCGTGTTGGAACCCGCTGAGCCGTCACGCCCGTGATCAGTGAGAACGCGATCCCGCTCAGGTTCCAGACCGCCGAGGTCGGGGTCGACTGGCTCCAGTGCAATATCGAGTGCCAGGAAGGCTGCCCGGTCAACACGAACTGCCGCGGCTACCTGATGCTGGCAGCGGAGGGTCGCTTCGAGGAGGGCTACATCCTGGCCCGCGACCCGAACCCGGTGGCGGCGATCTGCGGCTACGTGTGCAGCGCCCCCTGCGAGAAGGCCTGTCGCCGCGGCGACATCGACAAGCCGCTCGCCATCCGCGCCATGAAGCGCTTCCTGGTGGACTGGCACTACGCCAACAACATGCCCGACAACATCGTGGTCGGGCCGCCCACCGGCAGGAGCGTGGGCGTCATCGGTGCAGGACCGGCCGGCCTCTCGGTGGCCAAGGAGCTGGCCACCTACGGCCACGAGGTGCACATCTACGAGGCGCTGCCCTCGGGCGGGGGCACCACCCTGATCGGCGTGCCGGCCTTCCGGCTGCCGCGTGATGTCATCGAGCTGGACGTCAACTGGGTGGCCAAGCACGGGGTCGAGTTCCACTACAACGTCGAGGTCGGCCGCGACATCACCATCGACCAGCTCCGCGAGCGGCACGACGCGGTGGTGGTGGCCACCGGCTGCATGTACCCGGTGGCCATGAACGTGCCCGGCGAGGAGCTGGACGGCGTGATCTACGGCGTCGACTTCCTCAAGCGCGCCAACCTCGGTGAGGAGCAGTGGGTCGGCGAGCACGTGGTGGTGGTCGGCGGCGGCTACACCGCCATGGACTCCAGCCGCACCGCCCTGCGGCTGGGGGCCAAGACCAGCACCATCGTCTACCGCCGCGGCCCCGAGGAGATGGTGGTCGACGAGGAGGAGCAGCACGAGACCCGCTTCGAGGGCGTGCAGTTCGAGTTCTTCGCCTCCCCGGTCGAGGTGATCGGCGACGAGAACGGCCGTGTCAAGGGCATCACCTTCCAGCGCACCCGCCTGGGCCCGCCGGACGCCACCGGACGGCGCTCCGCCGAGCCGATCCCCGGGAGCGAGTTCACCATCCCCTGCGACATGGTCATTCCCTGCACCAGCCAGGCTGCCGACAACAACGTGCTCGGCGAGTTCGGCGCCAAGCTCAACCGGCACCTGGGGGTGACCGACACCCGCACCGTGCTCGAGGGCGGCTCGGTGTCCTCGTGGCGCACGCCGCCGCTGAACGGCACCACCCCGAAGCGGCCGGACGGCACGCCGTACAACGCGCTGTCATTCGACTTCAACCGCGGCTACGTGGTGACCGATGTCGACACCTTCGCCACCAACGTGGAGGGGGTCTTCGCGGTCGGTGACTTCGTGACGGGTCCGGCCACCATCATCGAGGCCGCCGGGCGCGGGCGGCGGGCGGCGCGGGCCGTCGACCGCTGGCTGGCCGGGGTGCGCGGTGAGGAGCTCACGGAGCTGCCGGTCATCAACCGCGCCACCGTGACCCAGGCCCTCGAGCACGACATGCCGCGCAACTACGAGGCCATCCGGCGCCAGGAGATCCCCATGGCACCGCCGGAGCTGCGGCGCGACTTCACCTCACTGGTGGAGGTCGGCTATGACACCCGCTCAGCTGTCGCCGAGGGCAGCCGCTGCCTGCAGTGCAACCACAACATCAACATCGACGGCCCGCGCTGTATCCTGTGCGGGCTCTGCGCCGACGTCTGCCCCGAGGGCGTGATCTACATGATCGACAAGGCGCAGATCGGCGGCGACGACCCGGAGATCGAGATCTTCCAGTCGTGGCCGCGTGGCATCGCCATGATCATCGACGAGGAGCGTTGCATCCGGTGCAACCTCTGCGTCGAACGGTGTCCCACCAACTGCATCACCATGGACCGCCTCGAGCTCGAGCGGTTCACGCCTGACGGGAAGGTGCTCTTGGAGAGCTACAAGGACAACGTGCTGGGTCAGATCGGTCAGCAGGCCGGCTTGGCGGTGGAGCGATGAGCTTCCTGGTCCGCATCGTCAAGGAGTCATCGGTCTGGCGCAGCCTGTTCCGCCAGCCGTACCCGACCACCAGCCGCACCCGCGCGCTGGCGGTGATGAACAACGTCTTCCTCCACCTGCACCCGGTGCGGGTCAAGAAGCACGCGGTGCGCTACACGTACACCTTCTGCCTGGGCGGGGTCAGCTTCTTCCTGTTCCTGGCGCTGACGGTGACCGGCGTGTACCTGATGTTCTTCTACGTGCCGTCCATCAGCCGTGCCTTCCAGGACATCCAGACCATCGAGAACTCGGTGGCCTTCGGCAGCCTGATCCGCAACATGCACCGCTGGGCGGCGCACCTCATGGTGCTGACCGTCTTCCTGCACATGATCCGCGTCTTCTACCACGGCGCCTACAAGCCGCCGCGGGAGTTCAACTGGGCCATCGGCGTGCTGCTGCTGTTCAGCACCCTGTGGCTGAGCTTCACCGGCTACCTGCTGCCCTGGGACCAGATCGCGTTCTGGGCCATCACGGTGGGGACCCAGATGGCCACCTACGCGCCGCTGGTGTCGACGGAATCCAGCTTCATCCTGCTGGGCGGTATCGAGGTCGGGCAGGAGACGCTCATCCGCTTCTACGTGATGCACGTCATCGCCTTCCCGCTGATCGCCGCCATCCTGATGGTCGTCCATTTCTGGCGCATCCGGAAGGACGGCGGCATCTCCGGGCCGGTGTGAGGGTGATGGACCGATGACCATCGAGAAGCGACCGAACGCCACCGCCGACAAGAACGCGCCGACTCAGGCGCCCCAGGTGCCGACCATCCAGCCCGGCACCGCGCCGAAGCTACCCGGACCGCCGGGCGTGCCCGGTACCGAGCGCTTCCGCCTGCTGGCCTACGTCAAGCAGGAGTCGATGGTCCGCGTCGACAAGCGGCCGGACGAGACGGTCCTGACCTGGCCCCACCTGCTGCGCGCCGAGTTCCTGATGGCCATGCTGATCACCGGGCTGCTGGTGATCACCGCCTTCTTCATCGACGCGCCGCTGGAGGAGATGGCCAACGCCGGCAACACGCCGCATGTGGCGAAGGCCCCGTGGTACTTCCTGGGCCTCCAGGAGATGCTCAGCTACTTCAACGCCACGGTGGTCGGCGTCCTGTTCCCGCCGGTCTACTTCATCGGCCTGATGGCCATCGCCTACATCGACCGCTCGCCGTACAAGGCGGCTCGCGACCGGAAGCTGGCGTGGGTCTTCTTCATGTGCCTCATGATCGGCGGCATCCTGGTGACCCTCATCGGCTCGTTCTTCCGCGGCCCCGGCTGGAACTGGGTCTGGCCCTGGGAGGGGATCTTCTTCACGCTATGAGCATCCAGCGCACCTACGGCGAGGTCCACGGGCCGCGCATCGGCGAGATGACCCGCCGCAGCTTCATGCGGCGCATGCTCGGCGTGGGGGTCGGCATCCTGTCGCTGGAGTTCCTGGCCGGGACCCTGAACTTCCTGTGGCCGAACATCCGCGAGGGCCTCGGGGGGCGGCTGGAGATCGGTACCGCGGCCGACATCGCCAACCAGCAGCCGGAGTGGCCGTCCGGTCTGCCCTACATCTTCCAGTCCAGGATCTTCGTCGTGAACGTGCCGGCGGCCAAGGCCCGCGTGGAGGGCAACGGGACCGTCGCCCAGCCGGTGCCGGACCCGGGCACCGACGTCTCGGCCGACATCCCGCCGGTGGATCGCTCGGTGCTGGCCCTCTACCGCAAGTGCCCGCACCTGGGCTGCCAGGTGCCGCAGCTGTGCGACCAGAGCCAGTGGTTCGAGTGCCTGTGCCACGGCAGCAAGTACACCGTGCTGGGCGAGAAGCGGGACGGCCCCGCGCCGCGCGGCATGGACCGCTTCGCGGTCGAGGTGGAGGGCGGCGTGTACTACGTCAACAGCGCCGAGCTGGAGGACGGCCCGCCGCCGGGGACCGCCACCTTCGACACCCGCGCCCCGACCGACATGCCGCACTGCTCCGCCTGAACCGATGCGCGCCAAGACGCTCGGCGTCATCCTGATGATCGGCGTGGCGATCTTCACGGCCGTGTACTGGATCACGGACCAGGAGCGCCGCGATGCCCGCTTCGAGGAGCTGCAGGCGGAGCTGCTGGAGTACGGCATGGAGGTCTTCGGCCCGCCCACCGCCGAGAACCCGGCCACCGCCAACTGCGCCCAGTGCCACGGGCCCGATGGCCGGGGCGGCACCGTGGGGGATACCGGGGTCCAGGCGCCGAACCTGCACAGCGCCCGCATCGCCGAGAAGCTGCGGGTCAACCCCGAGTACGTGAACCTCGTCATCCGCTTCGGCGGCGTGGTGGTGTCGGGCAACGTGAACTCGCCGATGCCGGCCTGGAGCACCGAGGTCGGCGGCCCGCTGACCATCGAGCAGATCGATGCCCTGACCGCCCTGGTCGAGTCCTGGGCCGAGGAGGCGGCGCAGGAGCCGCCCCAGGAGGTCCCGAACACGCCGGAGGCGGGGCAGGAGGTGTACGCCTCGGCCGGCTGCGGCGGGTGCCACGGCGCCGACCTGGCCGGCACCGAGATCGCGCCGTCGCTGCTGAACATCGGCAATGAGCCGATCGTCGGGGCCGACCTGCCGACGCCGATCAGCCAGGAGGAGAAGCTGATCGCCGACTACGAGGCCGACCCGCGGATGATGCTCGAGCTGTGGATCCGCGACTCCGCCGCGAACTACAACGACGGGCAGTCCACCGGGATGCCGCCGCACCCCGAGGGCTCGCTCCCGGACGACGCCCTCCAGGCGCTGATCACCTTCCTGCTGGAGCAGAGGCAGTGACGCCATGACCTACGTCCCACCGCCGCGCCGCGGGTTCGTCGTCCGCCTCTTCCGGGGCATCGACGACTTCACCAGCTGGCTGCTGTACGGCTACGAGTCGTGGCTGGTGGCCGTGCTGAAGGGCGTGCCGCTCTTCCTCTTCATGTACTTCCTGCTCTTCTACGTCCCGAACTACGTGTACTACGCGGTCACGCTGTACGTCTTCACCTTCAGCAAGGACGTCGGCTTCCTGGCCGCCAACCTGGTGGGCGGCGGCAACTTCACGGCGTTGATCGTGATGGCCGTCTGGGCCCAGGCCGCGCGCGGACGGCACGGCTTCTTCTGGTCGCTGATCCGTTACCTGGTCTTCGCCCAGTACCTGCTGACCCTGTTCGTGCTGATCCCGTTCATGGTCTTCAACCTGGCCGGCGGATCCCTGATCCCGCCGAACTTCACCTTCTTCTCGGTCGCCCTGGGTGGCGTGGCCGCCGGCCTCGGCGCCGCGGCCCTCGTCTACCTGTGGTTCGAGTACCGGCGGATCACGCGGCGCGAGGCGCAGGCGCTCGCCGTGCGCGGCCCGTCCGCGATCGCCCCCACCGGGGGCTGAGCCTTCCCCCGGCACCGGCACGAGGCGGCCCATCATCTCGCCTCCGCTCCTCGGCCACCTGGCCTGGTGCGCGCTCGTCCTGGCCGGTGCCGCGGGCCTGGTGTGGGTCGAGCTGGCCAGCGCCTGCCCGCCGGGCGGGCCGCTCTCCTTCGGCGCCTGCGACACGGTGCGGCCCTTCGCCATCGGCGTGGTGGGGCTGGCGGCCGGGCTGTACGTGGCCGGCCTGAGTGCCGTCGCGACCTGGACCAGCCGGCTGCGCCGCCGCGGCGCAGATCCGCGCGGCGCGCGGGACTGGTACCTGATCGCCGCCGTCCTGGGCCCGCTGGCGGCGCCTCTGCTGGCGTTCGTCACCCTGTCGGCCCTCCGCTAGGATTGGACGCACCATGAGCATGGTCTCCGCCGACACCCTCGTCGCACGGCTGAACGGGATCGCCTGCATCCGCGGCCACCGCCTGGAGGTGACCGATCCGGCGCGCTTCCGCACCGAGGTGCTGGACGACCTCGTCTTCGACGCCGTCTTCCACCCCGACTCCGACCTGCGCGATGCCGCGCGCTGGATCATCTGGAGCGCCTCCCAGGCCCTGGGCTGCGGGTCGGCCAGCATCCACGAGCTGTACATGGCCCGCGGCCGCGGGGAGTTCGAGCCCACGCGCTTCACCGTCCCGGCCATCAACGTCCGCGCCACCGCCTACCTGACCGCGCGGCAGGTCTTCGCCGCGGCCCTGGAGCGCGACGTCGGCGCGGTGATCTTCGAGATCGCCAAGTCGGAGATGGCCTACACCGACCAGCGGCCGGCGGAGTACACCGCCGTCATCTTGGCCGCCGCCATGCGCGAGGGCTGGCGCGGCCCGGTGTTCCTCCAGGGCGACCACTTCCAGTTCAACGCCAAGAAGTGGCCGGAGGACCCACAGGCCGAGATGGACGGCATCAAGGCCCTGAGCCGCGAGGCGGTGGAGGCCGGCTTCCTGAACATCGACATCGACTCGTCGACGCTCGTCGACCTCTCGCAGCCGACCGTCCCCGAGCAGCAGCGGGTGAACGCCGCGAACACCGCGGAGCTGACCCGCTTCATCCGCGGCCTGCAGCCGGCGGGGGTGACCATCAGCATCGGCGGCGAGATCGGGGAGGTGGGCAAGGCGAACTCCACCGAGGAGGAGCTGCGCGCCTACCTGGACGCCTACCTCGCCCGCCTGGAGGGCTCGGGGCTGGCCGGCGTCAGCAAGGTGAGCATCCAGACCGGCACCAGCCACGGCGGCGTGCCGCTGCCGGACGGCACCATCGCCCAGGTGAAGATCGACTTCGACACGCTGCGTCGCCTGTCGACCGTGGCCCGCCAGGAGTACGGCCTGGCTGGCTGCGTCCAGCACGGGGCCTCCACCCTGCCCGATGACGCCTTCCACCACTTCCCGGCCAACGGCACCGCCGAGGTGCACCTGGCCACCGGCTTCCAGAACATCCTGTACGACCGCGGCGGCCTGCCCGACGAGCTGCGAGCCGAGATGATGGAGTGGTGCCGGGCCAACTGCGCCGACGAGCGCAAGGCGGGGGAGACGGAGGAGCAGTTCCTGTACAAGACCCGCAAGAAGGCACTCGGCCCGTTCAAGCGCCAGCTGTGGACGCTCCCCGAGGAGGGCCGCCAGCGGATCGGCGCCAACCTGCGAGCCCAGTTCGGCCTGCTCTTCGACGAGCTCGGGGTGCGCGGCACGCGCGAGCTGGTGGACCGCTACGTGACCCCACCCGACCTGCCGCGGCCGCGCCCCGCGGCCCTGGGTGGGGACGCCGTGGAGGCCATCACCGCCGACGCCTCGGTCTTCGCGGACGACCCCTCCGGCGAATAGGCGCCCCTAGCGCACGCCCAGCAGCCTGAGCAGGACGGGCTTGTCCGCCAGCCCGATCAGCCGGCGCACCGCGGCCGGCGGCAGCCTGCCCAGCGCGTCCAGGGCCGCCGCCAGCTCGGCCGGCTCCAGCTCGCCGATGAGCCCCCACAACCGCGCCAAGGTCGCCGCGTTCAGGCGGGACACGGCCTCGAACAGGGCGGCGATCTCCTCGGCGCGGCCGCTCACGATGGCCTCCACCCCGCGGTCGAAGCGGAGCATGAACTCCTGGAGCCCCAGCAGCCGCCGCTCCAGTTCGGCGGCTTCGGGGTCGCCGGCCCGGCTCGCCTGGCGCGCCTCGCTCACGCAGCGGGCGATGACCGGCAGGACCGGGTCCGTCTCGCGCTCGCGGCGGGCGGCCGCCACCCGGCGGAACCACTCCCAGTGCTCGCCGACCGGAACCCAGGCCGCCGCGGCCGGGCCGCGCTGCCCGCTGCGCCGCGCCTCAGGCGCGCGCTCGATGAGGCCCCACTCGGCGCACTGCGCCAGCGCCAGGCTGGCGGCACGGTGGCTCATGCCCAGCGCACGGCGCACCTGGGGCTCGGTCAGCGGACCCCCGTGCGCCAGCAGGTAGCCCTGGACGCTGGCGGTCGACGGCGCCACGCCCCACGCGGCGCCGATCTCTCCCCAGGCGCGAGCGAAGGCACGGCGGATCTCCTCGGACGGAGTGGGCTGAAGCTCGGGCATCGGGTCTCGCGCGGTTCGGGCAGTTACGTGCTCCGAAACGTTAGCAGTTTCCCGATGTCCGGGCCTCATGGCTCAGGCCGTGGTCGCGACCTCGCCGGAGCCGTCCGCGGGGCCGGCCAGCGGCCGGTCCCGCTCGACCCCGGTGGTCGTACATCCAGGCCAGGTTGCGCTCGGTCGCGAGGAGCCGTGCGAGCCGGGGACAACGAAAGGCCCCGGCGGTTGCCGGGGCCCATCGGTCCTGGTTCGGTGAAGGCGGCCGTCAGTGGCAGCCACCGGCTCGCGCCGGGGAGCCGTCCGTGTTGAACGACGACCCGCAGGCACAGCTGCTGACCGCGTTCGGGTTGTTGATGGCGAACCCGGAGCCCATCAGGGAGTCGACGTAGTCGATCTCCGCCCCGTCCACGTACTGCGCGCTGAAGGCGTCGATCACCACCGGCACCTCGCCGTGATGCTCGACGCGGTCGTCCTCGGCGATGCGCTCGTCGAAGGCCAGCCCGTAGCTGAACCCCGAGCAGCCACCGCTCTTCACGAACAGGCGCAGCGCCGCGTTCTCCTTGCCCTCACGGGCCCGGAGCTCAAGCACCTTGGCCGCGGCGGCATCGGTCAGGCTGACCAGCGGCTCGGCCGGTGCCGGCGTCGGCTGGGGCGTCGCCTGCGGCGTGGTCTCGGACATCGTCATCAGCTGTGCGTCTCCAAGTGCGGAGGAAGGTGTTGTGCGCTACGGAAAGTATAGCAAGGCACGCTCCGGACACCACCATGGGCCGATCGGTGGGGCCCGATGCGTCCCCGGTTGCCGCGCGGGCCCGCGCTGGATCTGGCTCCACGTGCTGAAGGCGGCGGCGCGGCGCCGCCGCTCGTGCAGCGCATCCCGAGCGCCGGGCGACGCCGCGGGGCACCGGCCACGCCGCCGCTCGTCGTGAGGCACCGGTACACTTAGGGACCCGACCCACGAGTACGCACGAGGCTCACCCGACGTGAAGCTTGCAGCCCGCATGGAGCGGATCGGGACCGAGACCGCCTTCGAGGCGGCGGCGCGCGCCCGCGCGCTGGAGGCCACCGGCCGCGACGTGATCCACCTCGAGATCGGCGAGCCCGATTTCGACACCCCGCGGCATATCAGCGAGGCCGCCGTCCGCGCCCTGCTGGACGAGCGGATGACGCACTACACCCCCGCCACCGGCATCGCGCCGCTGCGCGAGGCGATTGCCGCCGACGTGCGGCGCCGGAAGGGGATCGAGGCCAGCCCCGAGCAGGTGGTCGTCACGCCCGGGGCCAAGCCGATCATGTTCTACGCCATGCTGGCGCTGGTGGACGAGGCGGACGAGGTCATCTACCCCAACCCCGGCTTCCCGATCTACGAGTCCATGATCCGCTACGTCGGCGGCGTGCCGGTGGCGGCGCCCCTGCGCGAGGAGAACGACTTCCGGATGGACCCCGCCGAGGTCGAGGCGCTGGTCACCGACAGGACCCGAATGCTGGTCATCAACTCGCCGCACAACCCGACCGGCTCGATCCTGACCGCCGACGACATCCGCGAGATCGCGCGCGTCGCGCTCGAGCACGACCTGGTGGTCCTGACCGATGAGATCTACGGCCGGCTGCAGTACACCGGCGAGCCGCTCTCGATCGCGACCCTGCCCGGCATGGCCGAGCGCACGATTACCCTGGACGGCTTCTCCAAGACCTTCGCCATGACCGGCTGGCGGCTGGGCTACGGGATCGTGCCGGAGTGGCTGCTGCCGGCCTTCAGCCGGCTGGTCATCAACAGCGTCAGCTGCACCAACGCCTTCGCCCAGGCCGGCGCCATCGCCGCGCTGACCGGGCCGCAGGACGAGCCGGAGCGCTTCAGGCAGGAGTTCCGGGCCAGACGGCAGCTGATCGTGGACGGGCTGAACGCCATCCCGGGCGTGACCTGCGTCATGCCCCACGGCGCGTTCTACGCCTTCCCCAACGTCAGCTCCTTCGGGCGCAGCAGCGGAGAGATCGCCGATCACCTGCTCTACGACGCCGGCGTCTGCGGCCTGGCGGGCACCGCCTTCGGCGCGCACGGCGAAGGCTACCTGCGCCTCAGCTACGCCAACTCGCGGGAGAACCTCACCCGCGCCCTGGAGCGCATCGGCGAGTCGCTGGCGAAGCTCGAGCGCACCGGGCAGCTGACGACCGCGGGCTCGGTTTCGTGACCACCGCCGAACGGCCGGCAGCCACCGTCGACGACCTCCACGCCCGCGCCACCTCCGAGTTCGGGCACTGGGAGCTGGTCAAGGACGTCATCGACGAGTGCATCGACCTGGCGCTCAACTATCGCCAGTCGGGGCACCCCGGCGGCTCGCGCTCCAAGGTGCACCTCTTCCTGTCTCTGCTGCTGTCCGGCGCCATGCGCTGGGACATCCGGCGGCCGTGGCTGCCGTTCGCCGACCGCTTCGTCCTCTCGGCGGGCCACACCGTCCCGCTGGTGTACGCCACCCTGGCGGTGCTGAACGAGACGCTGCGCGCCCGCGCCGAGCGCAGCGGTGACCCGCGCTTTGCCTTCCCCGACGGGGGGCGGTGGGCACTGACCTGGGAGGACCTCCTCAAGCTGCGGCGACGCGGCGGGCTGCCGGGCCACGCCGAGATGGAGGGCAAGACCCTCTTCCTGAAGTTCAACACCGGGCCCTCCGGGCACGGCATGCCGCCGGCCGCCGGCGAGGCGGTGGCCCTCAAGCTGGCCGGCGCCGAGGAGGTCAAGGTCTTCGCCGTGGAGGGCGAGGGCGGCCTGACGCCGGGCGCCAGCCACGAGACGCGCAACTCCGCCTGGGGGCTGGGGCTGTCGAACCTCGTCTTCCTGGTCGACTGGAACGACTACGGCATCGACGACGTGGCCATCTCCCAGGTGGTGCACGGCACGCCGGCCGACTGGTTCACGCCGTACGGCTGGCGGATCACCGGCACCGAGTCCGGATCGGAGTGGGGACCGGTCACCCGCGCCGTGCTCGAGGCGGCCCGCGGCGAGAACCCCGAGCGGGTGCCGTCCATGGCCTGGTTCAAGACCCGCAAGGGGCGCGGCTATGGCAAGTACGACAACAAGAGCCACGGGACGCCGCACGCCATGAACTCGCCAGAGTTCTGGGCCGTGCGCCGCGAGTTCATGGAGCGCCACGGCGTGACCTACGCCGGCGTTGACGAGCCGGCCCCGGCCGACCCGGCCGAGCGCGAGGCGCAGGCCCGCCACAACTTCGAGGTGGCCATCGGCGTGCTGCGGGCGGCCACCGCCACGGTGGACGCCATCAGCGACCGGCTGGTGGAGCTCGGCGAATCGGTTCCCGAGCGGGTGCCCGGCTTCACCCTTGGCGGGCGCGGAGCCGAGATCTTCCGCGATGCGCGCTTCACCGATGTCTCCGCCTACCCCGAGGCGATGTGGAAGCGCCCCGGCGAGAAGGCCCCGAACCGGGCGGCGCTGGCGGCATGGGGCGCCTGGGTCAACGCCACCGCCCGGGCGGAGTACGACCGCCCGCTGATGATCGCCTGCTCGGCGGACCTGGCCGAGTCGACGAACATCGCCGGCTTCGCCAAGGGTTGGGAGGACCTCCCCGGCTGGGGCTGGTACGACCGCGACGCCAACCCGCGGGGCGCGCTGCTCCCGCAGGAGATCACCGAGTTCACGAACGCCGGGATCAGCGTGGGGATCGCCACCGTGAACCTGGCGGACGACCCGTTCAACGACTTCAACGGCTTCTGGACGGCCTGCTCCACGTACGGCTCGTTCTCCTACCTGAAGTACGGGCCGATGCGTCTCTTCAGCCAGCTGGCCCAGGACTGCGAGCTGAAGGTCGGCAAGGTGATCTGGGTGGCCGGCCACTCGGGCCCGGAGACGGCCGAGGACTCGCGGACCCACTTCGGGATCTTCGAGACGGGCGTGACCCAGCTCTTCCCGGAGGGCCACGTCATCGACCTGCACCCCTGGGAGTACAACGAGGTGCCGGTCCTGCTGGCCGCCGCGCTGCGCACCAGCGTGCCGATCGTGGCCCTGCACCTCACCCGGCCGGCGGTGGAGATCCCCGACCGGGCCGCGCTGGGCATGGACTCCCACCTGGAGGCGGCGCGCGGGGCGTACTTCATCCGCCGCGCCTCGCCGGACACGCCGTGCGCCGGCACGGTCTACGTGCAGGGCACGATGTCGACCGCCAACCTGGTCAAGGTGCTCCCCGAGATCGAGCGGCGGGGGCTGAACGTGCGGATCGTGGCCGCCATCAGCCCGCAGCTGTTCCGCATGCAGGACGCGGCCTACCGGGACGAGCTCTGCTCGCCGGCGGACCGATGGGACGGCATGGCCATCACCAACCGCGCCTTCAAGCTCATGCGCGACTGGGTGGACGGCCCGATCGCCGAAGAGTACTCGCTGTCGTCCGACTGGGACAACCGCTGGCGCACCGGCGGCACCGTGGACGAGGTGATCGACGAGGCGCACCTGGGGCCCGACCACATCCTGGAGGCCATCGAGCGCTACGTGCGCGACCGCGAGACGCGGCTGCGGCGGCTGCGCGAGCTGGTGGCCTCCGTCGAGCGCGGGCACTCGGGCCCGTAGGGCCCATCGGTCATGCCGGAGCTGAAGCCGCACCCCTACCAGCACCGGCGCCCACGCCGTCCGCGCTACCTGCCGAGACGCACCACGCCGCCGCCCGAGCGGCCCGCTCCGCCGGACCTGCGCTACCTGATCTACGCGGGGGTGGCGCTGGCGGCGGTCATGGCCGCGCTGGCGGTGCCGTACATCGTCAGCTACCTGTTGCAGGCTCTCGGCTGGGCCTGAGCGCGGCCGCTCGGCGCGCTCAGGTCGATCGGGCCCTGGCGGTCCAGACCAGGACGCGGTCGCCGTCAACCCGCACCCTGGGCCGGATGAGCGGCGGCAGCTCGATGGGGTAGGCCCGCTCGTCGTCGGCGTAGCCGCCCGTCTCGCGCCAGCGCGCGCGACCGTTGGCCAGCTGCCCCTGCAGGTCGAAGCTGGCCCCGTGGCACGGGCAGCGCAGGTCGCGCCACCCGGAGCGGAAGTAGAGCGTGCAGCCCATGTGGGTGCAGACCGATGACAGGGCCCGCACCTGGCCGCCGTCGTTGACCACGAACCCGTCGAAGGCGCGCGTGCTGAAGCGCAGCACCGCGCCCTCCGGCAGGTCGGCCAGCGTGGCGACCTCCTGCCACTCGCCCTCGCCGCCGATGAGGTCGCTGCCGTCGTCCCAGAGCAGCGGGCCGTCCTGGTCGCCGCGCAGCACCGAGGCGCCCAGCGCCCCCGCCGCCAGGCCCGCGGCGCCCACCACGCCGCCGGCCAGCAGCTGGCGCCGGCTGATCCGGATCCGGCCGCGGGAAAGCGGACGGACCTGGGGCCGCACGGGGAGCGGTGTCTGCACGGCACGGATCCCCTGGTCGGCCTGGCGCATCCGGGCGCGAAGCTGCTCCAGGAAGGCGGGGTCCGGCGCCGCCTCCGGGTCGGCGGCAGCGGACAGCTCCGCCGCCAGGCGGGCCATCTCGGCCTCGTCGCGGTCGGCCACGTCCTCCGGGGATGGCCGTCCGCCGGCCAGCAGCGCGGCGAGGTAGCGCTCGAAGCGCTCCGCCCGCCGCCTGGCCTCCAGGTCGTTCTCACTCATCGCCATCACCCAGCAGCGCCGCCTTGCGCAGCGCTCGGTACTGCAGGATCTTGGCGTTGCCGTGGCTGATGCCCATCCGCTCCGCGGTCTCGGCCACGCTCAGCCGCTGCAGGAACCGCAGCTCCAGGACGCGGGCGTAGCGCTCGGGCAGCCGTTCGAGCAGGCGGCGCACGCGCGCCATGGCGGCGCCGTCGTCCGGCGCCCGCTCCCGCGAGGGCTCCATCGGCTCCCAGCCGGGCGCCACCCGCTCGGTGCCGACCAGCGGCAGGCGGTAGAAGGCCCGCCAGTAGTCGGCGATCACGTTCTGGCTGACCCGGTACAGCCAGCTGGCGATCTGGCCCGGGTCCCGGCTGGTGTCCAGCTGCTCCACGGCCCTCATGAAGACCTGCGCGGTCAGGTCCTCGGCGTCCGGCCGATTTCCCACGCGCGCGTAGATGTACCGATAGATCGGCACCACGTGCTCGTCGTAGATCTCCTCGAATCGGCCGCGCCGTTCGGCGGGACGGGGCTGGCTATCGGCCATCGACCGGTTGATTCGCGGCCGGTTACGCCCGCGGTCAGGATCCCGGGCGCGGGCGCAGCGGCGCCAGCAGGGCCGCGACCTCCTCCAGGAAGCGCTGGTCGGTCTCGTCGAAGGCCGCCGGGTCCGAGCCGTCGATGTCGATCTCGCCCACCACGCGCCCCTCGGCCAGGATGGGGACCACGATCTCGCTGCGGGTGCTGGCGAAGCAGGCCAGGTAGCGTGGGTCGGCGTTGACGTCGTCCACGATCTCGGTCTGGCCCGATGCCGCGGCCGCGCCGCAGATCCCCACCCCGATCGGGATGCGGGTGTGCTCGGTGGCTTCCGGGCCGATCCACGGGCCGAGCACCAGCTCGTCGCCCTCCACCCAGTAGATGCCGACCCAGTCGTAGTGGCTGAAGCGGTCGTGCAGGAACTCCACGGCGCGCTGCGCGGCGGCCTCCGGCCCCGGTGCCTCGGCGATGATGGTGCGCACCAGGTTCAGCGCGTCGCCATGCTCGACCGGTCGCTCCTCGGCGACGGGATGGCTC
Organism: Candidatus Zixiibacteriota bacterium; assembly: GCA_035687145.1. Taxonomy (GTDB): domain Bacteria; phylum Chloroflexota; class Limnocylindria; order QHBO01; family QHBO01; genus DASRYM01. Next base: position 5,930 of record DASRYM010000028.1, on the reverse strand, counting down.
ATGTCGTCAACGCCTCACTGCTGGGAAGCCCAGCGGTCCGCCCAGCGATCGATGGCGGCGATGGCCCGATGCAGGTCGCTGCCCTTCTCGGTCAGCGAGTACTCGACCCAGGGCGGCGTCTCGCTCACCGCCCGACGGTCCACCAGGCCCTCGTCCTCCAGGAGCTTCAGCCGCTGCGAGAGGGTCGCCGAGTTCGCGCCGCCCAGGGCGTCCTGCAGCTCGCAGAAGCGCTGCGTGCGCTCACCCAGCTCCCGGACGATGCGCAGCACCCACTTCTGGCCGAGGATGTTGAGGGCGGCCGTGGCGGCCCCGTCCGCGCGCTGCGCCGCCGCCCGTCGCGCGGCGCGCGACCGGTGCGTTCCAGGGTGCGGTGCACGGAGCCCGGCGTCCATCAGGCGGCGGACGATAGCACCGGCCCATGGGAGGGTCAACCAAGCCGGGGAGCGCGACGGGAGCGCTGCGGGTTGCGCGCCGCGCTCCCCGAGGGAGGGCCCTACTGGACGTGGACCACCATGTTCATGTTCGAGTGGAACAGGCAGGTGATCTGGTAGTCGCCGGCCTCCTCGAAGGTGACCTCCACGCTCGCGCCGGCCGGCAGGTCCTCGTTGATGCGGGCGCCGTCGGCGGCGTTGCCGTCCACGCCCTCGGTCACCGTGTGCGGCAGCGACGAGTGGTTGGTGAAGGTCACCGTCTCACCGACCGCCACCGTGATCTCGTCGGCCCCGAAGCTGGTGCCATTGATCGGCACCTCCTGGGCGCTGCCACCCTCGCTGGGCGCGGCGCTCTCCGCGCCGATGCTGGCCGCCGCGCTCTCCTCGGCGCTTGGGGCCGTGCTGGGTCCCCCGCCCTGCGACGCGGGCGGGGCCGATTGGGCCGAGGTGCAGGCGACCAGCAACAGGATGAGCGTGACCACCGCCACCGGCGCAGCGGTCAGCGGGCGGGCCCGCCCGCGTCGGGCGGGGACGGGATCCGAAGCGAGATGCGGCATCTCAGATATCCACCTCGTGACGTGAACGAACCCATGCAAGCCAGGTGGGCGCCACCGCGCCGCCCCGTCCAGGCTGCTCGATGGCGCCCGATGCCTCATACGAGGCCGGTTTCACATCGCGCGTCTGGCGCCGCCGGACCGGCCAACGGCTGCATTTGACGCCCATCGGAGCAGGCCGCACACTCAGCCTCACCCACGCCGTCAGCCCCAGCGCGTCGAGCATGCCGCAGACCACCATCTACTCCGCGCCGAGGACCGGCCAGCATCCACCACCCCCAGCCGTCGCCACCGATCAGCTGGCCCGGCTGTTCGGGCGGAGCGCGGCGCTGGCCGGCGTCTCGCTGCGCGTGGAGCCCGGCCGCGTGGTCGCCCTGCTGGGGCCCAACGGGGCGGGCAAGACCACGCTGCTGCGCATCCTGGCGACGTCGCTGCACCCGTCGTTCGGCGTGGCCGCCATCCACGGCCTGGACGTGGCGCACCACGCGCACGCCGTGCGCCAGATGGTCGCCTACCTGCCGCACGCCACGGGCCTGTACGACGACCTGACCGCGGCCGAGAACCTGGCCTTCGCCGCGACCCTGCGCCGCCTTCCCGATGCCGAGGACCGCGCGCGACGGGCCCTGGCCGCGGTGGGCCTGACCCACGAGGCCGACCGCCGGGTGCGGGGCTTCTCGGCCGGCATGCGGCGTCGGCTGGCGCTCGCCCGCCTGCTGCTGGCCGACGCGCCGGTCCTGCTCCTGGACGAGCCGCACGCCGCGCTGGACGCCGAGGGCATGGCCCTGGTCGATCGGCTGCTGGCCGGCTGGCGCGAGGAGGGCCGAACCGTGCTGGTCGCCTCCCACCAGGCGCAGCGCATCACGCCGCTGGCCCATGGCTGGGCGCGGCTGGACGGCGGGCTGCTGGTCGAGGTCGGCGGCGAGGGGGTGACCGGCGAGGCGCGGTCGGCGGGCAGGCTGCCGGAGCCGGTCGGGGCGGTGGTCGAGCGATGAGCGACGAGCTGCGTCTGGCCTGGGCCATCGCCCGCAAGGACGCCCTCTGCGAGCTGCGCGGTCGCCAGGCGGCCGGGTCGACCCTCTTCTTTGCCGCGCTGGTGCTGCTGCTCTTCGGCTTCGCCCTGGGCCCGGACACGCGGCGCCTGGCCGAGGCGGCGCCCGGGCTGCTGTGGCTGGCCGTCGTGTTCGGTGGCCTGCTGACCGTGGCGCGCCTCCACCAGCTGGAGGCGGAGGACGGGGCGCTGGACGAGCTGGCCCGCTACCCGGTGGAGCGGCGCACGATCTACCTGGGCAAGGCGCTGGCCGGCGGCATGGCGGTCATCGTGCTGGGCGCCGTGCTGCTCCCGGTGGTGGGCGTGCTGTACGGCATCGACCTGGCCCCGGCGGCCCTGCCGCTGGCGCTCACCGTGCTGCTGGGCGGCATCGGCTTCGCCGCGGTGGGCACCTTCTACGCGGCGGTCACGGTCCGCATGCGGGCGCGCGAGGTGATGCTGCCGCTGCTCATGCTGCCGGTCATCGCCCCGCTGCTGCTGGGCGCGGTGGAGGCCACCGCCGCGGCCCTGAGCGGCGACCCGTTCGGCGAGCTGGGTGCCTGGCTGCAGCTGCTGGCCGGCTTCGACGTGGTGATGCTGCTCGCCGGGGCGGCCGGCTACGGCTACCTGCTGGAGGAGTGATGAAGACCAGGATCCTGGGCCTGGCGGCCGTGGTCGCCCTGGCTGCAGCATCGGTCAACGCGCTGTTCATGGTGCCCGCCGACCTGAACCAGGGCGACGCGCAGCGGATCATGTACGTCCACGTGCCGTCTGCCTGGCTGGGATACCTCTCGTTCGGGGTGACGGCCCTCGGCGGGCTGGCCTACCTGTGGAAGCACGACCTGCGGCTCGACGCGCTGGCCCACGCGGCCGCCGAGATCGGGGTCATGTTCACCGCCTTCGCCATCTGGGGCGGGATGATGTGGGGCCAGCCGGTGTGGGGCGTGATGTGGCAGTGGGAGGACCCGCGGCTGACGACCACGGCCCTGCTGCTGGCCCTGTACGTCGGATACCTGCTGTTCCGGCGCCTGACCGATGACCCGCGGCGGCGCGCGTCCCGCGCCGCGGTGGTGGGACTGGTGGCCGCGGTCGACATCCCCATCGTGCACTTCAGCGTCGAGTGGTGGCGCGGCCTTCACCAGGGCCCCACCATCGGCTCGCCGGAGCGCGTCCTGGACCCGGCCGCGCCGATGCAGTTCGTGATCGCCCTGCTGACCATGCTGGCCGCCTTCACCCTGGCCTGGGCCTGGCTGATGGTGCGCCGCTATCAGCTGGCCCGCATCGAGCTGGAGACCGAGGAGCGCGCCCGCCTGGGTCGCATCTCGGCTGCACGCCGCGCGGCCCCGGCCACACCGGCGCCGCGCGCCGAGGAGGGGGTCGGCTGATGGAGAACGCCGGGTTCGTGATCGCCGCCTACGGCGTCATCCTGGGCGGGACCGCCCTCTACGCGGCCGTGCTGCTGCGCCGGCTGTCCGCCGCCTGCAAGGCGCTGCTGCACACCCGGCGCGGGGCAGAGGGAACGGCCCGCCGCGACGAGGACACATGACGGCAACGCCCATCGTCACCCCGCGCTCCCGGTGGCCGCTGCTGGTGGGCGTGGCCGCCGTCGCCGGGGTCATCGCCTGGCTGGCCCTTTCCGGCATCGGCAGCGCGCTGGTCTACTACCAGACGCCCAGCGAGCTGCTGGCCCGCGGTGACGACGCCATCGGTCAGGCGGTGCGCCTGGGAGGTTTGGTCAAGGAGGGCTCGGTGTCCGGTCCGGCCACCGACCTGACCTTCGTCCTGACCGACGGCACAAGGGAGGTCACCGTGCACTCCAGCGTGGCGCCCACCGCCTCCTTCCGCGAGGGGATCGGCGCCGTGGTCGAGGGTGAGCTGCGCCCCGACGGCGTGTTCGAGGCACGGCAGGTCATCGTCAAGCACGACGAGAACTACGTGGCCCCCAGCGAGGGCGAGATCCCCTCGCAGGTGATCGACCCCGGCTGATGATTCCCACCCTGGGCCACGTGGCGGTGGTGGTCGGCCTGGCCGCCACCCTGTTCGCGGCCGCGAGCTTCGTCCTGGGCGCGCGCCGCGGCGACCCTGCCCTGGTCCTGCTCGGCCGGCGGGCGATGTACGCCGCCTTCGGGCTGGCCCTCCTGGCGGCGGGCGCGATGGTGGTCAGCCTGCTGGGCCACGACTTCAGCGTGCGCTACGTGGTGCGCAACAACGCCACCACCACGCCGCCGTTCTTCAGCGTCATCAGCCTGTGGGCCGCCCTGGAGGGCTCCATCCTGTTCTGGACGGTGCTGGCCACCGGATGGGCGGCGCTGGTGCTGCATCGGTACCGCGATCGGGCGCCGGCGCTGATGCCGTGGGTGGGCCTGACGCTGGCGCTGGGCGCCGCCTTCTTCTTCGCGGTGATGACCTGGCCCGGCGACCCGTTCGTGCGCACCACGCCGGTGGCCGCCGAGGGGCGCGGCCCGAACGCGCTGCTCCAAAACCACCCCTTCATGGGCCTGCATCCGCCCCTCCTCTACCTGGGCTACACCGGCATGGCCGTGCCCTTCGCCTTCGGGGTCGCGGCGCTCATCACGCTGCGCGGCGACGAGGAGTGGCTGGGCATCGTGCGGCGCTGGACGCTGGTGCCATGGATCTTCCTGACCGCCGGCATCGTGGCCGGCGCCTGGTGGAGCTACGAGGTCCTCGGCTGGGGCGGCTACTGGGCCTGGGATCCGGTGGAGAACGCCGCTCTGCTGCCGTGGCTGACGGCCACCGCCTTCATCCACTCCTCCATGGTCGCCGAGCGGCGCGGCACGCTGCGCGCCTGGACCCACGCCCTGGTGCTGGCCACCTTCGTCCTGACCCTGGTCGGGACCTTCCTGACCCGCTCGGGGGTGGTGCAGAGCGTCCACTCCTTCACCGCCTCGCCCATCGGCCCGTGGTTCCTGGCGGCCATCGTGGTGGCCCTGGCCGGCGGGCTGGGCCTGCTGGTCTGGCGCCTGCCCCAGCTGGGCGACGCCCGCCCGCCGGGCTCCACCGCCAGCCGCGAAACGGCCTTCCTGTTCAACAACGTCCTCTTCCTGGGCATCACCTTCGCGGTGCTGTTCGGCACCCTGTACCCCACCATCCGCGAGGCGTTCTCCGGCGAGCGGGTCAGCCTCGGCGCGCCGTGGTTCACCAGCGTCAACGCGCCGCTCTTCCTGGCGCTCCTGTTCCTGATGGGCGTGGGCCCGGCCCTGCCGTGGGGCGGCGCCTCGTGGACGACGCTGCGCCGTCGCTTCACCGTGCCGCTGGCCGCCGCCGCCGTGGCTGCCCTGGCCGCCTGGCTGCTGGGCGTCGCCGATCCGGCGCCGCTGGCCACCGTCGGCCTGGCCGCCTTCGTGATGGCCGTCAGTGGCGACGAGGTCCTGCGCGGGACGCGCGCGCGGGCGCGGTCGCGAGCGGAGGCAGGGCCGGTCGCCGCCTGGCGGCTGGTCACCCGCAACCGGCGCCGCTACGGCGGTTACCTGGTGCACGCGGGGGTGTGCGCCATGGCCGTGGCGGTGGCCGTGTCGGCCACCCGGTCCAGCGACGTGACCGTCACCCTGCGGCCCGGGGAGAGCGTCCAGCTGGCGGGCTACACCGTCACCCACGACCAGCTGGTCACCAGCCGGCTGGCCTCGGACGCGCGCGTGGTCGAGACGCGGGCCGAGCTCACGGTCTCCGGTCGCCAGTCCGGGCCGATGGCCCCCGCCCTGCGCGACTATCCCAGCTCTCCCACGCTGATCGCCACGCCCGCCGTGCGCACCGGCGTCGGCGAGGACCTGTACGTCACCCTGCTGGCCGCCGAGCCGTCCGACGGCAGCGTGACCCTGCACGTGTTCGTGAACCCGCTGGTGGCCTGGATCTGGATCGGCGGCGGCGTGGTGGCCGCCGGCGCCGCCTTCGCCGCCTGGC
>DASRYM010000027.1:0-41438 GCA_035687145.1 Candidatus Zixiibacteriota bacterium | reverse complement strand
CACCGGTCCGCGCCAGCGGCTTCGGGCTGGACAAATGCCTCCCGGCACCGATGCTGCAGCTGCCCTCCACGCATGACAGAGCATGACCGCCACGACCGGCCCGATGCGGGCGCATTCATCAACAACCGCGGCGAAGCCGCGGCCGAAACCGTCCCCGGAGGCGTCCAGGAGGACGACGAGCGGGTGGCCGGCCACGACCGCGAGTCGAGCGGCGAGGGTGCGCTGGAGGAGCGCGTCCAGGGCCGCCGGGACGAGTGGCCGCTGGGCCACCGGCAGCAGGACGTGGACCTGACGACGAGCTGATGCCGGGGGTCGACTCCTATCCGATCCCGTCGTCGACGCGCCGCGCCTCAGGGAGCCGAAGCTCGTGCCGCAGACGGCGCACCGCCGCGCGCCGCCCACCGGCGAAACCGATCAGGCGAGCATCGGGGAACTGCGGCGCCATCGGTTCCAGGACTGCGTCGTCGCCGTACAGGAAGACGGGGACCGAACTGAGGCGGGGCTGGCGGCGGCGGAGGCTGAACTCGTTGCGGAATCCGATGCGTGACAGGCAGCGAGCGTCGACCGCGATGAGCTTGACGTTGCGCGACCCGAGGGCAGTGAGGGTGGCGCGGTTCGGCTCGCCCACCGCCACGGCCAGGGCCGTGGCGTCGCGCAGGGTCTCCTCCACCAGGCGCCGCGGTGCATCGGCGTGCCCAATGACGTAGGCCACCCCGGGCGGCGCGCTCGACAGGCCGGCCTGCCTGGGCAGCCGGCCCCGCCCCTCTCCGCGAACGCCCGCGTTGCGCCGCGTGCGCGCCCGGCAGGCGGCGACGGTGGTGCACTCGTACAGCCCGTCGGGCGTCCGGCGGAAGGCATGGGAGCCCGTGCGGCCGCATCGGTTGCAGGTCTTCACGTGTACGGCCGGTGAGGTGGGCATACGACCCACACCCTGAGCAGGGCGTGTGCCAGACGTCACCGGTTGGTGGTGCTCAGGACAGCCGCGGCAGGACCTGGTCCGCGTAGAAGCGGAAGAAGCCCTCCTGGTCAGGGCCGACCTGGTGGACGTACACGTTGTCGAATCCGGCATCGGCGAACTCCCGGATGCGGCTGATGTGCTCGTCCGGATCGGGGCCGCACAGGATGCTGCGCCCGACCTGCTCGCGGGTGACCAGCCCGCTGAGCTGCTCGAAGTGCTGCGGCAGGGGCAGCTCCTGCGACGCGTCGCCCGGGATGGCCGCGTTGGGCCACCACTCGCTGGCCACGTCCAGCGCCTGGTCGCGCGTCGGCGCCCAGCACACCGTCAGCTGTCCGTACAGGGGCTTCCCGTCACCGCCGGCCGAGCGGAAACCGTCCGCCAGCTCGGCCCTGGGGGCAGTGGTGATCAGCCCGTCGCCGATCTCGCCGGCGAGCTCGGCCGATTCTGGTCCACCGGCGGCCACCATCACCGGCGTCGGCTCCTCGGGGAGCGTGTAGAGCCTCGCGTTCTCCACCTGGTAGTGGGCGCCCTCGTAGCTGGTCAGCTCCCCGGTCCACAGCTGGCGCATGACCTCGACCGCCTCGCGCAGCATCTCGTTCCGCGCCGCGTAGCGCGGCCAGGGGTCGCCGAGGATGTGCTCGTTCAGGTTCTCCCCGGTGCCGACGCCCAGGAAGAAGCGGCCCTCGAACATCGCTGCGGTGGTTGCCGCCGCCTGCGCCACGATGGCCGGATGGATGCGGATCAGCGGGCAGGTCACTCCGGTGCCCACACGCAGATCGGACGTTCTCTCGGCGATGGCTCCCAGCACCGACCACGCGAACGGGCTGTGTCCCTGGCGGTCGATCCACGGGTGGTAATGGTCGGAGATGAGCGCGAAGGAGAAGCCGGCGCGCTCGGCGGCGACGGCGTGGCCGACCAGGTTGCGGGGAGGGTGCTCCTCGCTGCTCAGTGCGTAGCCGATGGTGGTCATGACGCCGAGGCGGTGCACCCCTCGTGCCCATTGACCGATGGCATGCAACGTGCTCGTTCACGGCGCCGCAACGGTCGGCATGCCGTGTTCCACCCCTCAATGCCGGGTGGGCGTCGCGGCCAGCCGGCCGTCGTTGTCCCGACCACCGCTCACCGCGTCACTCTGCGGGGAGCTCCTCCAGGATCACCTTCGGGAGGCCGGCGCGTACCACCCCCGACCCACCGGGCGGCTCCGCCTCCGCCTCCGCGTCCAGGCGGGCGATGGCGTGCGGCGACGCCGTTCCGTCCTCAACCGCCGGACGCTGGGCGGCCGAAGTCTGCAGGGTGTGGATCACCTCCTTGACCCGGTAGCGGCGGCAGGCACCGCGCTCGTCCAGGTACTCGACCAGGTCGCCCACGCGCGGCAGCGGTGCCGGATGCTCGAGATCCGCGGCCCGGTAGTCCCCGTCGTACGGGAAGTGGACGGTGTACGGCATCCCCTGCGGCCAGCCGGCGTCGGGGGCGTTCGGTCGCTGGACACCGGAGCGTGGCGCCTGGCCGGGTTCCGTCTCGGTGCTCATGGCCGACCTCCGGGAGCGGTGTGGAGGTGTGGCCGGCGCCCAACCGACCGGGTGGAGATCGGCGGGCGCCGCCGGTGGGGCCCCGGGACTTCCCGTGCGGCGATCGGTTCACCGGTCCCCGAGACCCTCGCGTAGCAGCCGGCGTGCCAGCACGCAGGGCTCACAGGCCGCGCACCCGCGTCTCGTCCACGACCTCGTCGACGCCGGCGACCTCGGTCAGGATGGCCACCAGCTCTTCCGAGACGTCGACCGACTCGACCTCTCCCCGAAGGTAGACGGTGGACCCGACGCTGCCCACCCGAAGCCGATTCCCGGCGGTCAGGTCCGAAGTGCGCAGCGCCTCGGCGGCCCGCGCCGTCAGGTCCTGCTCGTCGTCGGTGACGGGCGACCGCCGGGAGAGCTCGGACGCGTCATCGGGCGCGGTGGCCGCCTGATCCGGACCGGACTCGCCGAGCCGCGGCTGGGTCAGCACTCGCTCGGTGGGCGGCACGTACGGCATACCCTCCTCGCGGGCCACCAGGAAGTCATCGGTCGTGCCGTCGGCGGGAGAGTCGACCAGGTCTCCGGTGTCCTCCGAGGGCAGCGGCTGGTCCAGGCGTCGGTCCCTGTCATCCATGCCCCCCGGTCCGGCAAGCGGCGTGCCGCGCGGCGGCGTCTCAGCTAGGCTCAGCGAGCCATCGGGCGCACATCGTGCTGGCCAGCCAGCCTGCGATCTCCTCGGCCACCTGGTCCGGCGTGACCCCCACCGTGGTCACCTCCAGGTCGGCGACCTCCCGGTACAGCGGCTCGCGCTCGGCGGCCGCGCGTGCGAACCATTCCCTGGCGTCCTCGTCCAGCCACGGGCGGTGGGTCGCACCCGCGGCCCGCGCCGCGAGGTGTTCGGGGTCGGCGTGCAGCCAGACCACCAGCCCGCCGTCGCGCATCCGCCGCCGGCTCTCGTCGTCCAGGATCGTCCCCGCCGCCGCGGCCACGATGGCAGGCTCGGGAACCGCCAGGGCCACGTCCAGGGCCGCCGCCTCGGCCCGCCGCAGCGCGGCCTCGCCGGCCGCGGCCACCTCTGCCGCGGTGTGGTGGGTGGCGGCCGCGAGCAGCTCGTCGTTGTCGTGGTACCGCCAGCCGGTGCGCCGCGACAGGGAGCGGCCGACGGTCGTCTTGCCACTGCCCATCATCCCCACCAGCACGATGCGGCAGGGGTGATCAGGACTCATTCGGCCGCGAAGGCCATGGTGGACAGGATGGCGTTTTCCGCCTGGCGCGAGTCGAGGCGCGTGTGCTGCACCACGATCGGCTGGTCGGACTCGATGACGCTGGCGTAGTCCGTGTCGCGCGGCACCGGCTCCGGGTCCTCCAGCTGGTTGAAGCGCAGGTGCAGGGGACGTCGTGCCGGCACGGTGACACGGTACGGTCCTGCGGGATCGCGGTCGGCGAAGTAGATCCAGATGCGGACCTGTGCGTCGCGCTCCCCGGCATTGAGCAGGCAGGCGGTCTCGTGGCTGGTCATGGCCGGCTCCGGCCCGCTGCTCTGCGAGGGGATGTAACCCTCGGCAATCGCCCAGCGCCGGCGTCCGAGTGCCGTCGAGGGCGGTGTGGCGTCGCTCATGCTCGCCCGGCGCGCAAGCCACGTGCCAGCCGATCGTCCGGGTGCTGCCCGGTACCTGGCACACCCAACGTCATGCCCCCGATGGGACCACAGCACTACAGACCCGGCGCGCCCTCGCTCGTAGGCTCGACACCATTGACAGAACCGGAGCCCCCCGCATGACCCTCGCCCCTGCCTCCCGTCCCCGTCGCGTCCTCCTCCGCGCGGTCGGGTTGGCGGGCACCGCCCTGATGGCGGCGGCGCTGCTGGCGTGGACGCCCCAGCCGGCCACGGGCTGGAACCAGGGCGCCGCCGAGGCGACCGTCTGGCAGCTGCTCAACGGCGCCCGCGTCAACAACGGCCGCCGCGCCCTGCAGCAACACTCCACCCTGATCAGCCTGGCCCGATGGCGCAGCAAGGACCAGGTCGATCGCAACTACTTCAGCCACACCATCCTGGGCACCGGCTACGCCGTGTACCACTGGTACGACCTCAACGGTCTCCGCTACTCGTGGGGCGGCGAGAACATCGGCTGGAACAACGGCTTCTCCGATGGCGACTCGCCGGTGGAGATCCACGAGGGATTCATGGACTCCCCCGGACACCGGGCGAACATCCTGGAGCCGTCGTTCACGCACGGCGGCGTGGGCGCCTACGCCAAAGACAACGTGATGTTCCTCGGCAAGCTGCGCAGCCCGCGCTTCTACACCCAGCTCTTCATGCAGGCCGCCTCCGCCGCGCCCCCGCCGCCTCCGCCGCCCCCGTCGGGCGGTGGCAGCGCGCCGCCACGCCCGCGTTCGGGTGGCAGCTCGGTCAGCCGTGCCGCCGCACCGACGGCGGCCCCCTCCCCGGCCACGGTGCGCACCGAGGCCGCCACGGCGCCACGCCCCTCGCAGCCCATGGACGGCGCCAGCCTGCTGGCCGCGGCGGACCTGACGCCCTCCACGGCCGCCGTGCGGGCCCTGGCCTGGGCCGATGAGGCGGCGCGGGACCTCGACCGTCCCGACGTGGAGGTGGCCGGTGGCATGCGCGTCCGGGCATCGGTCCCCGCCGAGCGCGGGATGTTTGAGACCGTCATCGGCTCATTGCTCGGCTTCCTCTTCTAGCGCGCGCCGCCGCGCCGCCCCGGCGGGCGGCCATCGGTCTAGACTCCTGATCCACCGATGACCGTCATCCTCGAGGCACGCGACCTCGTCAAACGCTACCCGCTGCAGGGCGCCGAGCTGGCGGCCCTGCGGGGCGTCTCCCTCTCGGTGAAGAAGGGGGAGTTCGTGGCCATCATGGGGACCTCGGGCTCGGGCAAGTCCACCATGCTGCACCTGCTCGGCGGCCTCGACCGGCCCACCAGCGGCGAGGTGGTCATCGACGGCGTGAACATCAGCCAGCTGGACGACGAGCAGGCCACGCTCACCCGTCGGGCCAAGACCGGCTTCGTGTTTCAGTTCTTCAACCTTGTCCCGCTGCTGAACGTCGCCGAGAACGTGGCGCTCCCCTTCCTGATCGCCGGCGACTCGCTGGCCGACCACCGCGACCGGGTCAGCGAGCTGCTGGAGATGGTGGGCCTGGCCGAGAAGGCGGCGCACCGCCCCGACCAGCTCTCGGCCGGCGAGCAGCAGCGGGTGGCCCTGGCGCGCGCCCTGGCCACCGAGCCGGCCATCCTGCTGGCCGACGAGCCGACCGGCAACCTGGACTACACCACCGGGACCGAGATCCTGGACCTGTTGTGGGACTCCTGCGATCGCCTGGGCCAGACGATCGTGCTGGTGACGCACGACGCCCGGGCGGCGGCCTACGCCGACCGGGTGCTGGTGGTCCGTGACGGTCAGATCCTGGACGAGATCGAGCTCGGTCGGCGCAAGGACCACGAGGCGCGGCCGCTGATCACCCGCCTGGCCGCCCTGGGGCTGTAGCGAACGGTGCGGCTGGGCGCACTGGCCTGGCGCGGCCTGGCCGCCCGCCCCCTGCGCACCGCCCTGACCATCGCCGGCGTGGCGCTGGGCGTGGCGCTGATCACCGCCACCCTGATGGCCTCGCAGGCGACGGCCGAGGGCGTGCGGCGGGCGGCCCAGGAGCTGTTCGGCGCCGCCGACATCCGGGTTCGCGCCTTCGACGACGCCGGCTTCACCCCGCGGGCCGTCACCGCCCTGCGGCAGATCCCGGGCGTGATGAACGCGGCGCCGGTGGCCGAGCGGCGCGGCCAGGTCAGCACCGCCCCGTCACCCGAGGACCGCACGTTCGTGGTGCTGATGCTCGGCGTGGACCCGGACGACGAGGCGCGGATCCGCCGGCCGAACCTGACGGCCGGCTCGTACCTCGATCCGTCCGAGCCTGAGGGGGTGCTGGTGGGCGCCGGATGGGCCGAAGAGAACGGCTTCGGCATCGGCACCGAGCTGCGCCTGACCGGGGGCGGCCTGGGCGTGCTGGGCGTGCGGATCGTCGGGCTGCTGGACGAGGTCGGCTTCGGGTCGCTGGCCTCCGGCGCGGTCATGGTCCTGGACCGCGAGTTCCTGTCCACCGCCTTCGAGACGCCGGCCCCCATCCGTTACGTGGACCTGGACGTGGCCGCCGATCGCGTCGAGGACGTGCAGGCGGCCCTGGACGCCACCATGACCGAGCCCTTCGTGGTCGAGACGGTGGCTGACGCCGAGCAGCAGCTGGCCCGTGCGCAGGCCGGGTTCGCGGGGCTGGCCTTCCTGTTCGGCCTGGTGGGCCTGGCGGTCGGCGCCTTCCTGGTCGCCAACACGCTGGCCCTGACCCTGGCCGAGCGGACGCGCGAGATCGGGCTTCTGCGGGCGGCCGGCATGACCTCGCGCCAGGTGTTGAGCGTGTTCCTTCGGCAGGGGCTGATCCTGGCCGTGGCGGGCAGCGTGCTGGGACTGGTGCTCGGCATCGGCCTGGCGGCGGTGGTCATGGGCTTCCTGCGATCGACTCGCGCCATCATGGTCACCGGGCTCCCGCTGCACCCCGGGGGCCTGCTGCTGGCGCTCGTGCTGGGCACGGCCGTCACCCTGGCCGCGGCGGCCGTCCCCGCGCTGGCCGCGGCGCGGGTGAGCCCGCTCGACGCCCTGCGACCCTCGCGCCAGCCGGGGCGCACGCTCGGCGGGCGGCTGCCGTGGGTCGCCGGCCTGGCGATCGCGGCCGTGGCCCTGGGGTCCGTGGCGTACCCGTTCCAGCGCGGCCAGGCCTCGGCCGGCGGTACGCTGGCCGCGGTGGCGGTGCTGGTCGCCGGCACCCTGCTGGTCGCCGTGCTCCTCCACCCGCTGGCCGCCCTGGTCGGGCGGCCGTTCGCCTGGTTCTTCGGCGCGGAGGGGCTCCTGGGGCGCGCCAACCTGGGCCGCGATCGGGTGCGGACCGGGCTGACGGTCGGCACCCTGGCCATCGGCCTGGCGGCGGTGGTGGCGCTCGGCACGGTCAGCAGCAGCGCACGGGCCACCGCGGACCGATGGGTGGCCTCCATCCTGCCGGGCGGCCACGGCATCCGCTTCATCGTGCCGCCGTTGCTGGAGGGCACGCCGAACGCGCTGGACGCGGGGATCCCCGGGCTGCGCCTCGCCTCGCCGATCCCCGAGGTGGGCGCGGTGCTGGTCGACGAGGACGGGGCGCAGGAGGTCTCGGTGGCCGGCATCGAGCCCAGCGTCTTCCAGGACGAGGGTGCGCTGATCTTCACGGTGGGGGAGCGGGCGTTCGCCTTCAACGCCCTGCGCGCCGGCGGCTCCGTCCTGCTGCCCGAGCCCCTCGCGGTCCGCGAGGGCCTGCGCCCGGGGGACGTGGTCCGCCTGGCGCGCCCCGGCGAGGAGCCGCAGGAGTTTCGGGTGGCGGGCACGGTGGCCTACTCGATCCCGGGCCGGACCAGCGACGGGGCCATCCTCGTCAGCCTGACCGATGCCCTGAACCGCTTCGGCGTCACCGAGGCGGCGCTCTGGGCGCTGGCCCCTCAGCCGGACGTGCCCGACGGTGCCTTCGCGCAGGCGGTGGCGTCCTACGCGGCCGGCCAGGCGGCCGAGCCGCTGACCGCGGAAGGCCTGGCGGGTGAGCTGGGGCGCAGCCTGGGCCGCGTCATCGGCCTGTTCGACGTGCTGGCGCTGCTGGCCGTGGTCATCGGCGCCCTGGGGATCGTGAACACCCTGTCCATGGGGGTCGCCGAGCGGGCCCGCGAGATCGGCATCCTGCGCTCACACGGCATGACCGTGGGGCAGGTGCAGGCCATGGTGGTGGCCGAGGCGGCCATCATCGGCGCGGTGGGCGGCCTGGCGGCCGTCCTGATCGGGCTGCTGGTGGCGTGGACGACCGTTGCCTTCGGCGCACCGCGGGACTTCGCCGCCGGCCTGGAGGTGCCCTGGGCGCTGATGGCGGCGGTCGTGCTGGTCGGCGTGGGGGTCGCGTCGCTGGCCGGGATCTACCCGGCGCGCCGGGCGGCGCGGCTGCCGATCACCGACAGCCTGCGCCATTTCGAGTGAGAGCACGCACGAGGGACCGATGAGCGAGTCGATGTTCTGGGAGGCCGGCGCGGGCCGCGTCTTCGTGGGCCGCCTGGCCAACGGCAGCGACCTGGTGGAGGAGATCGAGCGCTTCTGCGCGGCGCGCGACGTGCGGGCCGCGTGGGTGAGCGTGGTGGGCGCCGTGCAGCGCGCCTCGTTCGCCTACTACCACCAGGAGCACCGCCGGTACGAGGAGCTGTCGTCCGACACCCATCACGAGATCGCCGGCTTCGTGGGCAACATCTCGATCCGCGACGGCCGCCCCTTCCTCCACGCCCATGCCTCGTTCGGGGACCGCAGCGCGGCGACGGTGACCGGCCACCTGCTGCGCGGGTGCGTGGTGTGGGCCGCGGAGGTGACCATCCGTGAGATGACCGGCGTGGAGCTGGTGCGCACCCCCGACGAGGTGACCGGACTGGCGCTCTGGTAGACCAGCCGCCTCCCAAGGTCCGGGTGCTTGCCGCCAAACGGGCCACTGACGAGCGGGCGCGGGGCGACGCACGATCAGTCCCTGCCGCCGGTCCCGCCACCGGCGGCAACCACAACACCATCCGGAGGGGTGCGTGCGTTCCGTCCTGGCCTTGCTGGGGGGCCTCGCCATCTCGCTCACCGGCCTGCTGGTGGTGCTGGCCACCGCCGTGGACCTCGGCGGAGCGATGCTGATCGTCACCGGCAGCGCGGTGGCCCTCCTCAGCGTGCGTCACGCCGACGCCCGCCCTTCTTGAGACCGAGCACCCAGCGCGGGCCGCGAACGAGGCGGTCACCGACCGCCTGTGGCAGAATTGATCGCCGGTTCCGCTCAGCGTGGGCCGGAGGCGCGCGCCCGTAGCTCAGCGGACAGAGCGGGTGGCTTCGGACCATCAGGTCGCGGGTTCGAATCCTGCCGGGCGCGCCAACGCCAGCTCACCCTCGGTTCCAGCCAACCCAGCCATCTACCACGGGCATGCCGTTCGACTGGCTGTCGGCCGATTGGCTTTCGTCGCCGGACTACTCCGTCAGCCGGCTGCTGATCGGCCGCGGGCTGGCGGCCATCTACCTGATCGCCTTCCTCGTCGCGCTGCGCCAGTTCCGCCCGCTGCTCGGCGAGCACGGCCTGCTGCCGGTCCCGCGCTACCTGGCCCACGCGCCCTTCCGCCAGGCGCCGAGCCTGTTCCACCTTGGCTACACCGACCGCCGGCTGGCGCTGGTGGCCTGGGCCGGGATCGCGGTCTCCGCGGCGCTGGTCATCGGCCTCCCGCAGGCCGGACCGATGTGGGCCACCATGCTGGCCTGGGCCGTCCTGTGGGTCCTCTACCTGTCGATCGTCAACGTCGGCCAGACCTTCTACGCCTTCGGCTGGGAGTCGCTGCTGCTGGAGGCCGGCTTCCTGGCCATCTTCCTCGGCAACGAGCGGACGGCGCCGCCCATGCTCACCCTGCTGCTCTTCCGCTGGCTGGCCTTCCGTGTCGAGCTCGGGGCGGGCCTCATCAAGATCCGTGGGGACCGATGCTGGCGCCGGCTGACCTGCCTGGACTACCACCACCAGACTCAGCCGATGCCCAACCCGTTCTCCTGGTGGTTCCACCACCTTCCGCGGCCGCTGCACCGGGTCGAGGTGCTCGGCAACCACGTGGCCCAGCTGGTCATGCCCTTCGGGCTGCTCCTGCCGCAGCCGTTCGCCGTCATCGCTGCGGGGTGGATGATCCTGACCCAGCTGTACCTGGTGGGGAGCGGGAACTACGCGTGGCTGAACTGGCTCACCATCGTGGCCCTGCTGGCGGCCGTCCCCGATGGCGTCTTCGCGGCGGTGCTGCCCATCGGCGCATCCGCGCTGCCGCCGGCGCCGGCCTGGTTCCACGCCGGCGTCATCGGCCTGACCCTGCTGGTGGCCTACCTGTCCCGGTGGCCGGTGCGCAACCTGCTGGGGCGCCGCCAGCTGATGAACTACTCGTTCAACCCCTTCCACATCGTCAACACGTACGGCGCCTTCGGATCGGTGACGCGCGAGCGCGACGAGGTCGTTCTGGAGGGAACCGATGCGCCCCAGCTCGGCCCGGACGCCACGTGGCGCGAGTACGAGTTCAAGGGCAAGCCCGGCGACCCGAGCCGCCGCCCGCCGCAGGTGGCGCCCTACCACCTGCGCCTGGACTGGCTGATGTGGTTCCTGCCGCTTTCGCCGGCCTATGGCGAGGGCTGGTTCATGCGGCTGGTGGAGGCGCTGCTGCGCAACGATCCGGCCGTGATCGGCCTGCTGCGCACGAACCCGTTCCCCGACCAGCCGCCGCGCGCGGTGCGGGCGCGGCTGTACCGGTACCGGTACACCACCTGGCGCGAACGACGACAGACCGGGGCCTGGTGGGTGCGCCACCTGGTGGGGGAGTTCCTGCCGCCGGTGCGCCTGGACCGGATCTGAGCCGACCCCGCCCCTGACGTGCAGCACGCGTGAAATGAATGGCGAGGATTAACCCCGCCCGCCGACGCCGGCGCGCGTCCCACCGCCGCCGGCTCCGGCGCCAGAAAGGGGGTAGGGCGATTGTGGCCGGGCCGTGTTCGGCGACAATGCGCCGCACTGCCATGACCGCCAGCGCCGAGCCGCTCCCGAGCGCGCGTCCCGGGCTGACCGCCCGGCTCTCCGCGCTGCTCGCCAACCCCGAGGTCGTGGCCGGCGCGGTCCTGACCGCCCTGGCCTTCGCGGTCTACTGGTTCACCGGGCCGCAGGGCGCCGGGGGCGACTCGTACGTGCCACTGGCCGACGCCTTCATTCACGGCCGGCTCTCGATCCCGGTCGACCGGCCCTGGCTGGAGCTCATCCCGGCTCCCGACGGCGGGCAGTACTCGCCGTTCCCCCCGGTGCCGGCGGTGCTGCTGACACCGGTCGTGGCCCTGATGGGGGACCGCGAGTGGAACACCGAGCTGCCGTCGAACATCCCGTGCTCGGCTCTCGGGGCGGCCAGCGTGGCGCTGGCCTACTGGCTGCTGGCTCGGATGGGGGTTGCCTTCCGGCCGCGCCAGGTGCTGACCGTGGCCTTCGGCTTCACCACCCTGTGGTGGGCCGCCGGGTCGGCGGGGACTCACCTCTACGCCCAGGTCACCGGCGTGTTCTTCACCATGCTGGCCCTGCACGTGGCCATCGGGCGCACCCAGCCGGCGCTGGCCGGGCTGCTGCTGGGGCTGGCCGCCGGATCCCGGCTGCCGATGGGGCTGGCCCTGCCGCTCTTCCTTGCCCTCTACGCCGATGGCTGGCGGCCGAACCGCACCCACCTGGCACTCGCCTTCGGGATCGCCATCGTGGCGCTGCCCATCGCCTCCTACAACGTCGCGCGCTTCGGCTCGCCGTTCGACTTCGGGTACGCGCGCATCCCCTCGGGCGAGGACGGCGTGGTGACCGATGAGCCCTGGTTCCGCCACGGGTTGCTCTCGCCGCTCTACATCCCGCGCCACCTCTACGCCATCTTCCTGCAGAGCTTCAACTGGAGCGACGCCTTCCCGTTCCTGCTGCCCAGCTTCACGGGGCTGAGCCTGACCCTGTCGGCGCCGTGGACCTTCTTCGCGGCGAGGGCCTGGTCGGTGCGTGCCCGGCAGCCCCTGGTGCCGATCGCGCTCCTCAGCGTCGCGCTGGTGATGCTGCCCAACGTCATGCACGGCTCGTGGGGGTTTGCCCAGTTCGGCTACCGCTTCGCGCTGGACGCCATGCCCCTGCTGCTCCTGCTGGTGGGATGGACCTACCGGGAGCGCGTCACCGTCGGGCTGCTGGCCGCGGTGGCGCTGGGCGTGACGGTGCACGCCTACGGGATCTACGCGATCTACGTCCTGGAGTTCGTCGTCCCCTGACTCCGAAAGACCATCCGGTGGCGGTACGGCGACGATGTCCCGATGTCGAGGCCGGATCACCAGCTGCTGACCAACAACCATGACGAACCGCGCCTTCTGAGGCCGTCCGCGGACGACATCGTCGTCGGCATCAGCAGCCTGTGGTGAGTCAGCTCGGTCGGAGACGCCTCCGGCCCGCAGCAACGGTGGGGGCGGCGGGAACGGCCGCCCCCGCACCACGAGTCACGCGCGGCGGCGCGCCGCGTCGAGCCGCATCCCGGCCACGGCCAGCGCCAGCAGCGCCATGCCGACCAACGTCAGGACCGGGGGATCGGTCTGCTCCGTCGCCGTGTTCGGCGGGGCGCTCGAGGCCGACAGCTGACCGCGGATGGCACCTGCCGAGAACTCGGCGGTGTGGATGTTCACGTAGTAGCCGCTGGGGTTGGCGATGATGTCGGCGAAGACCGCGCTGTCCTCGGCGGTCGCGCACGCTTCGCTGGTGCCGTCAAAGCCGTCGACGTCCAGCGGAACCACCACGCCGCCGCTCTCGCCGGCGCCGCCGACGTGGATGTGCGACGCGGCCACCGCGCCGACGTTCTCGACGCTCAGGTCCCAGCAGACCTGGCCCGTATCGGGATCGAGCGTGATCGTGGCCGAGCCGGACCCGTCGGGATCCAGGCCCTCGCCACCGGCCAGGGTGGCGGTCAGGGTGGTCGGGGCCGCGGCGGCCGTGCCGACCAGCAGCAGCAGGCCGAGCAGGGCGCCCAGGGCGGCGACCACGGTAGACGGGAATCGCATGCGCATTCGGACCTCCCTCGTTCAGAACGTCTGACGACCGGGGCTGCCCGGGACGGTCGGGCGCTCTGGCACTGATTCGACGGCGGTTACGCCGACGGTCACAGCGGGCGCTCGGTGGGGACTGGTCCCTCGGCGGCGACGTGGTAGGGGATGTCGGCGACGATGGTGTTCGGGCGGCGGAAGAGGCGGAGCTTCAGGCGGAGCGCGGTCTGGTTGTGCAGGAAGTTCTCCCACCAGTGGCGGGGCACCACCTCGGAGAGCACGACCAGCACGGGCCGTCCCGGATCCTGGGCCTGCAGCGCGTCCAGGTAGCGGAGCAGCGGGCCGACCAGGGCCCGGTACGGCGACTCAACGACAACCAGCTCGGTCTCGCCGGCCCACTCCGGCCATCGGCGCCGCAGCTCGGCGGCCGACTCCGGGTCGTTGGTGATGTGCACCGCCGTGGCGTCGCGGCTGATCGACTTACCGAAGGCGATCGCCTGCCGCGCGGTACGGTCCAGCCGCGCGATCGGCACGATCACGATCGGCTCGGCGGCCACCTCGGTCCCGGCCGGGATGCGCTCCAGGTCGAGCAGGCGCTCGAGGCTGCGGTAGTGGCGGCGGATCGAGGTCAGCAGCAGCATCAGCATCGGCACCAGGACCACCACCAGCCAGGCGCCGGAGGTGAAGTTGGCAACGCCCACCACGAGCACGACCACCCCGGTGATGGCCGCTCCCAGGCCGTTGATGACCAGGCCCGGCCGCCAGCCGGGCTCGCGGCGGCGCCACCAGCGGACCAGCATGCCGGACTGGGACAGGGTGAACGCGACGAACACGCCCAGCGTGTAGAGCGGGATCAGGCCGGCCACGCTGGCGTCGAAGACCACCAGCAGCACCCCGGCCATGCCGGACAGGGCCAGGATCCCGGTGGTGAATGCCAGCCGCTCCCCACGGAAGGCGAACTGGCGCGGCAGGAAGCCGTCACGGGCCAGGAACGAGGAGAGGCGCGGGAAGTCGGCGAAGCTGGTGTTGGCGGCCAGCACCAGGATCAGGGCGGTGGCCACCTGGGCCAGCACCAGGAACGGGCCGCCGCCCACGACGTGGCGGACCAGCATGCTCAGCACCGTCTGCTGTTCGGTGGGGTCGGGGACGATGCCGCTCACTGCAGCCAGCACCGAGATGCCCAGGAAGAGGACGGCGAAGGTGACGGCCGCCCAGGTCAGGGTGGTGCGCGCGTTGCGCCACTCGGGCGCCTTGAAGGCAGGGACGCCGTCGGACACGGCCTCCACCCCGGAGAGCGCCACCGCGCCCTGCGAGAAGGCGCGCAGCACCAGCAGCAGGGAGAGCGCCCCGGCGCCCGACTCCGCCGCCAGCCACGCGTCGGGCACGTCGACCGGCGGGATCCCGCCGCCGACCCCGAGCCGCCAGAAGCCGATGACGACCACGGCCCCGATCACGCCGATGTACAGGTACGTCGGCGCCATGAAGATGGTCCCCGATTCCCGGATGCCGCGCAGGTTGCCAAGGGTCAGGACGGCCACCGCGCCGACGGCGATGGCCACCTTGTAGGGGAACAGCTCGGGGATGATCGAGGTCATGGCCAGCACGCCGGCCGAGATCGAGACGGCGACCGTGACCACGTAGCCGATGAGCAGGGCCGATGCAGCCAGGACGCCGGCGGTGTCGCCCAGGTTGTCGCCGGCCACGATGTAGCTGCTGGCCCCCTGGGGATAGGCCTTGATCGTCTGGCGGTAACTGATGGTGACCACCGCGAGCATGACGACGATCAGCGCCGCCAGCGGGACGGTGAGGCCCAGCGCGGCCACCCCGGCCACGGAGAGGACGCGCATGATCTCCTCGGGGCCGTAGGCGCTGGAGCTGATGTTGTCGCTGCTGAAGACGGCCAGCGCCTTCAATTTGGAGAGGCGCTCGTGCTCCTCGTGCTCCGAGGAGATGGGCCGCCCGATGAGGAAGGTGCGCAGCGCGCGGAGCCACGACTGCCAGCCGCGGCCGGCCAGGATGACCTTCTCCGAGGCGATCAGGGTGCCGGTGTCACCGCGCTCGAACTCGTCCTCGAAAGGCCGCACGATGCGGACGTAGGCGTCGCCCGGGCGCCGGCCGCGGCGTGTCTCGCGGACTTCCAGGAGTGGGTCCACGCGCCGCGACGTCGCGTCGCGGCGGCGGCCGGAACCGGGTGATCGGTCGGGTGGCTCACTGGCCATGCGCTGGGTATTCAACCACGTTCAACCATCGTGCCGGGGCGGCAGGGGCGTGCCGCACCGAGCCGGGGATTGTTGTCCCCGGGCAGTACAATTCGCGCGCACGGATTCGCGAACGCGCGAACCCGACCCGGACGACCGAGCGTTCCGGAAGACCACTCACGCAAGCAGCGTCTTCGTTTGTAGTCTGGGAGGACGGTTCGATGAGGCGTCGTCTGTTGATCCTGTTCACGGCCCTGATGCTGGCCTTGACCGCCTGCCAGGCTGAGGAGAGCCCTGGCGGTGGTGGCGGCGGGCCGAGCGGCAGCCCTGGTGGCAGCCCCGGTGGCGGAGGCCAGATCGACGCATCGGGTACCGTCATCCTCTCCGGCTGGCAGGCCTCCCCGGAGGAGGGGGAGCTGCTCCAGCAGATGTTCGACGGCTTCGAGGAGGCGTACCCCGAGGTCACCATCGACTACCAGCCGGTGTCGGGCGACTACGCCCAGCAGCGCATCGCCGATTTCAGCGCCGGCACGCCGCCGGACGTCTTCTATGTCGACTCGTCGCTGGCCCCGGACTGGATCGAGGAGGGCTTCCTGCTCCCGCTCGATGACTACATCGCGCAGACCGGGTTCGATACCAGCCAGTTCTACGAGGGCTACCTCGACGCCTTCCGCGGGCCGGACGGCATGATCTACGGCCTGCCCAAGGACGCCAGCACGCTGGCCCTCTTCTACAACCCCGATATGTTCGAGGCGGCCAACGTCGAGCCGCCCACGACCTGGGAGGAGCTGGCGGCCGCGGCCGAGGCCCTGACCACCGACGAGGTGGCCGGCATCTGCCTGTCGCCCGACCTGGCCCGGGTCCTGGCCTTCGTCTACCAGGCCGGTGGCTCGATCTACAACGACGACTTCAGCGAGGTGACCTTCGATTCCGACGAGACGCGCGAGGCGCTGGAGTTCTACATGTCGTTCTTCGAGAACGGCAGCGGCCGCAGCCCGGCCCAGATCGGTGCGGGCTGGTGCGGTGAGGCGTTCGACACCGAGCGCGCCGCCATGGCCATCGAGGGCAACTGGCTGATCCCCGTCCTGGAGGGTGACACCGGCGAGGCCAGCTACGAGATGGTTGAGCTTCCCGAGGGACCGGCCGGGAGGGCCACCCTGGCCTTCACGGTGAGCTACTCGATCGGTGCCGACAGCGCCAACCCGGATGCCGGCTGGGCGCTCCTGTCGTACCTGACCGGCCCGGAGGGCATGGAGATCTGGACCAGCAAGGGCCTGGCCCTGCCCTCGCGGCGTGACGTGCCGGAGCCCGAGGGCCGGGAGGCGCTGCTGGCGGGTGCCGAGTACGCCCGGCCGTGGAGCTTCGTCCCCGGCTTCGCTGACGTGGTGACCGCGTTCAACAACTCGATCAGCGCCGCGATCGAGGGGAGCGCCACGGTGGACGACATGATCTCGGCCACCACCGAGGCCGCACAGGGCACGCTCGAGTAAGGCACCGATGGGGCGGCCGGGCATCCCGGCCGCCCCATCGCGCCGCAGTTCCGACCCATGACCGGCATCTCGGCAGGCGGCCAGGCCCCGAGCAGCCTCCGGCGAGAGCAGACCACGGAGGCCCTGGCCGGCTACGCCTTCATCGCGGTCCCGATGGCGATCTTCCTGGTGCTGAACATCGGCGCCATCGCCTTCATGGCCTTCATCAGCGTCTGGGACTGGGGCGTGCGCGCCGGCCCTCGCGAGTTCCTGGGCGTCGAGAACTACGTCACCGCCTTCGAGGACCCGATCTTCTGGCGCGCGGTGTGGAACACGGTGCGCTACGCGCTCATCGTGGTGCCGCTGCAGATGGCCCTGGGGCTGTTCCTGGCGGTCATCGTCAACCAGAGGATCCGCGGCCAGACATTCTTCCGGGCCGCCTTCTACTTCCCGGCCATCGCCAGCAGCGCGGCGATCACCGTGCTGTTCATCTTCATGATGAGCCCGCAGGGCCTGTTCAACGACATCCGGGCCCTGGTGGGGCCGCTGGACATTCCCGGCTGGTTCGGCTTCCCGCCGAACCACTCGTGGCTTGGCCATTCGAGCACCGCGCTCGAGTCGATCATGATCCTCAACGCCTGGACCACGTCCGGGACGATGATGCTCTTCTACCTCGCCTCGTTGCAGACCATCAGCCGCGAGACCTACGAGGCGGCGGCCATCGACGGCGCCGGCCCGTGGCAGACGTTCTGGCGCATCACCTTCCCGCTGCTGAAGCCGGGGCACTACTTCGTGGCCACCGTCAGCTTCATCGGCGCGTTGCAGGTCTTCGACCAGGCCTACATCGCCGGCGGGCCTGACGGCTCCCCGAACAACGCACTGACCACCATCGTGCTCTTCCTGGTGCGCAACACCGTCTTCCAGGTGGACTTCGGGTTCGCGGCGGCGGTGGGCGTCATCCTCTTCATCCTGATCATGGCCGTCACCCTCATCCAGCGCCGTCTCTTCGGGGCGGCCCCGGCCTGGTACTGATCCGCCGTGGCTGCCGTCGCCGAGCCCATCGCCGTTGCCCCGGCCGGGAGCGAGTCGCGCCGTCGCTGGATGCGCGTGGCGGCGTACGCGGTGCTCATCGCCTACGCGCTGCTCATGTTCGTGCCCTTCGCCTGGTCGGTCAGCACCAGCTTCAAGCCGAACGCTGAGGTGCTGCAGCTCAACTGGATCCCGGAAAACCCGACCCTGGAGGGCTATGTCACCGCCTGGACCCGCCTGACCCCACCACTGCCGCGCGCGTTCTTCAACACCTTCGTCATCGCCGCGTCGGTGACGATCAGCAACGTGGTGCTCGGGTCGCTGGCCGGCTACGCCTTCTCCCGGCTTCGCTTCCCCGGACGGGACGTGCTGTTCGTGGCGGTGCTGGCCACGATGATGATCCCGGACCCGATGCGCATCGTCCCGGTCTACAACATCCTGCTGAACCTGGGCCTGGTGGGGCGCGGCATCGGCGGCTACCTGGGCGTGATCCTGGTCCTCAGTATCCACGCCACCAGCATCTTCCTCATGCGCCAGTACTTCCTCTCCATCCCGCGCGACCTGGAGGAGGCGGCGCGCATCGACGGGGCTGGCCATTTCGAGACCTTCTGGAAGGTGATCCTGCCGCTGGCCACCCCGGCGCTGGCCGCGGTGGCCATCCTCCAGTTCCAGGGCACCTGGAACAACTTCATCTGGCCGCTCATTCTGCTGCGCGACCCGAGCCAGTGGACGCTGACCCAGGCCATGGCCCAGTTCCGCTTCACCTTCCAGACCGAGTGGGCACCGCTGATGGCCGTGGTGGTAATGGCCACCATCCCGATCGTGGTGCTCTACGTCTTCTTCCAGCGCTACTTCGTGGAGGGCATCGCGGCCTCCGGTGTCAAGGGCTGAACCGCAGCTGCCACCGGCGCCGCGCCTCCGCGGCGTGCTGCGGGCCGCGCTCGAGGACTTCTACTACAACTCCTGGCGCTTCCTGGCCGGCAACCTGATGCTGGGGGTGATGCTGCTGGCCATCGCCCTGGTCGCCCTCTATGCGCCGATCGCCCTGTTCGCCAGCCCGCTGGCCGTGGTGCCGGCCGCCGGGCTGATGCGGATGGCCGTGGTCCTGGTCCGAGACGGTCACTGCGACCTGGAGGACATGCTCGAGCTCGTGCGTCGGCCCGGCCGCTGGCTGCTGCTGGGCGCGGTCCAGCTGGGGCTGCTGGCCGTCCTGCTGGTCGACCTGCGCGCCGGGGCGGTCATCGGTGGCCTGCTGGGCAGCTTCATCACCGTCTCGGCGCTGTACGGGCTGCTCATCTGGTGGCTGCTGTCGCTGACGACCTGGCCGCTGCTGGTCGACCCGCTGCGCGCCGACGAACCGGTGGGGAAGCGCCTGCGGGTGGGCGCGCTGCTGCTGGTCGCCCATCCGCTGCGGATGGTTGTCCTGGGCCTGCCCCTGGCCGTGCTGCTCGTGCTGTCGGCGATCTCGGTGGCGCCGCTGGTCACGATCTCGGTGGCGATCGCCTGGCTGGTGACCGCGCGGTACGTGCTCCCGGCCGCCGACCGGCTGGAGGGGCGGCGGACCGTGGAGCCGCAGGAGGACTGAGGGCTCGCGATCAATGCTGGCCAAGCGTGCCGCGCACCCGCATGCGGTGCTCGGTGCGCAGGAAGAGCCAGCGCCCGAGCCAGGTGGTCAGGAGCGCGAAGCCGGCCAGCGCCAGCCACTCGACGGCCGGGTCCAGCAACGGACGCGTGCCCAGGCCGTAGACGCGCAGCAGGTCCACGGCGTAGGTGGTCGGCAGCAGGTAGGCCACCGGCTCGATGAACCAGGGCAGGACCACCACCGGGAACGCGACGCCGGACAGCATGGAGAACACGAAGCTCGTGGAGTCCACGAAGAAGTTCGGCTCGCGGATGAGGAGCACCACGGCGGCGACGAGGTAGCCGATGCCGACCAGGCTCAGGGCCGCCAGGGCCAGCGCCGGGGTGGCCAGCAGCAGGGCGCCGCCCAGCGTGGCGCCGAAGAAGACCAGCCCGATGCCGACCAGCACTGCGCTGGCCGCCAGGGCAATGATGCCACCCGAGATCGCCCGGCCCAGCACCTGCGTCTCGGGTCGGGTGGGCGTCAGCCAGGCCGGCTCCATGGTGCCGGCGTCCATCTCGCGCTTGAGCCCGTAGCCCATCTCCCAGAAGGCGGTGCCCACCAGCCCGGCCACCACGGTCCCCAGGAACAGGTAGCCGCCGATGTCGTCGGTGCCGGTCACCCGCTCCAGGCCGATGGCGCGGCCGCCCACGAAGAAGGTGGCGCCCAGCAGCAGGCTGGGCAGCAGGAACTGGTAGAGCGGCTGGAGCACCTCGTTCGACAGCTGCAGTGGGTAGCGCCGCGCGATCTGCAGCTCCTTGCGGGCGACGGCCCAGGCGGCGCGCAGCTCGGCGCGCAGCGCGTCGTTCATGAGCCCCGGCATCGGCCCGCCTCCCTCAGTACTGCGCCAGGCTGCCGCCGCGCCGGGCGTAGCGCTCGGTCCGCCGGAAGGCGACCACCGCCAGACCGCAGACGAAGAGCCCCAGCGCCAGCAGCACGGCCAGGTCGTTGAGCAGCGACCCCAGCGAGGCGCCGCTGAGCAGCACCCGGCGCAGGTCGGCGATCAGGTAGGTCGGCGGCAGGGCCAGCGCGATGGCCCGACCCCACTCGGGCAGGACGACGATCGGGAAGCTCATGCCGCAGAAGACGGTGAACACCCCGCGCACCGCCTGCACCGCGGCGCCCACCTCGCCGAAGCGGAGAACGAGCGAGGCGAACAACGCGCCCAGGCCGTAGAGGGCGGGCACCGCCACCAGGATGACGGCCAGCGCGCGGAGCACGGCCGGGATCCCGATCTCAAGCCCGAAGACCACGACCAGCGTGCCGCCCACGATGGAGTACATCCACAGCGCCCACACCATCTGGCTGACCACCGGTCCGAACAGGATCACCAGGCGCGAGACCGGCGTCATGAACACCGCCTCCAGGGAGCCGCGCACCTGCTCGGTGCGCAGGGCGGTCCCCGGTCCCCACAGGATCATGCTGAGCCACATGTAGGCCGCCCAGCCCAGGAACAGGAACCCGGCCACCTCCGTCGTCCCGGCACGCTGGGCGAAGGCATCGGCCGCCGCCTGGCTGTCGCCGGCGAAGCCCCGCGCCTGGAAGACAGAGGACAGCGGCAGGGCGATCGGCCAGAACAGGAAGCCGAGGAACAGCGAGGGGTAGCGGCGCAGCTGGCGCCACTCCTTGCGGGCCGCGGCGCCGAACGCGCGCAGGTCCCCGGCGAGGCTGCTGAGGCTCATTCGCGCAGCGCCCTCCCGGTCAGGGAGATGAAGACGTCCTCCAGGGTGACCGGCACCACCTCGACGTGGCGGATGCTGGCGCCCTCGGCGCGCGCCGCGTCGAAGGCAGTTGGCACGAAGTGCCGAGCACTGCGGCAGTGGACGGTGACGCTCAGGGCGCCATCGGTCCGTTCCCGGCGGGTGAGCCTGCCGGCGCGTTCCAGCCGAGCCAGCAGCCCAGCGTGGTCGGTATCGTCAGCGTTCTCCGAGCCCGAGGCGATCTCAAGGTGCACGACCTCGTTGTCGCCCAGCGTCCGCTTCAGGCCGGCCGGCGCGTCCAGGGCCACCACCCGTCCGTGGTCGACGATCGCGATCCGGTCGCAGAGCTGGTCGGCCTCCTCCATGTAGTGGGTGGTGAGCAGCACGGTGCGGCCCTGCCGCTGGAGGTCACGTACGCGATCGCGCAGGTCGCGGGCCGACTGCGGGTCGAGCCCCACGGTCGGCTCGTCGAGCAGCAGCAGCTCCGGATCGGGGAGCAGCGCGCGGGCCAGCACCAGGCGCTGGCGCATGCCGGTGCTGAACCGCTCGACGTAGTCGTCGGCCCGGTCGTCGAGCTTGACGGCCTGCAGCGCGGCGGCGATGCGGCGCGGAGCCTCGCGCGGCGGGACGTGGTAGAGGGCCGCAAAGTACTCGAGGTTCTCGCGCGCCGTCAGCTTCCAGTACAGGCTGCGGCCGTCGGCGAGCACCGCGCCCATCCGGCGCCGCACGTCGCGCGCCCGGCTGACGACATCCAGGCCCAGCACCCTGGCCGTGCCGGCGGTCGGCTCGAGCAGGGTGGCCAGCATCTTCATGGTCGTCGTCTTGCCGGCGCCGTTCGGCCCCAGGATCCCGAAGATCTCGCCACGCTCGACGCGCAGGTTCACGCCGTCCACCGCGCGGAAGCGCTCCCGCCGGTCCGGCTCGCGGCGCAGGCGCTGCCAGAAGGTGCGCCGCCCGCGCTCGAACTCCTTGACGAGGCCGACCGCCTCGACCGCCGGGCCCATCAGGCGGCCCCGGCGTCGGTCATGCGGGACGGCACGCCGGCCAACATGCCGGCCATCACCGCGGCGACGATGATGCCGCCGGCCATCGCGAAGACGAAGGTCACCGCCCCGAGGTCGATGATGACGCCCGAGATGGCCAGGCTGAAGGGCACCATGCCGACGCCCCCCAGCATGATCAGGCTCATCACCCGGCCGCGCATCGCCGGCAGGGTGCGCGCCTGCAGCCACGCGATGGTCCTCACGTTGATGAAGCCGATGCCGACGCCGATGAGCATGCCGAGCGCCGATGCGACGGCCACGTTCGGCGCCAGCCCGACCAGGGCGATCCCGATGCCCAGCCCACCCGCGATGAGCAGCGTCACCAGGCCGAGCCGCGGCACGCGCTTGAGCGACCCGGCCACCACGGCCCCCGCCAGGGCGCCGGCCCCGAAGGCCGAGACCATGAACCCGTAGTCAACCGGGCCGCTGAAGCGGGTATCGGCGAGGTACGGGAGGCCCACCGAGACGGGGCCCGCGAAGGCGAAGTTGAACGCGGCGCTGAGGACGATGATCGAGCGCACCGCCGGATCGCGCCAGGTGTAGGTCAGGCCGGACCCCACCGATGCCAGCAGGCCCTGGGCCTCGTCGTCGGCGTGGCCTCCGGCCCGTCGCCCGCCGTGCACAAGGAGGATCGCCAGCGTGGCGACCGCGAACGACCCCGAGTCGATGGCGAAGGCGGGGCCGGTCTGGACGGCGGCCACCACCAGCCCGGCGAGGGCGGGGCCGATGAGGCCGGACAGCTGGACCATGACCTGGACCAGCCCGTTGGCGGCCGGCAGGAGCCGGTCGCTGACGAGCATCGGCACGATCGTGTTCAGCGCCGGGTGGAAGATCGCGTCCACCAGGCCGAAGATCGCGGCCAGGACGTACAGGTGCCAGAGCTCCGCGTTGTCGGTCAGGACCAGGCCGGCCACGATGCCGACCACGAACGCCCGCACCGCGTTCGAGACGAGCATGAGGGTGCGCGGCGAGAATCGGTCGCTGAGGGCGCCCCCCAGCAGGATGAAGAGCGCCCGGGGGATCGCCGCCGTCATCAGCACTGTGCCCAGCACCACGCCGGAGCCGGTCAGCTGCAGGGCCAGCCAGGCCAGCGCGATGAAGTGGAACTGGCTGCCGATGAGCGAGACGCTCTCCCCGGTGAACACCAGGCGGAAGTCGCGCACGCGCAGGGGTTGCAGGATCGCGAGCCTGCCTCCCTCGGCTGTATCGGCGGCGGCTGCCTTCGGCGCGGTCGCCCAGGGTCCAGCTGTCGCGGCCGGCGGCACGACGTCCTCGATGGCGGCGGGCTGCGCGACGGTGCGGGTCGACTCCATGTCCGGTTACTCCAGGCTGATGAGGACGCCGTTCCCCTTCTCGTCCTCGGCGTCGACGATGATGCCGGTGCTCTCGCTCTGCACTGCCTGCTCAATGAGCGCCGCGTAGCGCTCCGGGATGCCGGGGATGCTGGCCGCGGCCATGGTCGCGATGCCGAGGGGCACCCGAACGTCCACCACCCGCCGCCCGCGCTCCGTGACCTGGATCCGCATCCGGCGGGCGCGCCCGCCCTCGCCGGACGGCTCCCGGGGAGCGCCGGCCACGCGCGGCGCGGGGCGGGCCGTCAGCGCCTCGATGATCGGCGCCGCCTCCTCGGGCGACAGCCTGCCCTCGGCCACCAGGCGCAGGACAGTCTGCAGCTCGTCACTCATCGCGGCGGCTCTCCCGCCAGCCGGCGCGCGGCCTCGTCGACGTCGATCTCGCCGCGCTCCAGCGCCTGCAGGATCGCCATCTGCTCCTCGCTGCTCACCGCGCGCACCTGCGCGGGCCGCGGCGGGGGAGGGGGCGGAGGCGGCGGTGGCGCCGGCGGCCGCGGGCCGGCGAAGCGCCGGGGTCCGGTGATCGACAGGTCACCCGACATCGAGTTGAAGATGAAGTCGGGCCGCCCGTCGCCGATGATCACCCGCCGCCGGTCCATGCGCCCCTCGAGGCGATGAGCCAGGTCGGTGTCGATGTCGGAGCTGATGCCGCGCACGTGGAAGGTCGCCGAGCCGACCAGGGCCACCGACACGTCGCCGCTGACGGTGTCGACCCGGAAGTCGCCGAACGGCGCCAGCTCGCCTTCGATCTCCACGTCGCCGGACACCGAGTTCAGCCTGAGGCTGTGGAGGGTGGGTGCCGAGAGACTGAGGTCGCCGGACACGCTGTCGACGTTCAGGGAGACCGGGATCTTGCCGCGCAGGGTGACGTCACCCGAGATGGTGCTGACCCGCACGTCGCCGCCCAGCTCGTTGAGGAACAGGTCACCGCTGACCGTGGCATAGCGCTGGTCGCCCCACAGCTCCTCGACCTGCACGTCGGCCGACGTGCCGGCCAGCTCCAGGCGGGTGTGGTGGGGCAGCTCGGCCTCCACGCTGAGGTCCACCGAGCCGCGCCCGGCGAACAGGCGCGCCAGGATGGAGCCGATGGAGTTGTGGTCGGCCGGCTCCTCGACGGCCAGCGAGCGGTCGCCGGTGGCGATCCGCAGCCGGACCTCCTGGAAGATGCGGTCGGCCTCCTCCTCCGACCCGGCGCGGATCTCGAAGGTGCCGCGCACGCGCGCCGTCTCGCCGTCAACGCCCCGGATCGAGGTGTCGGCGGAGGTCACCTTCAGCACCACCCGGCCGTCGTCTCCGACGGGGTGCTCGACCAGCTGGGTGCGAACGTAGGTCGGCATCGGTCAGCCCAGGTCGCGCAGGGCAGCCGCCGCGTCCTCGGCGCTGATCTCGCGGCGGGCGAGGCGCTCCAGGATCTGGCGGCGCTTGGCCGCGGCCTCCTCGCCGGTGGTGGCAGTGGCGGCATCGGCCTCGGCGGCCTCCTCGTCGTCGGGGAAGGTCGCGTCCGAGTCGGCCAGGCCCAGGGCGCGGATCAGCGCGTCGACCCGAGCGCGGACGGTGGGGTAGGAGATCCCCAGCTCGCGCTCCATCTCCTTGAGGTTGCCGCGCGAGCGCAGGAAGCTCTCCAGCAGTGCCAGCTGCTCACGGGAGAGGCGGCCGAAGCGCCCGACCTGAAACTCACCCTCCAGGGCG
The DNA here is from genome assembly GCA_035687145.1 of Candidatus Zixiibacteriota bacterium. Taxonomy (GTDB): domain Bacteria; phylum Chloroflexota; class Limnocylindria; order QHBO01; family QHBO01; genus DASRYM01. Next base: position 16,224 of record DASRYM010000027.1, on the reverse strand, counting down.
GTGCCGCAGCTCCGGCAGTGGAGGCGGCTGATGGTCAGCTCGCCCTCGCAGACGGGGCAGGTTGAGATGACGTCGTGTGCCATCTAGCGCCGCCCTGTCTCGCGCGCGGCCTTCCGCTCGTCGGTGATGCGGAAGATGCGACGCACGCCGCGGTTCTGGGTGGCCGAGTCGAGGCGCTGCGATCGCGTGCGATCGTCCGCCGCCAGGATCGCGTAATGAAGTCGGTAGTCCAGCATTGCGAGGCGCTCCTTCCAATTTGGCAACCGGCGTTCGAATTCTGTGATCGGTGTAGCCACTGTACGCGCTTGTACGAGATCTGTCAAGCACTGTTACTAAATTAGCAAGAGTGATTTACAGATTGATCGAGCGAATCGCGGCCACGGCGACGCAGCGACCTCGGTTACCATGCGCGCCAGCCGTGTACCAGACCCTGCTTCCGTACACCCCGGAGCGCGACGTCTACCGCCTGCTCCAGCTCGAGCCGACGGCGAGCCCGGCCGAGGTTCACGCCGCCTGCCGGCGCCTGGCGCGTCGCTTCCACCCCGATCACAACCGCTCCCCGCGGGCCAACGAGGAGATGCAGGTGGTCAACGCCGTGCGTGCGGTGATGACCGACCCGGCGGCGCGGGCGGTCTACGACCGGGCACGGGCGCGCTTCTACCACCAGGCGCGCCGCCCGACGGACCGCGCCCCGGCGTCCCCGGGAGTGGTGGTGTCACCCGCCCTGCGTGGCGTGCTTCGGCCGGTCCCCGCGCCGGCGCGCCCGTCGCCACCCGCTCCGCGGGCGAGGACCGGGCTGTCGATCGCCGGGCTGGCCCGACCGGCCTATCGGGCCCTGGAGCGTCGGGCGCGCGCCCTGCTGGAGGTGCTGGAGGCGATGGTCGCCGGGCTCGGCATCCCGCGGCGCTGCCCGTCCTGCCGCGTCCCGGTGGAGGCCGACTTCCGCTACTGCGCCTGGTGCGGCGCGTCGCTGGAGCGCCCGCGGCGGCTGGCTACGCGTAGAGCGGGTTGACGCGCTCCGGGTCGATGTCCAGCTCGCCCATGGCCCGCTTCAGCTCCTCGACGCTCGACTTGCCCTCCAGGCACAGCCCGTAGAGCGCCGCATAGGCGATCTGCTCGGCGTTCACCTCGAAGAAGTCGCGCAGCGCGTCGCGGGTGTCGGAGCGGCCGAAGCCATCGGTGCCGAGCACCACGTACGGTCGGTCGACCCAGCGCGCGATCATGTCCGGCACCGCCTTCATGTAGTCGGTGGCGGCCACCACCGGTCCCTGGGCCGGGTCCAGGCACTGCCGCACGTAGGGGACCCGCTGCTCCGCGTCGGGATGGAGGCGGTTCCAGCGCTCGACGTCCAGCGCCTCGTTGCGCAGCAACTGGAAGGAGGTCGCACTCCATACGTCGGCGGCGACGTCGAACTTCTCGGCCAGGATCCGCTGGGCGCGCAGCGCCTGCTGCATGATCGGCCCGGAAGCCAGCAGCTGGGCAGGGCGTGACCCACCCTCGGCGGGCTTGAACCGATACAGCCCGCGAATGACGCCCTCCTCCACGCCGTCGGGCTTCGGGGGCTGCACCCAGTTCTCGTTGTAGATGGTGAGGTAGTAGAAGACGTCCTCCGGCGTCTCGCCGTACATCCGCCCGATGCCATCGCGAACCACGATGGCCAGCTCGTAGGCGAAGGCCGGGTCATAGGCGCGCACGTTGGGCAGGGTGCTGATCAGGACGTGGGACTGCCCGTCATCGTGCTGCAGCCCCTCGCCGGTCAGCGTGGTGCGCCCAGCGGTGGCGCCCATCATGAACCCGCGCCCGCGCGAGTCGCCCAGCGCCCACACCTGGTCGCCGGTGCGCTGCGGGCCGAACATCGAGTAGAAGGTGTAGAACGGGACCATGGGCGTGGCCCAGGTGGCGTAGGAGGTGGCGGCCGCCTGGAAGCTGGCCATGGCACCGGCCTCGGTGATGCCCTCCTCGAGGAGCTGCCCGGTCTCCGACTCGAGGTAGCTGAGCAGCAGCTCGGCGTCCACCGGCCGGTACCGCTGCCCCAGCGGGTTGTAGATCCCGACTTCCTTGAAGAGCGGGTCCATGCCGAAGGTGCGCGCCTCGTCGGGGATGATCGGCACGATCCGCTTGCCGATCTCCGGGTCGCGAACCAGGTTGCGGATCATGCGGCTGAAGGCCATGGTCGTGCTGGCCGGCCGCTCGGACCCGGCGAAGAACTCGGCGAAGGCCTGCTCGCGCGGCGCGGGGAGCGGCTTGTTGACCACGATCCGCCGTGGCATCACGCCGCCCAGCTGGCGGCGCCGCTCGAGCATGTACCGGATCTCCGGCGCGTCCGGGCCGGGGTGGTAGTACGGCGCGTCCTTGAGCTTGTCGTCGGGAATCTCCAGCTGCAGGCGGTCGCGGAAGATCTTCAGCTCGTCCAGGGTCAGCTTCTTGGCCTGGTGGGTGACGTTGCGGCCCTCGATGCCGGGGCCCAGCGTCCAGCCCTTCACCGTCTTGGCCAGGATCGCCACCGGAGCGCCGCGATGTGCCACCGCCGCCGCGTAGGCGGCGTACACCTTGCGGTAGTCGTGCCCGCCGCGGCGCAGCTTGGTCAGGTCCTCGTCCGAGAGGTGCTCGACCAGCTTCTTCAGGCGCGGGTCGGGGCCGAAGAAGTGCTCGCGGATGTAGGCGCCGTCACTGACCGCCATGCGCTGGTAGTCGCCGTCCAGCGTCTCGTTCATCTTGTTGACCAGGACGCCGTCCACGTCGCGGGCCAGCAGGTCGTCCCACTCCCGGGCCCAGATGACCTTGATGACGTGCCAGCCGGCGCCGCGGAACAGGGCCTCCAGTTCCTGGATGATCTTGCCGTTGCCGCGCACCGGGCCGTCCAGGCGCTGCAGGTTGCAGTTCACCACGAAGATCAGGTTGTCCAGCCCCTCGCGGGCGGCCACCGGCAGGGCGCCCAGCGCCTCGGGCTCGTCCATCTCGCCGTCGCCCAGGAAGGCCCACACCCGGGCCTTCGAGGTATCGGCCATGCCGCGGGCGTGCAGGTAGCGGTTGAAGCGCGCCTGATAGACCGCCGCCATCGGCCCCAAACCCATGCTGACGGTCGGGAACTGCCAGAAGTCGGGCATCAGCCGAGGGTGCGGGTACGAGGACAGCCCCGTGCCGGGGGTCAGCGCTTCGCGGCGGAAGTGGTCGAGCTGCTCCTCGGTGAGGCGCCCCTCCAGGAAGGCGCGGGCGTAGATGCCGGGCGCCGCGTGGCCCTGGAAGAAGACCTGGTCGCCGGTGCCGTCCTCATCGGGCCCGCGGAAGAAGTGGTTGAACCCGACCTCGTACAGGCTGGCGGCGCTGGCGTAGGTCGACAGGTGGCCACCGATGCCCTCGTACTTCGTGTTGGCCCGCAGCACCATGGCCAGCGCGTTCCAGCGGATCATGCGCCGGATGCGGAGCTCCATCGACTCGTCGCCGGGGAACTCGGGCTCCTGCTCCGGGCTGATGGTGTTGATGTACCGGGTCTGGACCAGCGGCGGCAGCCCGACCTGCAGCTGTCGGGCGCGCTTGTGCAGCTTGTAGAACAGGAAGCGCGCGCGTTCCGGGCCGGCCTGCTTGACCACGGCGTCCAGCGAGTCGAGCCACTCCCGGGTCTCCACCGGGTCGATGTCCGGCAGCTGCTGCTTGAACTGGTCGAAGATCTCGTGCATCGGTCGGTCCATGTCATGCCTATGGTAGACCGATGCCGCCACCGGGCGAATTCCCGCTCTCCGTCCTTCGCGGCACCCTCCCGGCCCGGGGGCAGGCGCTGCGCATCGCCGCCGTGCTCGGGCTGCCGGTCGCACGGCGATGACGCCGGCCGCACGCGGCGTGGCACCATTTCCGCGTGAGCCAGAGCGCCGCGAGCCCCGCGCGACCGCACCGAGTCCTCATCCTGGGAGGGGGGTTCGGCGGCATCGGCACCGCCCAGGAGCTGGAGAAGCGGCTCACGCGGCGGGACGACGTCGAGATCTGGCTCGTCAACCGCGAGAACTTCATGCTCTTCACGCCGCTGCTGCCCGAGGTCTGCTCCGGCGTGCTGGAGCCGCGCCACGTGGTGGTGCCGCTGCGCGGCATGGTGCGCAAGCCCTCCACGTGGTGCATCACCGCCGAGGTCGAGAAGATCGACACCCAGCAGCAGGTGGTGACCGTGCTGGGCGGCGACGGTGACCTCCATCGGCTCACGTACGACACCCTGGTGCTGGCCCTGGGCGGGGAGACCGGCACCTTCGGCATCCCGGGCGTGGACGAGTACGCGGCCGGGATGAAGACGCTGGCCGATGCCTTCAGCCTGCGCAACCGCCTCATCGAGATGCTGGAGCGCGCCGAGCTGGAGGAGGACGAGGCCGAGCGGAACGCGCAGCTGACGTTCGTGGTGGGCGGCGGCGGGTTCAGCGGCGTGGAGGTGGCCGGCGAGATCGAGGAGTTCCTGGCCCGCCTGATCCGGCGCTACTACCGCAAGATCGGCCGCGACCAGATCAAGACCTACATCGTGGAGCTCGGCCCGCGGCTGCTCCCGGAGATGCCCGCGGAGATGGGGGAGTATGCGCGCCGCAGGCTCGAGGAGCGCGGCTACACGGTGCTGGTCAACACCGCGGTCCGCGAGGTGCGCGAGGACGGCGTGGTGGTCGGTGACGGCGAGCGGCAGCAGGTCATCCCCACCCGGACCGTGGTGTGGGCCGGCGGCGTGCGACCGGCCTCGGTGCTGCGCGAGGCCGGGGTCGAGACCGACAAGGCCGGGCGAGTGGTCACCGCCGCGACCATGGAGGCCAGCCGTCCGGGGGTGTTCGCCATCGGCGACTGCGCGGTGATCCCCAACGTGGACGACCGGGAAGGCCGGCCCCATGCCCCGACCGCCCAGAACGCGGTCCGCGAGGCGCGGGCCCTGGCCGACAACATCGTGGCCCGCATCGACGGGCGCCAGCCGCGGGCCTTCCGCTACGAGCCCCTGGGGCAACTGGCCTCCATCGGCCACAAGACCGGCGTGGGGATCGTGTTCGGGGTCAAGGTGCGCGGCCTGCTGGCCTGGTTCATGTGGCGCGGCTACTACTGGTGGCGGACGCCGGGCATCAACCGCAAGGTGCGCGTCGCGATCGACTGGCTGCTCACCGCCATCTTCGGCGCCGACCCGGTGCAGCTCAAGGTGGAGGACGCCAGCTCGCCGCTCGGCTCGTCCGGCACGCGCCGCCGGCCGAAGGGCGACGCCTCCTGACGGCGGGGTACACTCGAGGCACCATGTCACGCGCCGAACGACGCGCCTACAAGCGCATGATGAAGAACGCCGATCCCTTCGCCCTGCCGCCGGCCGCCGGGGCCCGCGCCCGCGCCATGCAGGCCAGGGCCGCGCGCCGCCAGCGGGGCAGTGCCACCGCGGGGAGCACCGCCTTCTGGAGTCGGCGCATGGTGACCTGGACCGTCGTCGGCGCGCTGGTCATCGGGCTGCTGGCCTTCTCGATCGCCTGGGAGCGCGGCATGCCGACCGCGCTGTACGCCGGCCTCATCGGCGCGGCGGTCTGGGCAGCACTGGCCGTCGCCTTCCGCGCCTTCACGCGCCGCAGCTCCGCTCCACCGGCACGCTGACGTCGCGGTGAGCGGTCCTGCGGCGGCCGCGGCGCTGGTCCTGGGCGGGTACCTCATCGGCGCCGTGCCGGTCGGCGTGCTGGTCGGCCGGCTGGCTGGCGGGGTGGACCTGCGCCGCCACGGCTCGCGGCGCACCGGCGCCACCAACGCGCTGCGCACGCTCGGCACCCGCTGGGCGGCGCTGGTCCTCGTCCTGGACGTGGTCAAGGGTGCCGCCGCCGTGCTGCTGGCCAGCTGGCTCTTCCCCGGTGCTGCGGCTGCCGCTGGCTGGGTGGCCGCCGCGGCCGGCGTGGCGGCCGTGATCGGGCACAACTGGTCGGTCTTCATCGGGTTCGCCGGCGGGCGCGGGGTGGCGACCTCGGCCGGCGGGCTGCTGGCCACGTCGCCGCTGACCGTGCTGCTGCTGGCCCCGCTGGCGCTGGCGGTGCTGGCGCTCACCCGCTACGTGTCGCTGGGCTCGATCCTGGCCGCGGCGGCCGCGCCGCTGGTCACCGGCTGGCTGTACATCGCCGGCCTGGTCGGGCTGCCGCCGGTCGCCTACGCCGTCGCCACCGGCGTGATCGTGATCGCCTCGCACGCGGACAACATCGCGCGCCTGCGGGCCGGCACGGAGCGTAGGATCGGCGAGAGGGAGGTGCCGACCGTCCGTGACCGCTGACCAACCGCGGCTGACCACGCTGCCCAACCTGCTCGGCCTGCTGCGCATCGCGGCCACCCCGGTGGTGATCGTGCTGCTGGTGCGGCAACCCCTGCCGCCCGGCGCCGGGCTGCTCGCCTTCGTCCTGTTCGGGATCGCGGCCGCCACGGACTTCATCGATGGCCGCATCGCCCGCGCCCGGGGCCAGGTGAACGCCCTGGGCGTGTTCATGGATCTCACCGCCGACAAGGTGCTGGTGGCCGGGGTGCTGATCGCCATGGTCGAGATCGACCTGCTGCCGACCTGGATGGCCGCCGTGCTTGTCCTCCGCGAGGTGGTGGTACAGGGCGTGCGGCTGGTGGCCGCGACCTCGGACGTGGTGATGCCGGCTCGGGCCCTGGGCAAGGGCAAGACCCTGGCCACCCTGCTGGGCATGGGGCTGCTGCTGCTCTCGTTCGATGCCACGACCGGCGGTCCGCTGGCCTCCGTCGGCGCGCAGGCCGCGGATGGGCTGTACCAGGCCGGCTACTGGATCCTGATCGTGGCCGCGGCGCTGTCGGTGGCGTCGGGCTGGGACTACGTGCGAGCCGCCTGGCCGGTGCTCACCGGCCAGGCCGCACCGCCCTCCTCCGCCCCGCCGGCTACTTGATCAGGCGGCGCTCCATCTGGCGCATGGCGATGGTCAGGCCAACGGCGGTCATGGCCAACAGGTAGAGCACGTCGAGCAGCATCACCACGTCCAGCGTCCCGGTCGACAGCCCGCGGAAGAGGTGCACGCCGCGGTAGAGGGGAAGGACCTGGACGATGGCCTGCGCCGGCTCGGGATAGACCGAGATCGGGAAGAAGACGCCCCCGAACAGGAACATCGGCATGACCACCAGCCCCATGGGCAGGTCGAAGTCCTGGACCGTGCGCAGGTAGGCGGTGGTGGCCAGGCCGGCGGCGCTGAAGGCGGCGCCAAGCAGGATGGCGCCCGGCACCACCAGCACCACCCACGGTGAGAAGACCAGGCCCATGAAGAACATGACTGCCACGAAGGCCGCGGCGTAGAGCGTGCCGCGGAAGAGCGACCAGATCAGCTCCCCGATGGCGATGTCCCGGATCCCCAGCGGGGTGGCCATCATCCCTTCGTAGATGCGCTCGTAGTTGAGCCGGAAGAAGACGTTGAAGATCGTCTCGGCGATGGCCCCGTTCAGGCAGGACATGGCCAGCAGCCCGGGCGCCACGAAGGCGGCGTAGGGGATCTCGAAGCCGGGCCGCAGCTCCACTGTCTGGACGAAGCTGCCCAGCCCAAAGCCAATGCCCAGCAGGAAGAAGAGTGGCTCGAAGAAGCCCGAGACGATCACCAGCCAGCTGTGGCGGTAGACCATCGCGTTGCGCTGCACCACGCGGCGAGCGCGGCGCAGCGTGCCGAGCACGGCCGGCTCGGGCGGTGGCGCCGGGATGCGGCGGGTGACGGCGGTCATCGGCACTCCCCACTCACGCCTGCAGCCGGCGCTTCAGGCCGCGATACGCCAGGTAGGAGCCCAGCGCCAGCATGGCCACCAGGTAGGCAACATGCAGCGGCCAGATGCCCAAGAAGACGGGCTCGTCCAGGATGGTGCCGCGCACCAGCGCCACGCCGTGGTACAGCGGCGTGAGGGCCGCGGCCCACTGCACCGCGTCCGGCAGCTGGGTGAGCGGGAAGAACGTCCCGCTGAACAGGAAGAGCGGGTTGATGATGAAGCGGAACATCCAGCTGAAGCCCTCGCCGGTGCGCTGGGTGGTGGCGAAGGCGATCACCACCGAGCTGAAGGCCAGGCCGGTCAGGATGGCCGATGGGACGGCCAGCAGCGCCAGCGGGGAGCGGGGGATGCCGAACGCGGTCAGCACCACCAGGAAGACGGTCGAGATGGTGAGCACCCGGAAGGCGACCCACAGCAGCTCGCCGCCGACCAGGTGCCGGACGTCGAGGGGCGTGGCCAGGATGGCCTCGTAGTTGCGGCGCCAGGCGATCTTGCCCAGCACCGGGAAGGTGGATTCGAAGACGGCCGACTGCATGCAGGCTGCGGCCAGGATCCCGGGTCCCAGGAAGTGGATGTAGTCGTAGCCGGCGAAGGCGTCGTTGCTGCGCGCCTGGACCAGGGCGCCGAGCCCCACGCCCATGGCGGTCAGGTAGAGGAGCGGCGTCAGGAACGAGCTGAGCACGCTGCCGCGCCAGGTGCGCCGGTAGACCAGCAGGTTGCGCTGCAGGACGCGGGCGGCCGGCGCCAGGGTGCTGACGGTCATCGGCCCGGCCTCACTCGATCAGGCTCCGGCCGGTGAGGCGCAGGAAGACGTCCTCCAGGGTGGCGCGCCGGACCAGCGCCGACTCGAGCGGGATCTGCCGGGTGTGGATCGTCTCCAGCGCGTGCTCGCCGTCGGCCACGTACAGCAGCAGCCGGTCCGGGAGCTCCTCCACCCGGTCGGCGATGCCGTCCAGCTTCCCGTTCAGCGTGGCGCGCACCGCGTCGGACATGCGCAGCTCCAGCACCTCGCGGGTCGAGTAGCGCTCGATCAGCTCACGCGGCGAGCCCTCGGCCACGATCTTGGCCTTGTCCATGACCACCAGCCGGTCGCAGAGCTGCTCGGCCTCGTCCATGTAGTGGGTGGTGATGATCAGGGTGCGGCCGCGCTGCTTCAGCCGGTAGAGGCGCTCCCAGACCAGGTGCCGGGCCTGCGGGTCGAGCCCGGTGGTGGGCTCGTCCAGGATCACCAGGTCCGGCTCGTTGATCAGGGCCCTGGCGATGGTCAGCCGCCGCTTCATGCCGCCCGACAGCGGCTCCACCTGGTCATCCGCGCGCTCGGAGAGCTGGACGAACTCCAGCAGCTCCTCCGCCCTGCGCCTGGCCACGTCGTCGGGGATCTCGAAGTAGCGCGCGTACATCTCCAGGTTCTCGCGCACGGTCAGCTCGGCATCCAGGTTGTCGATCTGGGGGACCACCCCGAGCCGGGACTTGATCTGCGCGGCATGGCGGCGCGGGTCCATGCCGATCACCGACAGCTCGCCATCGGTCACCGGGGAGGAGCAGGCGATCATGCGCATGGTGCTCGTCTTGCCCGCACCGTTGGGGCCCAGGAAGCCGAACGCCTCGCCGGTGCGCACGTCGAAGTCGATGGCGTCCACCGCGGTGAAGCCACCGAACCGCTTCGTCAGGCCGCGGGCACGCACGAGCACGTCGGAGGAGAACATGGGCTCCAGGCATTCTAGACCGATGCCGGGGCCGGAACTCATCGGCCGATCGACGTAGAAAATGTGCCCCTTGACAGTAGCACGTTTAGGGCGCAGGATGGCCGCATGGACGTGGCGGTCATCGGGGCGACCGGGTTCGTGGGGCGGCACCTGGTCCCGGTACTGGAGGCGCGCGGGCACCGGGTGCGGGCCGTGTCGCGCTCCGGCCGGCGTCTGGAGGGCTGGAGCCCGGAGGTCGTGCAACTGGCCGGCGACGTGGAGACCGGGGCCGGCGTGGAGGCCGCCCTGCTCGGGGCGGACGCGGTGGTCCACCTGGTCGCCATCCCGCGCGAGCGCGGCGGGCGCACCTTCGAGCGGGTCAACGTCCGGGGCACGGCCTGCGTCGTGACGGCGGCGCGGACTGCCGGGGTGCGGCGCTTCGTGCACGTCTCGGCCCTGGGCGTCACCGACGACCGGCGCCTGCGCTTCCTCTCCAGCAAGTGGCGCGGCGAGCAGCTCGTTCGCGAGAGCCCGCTGGAGTGGGTCGTCCTGCGTCCCTCGCTGCTGTTCGGGCCGGGCGACGGCTTCTTCAGCCTGATCCGGACCACCCTGACCTGGTGGTCCCCGGGGATCGTGGTCATCCCCGGCGACGGAACGACCCGCTTCCAGCCATTGGCCGTGGACGACCTGGCCCACGCCATCGAGTGCTGCGTGGTCGAGCCGGGCCGCCCCGGTTCGGTCATCGAGCTGGGCGGCCCGGCCTACCTGACGTACCGGGAGATCGTGCGCGCGGTGATGGAGGTCACCGGCAAGCGGCGGCTGATGGTCAACGTTCCGGTGCCGCTGCTGCGGGCGCTGACCGCGGTGACCGATCGAGTGCTGCCGGTCTTTCCGGTCAGCCACGACCAGATCGGCAGCCTGCGCCAGCCGAACTGGACCGATCTCGCCGCCTACCGGCGCGCCTTCGGGCGCGAGCCGCGCCCGTTCGACATCGGCTACCTGGCGGTCTGAGCCCTCAGGGCAGGACCCGGTCCTCCAGCTCCCAGGCGTGGTCCAGGGCGTGCCACGCCGAGCGACGCACGAAGTAGCGGGGCGTCCAGCGCTTCCGCACCTGGCTGGCGTCCGGCGGATCCTCGCCGTGGGCGCGGGCGGCCAGCGCCTCGAGCGCCGCGTTGCGCACCTGGGTCATCCGGCCGGCGAGGTCCGCGGCCGGCGGCTTCGGCCGCCGCCGGCCGAGCTGGGTGAGGTAGCCCTCCTCCGCCTCCAGGACGTGGAGCGTCATCTTCTCCAGCCCCCGGCCGCCACCTCGTGGCCCGGTCCGCAGCGCGTGCCCTGCGGCCGCCCGGGCCGCGGCATCGAACGCCGACCAGGCCGCGCGCAGCAGCCGCTGCTGGCGGTCGAGCTCGGCGGGGTCCAGGGGCTCGTTGTCGGTGGTGGCCGTTGCCGACGGTACGCCGAAGTCAGTCCCGGAGCCGCCGGTGAGGCGCTCGACCACGTCGTAGCCGGCCGCCTCCGCCAGCCCGGGCTCCCGCACGGAGGCCGCATAGCGCGGCGCGTAGGCGGCCAGGTTGGCGAGCGCCTCCTCCTCGGTCCTGCCGCTGCGCGCCCAGCCGGGCCAGTCGAGGGCCACGGCGAACGTCCGCTTCGGGCCGATCTCCAGCGCGACGCGGATGGGCGCCACGCTAGCCCTCCGGCTGCTGCTCGCCCTCGGTCACGCCGACCGGGATGGCCTCATCGATCCGGCCCCTGGCCTGGGCGGCGGCCTCCTGGGCCCTGGCCACCAGCCCGTCCAGGTCGATCCCGGCCCGTCCCAGCACGCGCCTGTCCAGCCGCTCGGCTCCGGCGGCGCTCAGCACCGCCCCGACCCAGAAGGCGCGCCGCACCCCGAGGAAGATGCCGAGCACGCCGGCCACCGCGCCGGCCGTCGGCGAGGCGTTGATCACCACGTTCTCCGGCAGCGGCTCGCCGTTCAGCCGGCGGTCGGCCGCGTCGATGCCAACCCGGGCGGCGGAGCCCAGGGCGCTGCCGGCGACGCCGGCCAGGATGGAAAGGAGCAGATGGATCACGTCGTTACCTCCCAGGTTTCGCCAGGCTGGAGCTCCACGACCTCGGCATCGGTCGCGCCGCGGAGCTCAGCGGGCGTGCCGGCCAGTGCGGGGAAGGTGGCGTAGTGCACCGGGATCACGGTTCGGGCGCCCACCAGCGCCGCCGCGCGGGCGGCATCGGCCGGACCCATGGTGTAGTGCCCGCCGATGGGGAGCACCGCGATGGACGGGGACCATCGCTCCCTGACCAGCGCCATGTCGCCGAACAGGTCGGTGTCCCCCGAGTGGTAGACGCGGGTGCCGTCCTCGAACTCGATGACCCAGCCCCAGCAGCCCAGGTCCCGGGTCACGGCCGGGACGGCATCGGTGATGGTGACGCCGCCGGAGTGCTCGGCGTGGACCATGCTGAAGCGGATGCCGGCCGCCTCGAAGGTGCCGCCCCTGTTCATGCCCACGGCGCCCTCGATGCCCTTGCCGATGAAGTACACGCTCATCTCGTGGCTGCAGACCAGCTGGCCGCCGACAGCCGCCAGCTCCATGACGTCCACCCCGTCGTCGCCGATGTGGTCGAAGTGCCCGTGGGTCGGCGCGATGACGTCGACCTGCTGGGGCTGGCGGTACTCGGCGGGGAAGTTCGGCGCGGCGCCCCAGCGGTCGACCCACACCCACCTGTCACCTGGGGACCGATACAGGACGCCGCCGTGTCCCAGTCGCGTGATGCGCAGGTTGGCCATGCGTGTCCTCCTTCGATGTTCGTCCCCATCGTAGCCGTGTGCCGGTTGCGTGCCAGAGGGCGGCGCGTCTTCGTGGACGGCACTGCACGCGGGAACGCCCGCACGGCCAGCGAGCTCATCGGCATGGCCACCCACTGGTGGTAAGGGCGACGATGTCTCGGTGTCGTCGCCGGATCACCAGCTGCTGACCGAAGACCACGACGAACCAGCCGCTTGAGGCCCCTCGCGGGCCGGTTCGTCGTCTTTACCACCAGCCAGTGGTGAATCGCGGCGTGAATCGGAGCCGTCAGCCCGGGATGAGCAGCCGCCCAGCGGCCGCGATGCGCTGCATCCAGGGCAGCTCCCGCTGGAGCGCGGTCTCAGGACCGTGCCCGGGCAGCACCCGCACCGATGGTGGCAGCTCGCGGGCCAGGCGGCTCAGGCTCCGGACCATGTCCTCGTCCGAGCCACCCGGGAGATCGGTTCGGCCGTACGAGCCGGCAAAGAGGACGTCGCCGGACAGCAGCAGGCCGTGGCGCTCCTCGTAGAGGCAGACCGAGCCCTCGGTGTGGCCGGGGGTGTGCAGCACGTCGAAGACGAGATCACCGACCCGCACCTGCTCGCCCTCGCGCAGCTCGCGCTCTGCGACCGCCGCCTCGACCTCGAACCCGTACGTGTTGCGGCCGTCCAGCCGGTAGGCGTCGTCGGGGTGGATGGCCAGCGGCGCACCGCTGGCCCGCTTCAGCGGCGCGTTGTCGAAGATGTGGTCGATGTGCCCATGCGAGTTGGCGATCAGGTGCAGCCGCAGCCCGCTGGTCTGGACCCGCTCCATGAGCGGGCCGGCGGCCCCCATCCCCGGGTCGAGCACCAGCGCGTCCGGCGAGCGGCCGTCCCAGACCAGGTAGGCGTTGGTCTGCCATGGGCCGAAGGTGCCGACCTCCAGGCGCGGGTGCGCGGCGGGCGCCCCGGATCGCTCGACGACGGGTGGCTGCGGGTCGCTCACTGCTCGCCGGCGCCGGCCGGGCCGATGATCCCCGGCCGCCCCTCGGCCAGCCTCAGGCCGAAGGCGCGGGCCAGCTCCAGCGCCAGGGCGTCCTCCACCTCCTCCATCGGCACCGGGTGGCCGAGCTCGCGGGCCAAAGAGGTGACCTCCTTGTCGCGAATGCCACAGGGGATCATCTCGGCGAACCAGCGCAGGTCGACGTTCACGTTCAGCGCCAGGCCGTGGGTCGTCACCCCGCGGCGCACCCGGACGCCGATGGCCGCCAGCTTGCGCCGGTCCTCGACCCACACCCCGGTCAGCCCATCGATCCGTCCGGCCTCCACTCCGAAGCGCGCCGCGGTGGCGATGATCGCCGCCTCCAGGGAGCGCACGTAGCGCCGCAGGTCGAGCGGGTCGCGCAGCTCGACGATGGGGTAGGCCACCAGCTGCCCGGGCCCGTGGAAGGTGATGTCCCCGCCGCGGTCGATGCGCACGAACGCGGCGCCCAGCTCGCGCAGGCGCTGGGGCGTGGCCAACAGGTTTGACTCGTCGCCGCCGCGGCCGATGGTGTACACCGGGAAGTGCTCCAGCAGGAGCAGGCGGTCGCCGATGCGCCGCTCGCGCCGCTGCTGGGCCAGCTCGTCCTGCAGCTCCCAGGTGGGGTGGTAGGGGACGGTACCCAGCCGCTCGACGGTGAGCAGCCCGCCATGGGCGAGGAGCAGCGGGTGCTCATCGCTGGCCGGCCGGAAGGGGAGCTCGCGCCGCGGCCGCCGCCGGGTGGCGCGCGTCTCGGGCGACGCGGGTGGCAGGCTGATGTCGCGCATCGGCTGGGTCGCCGTCATCGGTCCCCCTCAGACGGCTGCGGCGGCCTGCCCGGGGACCTGCTCGGCGGCGTGGTAGCTGGAGCGCACCAGCGGCCCGGACTGGACGTGCTTGAAGCCCATCTCCAGGCCGATGCGGCGCAGGGCCATGAACTCGGCCGGGGTGTAGTACTTGTGCAGCGGCAGGTGCTGGCGCGAGGGACGCAGGTACTGGCCGATGGTCAGCACGTCGATGTCCGCCTCGCGCAGCAGGCGCATGGCCTCGATCACCTCGTCCCACGTCTCGCCCAGGCCCAGCATCATGCCGGTCTTGGTCACCATCTCCTCGAAGCCGATCTCGCGGGCGATGCGCCGGCCGGTGGTCAGCACCGACACGCTGCGGTCCCAGCGGGCGCGGCGTCGCACCGGCCGCTGCAGGCGCGGGACGGTCTCCACGTTGTGGTTCAGGATCTCGGGCTGGGCCTCGACCACGGTCCGGATGTCCTCCTCACGGCCGTTGAGGTCGCTGATCAGCACCTCCACGCTGGTGCCCGGCGAGGCGAGGCGGATCTGGCGGATGGTCTCGGCGATGATCCCGGCCCCGCCATCTGGCAGGTCGTCGCGGGCGACCATGGTCACCACCGCGTGCCTGAGCCCCATCAGCTTCACGGCCTCCGCCACCCGGCGCGGCTCATCCAGGTCGGTGACCGGAGGCCGCCCGGTGGCGATGGCGCAGAAGCCGCAGTTCCGGGTGCACACGCTGCCGAGCACCATGAACGTGGCGGTGCCCAGCGCCCAGCACTCGCCCTGGTTCGGGCAGCGCGCCTCCTCGCAGACGGTGTTCAGGCCCTCGGCGCGCATCAGGCGATGGACCGATGCGTAGGTCTGGCCGGCCCCCACGCGCACCTTCAGCCACTCCGGCCGTCGGCCGCCGGGGCCGGCGTTCTCCGGGATCGGGTCCCCCGGCGCCAGGAGGCCGCCGTCGACCTGCGGTCCGCCCGGGTACATCACCTCGGAGGGGGAGGCGTGCCCGCCGACGGGATTGCTCACCACGCTCAGCTCGCCGAGCGAGCTGAAGTCGGGTCGGCGATCGTCGAGGGCCATGCCCAGAGTCTAGCGAAGCGCCGCAGCATGCGCCGATGGAGCGTTCGGTCGAGGAGATCGAGGCCGGCCTGCGAGCGGTCGGCACGCCCCAGCCGGCCGTCGGCGAGACGGCCTACCTGAAGAGCGACCTGGCCTTGCCGGGAGCCACCGTCTGGCAGGTCCGGGCCGTGGTGACGAGCTGGCCGAGCACGACGTGGCGACCCACGACCGGGTGTGGGCCAGGCCGAGGCCCTGTGGGCGAAGCCGATCCACGAGCGGCGGACCGCCGCCTGGGCGGTGCTCGACGCGCGTGCGCGGCTGCTGACCGCCGCCGATCAGCCGATCGGCGCGTCCAGGTCCCAGCCCTCCAGCCGCTTCTTGACGTCGGCCAGGAAGGCGCCGACCTGGGCGCCGTCCAGGACCCGGTGGTCGAACGAGCAGGTCACGTTCATCATCGGCCGGATGGCGATGATGTCCTCGCCGTCGCGCTCGATCACCACCGGTCGCTTGACGATGGCCTCCATGGACAGGATGGCCACCTCCGGGGCGTTGATGATCGGCATCGACGACACCGAGCCGAACCAGCCGGTGTTGTTGACCGTGAACGTGCCGCCCTGGATCTCGTCCAGCTTCAGCTTGTTCGACCGCGCCCGCGCCGCCAGGTCCTGGATGCGCTTGTTCACCCCGCTGATCGACAGCTGATCGGCGTTGTGGATGACCGGCACCAGCAGGCCGTTGTCGACGGCCACCGCGATCCCGATGTTCATCTCCTGCTTGAGGATGATCCTGTCCTCGGCGAACTGGCTGTTGAGCATCGGGTGCTGGCGCAGCGTCTCGGTCACCGCCTTGACCACCACCGCCACGTACGACAGGCCGATGCCCTCGCGGGCCCGGTAGGCCTCCTGGTTCGCCGTGCGCCAGCGCACGACGTTGTGCATGTCGACCTCGACGATGGTGTAGGCGTGGGGCACCGTCTGCTTGACGCGGGTCATCTTGGCGGCGATGCCCTTCCGCATCTGGGAGAGCGGAACCTCCTGGTCGCCGCCGGTCGGGGCGGCCACCGCGGCCGGCGGCTGGTAGGACGGGGCCGGTGCCGGAGCGGGAGCCGGTGCCGGCTGCGCCGGCGCAGCCTCGGGCTGTGCCGGTGCCTGGGCGGGAGCCGCGGTGGGCGGGGCGGCTGGAGCGGGG
>DASRYM010000026.1:0-2182 GCA_035687145.1 Candidatus Zixiibacteriota bacterium | reverse complement strand
GCGGCCGGCAGGGGGAACGCGGCATGAGCGCGCGCACCGCGGCCGTGGGCCTGGCGCGGTTGGACCAACTGGCCGCCGAGCGGGGCCTGGGCCTGGTGGCCGACGCGCCGATCGGCCCGCTGACCACCCTGCGCGTCGGCGGGCCGGCGGACCGGATGCTGACCGCGCGCAGCGTGGACGAGCTGCTGGCCGGCCTGCGGCTGGCGCGCGAGGCCGGCGTGCCGGTCTTCGTGCTGGGCAACGGCAGCGACCTGGTGGTGGCCGATGCCGGCATCCGTGGCCTGGTGATCCGTAACCGCGCCCGCGGCCTGGAGGTGGACGGCACCCGCCTGCAGGCCGAGTCGGGTGCGGCCATGGCCATGCTGGTCAAGCGCTGCGTGGCCGTGGGGTTGGCCGGGCTGGAGTTCGGGATCAGCATCCCCGGCACGCTGGGCGGGGCGGTGTGGGCCAACGCCGGCGCCCACGGCGGCGAGATGAAGGACGTGGTGGTCGAGGTCGACGCCTGGGACCCTGCGACCGATGAGCGCCGGACGCTGTCCAACGCCGAGTGCGCCTTCGCCTACCGCGAGTCGCGCTTCAAGCACAGCGACGAGGTGGTGCTGGCCGCCACGCTCCAGCTGCGGCTCGGTGACCCGGAGGAGATCCGGCGCACGGTGGACGGCCACCAGGCGCAGCGGCGGGCGACCCAGCCGCTCGCTGACCAGAACGCGGGCAGCGTGTTCCGCAACCCGCCCGGCGACTACGCCGGGCGGCTGGTGGAGGCGGCCGGGCTGAAGGGCCACCGCATCGGGACGGCACAGGTCAGCACCCTGCACGCCAACTTCATCGTGACCGATCGCGGCGGGCGTGCCGCCGACGTCCGCGCCCTGGGCGACCACGTGCGGGCCGCCGTGGCCGAGCGCTTCGACGTCCGGCTGGAGTACGAGATCGAGTTCGTCGGCGACTGGGGCGAGCCGGGAGGCGAGCCGTGACCAGCGGCCGCGCCCGGGCAGGACGGCTGCGGGTCGGCATCTTCGCCGGCGGCCAGTCCGCGGAGCACGAGGTCAGCGTGGCGTCGGCCGACTCGGTGCTGCGCGCCATCGACCGCGAGCGCTTCGAGCCGTACCTGGTCTACATCGACCGCGGCGGACGCTGGCACCTGCCCGCCGGCCCGGCCGCCGAGCTGGGGCCCGAGCCGCTGGCCGCCCTGCTGGGCATCGAGACGCCGGCCCAGCACACCGACCGCCTGCGCGAGGACCCGGCGCTCCCCGTGGCGGTGGACCCCGACCAGTCGGCGCTGGCCGCCCGCTCCGCCCTGCGCCCGCTGGCCGAGACGATCGACATCGCCTTTCTGGTCATCCACGGCCCGTACGGCGAGGACGGCACGCTGCAGGGATTCCTGGAGCTGGCCGGCATCCCGTACACCGGGGCGCGGGTGCTGGCCAGCGCGGTGGCCATGGACAAGGTCGTCTTCAAGGACCTCATGCGCGGCCATGGCCTGCCGGTGGTCGACTACACCTGGTTCCGCCGCTCCCACTGGACCGAAGACCCCGAGCGCGTGCTAGAGACCATCGGCGAGCGCATCGGCCCACGCTCGGTCGTCAAGCCCGCCCGGCTGGGGAGCAGCGTGGGGATGACCCTGGTCCACGCCCCCGAGGAGCTGCCGGCCGCCCTGGACGAGGCCTTCCGCTGGGACAGCAAGGTCATTGTCGAGGCCTACGTGGCCGGTGCCCGCGAGCTCGAGTGCGGGGTGCTCGGCAACGACGAGCCGATCGTCTTCGAGCCGGGCGAGGTGCGCAGCCACCACGAGTGGTACGACTACGCCGCCAAGTACACGCCCGGCCTGGCCGACGTCCTGCCGCTGGCCGATGTCGAGCCCGAGCTCGCCGCACGGCTGCGGCAGCTGGCCCTGGCGGCCTACACCGCCGTCGACTGCAGCGGCTTCGCCCGGGTCGACTTCCTGGTGACGCCCGCCGCCGCCTACCTGTCGGAGATGAACACGATCCCCGGCTTCACCGCCACCAGCATGTTCCCCAAGCAGGCCGAGATGGCGGGCATCGGCTTCGGGGAGCTGGTGGCGCGGCTCATCGACCTCGGCCTGGAGCAGGCCGGCCAGGGCCCGGTCCAGCCCGGCCCGCCCGGCGCCAAGGGGGACGAGGAATGAGGGGCCGCGCCACTGCCGCGCGACCCATGGCTGCCCGGC
>DASRYM010000025.1:0-20746 GCA_035687145.1 Candidatus Zixiibacteriota bacterium | reverse complement strand
CCCGTGCCGCCTCCTCGGCGATCGCGCGCAGGGGAGTGGTGTCGACGCCGGCGGCGGCCAGCAGCGGCTCGCTCCCGACCAGCACCGCGCACCCGTCGACCGTGGCTCGCACCCCGCCGCCCGGCTCGGCCTCGAAGGCGGTGGCCTCCGGCAGATCACCGCCCTGGTGGCCGCGCACCACCGCCTCGGCCAGCGGGTGCTCGCTGCCGCGCTCGGCGGCCGCGGCCAGCCGCAACAGGTCCGCCTCGCTCCAGCCGTCGACGGGCGTCACGCCGGCCAGCTCGGGCCGGCCGCGGGTGACGGTGCCCGTCTTGTCCAGCACCACCACCTCGAGCCCTGCGGCGGCCTCCAGGGCGGCCGCGTCGCGCACCAGCACGCCGCTCTCGGCCCCCTTGCCGGTGCCGACCATGATCGCCGTCGGGGTGGCCAGGCCCATGGCGCACGGGCAGGCGATGATCAGCACCGCGATGGCCGTCGACAGGGCGAGGGGCAGCGCCGGCTCCGGGCCGAGCAGCAGCCAGGCGACGAAGGTGGCGGCAGCCACCAGCAGCACGGCCGGGACGAACCAGGCCACCACCCGGTCGGCCACGCGCTGGATCGGCGCCTTCGAGCCCTGGGCGGCCTCCACCAGGCGAACGATCTGGGCCAGCACGGTGTCGCGCCCGACCCGCTCGGCACGCATCACCAGCGACCCGGAGGCGTTCAGCGTGCCGCCGGTCAGCGGCGCGCCTGGGGCCTTCTCGACGGGGATCGATTCCCCGGTGAGCATCGACTCGTCCACGGCGGACCGTCCGTCAACCACCACGCCGTCGACCGGCACCCGCTCGCCGGGCCGCACCCGCAGCAGGTCCCCGACCCGCACCTGGTCGAGCGGCAGGTCGGCCTCGCGCCCGTCGCGCAGGACCCGCGCGGTGGTCGGGCGCAGTCGCAGCAGGGCGGCCACCGCCCCGGCAGCCTGGCCGCGCGCCCGGGCCTCCAGCCAGCGGCCCAGCAGGACCAGGCCGATGATGACCGCCGCACTGTCGTAGTACGTCTCCAGCGACAGGCCGGCCGCCATGACCGCCTCGGGCAGCAGGGTCAGCACCAGGGAGTAGCCGTAGGCCGCCAGGGTCCCGATGCTCACCAGCGTGTCCATGGTCACCTCGCCGTGGCGCAGGCCGCGCGCGGCGCGCAGCAGGAAGCGGCGGCCAAGCACGAACTGCACGACGGTGGCCGGCGCGAGGAGCCAGACGTTGACCCGCTCCATCGGCCAGGGCAGCCCGCCGGGCCACATGCTGACGGCCATCATGGTCAGGCCGATGGCGATGGCGGCGAGCGCGCTCCACAGCAGCTCCCGCCGCTCCGCGGCGCGCGAGTGCTCCTCGGCCGCTGCCCGGTCATCGGCCAGCGCATCCGCCTCGGGCTCGCGCCCCACCTCGTAGCCGGCGGCCCGGATGGCGGCCACGATGCCCGCCCGGTCGATGCGCTGCGGGTCGTAGCGCACGCTGGCGCGCTCACTGGCGAGGTTGACGGATGCCTGCTCGACGCCCTCGGCCCGGTTCAGGAACCGCTCCACCCGGTTGACGCAGGACGCGCAGGTCATGCCCACCACCGGCAGGCTGAGCTCGGCGAGGGGGCTCGGCGGGGGAGGGGCGATCTCGTCGCTCATGTCCGACCCGAGGATACTACGGGGGAGTATTGGCGGCAACCACCGCCCACCCACGGTTTCCGCGCTGCAGGGCACATTCCGCTGCGGATTCCGCCCGCCCGCCCAGGTTGCGGCATGCATCCTGCAGGCGTCGCCGCTACCAGTCTGGCAGACGGCAGGTCAGGGGGATTGCATGCAGGTGAGGATGGCCAACGACACCGTCCAGGGCTCGGGCAGGCGCCTGCCTCGCGCCTTCGTGGTGGAGGACGATTTCCTCACGCTGCAGCTGCTCCGCGAGGTGGCACGCTCGGTCGGCCTGGAGCCGGTGGCCTTCACCCACCTCTCGTCGGTGCGCCGCGCGCTGCGCGATCAGGCTCCGGCGGTCCTGGTGGTCGACGACGATCTCCCTGACGGTCAGGGGGCCGATCTGGTGCGCGAGCTGCGCGCCAACCCCCACACCCGTCACGTGCGGGTCGTGTTCTGCACGGCCGCCGACCACGAACGCCGCCGCGACCTGGGGCGCATGGCGCCGGTCGTCTCCAAGCCGTTCCGCGTGGAGGAGCTGGAGCACCTGCTGGCGGAGGCGGCCGCCACCCACTGACCGGCGCCGGGTACGCTTGGCGTCGCCATGGCCCAACCCGGCGACGGTGAGCTGAAGGCCCTCCTGCTCACCAACGAGTTCCCGCCCAGCGTGTACGGCGGCGCCGGCATCCACGTCGGCGAGCTGGCGGCCAAGCTGCGCCGGCGGGTGGCGCTCGACGTCCGGACGTTCGGGACCCACGACGAGGCCGCGCCCGGCTGGCGGGTGCGCGGCTACCCACCGGCCCACGACCTGTCCGCCGCCGACGAGCGGATGCGCGGCGCCTGGGCGGCCGTCTCCCGGGACGTGGCCATGGCTGCGGACCCGGTCGACGCCGACCTGGTGCACTGCCACACCTGGTACGTGCACCTGGCCGGCCTGCTGGTGCGCCACGCCTACGGCATCCCGCTGGCGATCACCGTCCACTCCCTCGAGCCGCTGCGACCCTGGAAGCGCGAGCAGCTGGGTGGCGGCTACGACCTGTCCACCTGGATCGAGCGCACCGCCCTGGAGACGGCGGACGCGGTGGTCGCCGTCAGCCGGGGCACCCATGACGACGTCCTGCGCCTCTTCGACGTGCGCCCCGAGCGGGTGCACGTCATCCACAACGGCATCGACCCCGACTTCTACGCCCCCGACCCGTCCATTGACGCCCTGGAGCGCCACGGCGTGGACCCGTCCGTCGCCTACGTGCTGTTCGTGGGCCGCATCACCCGCCAGAAGGGGATCGTGCACCTGGTGCGGGCGCTCCGGCACCTGGACCCCGAGATCGGCGTGGTGCTGTGCGCCGGCCAGCCGGACACCCGGGAGCTGGCCCGCGAGGTGGCCGAGGGCGTCGAGGAGGCGCGGCGGCATCGGTCCAACCTGGTCTGGATCCCGGAGATGGTGAGCCGCACCGACGTCCGCCAGCTGTACAGCCATGCCGCCGTCTTCGTCTGTCCATCCGTCTACGAGCCATTCGGGATCATCAACCTGGAGGCCATGGCCTGCGAGACCCCGGTGGTGGCCAGCGCGGTGGGCGGCATCCCGGAGGTGGTGGTGGATGGGGAGACCGGCGTGCTGGTGCCCCTGGAGCTGTCGCCGGATGAGCCGATGTCGCCCGCCCACCCCGACGTCTTCGCCCGCGACCTGGCCGCCGCCATCGAGCGCCTGATGGCCGATCCCGAGCTGCGCCGCCGGATGGGCCGAGCCGGGCGTCGCCGGGCGGTCGAGCGCTTCAGCTGGTCGGCGATCGCCGATCAGACGGTGGCCCTCTACCGCTCGCTGGTGAGCGCATGACCGGACCGATGCGGCCGCTGGCGCGGCCGCTCTCCCGTCGCCGGGCACTGCAGCTGGGGGCCGCCGCCCCGGCCGCCCTGCTGGCGGCCTGCGCCGCGCCCTCGCCGTCGCCGGCGGCCTCGCCCCAGGAGACCGCCACCGCCACGCCGCCCGCGTCGCCCTCGCCGTCCCCGAGTCCCACGCCCACCTCCACGCCGCCGACGGGACGAACCCTGTTTCGCGACGCGGCCCTCGCCGACGGCCGGTCCGCCACCCTGCAGCGCGGGATCAGCGTGCTGGTCGAGGGCGGGCGGGTGGCCTGGATCCGGCCCGTCGACGGCGAGGAGGATGCCGGCGACGCGGAGGTGGTCGACGCCGCCGGCGCGACGATCGTGCCGGGCATGGTCGACGGCCACGCCCACGTCACCGGTCCCGGCGGGGCCCGCTGGATCGAGCGCTTCGACGACCCCACCGACCGCCTGCTGGCCTACGCCGAGGCCAACGGCCGGCTGGCCTGGGAGGCCGGTATCCGCTGGCTGCGCGACGTGGGCTCCCCCCGCCGCCAGGACCCCGAGGACGGGCGCACCCGGGCGCTGGCGCTCGGCATCCGGGACCGATGGGCCGGCCGCCACGGCTTCCCCGCCATCCGTGCCGCCGGCACGTGGCTGACCGGCGCCGGCGTGCTGGCCGGCCGCGGCCTGCAGGCGCGCGACGCGGACGAGCTGCTGGCGTTGGCCCTGGGCCAGCTGGATGAGGGTGCGGACCTGGTCAAGCTCTATCTCGAGGGGCCTGACCCTGCCGCCTCACCCTGGTCGGCGGCCGAGGTCGCGCGGGTGGTCGAGGCCGTGCACGCGCGCGGCGCGCGGGTCACCGCCCACGCCGCGCGGCTGGCCGGCGCGCGGGTGGCGGCCGAGGCGGGAGTGGACGCCATCGAGCACGGCTTCGAGCTGGACGCCGCGGTGGCGGCGCGCATGGCGGAGCGCGACATCATGCTGGTCTCCACGCTGACCGTCTACCGCTCCTGGATCAGCTTCGGGCGCACCACCACCATCCCGAACTTCGCCGGCCAGGGCCGCCCGGCTGTCTGGCAGGCGCAGCTCGAGCGCGCCGAGGCCAGCGTGCGCACCGCCCACGCGGCCGGGGTGCGGATCGCGGCCGGCACCGACTTCGGCGGCGGCTCGTCGCGCGCCAACCAGCTGGCCTGGGAGGTCGAGTCGCTGGTCGCGGCCGGCCTCGAGCCGGTGGAGGCCCTGGCCGCCGCCACCTGGCGCGGCGGGGAGCTGCTCGGCGAGGCCGACGCCGGCGTCATCCGCGAGGGCGGCCCGGCGGACTTCTTCCTGGTCCACGGCGACCCGCTGTCGGACCCCGCCGCCCTGTGGCGCGTGTGGCGCCACGCCGTTCCTCCGGCGCGCTAGCATTATGCCTCCCTCATGACCGTTGCCGCGACCTGGCGGCCGCCGGCGGTCGGTGCCCCGATCCTGGTGGTCCGCGACCTGCGCAAGCGCTACGGCTCCCTCCAGGCGGTGGACGGGGTCAGCTTCGAGGTGCGCGAGAACGAGATCTTCGGGATCCTGGGACCGAACGGCGCGGGCAAGACGACCACCCTGGAGATGATCGAGGGCATGCGGCCGATCGACACCGGGACCGCCACCGTCGACGGCGTGGACGTGACGCGCGACCCGCGCGGGGTGAAGGCCCGGATCGGCATCCAGCTGCAGGCATCGGCCTTCTTCGACGAGCTGACGCTGACCGAGCTGCTCGAGCTGTTCGGCCACCTGTACAACCGCCAGGTGGATGCCGCCCGGCTGCTGGCCGACGTGGAGCTCACCGACAAGGCCGGTTCCCAGGTGCGCACCCTGTCCGGCGGGCAGAAGCAGCGCTTCAGCATCGCCGCCGCGCTGGTGAATGAGCCGCGGGTGCTCTTCCTGGACGAGCCCAGCACGGGCCTGGACCCGCAGGCCCGCCGGCACCTGTGGGGCCTGATCCGCGGGATCCGCGCGCGCGGCCACACCGTGGTGCTGACCACGCACTACATGGAGGAGGCGGAGGAGCTGTGCGACCGGGTGGCGATCATGGACCGCGGCCGGATCGTGGCACTGGACACACCGCAGGGCCTGATCGACGCCCTCCTCGCCAGCGGCTTCCGCAAGGCGCGCGTGGAGCGGCTGGCGAACCTCGAGGACGTGTTCATCGACCTCACCGGCCACGAGCTGCGGGAGGAGGAGTAGGGCGTGCGCCGGCGCCTGCAACTGTTCTGGGTCCTCTTCGTGGCCAGCCTGAAGATGTTCGTGCGCAACCGCCTGGCCGTCTTCTTCAGCCTGTTCCTGCCCCTCGTGATCATGCTCATCTTCGGCGTGCTGAACTTCGAGGGCACCTCCACCGTCGTGGTCGGGGTGGTGGACGAGGCGGAGAATCCTGCCAGCCTGGCGCTGCTGCAGGCCATGGAGAACGTGGACACCTTCCGCTTCGAGCCGGGCGACCGCCCCGCGCAGATGGCGGCCCTGGAGAACGGCGAGCGCGACATGGTGGTCGTCATCCCCGCGGGCTGGGGCACGGACGCCGCCGCGCGGCTCACGGCCTTCACGCCCGCCGGCAGCCAGCAGGAGGCTCGGCTGGGCACCCTGATCCTGACCGCGGTGGTGGCCGAGGTGCTGGTCGCCGGTGGAGGCGGCCCCGCCGGACCGCTGGTCCAGGTGGAGCAGGTGAACGCGCTGAACCTGGGTTACATCGACTTCCTGGTGCCGGGCATCCTGGGCCTGACCATCATGCAGCTGGGGCTGTTCGGCGTGGCCTTCAGCTTCGTCCAGCTCAAGCGCACCGGCGCCCTGCGGCGGCTGTTCGCCACGCCCACCGCGCCCGGCTACTTCCTGGGCGCGCAGATCGCCTCGCGCCTGGTGCTGGGCCTGGCCCAGATCGGGATCCTGCTGGGCATCGGCCTCCTCTTCGGCCTGCACCTGGTGGGCAGCCTGGCGCTGCTGCTGGGGGTCGCCCTGCTGGGGGCGGTCATCTTCCTGGGGATGGGCTTCGCCATCGCCGGTTGGGCCAAGAACGAGGACCAGGCCGCCCCGGTGGCAAACATCATCAGCCTGCCGATGATGTTCCTGTCGGGCACCTTCTTCCCGCGGGAGGCGATGCCCTCCTTCCTGCAGGGCGTGACCGAGTACATGCCGCTCACGTTCCTGAACCACGCGCTGCGCGACATCGCCAACGAGGGGGCCGGGGTGGTCGAGCTGGCGCCGGACCTGCTGGGCATGGCGGTCTGGGCGGTGATCAGCTTCGTGGTGGCCGTGCGCCTGTTCTCCTGGGAGTAGGGCCTCGGGCCGGGGCGCTCCGCCACCGGCGGCGGCCAGGGGCAGTGTGCGTCACGGCGCCCGTATGCCGCCCATGACTGCAGCGGCCAGGACGGCCCTTCGGCATACCGCCCGTGACTATGCCAGCCAGGATGGGTCGTCCGGCATACCTCCCACGACTCCACCAGCCAGGATGGTCCTCGGATAGGCATCCAGCCTGGCGGTTCCATACCACCGAGGAATATTCCGGGGCCAGCCTGGCGGTTCGATACCACCGACGAATATTCCGGGGCCAGCCTGGCGGTTCCATACCACCGACGAATATTCCGGGGCCAGCCTGGCGGTTCCATACCATCGACGAATCCTCGGGCACCGGACGCGCGGATGAACAGCGACACCTGACCGATGGATCCCAGCTGCGGCGGTTCGCCCGGCCCCATCGCCGCATCCTCCTCACGCCCGGCCCGGCGGGCCGTCCCGACCGGGTCCCGGCCACATCCTCAAGCGCCGCACGCCGCGCTCCCACAGCTTGTCGCCGATGTTCGCCGGGAGGAAAAACGTCGGGATGGGGTGGGCGGCCGCGCCGTCGGGTCATGGCGGGGGAGCGTAGCGCAGCCGGCCTGGATTTACCGTACCCGCGGACTCCTATTCCCTTGGCTGTACCGGCACGTCCGGGTCGCGCTCGACCACGATCGTGCAGCGCGTGGCCAGCGCTGCCGCAGCCCCGATGGCGGCGAACACCGGGAGCAGCGCTGCGCCGATGACGCCCAGCGTCAGCGGCACCTCCAGGATCGTCCGCCCGTCCTCGTTCTTGATGATGATCCGTCGGATGTTCCCTTCGTGGACCAGCTCCTTGACCTTGGCCACCACCTGGTCGCCACTGAGGGTGAACTCCTCGGTGCGCTGTCCGGGCGGGTTCGACTGCTGCTCGCTCACGCCGTGAGCCTCCTCCATGGACCCGGTCCTCGACGTGGTCGCCCGGACCGGCGCAGGACGGCGACCACCGTGGCCGCCAGCGCGGCCAGCGTGCCGGCCGCGATCAGCGACGGCAGCGGGCCCAGGATGACGCGGCCGCCCTCGGCCACGGTGAGACGCGGGGCGATCCCGAACACGACCGTGCCGCCGCGCCGGACCTCCACCTGCCTGGCCAGCACGATGCCGCTGCCGCCCTGCTCCACGCTCACCGACCCGGCCGAGACGATGGCCTGGGCGCCACCCTGCCGGATCGAGGTCGGGCCGCCGGACAGGATGATCCCCGCCCCGCCCTGCTCGATCTCCACCTCCCGGGCCGCGACGGCGGCCCGCACGAAGCCGCGCTCCACCTCCACCTCGCCGGCGAAGGCCCCGCCGACCACCGCGTTTCGCAGCGCCACGTCCCCGCCGCGCAGCAGTCCCGTCACGCTGACCAACGGGCCGCTGCGCCGCCCGGCGCCGGTCTGCGCGGGCTGGATCCCGACGCCGGGCTCCGCTGCCCGCTCCGTCTCCGTCCCCGTCTCGGGGGTCTGCGCCTCCTGCTCGAGCGTCATGTGCTCTTCCTCCGGATCTGTGTGTGCGGTACGAGTGTGCCCGGCGACCATGCCTGCAACAACCCCGGCAGTTCGCGCCCGCGGCGCCGCCCGGCTCACCGGCCGTTCGGTCCTCGATCGGCCGTCCGAATGGCCGCGGGGCGGCGCCAGCGCGCCGCCCCGCACGGAGACGCGATCCCCGTCAGATGGCCCGCGGGTGGCTGACGTACGAGCCCCGGGTCAGGTAGCGCACGATCAGGTCGATCGCGGCGCCCAGCACCACGCCGCCGATGATGGCCGGCAGGATGTACAGGTCGCCGTACTCCGGTCCCCGCGTGCTCAGCGTGCCGAAGGCCTCGCTCCCCAGCCAGCCGCCGATGAGTGCAGCCACGCCAACCACCGCCCAGTGCCAACCGACGGTGACCTCGCCGAGGGTCTGGGCGACGATGCCGATGATCAGCGCGCCGGCGACCAGCAGCACGGCCGCCAAGGGCGTCATGCCAACGTTCCAGCCAATCAGGTCAAGCACTGCGGAACCTCCTTCCGGACTGCTGCAGCCTTGCTTCGAGCTGAGGCTGGCACCCACTTCATCGGCCCCGCCAGTGCCAGGCGGGCGAATCTGACGGGACCTCCGGCAGGGTGATCCGAGCCGCGGGAGGGGTGCGACCGGTCAGCCGCCGGCCGGTGGGCGAACGACCAGGACCGAACAGTGCGCCGCGGTCAGCACGCCGCGGGCGACCGACCCGAGCAGCAGCCGCTCCACCCCGCCCAGGCCACGCGAGCCGAGCACGATCAGGTCGGCGCCGAGCTCCTGGGCGGCGGCCACGATCTCGCGGGCCGGGTCGCCACGGCGCACGTGGGCGTTCGCCGTGATGCCCGCCCGGCCGAGATGCTCGACCATCCGCTGGCCGCTGGCCTGCGCGTACTCGGTCGCCTCCCGGGCGAGCAGGTCGGGGCGCACGCTGCCCAGGGTGTAGAGCGTGGCGATCAGGTCGAACCCCGGCGGATCGGGGACCGAGATGGCCAGCACCTCCACCGGCTTGCCAGCCGCGAAGGGGAGCGCGGCCAGCACGTCGGGGATGCCGTGCGCGTCCTCCGAGCCGTCGGTGGCCACCAGCAGCCGGCTCACCGATGCCGAGCGCGCCACCAGCACCGGGCAGGGGGAGCGGGCGGTGACCTCGTCGGCCACCGACCCCAGCAGCATGGTTTCCAGCTTGCCATGGCCCCGCGAGCCGGTCACCACCAGGTCCGCTTCCAGCCGGCCGGCCTGGGCCACGATCACCTGCGCGGCGCGGCCGCGCACCACGTGCCGGGTCACGCGCAGCCCGCGCTCGGCAAGCTGAGCCTCGTGCCGGGCCAGCTCCTGGTCGATCTCGCTCCGGGTGCCCTCCTCGGCCGCCTCCCAGCCGGGCCACCCCGCAGCCAGCTCGAAGCCCGCCGGCAGCCAGTCCATCGGCGCGTCATACGCGGTGAGCAGGTGGACCTCGGTCCCGTCCGGCCAGCCCGCGTCCCGTACCAGGTCGCGGGCGACCAGCGAGGACGGCGAGCCGTCGAGCGCCAGCAGGATCTTCATCGGTCCGGACGGATCACAGCTGGTCGCCGAGGCGGTGCTTGGCCACGAAGGCGGCCACCTGCGCGCGGCGCTGGAGGTTCAGCTTGGCCAGGATGCTGCTGACGTAGTTCTTCACCGTCTTGTCCGACAGGAAGACCTCGGCCGCGATTTCCTTGTTGGTCTTGCCATCGGCCACCAGCATGAGGATCCTGCGCTCCTGGGCGGTCAGGTCGGCCAGCTCATCGCGCTCGGCGCCGCTGGCCACCCGCCGTACCCGCTCCAGCACCCGCTCGGTGACCGCCGGGTCCAGCAGCGAGTCGCCCCGCCCCACCGCCGACAGGGCTGACACGAGGTCGCGCCCGCGCACCTGCTTCAGCAGGTAGCCGCTGGCGCCGGCGATGATCGCCGACAGCACGGCCTCCTCGTCGGGGTAGCTGGTCAGCATCACCACCCGGGTCTGCGGGTACTCGGAGCGGATGTCGCGGCAGGCCTCGATGCCGGAGCCGTCGGGGAGCCGGACGTCCATGACCACCAGGTCGGGCTGGAAGCGGCGCGCCGCGGCGAGGGCCTCCTCCCCGCTGCCCGCCTCGGCGACCACCTGGAACTCCTGCTGCCGGCCGAGCAGCGCCACCAGGCCCTGCCGGACGACCTCATGGTCGTCGACCACCAGGACGCGCAGCGGTCGGGAAGTCGGCTTCGCTTCGTCTGACATCAGGCGGCGGTGCCTCCAAGCGTGCGGGTCGG
This sequence comes from Candidatus Zixiibacteriota bacterium, assembly GCA_035687145.1. Classification (GTDB taxonomy): domain Bacteria; phylum Chloroflexota; class Limnocylindria; order QHBO01; family QHBO01; genus DASRYM01. The sequence continues at coordinate 10,191 of DASRYM010000025.1, read as the reverse complement.
GAGCGTGAGGATGATACGGGTGCCGGCACCCGGTCGGCTACGGACCTCGAGACTGCCGCCGATCCCCTCGGCGCGCTCCCGCATGTTGACGAGCCCCCGCCGCTCGCCGCGTCCCGGCACGCCGTCCAGCGCGTCGGGGTCGAAGCCGGCGCCGTCGTCCTCGACGCTGATCGAGAGCGCGTCGGAGAGGGCCTGGAGGCGGACCCGGACCACGCCCGGCTGTGCGTGGCGAAGGGCGTTGCTGACCGCCTCGCGCACGATGCTCAGCACCTCCCGCACCGTAACGCCGCCCAGGCGCCCGGCAAACGGGGCGGCCTCGACCTCGATCGGCACCGTGGTGTGCATCCCGAGCTCATGGGCCAGCGCCTGGAGCGAGGCGCCCAGGTCGCCATCGGCCTCACCCGGCGGACGCAGGATGTAGATGAAGTTGCGGATCTCGGCGATGGCCGCGTTCAGGCTGTCGATGGCCCGGTCCACCCTTGCGGCCGCCTCTTCGGGCTCGCGCTCGACCAGCTCCGGCACGTCGTCGAGCAGCAGGTTCACCGCGTAGATGCGCTGGATGATCCCGTCGTGCAGCTCGCGTCCGATGCGCTCGCGCTCCTCGACCACCGCCAGCTGCTGCACCCGCTCGTGGAGACGGGCGTTCTCGATGGCGATCCCGGCGTGCCGCGCGAAGCGCTCGACCAGCTCCTGGTCCTCGGCGGCGAACGGCTCGCCGCCGCGCTTGTTGGTCAGGTACAGGTTGCCGACCGATCCGCCGCGAACCTGGATCGGCACGCCCAGGAACGAGCGCATGTGCGGGTGGTGCGGCGGGAAGCCGTAGCTGCGCGGGTCGGCCGCGATGTCGTCGATCCGGATCGAGCGGTTCTCGCGGATGATCAGGCCCAGCAGGCCGCGCCCCTGCGGTGGCGCGCCGATGCGGGCGCGGGTCTCGGCATCGATGCCGCTGGTCAGGAAGGCCTCCACCCCACCGGTCGGGGCGACGATGGCCAGCGCCGCGTACTGTGCCTCCACCAGCTCCCGGCAGCGGTCCACGATCAGCTGCAGGACACGCTCGGTGCTCAGCACGCCACCGATGCCGCGCACCGCGGCGTCCAGGGCCGCCGAGTTGGCCTCTGCCTTCTCGGCCCGCAGGTGGGCCCGCGCGGCGGCGACCGCGCTGCGCACGGCCTCGCTCACCGCCTCGACGGCGTTCGCCGGGGCGTCGACCCACACCTGCCCGCCCTCCACGGCCCGCTGCAGACCGCCGCGCTGGCCGGCCAGCGTCCCGTAGCCGCAGGTCGCCGAGGGAAGGGGGTGCGCCGCGTCCAGCTCCAGGCGCAGCCCAACGGCCCCGGCCCGGGTGGCCACGTCGCCGAGCGCCGCGGCCAGGTCGCGCCGTCGCTCCGGCGCGGGGCGCGCCAGGTCGCGCAGCGCCTCGATCAGGCCGGGCAGGGGCAGGACCGAGCTGCTCATGCGCCGTTCACGTCGGCCAGGGTGCGCTGCGCCAGGGTGGTGAGCATCGCCTCCTGGGCCGCGAAGAAGGAGCTGTGGACGCGGCAGTGGCTGCCGCCGGCGCCGCACGGGCCGCCGCGCAGGATGCAGGTTCGGCGCCGCGAGTCCCCCTCGGCGGCCTCCACGATCTGCAGCAGCGAGATGCGCTCCGGCTCCCGCGCCAGCCGGTAGCCGCCGCTTCGCCCCTGGCGGGTGCGCACCAGCCCGGCCCGGACCAGGTCGCCCATGACCTGGGGCAGGAAGGCGGCCGGGATGCCGGTGGCGGAAGCGAGCTCGCGGCCGGTCAGCTGCCGGCCTGCGCCATCGGCCAGGACGATCATGGCGCGCACAGCGTAGTCGCCACGCCTCGTCAGCTGCAGCCGCATGCGCTGCCTCCCATCTCGATCGGGCCGGATGTCCTGCCCAATGGTGCCCGGTTTCGTGACAAATGGCCCATCTGGAGTGACTCACTAAAGGTTTATCAATCTACTAAAGATTCTAACCAGCGCGCCCTCCGGGGCGCCAACTCCAGAAGGTGAACGACCATGACCAGGACCATCGTCGTCATCAGCGCAGTCGCTTCCATGCTGCTGCTCTCGATGATCTACGCCCAGATCTCGCCGACCGATGCCGCGGGCGCGCCGTCGCCCAGCGCGGCGGCCAGCGCGCCGGCGGACAGCCACAGCGGCCACGGCGACAGCCAGCCTCCCGACACCGCCGTCGAGCCTGATCCGAACGCCCCGCCCTACGAGCCACGCGACGCGAGCGCACCCCCGCTGCGCGAGGGCACGGTGCACGACATCGACCTCTACATCGTGGAGCAGCCGATGACCGTGGCCGAGGGCTTCGTGCAGACCGTGTACGCCTTTGGCGAGAGCGTCGAGACCGCCAACGTGCCCGGCCCGGTGATCCGGGTCAAGGTGGGTGACACGGTGCGCATCCGGCTCATCAACCCCGAGACCAACATCATGCCCCACTCGGTCGACTTCCATGCCTCACTGGTGGCCTGGAACGACGAGATGACCGACATCAACCCCGGCGAGGAGAAGATCTACGAGTTCAAGGCCGAGTACGCGGGCGTGTTCATGTACCACTGCGGCACGGCCGGCGCCCTGAGCCATATGCTGAACGGCATGTACGGGCTGATCATCGTGGAGCCGGAGGGCGGCCTGCCCCCGGTGGACCGCGAGGTGTTCATCGTCCAGAACGAGTGGTACCTCGGCCCGCAGGGCCAGACGGGCAACCTGCAGAAGGCCAACGCCACCGTGCCCGAGCCGGACTTCGTGGTCTGGAACGGCATCGCCAACCAGTACGCGGACTACCCGATCCCCGTGGAGACCGGCGAGACGGTGCGGGCCTTTGTCCTGAACGCCGGCCCCAACATCGACTCCAGCTTCCATGTGGTGGGGACCGTGTTCGACGAGGTGATCAAGGAGGGCGTCGCGCTGCGGCGCGGCAACGAGGGCAACTGGGGCTCGCAGGCCGTGGACCTGGCCCCGGCCCAGGGTGCGATCGTGGAGTTCCACTTCGCGGAGGACGGCCTCTACCCGTTCGTCACCCACGCCTTCAACTTCGTGGCCCACGGCGCGCTCGGCCTGTTCCAGGCCGGGGACGGCGACCCGGCCAACTGATCCGATGGGCCTGGCCATCGGACCGATGCCGGAGCGGCAGGCCGCCGCTCCGGCATCCTCACGTCTCACCGAACGCCACGTCCTGCGGCTGGGGATCGCCCTGGCCGCCGGCTTCGTGGCCCTCTCGGCCATCGCCGGCTTCCTGCCCCTGGAGGCGCTGCACGGCTGGGTGAGCATCCACCTGGCCCTGGCCGGGGCCACCACGGTGGCCATCGGCACCTTCATGCCCCACTTCGGCGTCACCCTGGCCGCCACGCGGCCCGAGCCCGCCCCGCTGCGGCTGGGCGGCGTGCTCGCCCTGGCGCTGGGCATGGCCGGCGTGGCGCTGGGCCGTCCGCTGGCGGGCAACCCCGCCGCCGTGGCCAGCGGGCTGCTGGTGCTCATCGGCCTGGGCATCACCGCCTGGACCACGTTCGCGCCGTTGCGCTCGGGCCTGGCCCGGCGCCATCCCATCGTGCAGGCCACCTACGGCCTGGCGCTCGCCGAGCTGGCGGTCGGGGCCAGCCTGGGCATCGGCTACCTCGCTGGCTGGCCGCCGGTCATCGGCGCATGGGTCGGGCTGAAGCTCGCCCACGCCTGGCTCAACGTCTTCGGCTTCGTGTCGCTGACCATCGTCGCGACCCTGATCTACCTGTGGCCGACCATGCTCGGCGCACGGGTGAAGGCGCACCCTACCATGGCGTTGGCGGTCGGTGGCCTGCTGGTCGCTGCGCCGCTGGTGGCCATCGGCTCCTGGCTGGCGTTCCAACCGCTGGCGGTGGCCGGCGGGCTGGGCGCGGTGCTGGGCGCGGTTGGACTGCTGGGGTACGGGCTGGAGGTCTGGCGGCGGCGCGGCACCTGGACGCGCGACCTGGCCTGGCACCGCCTGGCCGCGCTCCACGGGCTGGCCGGCATGGCCTGGTTCGTCGTCACCACCGCCACCGCGCTGGTCGGGCTGGTGCGGGACGGGGCCGCGGTCCCGGGCTGGTCGATCGGGGCCATGGCCGTGCCGCTCATCGGCGGCTGGGCGCTGCAGCTGCTGGTCGGGAGCTGGGGTCACCTCCTGCCGGCGGTCGGGCCCGGGGACATGGAGACCAAGGCCCGCCAGCGCCAACTGCTGGCCCGATGGGCGACGCCCCGCGTGGTGGCCTGGAACGCCGGGCTGGCGCTGCTGTGGCCGGGGTTCGGGTTCGGCCTGCTGCCGCTGATCGCCGCCGGCGCCGTGCTGTTCGGGCTGGCCGCGCTGAGCGCGCTCGGGCTGCTTGGCGCGGCCCTGGTCGCCGGCTCCCGCTTGCGACAGGTCGGCCGGTAGTCCGTGGAGACTGATACGGCGGTCGGGAACCGGGCAACCGGCTCCGGGGCGTCGCCGCAGTCCATGGAGACGGATACGGCGGTCGGGAACCGGGCAACCGGCTCCGGGGCGTCGCCGCAGTCCATGGAGACTGATACGGCGGCCGAGAGGTCGGACCAACGGATCTCAGCCGCCGCCTCAGTCAGTGGAGCCTGGAGACGGACCGCGGGTTGCTGACTGTCGGGCCGATCGGCCCTGTCGGGCGCGCCGGCCGGCGGCGCCAGCGCGTGCAGAATGCCGGCCCGCCCGGCATGCGGAGGCGCGCATCATGCGGTTGAGCGCCACCCGGGCGCGGCCGCGATGAAGGAGGTAGCCAAGTGGCAGCGTTGCGCAGGTACGTGACCTGGATCGCGGTGGTGGCCGCGGTCATCCTGGTCTGGCTCCAGCTCCCCGAGGACTGGCCGATCAGCCGGCCGGAGGGGACGCTCAACACGGCCCTCACCGTGGTCTTCTGGGTGCTCTCGGTGGTCGTGGTGCTGGTGCTCTTCACCGATCGCCACGCGCCGGCGGCATCGGTCGTCGAGGTGGACGGGCCGGCCTTCGCCCGCTACCTGTTCAGCAACACGCGGGCGGGCCTGTTCTGGCTGCCGATCCGCCTCTTCCTGGGGTTCAGCTGGCTGACCTCCGGCCTCGGCAAGCTCACGGGCGAGGGGTGGCTGGACGGTGGCTCGGCCCTGGCGGCCTACTGGGAGCGCGCGGTGGCCATCCCCGAGCCACCTGCCCGACCGGCGATCACCTACGACTGGTATCGCGAGTTCCTGCAGTTCCTGCTGAACGGCAACCACGAGACCTGGTTCTCGTGGCTCATCGTCTTCGGCGAGATCGCCGTCGGCCTGGGGCTGTTGGTCGGCGCCCTGACCGGCATCGCCGCCTTCTTCGGCGCGCTGATGAACATGAGCTTCCTGCTGGCTGGCTCGGCGTCCACCAACCCGGTGCTCTTCACGGCGGCCATCGGCCTCATCCTGGCCTGGCGGGTGGCCGGCTACTACGGGCTGGACCGCTACCTGCTGCCGGCGCTCGGAACCCCGTGGCGAGCCCCGGTCCGTGAAGCCTCGGCCACCGGCGGGACGTAGCGTCACCGCCCCGGCCGGGGCCGCACACCGCCCTGCTCGACCTTCACCACCCTCGCCGTCCAGCGCCCGCCGGGGGCCTGGATGGTGACCTCCTCACCCACCCGGGCGCCGAGGACGGCACGGCCCACCGGCGAGTCGGCGGAGATGAAGCCGTTGTCCGGGTCGCCGGAGCCCGGCGGCACCAGGGCGTACGTGGCCTGCTCCTCGCCATCGTCCAGGGTGACGCGCCGGCCGATCACCGCCACTCCCGCCTCCTCCACGATCTCGGCGGTGGCCAGCACCTCGCGCAGGGTGGCCAGCTGGCGCCGGATCTGCTGCCCGGAGACGTTCGGCACGAAGACGGGCGCGTCCGGCTCTCCGTCCAGGCGGCCGGTGATGAAGCCCTCGCGGCGCTGCGCCTCCTCGGTCAGGCGTGCGGCATCGGCCTCCAGCGCCTCCCACGCCTCGCGGGTCATCAGCCACCGTCCACGCCTGGCCGGCACGTCGGCCACCAACGCACGCGCTTCTGCCATCTCGAGTACACCTCCCTGAGTGAGCCGATGCGCCGCCCGCACGCGGACGACGCATCGTGATCTGGAGGCGGGTTGGGGCCCGCCCAGGTCACACCATGAGGCGGGTGGATAAGAACTCGCCTACCCGGCCATGAATTCTCCATAAACGCCGCGCGCCACGCAAATACCTGACAGGTCCTGTCAAGTAAGGGCACCATGCTGGCGGACCGATACACTCTCCATCACCCGTGTCCGCATCACGTCATCCCCTCGACCTCTTCTCGGCGCCGACCCGCGCCTGGTTCGCCGAGACCTTCGCGCAGCCCACCACCGCCCAGGAGCGCGGCTGGGCGGCGATCGCCCGTGGCCGGCACACCCTGATCCACGCGCCGACCGGCTCGGGCAAGACGCTGGCGGCCTTTCTGTGGACCCTGGACCGCCTCATCAGCCGACCGCCGGGAGATGGCGGTCGGCGACGCAGCGTCCGGGTCCTGTACGTCAGCCCCCTGAAGGCCCTGGCCTACGACGTGGAGCGCAACCTGCGCTCGCCGCTGGCCGGCATCCGCCGCACCGCCGAGCGGGACGGCGTGGAGCTCCCCGAGGTGCGGGTCGGCTCGCGCACCGGCGACACGCCGGCCGAGGCCCGTCGCCAGCTGGCCAAGGACCCGCCGGACATCCTGGTCACCACGCCCGAGAGCCTCTACCTGCTGCTGACCAGCCAGGCCCGCGAGGCGCTGCGCGGGGTGGAGCACGTCATCGTCGACGAGGTGCACGCCATCGCCGGCACCAAGCGCGGAGCGCATCTGGCCCTCAGCCTGGAGCGGCTGACCGTGCTGTGCACCACGCCGCCGCAGCGCATCGGCCTGTCGGCCACCCAGCGCCCGCTGGAGACGATCGCCGCCTTCCTGGGGGGAGCCGGGCCGGACCGCGCGGTCGAGATCGTGGACGCCGGCGAGCGCAAGCGCCTCGAGCTGGAGGTCATCGTGCCGGTCGAGGACATGGCCCGCCTGGGCGAGGCCATGGACCTCGGGGAGCAGCCCGGCGGACCCGCGGCCGGCCGCGAGGGGCGGCACTCGATCTGGCCATCGGTCTATCCCAGGCTGCTGGAGCTGATCCGGGCGCATCGGTCCACCCTGGTCTTCGTGAACTCGCGCCAGCTGGCGGAGCGGCTGGCGGCGCGCCTCAACGAGCTGGCAGGGGAGGAGCTGGTGCGGGCCCACCACGGGTCCATCGCCCGCGAGCAGCGGCTCCAGATCGAGGAGGCGCTGAAGGCCGGGCGCCTGCCGGCGCTGGTCGCCACCTCGTCGCTGGAGCTGGGGATCGACATGGGAGCCATTGACCTTGTCGTCCAGATCGAGGCGCCGCCCTCGGTGGCCTCCGGCCTGCAGCGCATCGGCCGTGCCGGCCACCGGGTGGGGGAGCCGTCCACCGGCAAGATCTTCCCCAAGTACCGCGGCGACCTGCTGGAGGCGGCGGTGGTCGTGCGGCGCATGCTGGACGGGGCCATCGAGGAGACGCGCGTCCCGCGCAACCCGCTGGACGTGCTGGCCCAGCAGGTGGTGGCGACCTGCGCCCTGGACGCCTGGTCGGTGAGCGACCTGCACGCAATGGTGACCCGCGCCCACCCGTTCCGCGACCTGTCGCGCGACCAGCTGGAGGGCGTGCTGGACATGCTCTCCGGACGGTACCCGTCCGACGAGTTCGCCGAGCTCAAGCCGCGCGTGGTCTGGGACCGGTCGACCGATACCGTCCAGTCGCGCAACGATGCCCGGGTGGTTGCCCTCACCTCCGGGGGAACCATCCCGGACCGCGGCCTGTACGGGGTGTACCTGGCCGGCGAGGACGGGGTCGGTGGCCGCCGGGTGGGCGAGCTTGACGAGGAGATGGTCTACGAGTCGCGGGTCGGCGAGGTGTTCGTGCTGGGTGCCTCGTCCTGGCGGATCGAGGAGATCCGGCCGGATCGCGTCCTCGTCTCGCCGGCGCCGGGCGAGCCGGGCAAGATGCCGTTCTGGAAGGGCGACGGGGTTGGTCGGCCCATCGAGCTGGGGCGTGCCGTGGGCGCGTTCCTGCGCGAGCTGGAGCCGATGCACCCCGCCGAGGCGGAGCGCCGCCTCCGCGACGACCACGTCCTGGACGAGCGCGCCGCGCGCAACCTGCTCGCCTACCTGGCCGAGCAGCGCGAGGCGACCGGCGCGCTGCCGAACGACCGCCAGGTGGTCATCGAGCGTTTCCGTGACGAGCTCGGCGACTGGCGGGTCTGCCTGCTCTCGCCGTTCGGCGGCCGCGTCCACGCGCCGTGGGCCATGGCCGTGGAGGCGCGCATGGCCGAGCAGGGCCACCAGGTGCAGGCCATCTGGACCGATGACGGCATCGCCCTGCGCCTCCCCGAGACCGGGCAGCCGCCCGGCGACGAGGTCTTCCTGCTGGACCCGGACGCGCTGGACGACGTGCTGATGTCGGCGCTGGGCGGCTCGGCGCTGTTCGCCGCCCACTTCCGCGAGAACGCGGCGCGGGCCCTGCTGCTGCCGCGGCGGCGGCCCGGACAGCGCACCCCCCTGTGGATGCAGCGCCAGCGCTCGGCGGACCTGCTGAACGTGGCCGCCCGCTACGGCTCGTTCCCGATCATCCTGGAGACCTACCGCGAGGTGCTCTCCGACGTCTTCGACGTGCCGGCCCTCAAGGAGGTGCTGGCCGGCATCCGCTCGCGCGCCATCAGGGTGGCCAGCGTCGAGACCCGCTCGGCCTCGCCGTTCGCCCGGGGGCTGCTGTTCGACTACGTGGGCACCTACCTGTACGAGGGTGACGCGCCGCTGGCCGAGCGCCGGGCGCAGGCCCTGTCGCTGGACCGCGAGCTGCTGGCCGAGCTGCTCGGCGCCGATGAGCTGCGCGAGCTGCTCGACCCGGCCGCCACGGCTGACCTGGAGCTGGAGCTGCAGGGCCTGGCCGGGGGCCGTCGGGCGCGAACGGCGGACGGCGTTCATGACCTCCTGCGCCGGCTGGGAGACCTGCGGACCGATGAGGTGGCCGCACGGTCAGACCTGGAGGACGCGGGCGCGGCGCTGTCGGCGCTCGAGCGCGGCCGGCGGGCGGTCCGGGTCCGCCTCGCCGGCGAGGAGCGCTGGGTGGCGGTCGAGGACGTGGCCCGCTACCGCGATGCGCTGGGTGCCAGCCCGCCGCCCGGCGTGGCCGAGACCTGGCTGCAGCCCGCCGACCCGGCCGCCCGCCCGCCGTTGGACGCCCTCCTCCTGCGCTGGGCGCGCACCCACGCGCCGTTCACCGCCGTCGCGCCGGCTGCCCGCTGGGGGATCGCCCCGGGACGGGTGGAGGAGCGGCTGCGGACGCTGGTCGGGGCCGGCGAGCTGCTGGAGGGCGCCTTCCGTCCCGGCGAGACGCAGCGCGAGTTCGCGGACGCGGACGTCCTGCGCGCGCTGCGCCGCCGCTCCCTCGCCCGCCTGCGGCGCGAGGTGGAGCCGGTGCCGGTCGAGGCCCTCGCTCGCTTTCTGCCGGCCTGGCAGGGGATCGGGTCGCGGGCGACCGGCCACGGCCGGCTGCTGGAGGTGATCGCCCAGCTGGAGAGCTACCCGATCCCGGCCTCCATCCTGGAGCGCGACGTGCTCGCCGCCCGGGTGCGCGACTACTCCCCGCGGCTGCTCGACGAGCTGGGCGCCGCCGGCGAGGTGGTGTGGATCGGGCGCGGCCCGCTGGGGCGCGACGACGGCCGGGTGGCGCTCTACCGTCGCGAGCGCGCCGAGCTGCTGGCCTCCGCGGGTGCCTTTGAGCCGGCCGAGCGACCGGAGGGCCCCATCCACGACGCCATCCGCGAGCACCTGGCCCGGCGCGGCGCCTCGTTCCTCGGCCAGCTGCGCCTGGCCGCGCCGGCCGCCCGCAACGACGACGAGCTGCTGGACGCGCTGTGGGACCTGGTCTGGGCCGGCGAGATCACCAACGACACCTTTGGGCCGCTCCGGGCGCTGTCGCTCCCGCGCTCACGCTCGCGGGCGGTGCCCCGCGCCGGGCGTCCGGCCGGCATGGGGCCGCCGCGCGGCGCCGGCCGCTGGTCCCTGGTGGCCGACCTGGTGGGGGAGGGGCGCTCGCCCACCGAGCGCAGCCACGCCACGGCGGTGGCGCTGCTGGAGCGCCACGGGGTGGTGACCCGCGAGGCGGTGCTGGGCGAGGGGCTGGCCGGCGGGTTC
>DASRYM010000024.1:0-9094 GCA_035687145.1 Candidatus Zixiibacteriota bacterium | reverse complement strand
GGCCACCAACCGCCATGCTCGGGACAGTGAGGTCATGCGTTGGCGGGCATGGTACGGCTTCGGCGGCCTGCTGCACAGATGCTCGCTCGGGGCTGCACACACGCTCGCTCGGGGCCATTGCGGCCCACCCTCACGGTTTGTTAGCATTGCTAAGTTATGTTCCCCGCCGCCGCTCGCCTGCTGGCGAGTGCCCTGCCACCGCGCCTGCGCGTCGTTCCGCGCCACCCGCCGGCGCCGGATGCCGGCCGCCCCGCCGGCCGCCCGCCGCGCGGCGGCCGTGCGCTGCGCCGGGGATTCGCGGCGCTCCGGCATCCCAACTACCGCTACTACTGGAGCGGGCAGGTCGTCAGCCTCATCGGCACCTGGATGCAGTCGGTCAGCCAGCCGTGGCTGGTGCTGCTCCTGGGTGGCACGCCGGTCCAGCTGGGCACGGTGCTGGCGCTCCAGTTCCTGCCGGCCACGCTGCTCGCTCCGCTGGGCGGCGTGATGGCGGACCGCATCGACAAGCGCAAGGCGCTGATGGTCGCCCAGGCCGTGGCCATGCTGGAGGCCACCACCCTGTTCACCCTGACCGTCACCAACGTGGTCGAGATCTGGCACATCATGCTGCTGGCGCTCCTGCTGGGCATGGTCAACGCGGTCGAGATGCCGATGCGCCAGGCCTTCGCCGCCGAGCTGGTCCCGCGGGAGGACCTGATGAACGCGATCGCCCTCAACAGCGCGAGCTTCAACGCCGCCCGCGTGGTGGGACCGGCGATGGCCGGCGTCACGCTGGCCCTCTTCGGTCCGGCCTTCAACTTCGCCATCAACGCGGTCAGCTACCTGGCCGTCCTGTTCGGGCTGTCGCGCATCGACCCGTCCGGGTTGCACCGCGTCGAGCGGCCGGAGCACCCGGCATCGGTGCGGTCCAGCCTGAGCGAGGGCTTCCGCTACGCCGCGCGCACGCCGATGGTGCTGTGGCCGCTGGTGCTGCTGGGCGGCATGGCGACCTTCGGCATGAACTTCCAGACCCTGCTGCCGCTCTTCGCCCGCGGCACGCTGGGCATGGGAGCGGCCGGCTACGGGGCGCTGTTCGCGGCCATGGGCGTCGGCTCGCTGGCCGGCTCGCTGTCGCTGGCCTTCGCCGGCTCGCAGCGACCGCTGCTGCGCCTGATTCTGGGAGGCGGCCTGATGTTCGTGATCTTCGAGCTCGGCCTGGGCCTGGCGCGCGTGCCGCTGGCCGCCTACCCGCTGGTGATCCTGCTGGGGCTGTCCTCGATGCTGATGGTCAACACCATCAACGTGACCATCCAGAACGCGGTGAGCAACGAGCTGCGCGGCCGGGTGATGTCGCTGTACGTCACCGTCTTCGCCGGTTCGGCGCCCATCGGCGGCTTCCTGGCCGGGTGGGTGGCCCAGCTGTGGGGACCGCCGGCCGGCTTCCTGCTGGGAGCCAGCCTGGCCAGCGTGGTGCTCGCCCTGGTGGCCTGGCAGCTCCTCCTGCGCGGCAAGGCCTGGACCGATGAGGCCGTCGCGCCGCAGGCCGTCCCCATCACCGCGGGGGCCGCCGACGTGCCCCGGGCCGCCGGCGAGTAGGGGCGCGAGCGGGACGAGGGATCAGCGGGTGACGTCGCGGGGCGTGGCCCGGCCGGGCAGCAGCACCTCGAGCTCGTCCAGCGCCGCCGCCACCGCCGCCCGCCTCCCCTCGGGGAGCGGCTCGATGAGCTCCGCCGCGGCCGCCAGCAGGTCGCGCCGCATGGCGCTCACCTTGCGGCGCCCGGCCGCGGTGAGCACCAGGTTGTGCGCGCGCCGGTCCGAGGGATCCGGCCGCCGCCCGACCAGCCCCGCCTCCTCCAGGGTGCGTGCCAGCCGGGTGACCACCGGCGCGGTGACCAGCAGGCGTCGTGCGACTTCGCCCGACGGGACGGGCCCCTCGTTCTGGATGATGCGCAGCACGTTGTACTGCTGGTACGTGAGGTCCTGCCAGGCGCGGCGGCGGCGGGCATGGGCCAACAGATGGCGAAAGACCTGCGGGACGGTCTTGATCAGGCGCGCCTCCAGGTCATCGACCGGTTTGGGTCCGGTCCGCTGAGGCCGCTGCAGGGGAGCCATGGCCGACATCGCGTTCGATCGTAGCACCAGGGGGACGCTGGGCCCGGCGTTGACGCTGACCCTCGTCGCGCTGGGGCACGCCGTGATCCACGCCCAGTCGGCGCTGATGCCGCTGGTCTACCCGATCGTCATCGACGAGTTCAGCCTGAACCCGGCGGACATCGGCCTGTTCATCGGCGTGACGACCGCCGTGGGTGGCTCGATGCAGCTGCTGTATGGCTTCCTGACCCGCTACGTGGCACGGCCGGCGCTGCTGGCGGGCGGCCAGATCATCTTCGGCCTGTCGCTGCTGGCCGCGTCACTGTCCCAGTCGGTCGGGCAGCTGCTGGCCTCGATCAGCGGCGCCCGCCTGGGTGCCTCGCCGCAGCACCCGGTCGGCAATGCCCTGCTGTCGGACACCTTCCCGGCTCACCGGCGCGGCTTCGCCATCAGCGCCCACATCAGCGGCGGCAACGTGGGGACCATCCTGGTCCCCTTCGTGGGCGCCGCGCTGCTCACCCAGGTCGGGTGGCAGGCCACGCTGGCGATCTTCGGCATCCCGGCCCTGCTGGTCGGCAGCGCGATCGCCCTCAAGATCCGCGAGGACGGGCGCGCCTACCGCGCCGAGGCCCGACGCAGCGGCTCAGTGCGCCAGCAGCTGGGCGAGGTGCTGGGCCGCACGGACCTGCGGCTCATCCTGCTCGCCGCGGTGGTGGCTGCCGGTGGGCGCGGCCTGGACCTGGTGGCGCCGTTCATGGTGCTCTACCTGCGCGGCCCGCTGGGCATCGATGAATCGGTCACCACCTGGCTCTACGCCCTGCTGCTGGTGGGCGCCATCGTCGGCCCGCTGCTGGCGGGCTGGCTCTCCGACCGGCTGGGGCGGAAGCGCACGCTGGTGGCCTACTACCTGATCTCGGCCACCGGCATCGGCGCCTTCCTCCTGGCCGGCGCCAACCTGTGGCTGCTGGTTCCGCTGATGCTGCCCTTCGGGACGGCCGTCTTCAGCGAGTCCCCGGTCCTGCAGGCCTTCCTGGCCGATCGCGCCGCCGGCCCAACCCGGGACGTCGCCTTCAGCGTGTACTTCACCGTGGCGTTCGGCATCGGCGCCTTCTGGGCCTTCGTCATCGGGAGCGTGGTCAACACGTGGGGATACCCGGTCGCCTTCGGGATGATGGCCAGCTCGTACGTCGCCGCCGCGGTCCTGCTCATCGCCGTGCGGGAACGACCCGCACCCCGGCAGGCATGAGGCGCAGAGGCGTGCTGCCGTCGATCCTGATCCTGGGCACGCTGGTCGTCGTCCTGCTGGTGGTGGCGGTGCTGGTCGGCGGCTGGTCGCTGGCCTGGCGGGGGATGAGCAGCGGGGGCGGCCTGCTGCTCTCGGTGCTGCCGCAGCTGCTGCTGGGCTTCCTCTTGGCTGGGCTGATCACCGTCCTCCTGCCGCGCGACCTGCTGGCCAGCGTGGTCGGCGAGGAGAGCGGGCTAACCGGCCTGGTGGTCGCGACGGTTGCGGGGCTGGCGACCCCCGGCGGTCCCTTCCTGCAGTTCCCGCTGGTCGCCGCCCTCATGCAGGGCGGAGCCGGCGCCGGACCGGTGGCCGCCTACCTCACCGCCTGGTCGCTGCTCGGCTGGAACCGCGTCCTGATCTGGGAGCTCCCGCTGCTGGGCCCGAGCTTCACCGTGAGCCGCCTGGTGGTCACCCTGCTGCTGCCCATCCTGGTCGGGCTGCTGGTGCCGGTGACCATGCGGTTCATCGGGCGGACGCCGTAGCACCCGTCCGGCGCCAGTCCGTGGAGATTGAACGACGCCCGCAGGGCCGATGTCGGGGCTTCCGGCCGACGCCTCAGTCACTGGTGACCGACGGCCCTCCGAACCCGCTCAGGATCCACCGCCTGGACCGATGACCACAAGTGCCATCTGGCACGTGTCCCCTCGACACGGAGTACGATGCCGCCCACATGGACCGGGACATCGAGCGCGCGGCCGCCGCGATCCCGCTGCTCGCATCCTTGAAGCCGAAGGACCGTCAGCAGGTGCTGCGCAGCGCGCGGCAGCGTCAGTACGCCCCCGGCGAGACCGTCGTGCGCGAGGGCGACCCGGCGACGCACCTGTACGCGATCGTCAGCGGGACCGCGCGCGTCGAGCGCGCCGAGTCCGGCACCGTGGGCCATTTGAAGGCCGGCGACTTCTTCGGCGAGCTGGGCCTCATTGAGGAGCACGGCCGTACCGCCACGGTGGTGGCGGACGACGACCTGACCTGTCTCCTCATCCCCGCCTGGGAGTTCCGCGCCACCCTGGAGGCGCACCCGGAGATGGCGGTGCCGATGCTGTATGCCATCATCGCTCGCCTCCACGCGAGCGAACACCACGGCACCGGCGGCTGACGCGCCTACCCGAGGTCCCCCAGCAGCACGCCCAGCAGCACCAGCACCCCGGCCAGCGCGAAGACCGTCGCCGAGCCGACGCGCACCGCGCGCTCCGGCAGACGGGCGCCGACCTGCCGCCCGATGACCACTGCCACCAGGTTGGCGGCCACCTCGCCGGCGGTACTGCCGACCCAGGTCGGGAGCGGACCCTGGCTGGCGGCCAGGGCGAAGGTGGCCAGCATGGTCTTGTCGCCGAGCTCGCCCACGATGAAGGTGAGGGCCACCATCGCCACCAGCCCCAACCCGGTGACGGTCGAGGCCCGCGACGCGACGTCCTCGACCGGCGTCTCATCCCCCTCGCCCCCTCGCAGCGTCCAGGCCGCCACCGCCAGGAAGGCCACGCCCGCCACGACCGCCACCGCCGTGGTGGGCAGCGCCGCCCCCACCGCCGCGCCGACCGCCACGCTGAGGCCCTGGATCGCGGCCGCCGCCAGCACCAGGCCGGCCACCACCGGCCGCCAGGCGTGCCGCGTGGCGAAGGCGAAGATCAGCAGCTGGCTCTTGTCCCCGAACTCGGCCACGAAGATGGCGCCGAAGGCCACGGCGGCCGCGCCGAGGAACGAGAGCATGCGCATGATGCTAGCCAGGGCTCACCGGGTCCGGGGCTTAGAATCGTGGAATGACGACCGAAGAGCGCGCCCGGACCGAGGATGTAGCCACCATCGAGAACCTCCTCCGCGAGGACCGCACCTTCCCGCCGCCGCCCGAGTTCGCGGCCAACGCCCTGCTCAACGACCCAGGCCTGCTCGAACGCACCGCCTCGGAGGAGGGCTTCCGCGCCTTCTGGGCCGAGGAGGCCAAGCGCATCGACTGGATGGAGCCCTGGACGGATCTGCTCGACTGGCAGCTGCCGTACGCGAAGTGGTTCGTCGGCGGCAAGCTGAACGTCAGCGTCAACTGCCTGGACCG
Organism: Candidatus Zixiibacteriota bacterium; assembly: GCA_035687145.1. GTDB lineage: Bacteria > Chloroflexota > Limnocylindria > QHBO01 > QHBO01 > DASRYM01. The sequence continues at coordinate 3,692 of DASRYM010000024.1, read as the reverse complement.
CCACGTGGCCGCCGGCCTGGGGGATCGGGTCGCCTACTACTGGGAGGGCGAGCCGGGCGACTCGCGCGTCATCACCTACGCCGAGCTGCTGGAGGAGACCTGCCGCTTCGCCAACGCCCTGCGCGCGCTGGGCGTGAAGAAGGGCGACCGGGTGGCGATCTACATGCCCATGATCCCGGAGCTGCCGGCCGCCATGCTGGCCTGCGCCCGGATCGGGGCCCCCCACAGCGTGGTCTTCGGTGGCTTCAGCGCCGATGCGCTGGCCGGTCGCATCGAGGACGCGGAGTGCGTGGCGCTGATCACCGCCGATGGCGGCTACCGGAAGGGCGCATCGGTCCCGCTCAAGCGCAACGCCGACGAGGCCATGGCCCGCACCTCATCGGTCAAGAACTGCATCGTCGTGCGCCGCACCGGCGAGCCGGTGGACTGGACGGAAGGCCGCGACCACTGGTGGCACGAGCTCCGCGAGCAGCAGGCGACGACCGCGGATCCGGAGCCGATGGACTCCGAGGATCTCCTCTACCTGCTCTACACCTCGGGGACCACCGCCAAGCCGAAGGGCATCATGCACACCAGCGGCGGCTACCTGGTGGGCGTGGCCGCCACCCATCGGTACGTCTTCGACATCAAGCCGGAGACCGATGTCTACTGGTGCATGGCGGACATCGGCTGGGTGACCGGCCACTCGTACATCGTGTACGGGCCGCTCGCCAACGCGACCACCGGGATCATCTACGAGGGGGCCATCGACTATCCCGACAAGGACCGATGGGCCCAGGTCGCTGCCAAGTACCGGGCCACCATCCTGTACACCGCCCCGACCGCCATCCGCGCCCTGATGAAGTACGGGCACCGCGAGTTCGAGCGCGACGACCTGTCGTCGCTGCGCCTGCTGGGCAGCGTGGGCGAGCCGATCAACCCCGAGGCCTGGGCCTGGTACTGGCGCTACGTCGGCGGCGAGCGCTGCCCGGTGGTCGACACCTGGTGGCAGACCGAGACGGGCATGATCATGATCACCCCGCTGCCGGGCATCACCACCCTGAAGCCCGGCTCCGCCACCTTCCCGTTCCCCGGGGTCAAGGCCGACGTGGTGGACGAGAACGGTAACTCCGTCCCGTTGGGCAAGGGCGGCTACCTGGTGCTGGAACGGCCCTGGCCGGCCATGCTGCGGGGCATCTACGGCGACCCGGAGCGCTACGAGGCCACGTACTGGTCCCGCTACCCGGGGCGCTACTTCGCCGGCGACGGCTGCAAGCGCGACGAGGAGGGCTACTACTGGCTACTGGGTCGCGTTGACGACGTGATGAACGTCTCGGGCCACCGCATCTCGACCACCGAGGTCGAGTCGGCGCTGGTCTCGCACGACGCCGTGGCCGAGGCCGCCGTGGTGGGCCGCACGGACCCGATCACCGGCCAGGGGATCTTCGCCTACGTCATCCTGCGCGCCGGGACGGAGCCCAGCGAGGAGCTGGCCGCCGAGCTGCGCGAGCACGTGGCCGACACCATCGGCAAGTTCGCGCGGCCCAAGCAGATCATGTTCACCCCGGACCTGCCCAAGACGCGATCGGGGAAGATCATGCGCCGCCTGCTGCGTGACATCGCCGAGCAGCGCCCGCTGGGGGACGTCACCACCCTGGCCGACGCCGGCGTGGTGACCACCATCCGCGAGCAGTCGGGGATCGGCGAGGAGTAGCGCCGCCCCATCGCCGGGCGGACCACGGTCTCTTCACCCGAGCGAAAGCACCGCGACCGGGATGACCGTGTTCCGGCCTCACCCGTGCCGGCGTCGCGCGGCTGGCCGGTGCGGCCGGATACCGTGCGGCTGGATGCCGTGCGGCCGGATATGTTGAGATTGACATAAGCGGTCGCCGTTGCCAGCATCGGGGGCATGCATCGTCGCCTCCCGATCCTCGCCCTCCTGCTGCTGGCTGCCTGCGCGGGGTCGCCGGTCACGCGCTCCACACCGCCCGCGTCCGGGGAGGCGACCGCACCACCCGCCGGCTCCTCCGGCGCGCCCGCCACGGCTTCACCCGCGCCGGTCGAGGAGATGCAGGTGGACATCGCCGTCGGCGAGGACGAGCGCACGGTCCGCGTGCTGCTGCCGTCGTTGACCGACGGTGAGCTGGCGCCGATGCTGGTCCTGCTGCACGGCAATCCGGGCACCACCTCCGAGATCCGCGACCAGGCACGGGCGACCACCCTCGCGGCGCGTCACCGCGTCGTGGTGGTCATGCCGCCTGCCCGCGACCAGCGCTGGGATGCCATCGTCTACCCCGGGGACGAGGTCGTCGACAGCCCCGACGTGCCCTATGTGGCCGGCGTGATCGCGGAAGCCACCGACCGCCTGCCCGTGGACCCGGAGCGTGTCTTCGTCGCAGGCATGTCGATGGGGGCCGTGCTCGCCGACCGCATCGCCTGCGAGGCCGGCGACCGCATCACGGCCATCGCCGTGGTGGCCGGCACGCCCTGGAGCGACCGGTGCACGCCCGGCCGCCCGATCTCGGTGCTGGTCCTGCACGGGACCGCGGACGGCACGTTTCCCCTGGAAAGCGCCGAGGCCCTGGCCGCCCGCTGGCGCGACCTGGACGGCTGCGACGGGACCGATGAGGTCGCGCTGGCCGCCAACGCCGTCGCCATCCGCGCATCGGGCTGCACCGATGGAGCCCAGGTCGAGCTGGTGCGCATCGAGGGTGCGGCCCACGCCTGGTTCCGCGAGCCGGACGCCACCGAGCTGGCCTGGCGCTTCTTCAGTGAGGTACCGCGGTGACGGACGAGCTCCCCACCCTGGGGTACGCGCTGCTGGCCCTCCTCGCCCGGGAGCCGCACTCCGGGTACGACCTGTCCGGACTGCTGCGCGATCCGCTCGGCTTCTTCTGGGAGGCCCGCCACAGTCAGGTCTACCCGCAGCTGCGGCGGCTGGAGGATGCCGGCTTGCTGATGGCCGTCGCGGAGCCGGGCCGCGGGCCGCGCCCCACGCGCACCTACGCGATCACTTCGGCGGGCACCGCGGCCCTGCGCCGGTGGCTGGAGCGTCCGGCTCGCCGCTGGGGTGGGCGCGAGGACCTGCTGCTCAAGGTCTACGCTTCCTGGGTCGCCGAGCTGCCGGTCACCTTGCGCCTGGTGCGCGAGGCGGAGGCACACCACGCCGCCCGGCTGCAGCTGTACCTCGAGCGCGCCTCGCGTGCACGGGCCGCGGGCCTGGACCGGCTGCCCCCGTCCGATCCGCGCTTCACCGACTATGCCGTGCTGCGACGAGGAATCGGCCACGAGCGCGGCCGCCTGGCGTGGTGTCGGTGGCTCATCGGACGGCTCGAGGGCCCGCCCGGTGGTGCCGCGTAGGCACCGGGCGTATGGGACGGCCAACCTCGGGCCGTTCGGATACATCGGGTGACTGGAACGGCCACGATGACCCCGGATATCCACCCGGTGTATGGACCGGCCAGGCTGGCGGCCCTGAAGGTGGCGGGTTCAGTCATGGGCCGCATATCGGGCCGGCTGCGTGGCGGTTCCAGTCGTGGGCCGTATGCCGGCGCCACCCGGATCCGCACGGTGACTGGAACGGCCACGATGACCCCGGATATCCACCCGGTGTATGGACCGGCCAGGCTGGCGGCCCTGAAGGTGGCCGGTTCAGTCATGGGCCGCATATCGGGCCGGCTGCGTGGCGGTTCCAGTCGTGGGCCGTATGCGCC
>DASRYM010000023.1:0-2856 GCA_035687145.1 Candidatus Zixiibacteriota bacterium | reverse complement strand
CGACCCTGAGGGCGGCGGCCGAGGAGCTCGCTGCGGTCCTGAACGACGCCCGCCAGCTCGCCATCAGCCGGAACAGGAGCGTGTGCGTGAGCAACGACGGAACGCGCGTCCGCTTTCACTTCGACACCTGCGCCAGCACCGCGATCACGCGCCCGGGGACGGACGCTCAGGGCTGGATCACCCTGACCAACGGGCAGCGCGTGACCGGCAGCACAGCGAACGTCACGTTCAATTACCTCGGCGCGGCGACGACCGCCGGGACCTATACGGTCCAGAACCCGAACGGCAGCTCCACCCTTTGCGTGGTGGTCGCCGGCTCGGGCCGGGTGAGGATCGGCCCGTGCTCGTGAACGAGCGGGGGGTGACGCTGGCCGAGATCCTGGTCGCGGTGGCGGTCATCGGCATCGGCCTGGTCGGCCTCCTGGCCGTTGTGCCGCTCGCGACGTACGGCGTCCAGGAGGGCAACCAGCTCTCCACCGCCACGTTCCTGGCCGAGCAGCGGCTGGAGCAGGTCCGAAACGCCGTGTGGGATGAGGTGAAGAACCTGGACTGCCTGGGCGTCGGACCGACCGCCGCGCCGACCACGAACACGTGCGACCGGGGCTCCTGCACGCTGGGGGCGGCCTGCACACCGTTTCCCGACGAACCGACCGTGACGGGCTACCCCGGGTACGCCCGGACCGTTCGCGTCATCGACTGCGGCACCACAGCCTGCGGGGGCGTCCTCGATCGCGACCTCCGGCTGGCTACGGTCAGCGTGTCGTACCTGCCGATGACCGGCACCGGCGTCACCCCGAATACCAAGACGATCCGGCTCAGCCTTCTGATCGCCAAGCGGCTATGAACACCCGGGGCTTCACGCTCACCGAGCTTCTGGTCGCCCTGGCCGTGCTCGGACTGCTCATGGCCGGGCTCGTGACCCTCCAGCGCCAGGGCCAGCTGGCTTACCTCTGGGGCGCGGCGCGCGTCGAGGCCCAGCAGGGCGCTCGGGCCGGGCTGGACCGGCTCCTGGACGAACTCCGCCTGGGCCAGGCGATCACCGCCGCCAGCAACTGCGGGACGAGCGGCGCGCAGGACGTCACCTTCACCTACGTCGACACCGACCCCGCCACCCAGGCGCCGGTGACGGTGACCGTCCGCTACCACCTGAGCGGCACCGACCTCCGGCGCACGCAGGGGTCGGCCGCGTCCGACGTGATCATGGACGGCGTGCAGAACTTCCGGGTGTGGTGCTTCGCGAGCACGGGCGCGCCGACCTCCGACCCGACGCAGACACGCAGCGTCCGCGTGCTGGTCAGCGTCGCCTCGGACGAGGTCGTGCCGTCGTCCTCGCCGTTCAAGCAGTCGTCGGTCCTCGAGTCGCACGTGCGACTGAGAAATGCCCTGAACTGAGGTCGAGTCCATGAACCAGCGCGGAGTCGCCTTGCCGACCGCCCTTATCGCCCTGGTCGTTCTCACGGCGCTCGTCGTGGCCTTCGTCACCCTGGCCGAAAACGAGCCGGTCATCGCCAGCAACCAGCTGCGGAGCGCCGAGGCCCTGGCACTGGCCGAGTCCGGCGTGGAGCGGGCGATCTGGGCGCTCCAAAAACATTTGATGTCACCAAACAGTTCAATCCAGCCGCTTTTCGACGACTCCGCGCGAGGCAACGCTCTTGCCCCCTGGGACGGTAGCAACCCGTTCGCCCAGGCCCCGGGCACTTACACGGTCCGGCTAACCCCCGGTTCTCGACCCAACGAGGTCAACGTCGAAAGCACGGGCTGGACCCCCGATCAGAACGCTCCCCAGGGCAAGCGGATCATCCAGGCAACCCTGCAGTCGCTAGCGCTGCTGGGGAAAAGTTTCGCTCCACCGGGCGCCCTCAACGTGAACGGCGAGGTCGACGTCCGGGGGAACGCGACGGTCCGCGCCAGCGGCGACCGGTGCGGCCGCACCCGGGACCCCGCCAAGGCCAGCTACTCGGCCGGAAGGACCCAGGTCGGCGGTAGCGCAGGCATCTGCCTCGGCGACAACTGCATCCGGTCCTGCACGAGTCCCAACTGCGCCCAGAACGCGCCCGACGCGGCCCAGACCTTCCAGAACCTGCGGTTCACCCAGCAAGAGCTCGACATGCTGAAGGCGATCGCCCGCGAGAACGGGACTTACTGGGGCCCCGGCCAGCTCGGGCCGAGCCCGGGAACGTACAACGGAAGCGTCAACTTCACCAACGTCCCGAGCGGCGTCGTCTTCATCGACACCCGCAGCGGCAACCCGCCCAGCGCCTCCAACCCCTCGGACCTCGCCTCGGTCAGGATCACGGGAAACAACGCAACCGGCCTGATCATCGTAATGGGATCTCTCGACGTCGCTGGAAACACGAACTACAGCGGCCTGATCTACGTGGTCGACGACCTGACGGCCGGCAACGGGACGGCGGTCATCAACGGCGCCGTCATCGCGCACAACCTCAACAACTCGAACGGCACCGCCATCGACACCTCGGCCAACGGCAACATCACGATCAACTACGACTGCGCCGCCATGGACCGAGGCGGGAGAGCCGTTCGGCCAGGCTTCTTCGTCCAGCCCGGGACATGGCGCCTGGTCTCAGGTTGATGGCCGCCGGTCGCCGGATGGCCGCGCTCGCCACCGCGGGCTGGCTGCTGGGGACCGCCGGCTGCGGCCAGGGGCCGGCGGCCCCGGTGGCGGCCACTGTACCCCGTGACCTGATGGCCGAGGCCGTGGAGGCGATGGGCCGGCGCGACTGGGCCGCGGCGGCCAGCCTGCTGCGCCGGGTGCTCGAGCGTTCGCCCGATCACTTCGAGGCGCGTTACCGGCTGGGGGTGAGCGCCTCCTACCTGGACCTCACCGACGAGGCG
>DASRYM010000022.1:0-23243 GCA_035687145.1 Candidatus Zixiibacteriota bacterium | reverse complement strand
ACCCCTTCCCGCCGGCCGCCATGCTGACCGCCACCGCCGGCGCCGCCGCAGCCCAGGCCGCCGCGCCGGTGACCGTCACCGCCCCGGCCGCCGCAGCCGCTCCCCCCATTGCGCGCGAGCGCCGGGAGCGGCCCCAGTCGCCGTACCTGGCCCTGGTCCGCAACCGGAACTTCAGCCTGCTGTGGGTGGGCCAGCTGGTCAGCTTCTTCGGCGACCGCATCCACCAGGTGGCCATCGGCGTGCTGGTCACCCAGTACGGCACCGCCCTGGACCTGGGCCTGACCTTCGCGGCCACCGCGGTGCCCAACGTCTTCCTGGGCCCGCTGGCCGGCGCCCTGGTGGACCGGTGGGACCGGCGCACGACCATGATCCTCTGCGACCTGGTGCGCGCCGGGCTGGTGCTGATCGTGCCGCTGGTGGTGGAGGTCCACATCGCGCTCGTCTACCTGGCCGCCTTCCTGGTGGCCACGGTCAGCCTCCTCTTCCGCCCCGCCAAGAACGTGGTCATCCCGGCCATCGTCCGCGAGGAGCACCTGGTCACCGCCAACTCGGCCTCGTCGATCAACGAGACGCTGGCCGACCTGCTCGGCTACCCGGTGGCCGCGGCCATCGTGGCCGCTTTGGCCGGGCTGCTGGGCGCGGCCTTCGTGCTGGACGCCGGCACCTACGTCGTCTCGGCCCTGCTGATCTGGGGGATGAGCGTGCCGCCACAGGAGCTGGAGAACGAGCCGTTCTCCGCCCGCGCCATCTGGCGCGAGATGGCCGAGGGCTGGCGCTTCCTGACCCGCCAGGCGGAGCTGCTCAGCAACACGGTGATCAGCACCGTCGCGCAGCTGGCCTTCGGGGCCGAGATCGTGTGCTCCTTCATCTACGCCCAGGAGGTGCTGGAGCAGGGCCCGCTGCCGTTCCCGGCCAACTACGGCTGGCTGATGAGCTCGCTGGGCCTGGGGTCGGTGATCGGCGGCCTGGCGCTGGGCGCCTTCGCCGCCCGGGCGCCGAAGGGCCTGCTGACGATCGCCGGCTTCGTCCTGCTGGGCGCGGCCATGGTGGCCGCCGGGATGACCACCAACCCGTACCTCGCCATCGGCTGCTTCTTCGTCATCGGCCTGGCCAACCTGCTGTACCTGGTGCCGACCATCACCCTCTTCCAGGAGCGCACCCCGGCCCGCCTCTTCGGCCGCGTGGTCTCCACGCGCCAGGCGCTGACCTTCGGGGCCATGGCCGTCTCCATGGGTGCCGCCGGCTGGCTGGCGGGGATCATCGGCGCGGCGGCGGTGCTGATGCTCGGCGGGGCCATGATCGCCGGAGCCGGGCTGCTGGGGCTGCTGATCCCCGCCATGCGCGACGCGCGCTAGCCTGCTACCCTTCGGCCCGCCGTGGGACCCATTCTCGACCTGGCGGTCGTTGGCCTGGCCGTCATGGTGGGCGCCACGCTCGTGGCCCTGGCCTGGACCCTCGGCGTCGCCATTCCCGCCGCGCTGCGGCGCACGCGGACCGAGATCCTGGGCGCGCGGCTGGCGCTGGTGCGGCTCGAGCGCCGGCTGCGGGCGCGTGGCACCGCGCGCGTGGCGGGCCAATCGACACCTGACGAAGGAGACGCATGACCGATCGGCAGAACCAGCCGGGCTACCGTGGCGCGCTGCCGCCGCGGACCGATGTGCTGGCCCGGGCCTGGGTGACGGTCGTGATCGCCGCGTTTGTGCTGATCTTCGTGCTCTCGTTCCTCGGCCTCCCGGGCCGGCTCTTCCCGCAGGAGACCATCGGGCCGCTGCCGTCGGTCCCGGCGGCCTCTGCATCGGCCGCGCCGTCCGGGTCGGCGGAGGCATCGGCCTCGGGGGAAGCTTCCGCCTCGGAGGAGGCGTCCGCGTCACCGTCAGGGAGCCCCGCCCAGTGACCATGGCGGCCTCGGTGTACGATAATCACCCGAGTCACCCGGACCCACCCGTCGAGAGGGGCACGCATGGCTGACAAGAGGTCGGTCCTGGTCGTCGACGACGACTCCCAGATCCGCTCGCTCCTGTCCGACCTTCTGAAATCCAACGGCTACCAGGTGGTGGAGGCCAAGACCGGCGCCGAGGCCGTGGCCGCCGTCGAGAAGCAGCGCCCCGACCTGGTGATGATGGACATCAAGCTGCCCGACATGGACGGCCTCGACGTCCTCAAGCAGATGAAGCGCGAGCGGCCCGAGCTCGAGATCATCGTGATGACCGCCTTCGGAGGCTCCTCGAGCGCCATCCGGGCCATGGAGCACGGCGCCTACGACTACGTCACCAAGCCGTTCGACATCGACGACCTGCTGGCCACCCTGCGCCGCGTGTTCGAGCACGCCGAGATGGCCGAGGAGGTCAGCGCCCTGCGCCTTGAGCTGGGCAAGTCAGCCGCCGAACGGGAGCGGATCGTGGGCGCCTCGCGCCCGATGCTGGAGGTCTACAAGCTGATCGGCAAGGTGGCCGCCTCGGACGCCACGGTGCTGATCACCGGCGAGTCGGGCACCGGCAAGGAGCTGGTGGCCGAGGCCCTGCACCGGGCCTCGAAGCGCAACCCGTATCCGCTGATCAAGGTGTCGTGCGCGGCCCTGCCCGAGACCCTGCTGGAGGCCGAGCTGTTCGGCCACGAGAAGGGCTCGTTCACCGGCGCCATGACCATGCGCAAGGGCCGCTTCGAGGCCGCCAACAAGGGCACCATCTTCCTGGACGAGATCGGCGAGATGACGCTCGGCACCCAGACCAAGCTGCTGCGCATCCTCCAGGAGCGCGAGTTCGAGCGGCTGGGCTCCAACGTGCCGATCAAGGTCGACATCCGGGTCATCACCGCCACCAACCGCGACCTGGCCGAGGAGGTCGAGAAGGGCCGCTTCCGCGAGGACCTCTACTACCGGCTCAACGTCATCCACATCCACATGCCGCCACTGCGCGAGCGGATGGAGGACCTGCCCCTGCTGGTGGAGCACTTCCTGGCGAAGTACCGATGGCGCCCGGACGCCATCCCCACCACCATCAGCGAGGAGGCCATGGCGCGCCTGATGGAGCACGACTGGCCGGGCAACGTGCGCGAGCTGGAGAACGCCATCGAGCGGGCGGTGGTCCTGTCGCGCGGCATGCCGATCATGCCCGAGCACCTGCCGCTGGCCGAGTCGCCGGTGGCGGCGGGCGGTCCCTCCCGAAGGCGGTCACGCAAGGCCGATACCGATGCCCATGCCGATGCCGATGAGGGTGCGCGTGCCGAGGCCACGGCCGATCCGGGGGCGGGTGCGAGCTCGGCTGCGGGTGAGGACGGTGCGGCCGACAGCCGGGGCAATGGCGACAGGGCCAGCGCCGCGAACGGCGCCAACGGCCGCTTCAAGGAGGAGGTAGAGGCGCTCGAGAAGCGCCTGATCATGGAGGCCCTGGAGCGCAACAAGGGCAACCGCTCCAAGGCCGCCCAGGAGCTGGGCATCTACCGCCGCCTGCTGTACGCCAAGATGCGGGAGTACGGCCTCGAGGAGTAACGCTCAGCTCCATCGCCAGCGCTCGCCGTTCATTCAAATGTGCTGGTGATGAGCGTTATCCGGCGTTTGGCCTCCGGACCGTTCATACGTGCTGGTGGTGAGCGTTAAGTCGGTCAGTGAGGCGCTGGGCCCCCTCCGCTGAGCTCAGCTGAGCGTGGGCGACTGGCTTCGGACCGATGCGGACCGACGTAACGTTGCTCCCCATGAGCGTATGAACGATTCCGACGCCCCAGCACGGCGGCCGGGCCCCCAAAAGCGGAGGAGCCCGGCCGCCGGCCGTCCAACGCGGACCGCTTAGCACGTGGAGGCGTATCGGCGAGTGTTACGCCGGTCTTCGGGCAGGTTGACGGGCCGTTGTCGGCCCGCTCAGCACGCATAGGGGTACGTCGGGCGCCAAGGTCGCGGGGCGGGCGTCGAATGCGCCCGGCTAGGCCTTCACGTGCTGGAGGCGGCGGGCGGCGGGCGGCGGGGCGGCGGAGGCGGCGGAGCGGCTGCCGGGTCCGCCGGCTACTCCTCCCGGGCATTCTCCTCTCGGCGCGCGGCGTCGTGTGGATCGCGGCCCTGCACGAACCAGATCGCGTGGACCGGGGTGTCGCCCACGTTCACCAGCCGATGCGGCGTGGTGGAGTCCAACGACACCGCATCTCCCGGCTGCAGCACGTAGTCGTTGAAGCCAATGGTCACCTGCAGCGACCCGCTCAGCACGTAGCCCCACTCGTGGCCCGCATGCCGCTGGTAGGCATCCTCCGGGCTGGACGCGCCGCCGACCTCGTAGATGACGTACAGGAACTCGGTGCCCGGCTCGGACCGAGTGGTCAGCCGCTCCCAGATCACGCCGGACGCCAGGCGGATGCGCTTGCGCTGGTGGGCGGCCAGGACCGGTCCGGACGGCACTTCCGGTATCGATGCCTCGGCTGCCCCCGGGCCGGCGGCCCCCGGCCGGTCGCCGTCCCCGCCCGCGGGCGCCATGCGCGGCCGGTCAAACAGCAGCTCGTCCAGCGAGATGTCCAGTTCGGCCACGATCGCGTACAGGGTGCTGACCGATGGATTGGCGCGGCCCCGCTCGATCTGCGAGATCAGGCTCGGCGAGACCCCCAGCCGCTGCGCCAGGTCCCGGAGGCTGAGGCCAAGCTCCTGGCGCCGAGCTCGCAGGCGCTCCCCCATCTGCGGGTAGTCCGGCCGTCCGGCGCGCGCGACGGTCTCCGGGCGTTCCACGGATGCCCGTTCCACCGGCGGGCTCAGGTGATCATCCAGCCGCCATCGACCCGCAGGTCGACACCGTTGACGGCGGGGTTCTCGAGCAGGAAGCGCACGGCGTCCACGATATCGGCCATACGGGTCAGCCGCTTGGTTGGCGTGCGCGCCACGATGTGGTCCAGGTTCTTGTCCTTCCAGTACGGGCTGTCACCCACGATGCCCGGGTGGATGGCGTTGACCCGGATCGGCGCAAGCTCGGTGGCGAGCGTGCGCACCAGGCCCACCACCCCGCCGTTCACGGTCGTCACGGTGGTGGAGCCGGGGTAGGGCCGATCCTTGGCCAGCCCGCCGAAGATGACGATGGCGCTGTCGTCGGACATCCGATCCAGCAGGGCATGCACCACCTCGGTGTAGCCCACCAGCTTCAGGGTGACCAGGCGCAGCGCGCGCCCGATGTCGTAGTCGCGCACCGTGTTCTCGTCGCGGTCGATGGCCACCAGCACCAGGTAGCGCACCGGGCCCACGCCCGCGAGCGCCCTGGCGATCGACTCCGGCCGGGTGAGGTCCAGGCCGATGCCGGTGGTGCCGCCGATCTCGTCGCAGGCGGCCCGTGCCCGCTCGTCGTCCGTGCAGGTGATGACCACCGGGTAGCCGGCCTGCACGTAGTGCCGGGCGATCTCCCGCCCGATGCCCCGGTTGCCGCCGACCACCACCACGCTGCCCTCCGCCGCCATGCCTGCCTCCTTCCCTAGCTCGCCTCGAGCTGCTTCCAGACGTCCACCCAGCGATAGGCGTGGCGCGCCGGCGGCTGCGGGGCCTGGGTCTCGATCCAGCGCACGCGGCCGGTGCCGGTGTTGAAGAAGCCGTGGGTGGAGCCCACGCCGGCGAACACCACGTCGCCGGCGCGGATCGTGTACTCGCGCCCGTCCAGCACGGCCTCGATCTCACCGTCCAGGAAGAAGTAGGTCTCCTCGAACGGGTGGTCGTGCACCTGGGCGGCGCCGTTGGGCTCGTAGTCGACGGTGAACATGGTGAGCAGCTCCGCCCCGAAGTTGCGGTCGACCAGCATCTTCACGCTGATCCCGCTGTAGGCCAGCAGGGCGGTGTCCATGCCCGCCGGCCGCCGGCCGCGAGCCGGGTCCGGCAGGGCCAGGGCCTCGGCCTGGGGCGGCGTGCCGAGGTAGTGGCCCACCCATCGGCTCGACGGATGGCCGAACGCCGGACGTGCGGCCGGCACCGAGGGGTCCAGGGGCTCCACCGGGAAGGTGTCCGCCCGCTGCTCCTCGGGCGCAGTCCGCAGCGGTGTGCTGATCGTCAGCCAGCGCGCCTCCTCGGAGCCCGGATTGGTCCAGCCGTGGGGGGTGCCGATGGGCGACAGCGCGAAGTCACCGGCCTCCAGCTGGAGGCGGCGCTCGCCGAGCTCCAGCACGGGGGTGCCGGCGAGCACGTAGACCGCCTCCTCGAAAGAGTGCAGGTGGCGGTTCAGCCGCCCGCCGGGCTCCAGGCGGCAGATGGTCAGCTCGCTGTGGGTGGCGCCGGTCTCACGCCCCACCAGGGTGCGGCGGGCGAACCCGGCCGCCTGCCCCGCCAGCTCGGCGGGCGCATCGACCGACGACCAGTCAACGCGCGTGACCAGGTGCACCACGCACCGATTGTAGCCACACTGCACGCGGCCATGAAGCGGGGTTGAAACCGAGACGCGGGCGTGCTGAAATGGCGGGACCAGCTGGCATCGGTCGGAGTGCGACAGGAGCGCCTGCGCATGACCCTGGTCACCCTCATCGAACCCGCGGACGCCCATCCCTCGGTGCGGGAGGCGCTGGACGCCGCAACGCGGCAGTACGGGCAGGCGCTGCACACCTGGCGGGCGCTGCTCCATCGGCCCGAGATCTTCGGGCCCTACCTTCCCTACCTGCGCGCGGTCGCCGGCCCGGGCGAGGTCCCGCAGCGGACGAAGGAGCTGAGCGCCCTGGCGGTGGCCATCCTCAACCATTGTCGGTACACGACCAGCCATCGCTATCGGGCCGCGCAGGCCGCCGGCGTGACCGATGCCGAGGCCGAGGCGTTGGCCGCCGACCGGCTCGACCGCTTCGCGCCCCAGGAGCGGCTGGCCGTCGAGTACGCCCGCCAGCTGACCCGCAACCCGCCGCTGGTCCGCGCCGCGGAGAACCCGCAGGCCGTCGACCCGCAGCTCCTCGCCGAGCTGCGCGCCACCTTCAGCGAGCCGCAGCTGGTGGAGCTGACCGCCAACATCGCGCTGTGGAACGCGCTCGCCCGCTTCCACCGCGTCATGGACTTTCCGCTCGACATGCCGGCGCCGCCGCCGGCCGTGGACCAAGCCCTGTAGGAGGTACCGAACGTGAGCGCCGTGGAGACCATCGCGCAGCCCGCGCCCGCGACGACCACCCGGCCGCCGGCATCGCCGGGGTCGATGAACGTCGACTGGGAGGAGCGGGTCAACACTGAGCGGTTGCGCACCTACCGTCTCGGCCGCGCGCGTGACGCGTTGGCCGCCTCCGAGCTCGGCGCTCTGCTGCTGTTCGACTTCAACAACATCCGCTACGTGACGAGCACCCACATCGGCGAGTGGGCGCGGGACAAGATGACCCGCTACGCGCTGCTGACCCGGGGCGGCGCCCCGCACCTGTGGGACTTCGGCTCGGCGGCCAAGCACCACCGCCTGAACTGCCCGTGGCTGCCGCCGGAGAACGTGCGCGGCGGCATGATCGGGCTGCGGGGTGCCGTGGCGCCGGAGGCCGGCCTCTTCAAGCGGGCCGCCCAGGAGATCGCCCAGATCCTGCGCGACGAGGGCGTGGCCGACATGCCGCTGGGGGTGGACATCCTGGAGCCGCCCATGCAGGCCGCCCTGGAGTCGGAGGGCATCACCGTCCGTGACGGGCAGCAGGTCATGCTCGACGCCCGCGAGGTGAAGTCGCAGGACGAGATCGTGCTGCTCAACACCGCCTGTGCCATGGTCGACGGCGCGTACCAGCTCATCGCCGAGCGGCTGAAGCCCGGGATCCGCGAGAGCCAGCTGGTGGCCGAGGTCACCAAGGCGCTGTTCGACATGGGCTCGGAGCACGTGGACAACATCAACGCCGTCTCCGGCGAGCGCTGCTCGCCGCACCCCCACGTGTTCAGCGACCGGCTCATCCGGCCCGGTGACCAGGCGTTCTTCGACATCATCCAGACCTACGTCGGCTACAAGACCTGCTACTACCGGACCTTCACGGTGGGGACCGCCACCGATGCGCAGCGCGACGCGTACAAGCGCGCACGGGAGTGGATCGACGCCTCCATCGAGCTGATGCGCCCCGGGGTGACCACCGACCAGGTGGCATCGGTCTGGCCCCGGGCGCAGGAGTTCGGGTTCGACAACGAGATGGAGTGCTTCGGCCTCCAGTTCGGCCACGGGGTGGGCCTCTTCCTCCATGAGCGGCCGATCATCAGCCGCCTCAACTCGCTGGACCACCCGGTGGAGCTCAAGGAGGGCATGGTCATCGCGCTGGAGACGTACTGTCCCGCCAAGGACGGCTATTCGGCGGCGCGTATCGAGGAGGAGGTGGTGATCACCGCGCAGGGACCACAGATCATCACCCGCTTCCCGTCCCAAGAGCTCTTCGTGGCGAACGCGTACTGATGGCCACCACGGCAGCCTCCCGGACCGAGATCGACCGCGACCTGCGGGTCCGGATGTACCGGACCATGGTCGAGTGCCGCGTCTTCGAGCAGCGCACCCACGAGCTGTTCCTGGCCGGCCTGGTGCGCGGCACCACGCACCTGGGCATCGGGCAGGAAGCGGTGGCCGCCGGCTTCGCGGCGGCCATGCGGCCCGACGACTGGTCGTTCTGCACCTACCGCGGGCACAACCACAACCTGGCCCGCGGGGTGCCGATGGCGCCCGCCCTGGCCGAGCTGATGGGCAAGCAGGGCGCGCTGAACGGCGCCAAGGGCGGGTCCATGCACCTGACCAGCGTCCAGCACGGGGTGATGGGCTCGTACGCCATCGTCGGCGCCCACCTGCCGATCGCCGTCGGTGCGGCCTGGTCGGCCCAGTACCGCAGGACCGACCAGGTGGCGGTCTGCTTCTTCGGCGACGGGACGACGAACATCGGTGCCTTCCACGAGGCCCTGAACCTGGCCGCGGTGTGGAAGGCGCCGGTCGTCTTCGTCTGCGAGAACAACCAGTACATGGAGTACACGCCCATTCGCAGCGTGACCGCCGTCGAGCGGCCGGCCGCCGACCGGGCGTCGGCCTACGGGCTGGAGCCGCTGGTGGTGGACGGCAACGACGTGGAGGCGGTGTACGACATGGCCCGCCAGACGATCGAGAAGGCGCGGTCCGGCGGCGGCCCCTCGCTGGTGGAGGCGGTCACCTACCGCCACGGCGGACACTCCCGGGCGGACCCGGGCAAGTACCGCCCCGAGGAGGAGGTCAAGGCCTGGTTGGCGCGCGACCCCATCCCGGCCCAGCGCCGGCGGCTGATCGAGGCCGGGGTGGAGGCATCGGTCCTGGACCAGATCGATGCCGAGGCGAAGGCCGCCATGGCCGAGGCCGAGGCCCGGGTCCGGGCCGCGCCGGACCCGGATCCGTCGGAGGCCACCACCAACCTGTGGGCGGACGGAGGCTCGGCATGGCGGAGCTGACCTATCGCCAGGCGGTGGCCCACGGCATCGCCCAGGAGATGGAGCGCGACCCGTCGGTGGTGATGCTCGGCGAGGACATCGCCGCGGCCGGCGGGGTGTTCAAGACCACGGAGGGCCTGCTCGAGAGGTTCGGGCCCGAGCGGGTGCGCGACACCCCCATCAGCGAGCAGGCCATCATCGGCGCGGCCATGGGAGCGGCCATGACCGGGCTGCGGCCGATCGCCGAGCTGATGTTCAGCGACTTCTTCGGCGTGGCCTGGGACATGGTCGCCAACCAGATCGCCAAGATGCGCTACATGACCGACGGGCAGGTCACCCTGCCGCTGGTCATCCGCACCGCCAACGGCGGCGGCCTGCGCTTCGGGGCGCAGCACTCGCAGAGCATCGAGAACTGGGCCATGGCCGTCCCGGGCCTCAAGGTGGTGGCCCCCTCCACGCCGGCCGACATGGTCGGCCTCATGGCGGCCGCCATCCGCGACCCGGACCCGGTCATCGTCTGCGAGCACAAGGCGCTGCTGGCCGACAAGGGCGAGGTGCCCGACGGCGAGCACGTCGAACCGCTGGGCCAGGCGCGCGTGGTGCGCTCCGGCAGGGACGCCACGCTGGTGGCCCTGGCGGCCATGGTGCCGCGCGCCGTCGAGGCCGCCGAGACCCTGGCGCAGGAGGGCATCGACATTGAGGTCGTTGACCTGCGGACGCTGGTGCCGCTGGACGTGACCACCGTGCTCGCGTCGGTCGGCAGGACCCAGCGCCTGTTCACCGTGGAGGAGAACCCGCGGCTGTGCGGCTGGGGCGCGGAGCTGGTGTCGATCGTGGCCGAGGAGGCCATCTACGACCTGGACGGGCCGGTGGTGCGCATCACCACCCCGCACGTGCCGCTGGCGGCCAATCCGATCATGGAGGACGCGCAGATGCCGTCCGCCGCGCGGATCGCCGACACCGTGCGGCGCGCCCTGGAGGCGACCGGCTGATGGTCACGGTCGCCGTGGTCGGCACCGGACGCATGGGCTCCGCCATGGCCCGCGCGCTGGCCCGCGGCGGCAGCACGCTCATCCTCCACAACCGCACGCTGGATCGATGCGTTCCGCTGGCCGCCGAGCTCGGCGCCCGGGTGGCCGAAACCCCGGCGGCGGCCGCGGCCGAAGCCGACGTGGCGATCACCATGCTGGCCGACGGAGCCGCTGTGGCATCGGTTTGGGCGGGGGAGGACGGGCTGCTGGCCGGGGCGCACCCCGGCGCGGTGCTGATCGACATGAGCACCGTGCCGCCCTCGACCCTGCACCCCTTCGAGGCCCGGGCTCGGGCGTCCGGGGCCGGCATCCTGGACGCGCCGGTATCGGGCAGCACCGCCCTGGCCGAGTCCGGGTCGTTGACGATCATGGCCGGCGGTGAGGCGGCCGACCTGGAGCGGGCGCGGCCGGTCCTCGACCAGCTGGCCAGACAGGTGTTCCACATGGGCCCGCTGGGCAGCGGCTCGGCCATGAAGCTGGCGGTCAACACCATGATCTTCGGCCTGAACAACACCCTGGCCGAGGCCCTGGTGCTGGCCGAGCGGGCGGGCGTTGACCGTGCGCTCGCCTACGAGGTGATCGCCAACAGCGCGGCCGGGGCGCCGTTCGTGGGCTACAAGCGCGACGCCTTCCTGGATCCGGACGGCACGCCGACCGCCTTCTCCCTGGCGCTGGCCGAGAAGGACCTGCGCCTGATCACCGAGCTGGCCGGCTCGGTCGGCGTCGAGCTGCCGCAGGCCATGACCAACCTCGAGCTCATTCGGGACGCCGCGCGGGAGATGGGCGCCGACCGGGACTTCTCGGCGGTGGCCGTCCACCTGCGAGGCAGGACGAAGGGAGGCGTGCCGGGGTAGCTGCGTGTCCGAGCTCTGGTGCCCTGAGCGCTGATCGTTGCACCGACACTGGCAAGTGCCGCAGGCAGAAAGGGGATCGCATCCGTGACTGACCGAATCCTCATCCGAGGGGGGATCGTGCTCACCCAGGACGAGAGCCTGGGAGAGCTGCCACGCGCCGACGTCCTGGTGGAGGGAGACCGGATCGCGGAGGTGGGCGAGGGGCTGAGCGCCGACGGCGCCCAGGTCATCGACGCGGAGGGGGACATCGTCATCCCCGGCTTCGTCGACACCCATCGACACACGTGGGAGACCTCCATCCGCTCATCGGCCCCGGACTACACGCTGGGTGCCTACTTCGGCGCCATCCTGGACAAGTTCGCCCCCCGGTACCGGCCCGATGACGTCTACGCCGCCAACCTGTGGGGCTCCCTGGAGTGCCTGAACGCGGGCATCACCACCCTGGTCGACTGGTCGCACATCATGAACACGGCCGACCACGCCGATGCCGCCATCCAGGGCCTGCGTGACGCCGGCCTGCGTGCCGTCTTCGCCTTCGGCTTTCCGAACACGTCCATCCAGGACTGGTGGTTCGGGCCCGACTACAGCGGCTCGGTGGAACGCATCAACGGCGAGGAGGCGCGCCGCATCCGGCGCGACGTGCTGAGCGACGACCAGGCGCTCATCACCATGGCCCTGGCCACGCGCGGCACGAACTTCTGCAAGGACGAGGTGGTCCGCTACGAGTGGGAGCTGGCCCGCGAGCTGGGGATCAACATCACCGTGCACGTGGCCATGGATCGCTTCGGCTACACCAAGATGCAGCTGAAGCGGCTCAAGGAGCTGGACCTGCTCTACCCGAACACCACCTACATCCACTCGTCGCACCTCACCGACGAGGAGTGGCAGCTGGTGGCCGAGTCCGGCGGCAACGTGTCGCTCGCGCCGCAGATCGAGATGCAGATGGGCCACGGCTGGGCGCCGGCGCAGCTGGCCTCCAAGCTGGGGATCCCGGTGGGGCTGTCGTCGGACGTGGCCACCACCGCATCGGCCGACCAGTTCACGCAGATGCATGCGGTGTTCGCCTCGGAGCGAGCCCGACGCCACCAGCAGGCGTGGGATGAGGACCTGGACGGCAACACGCCGACCCCGGACCTCATCACCTCGCGCGACGTCCTGCGCTGGGCCACCCTGGAGGGCGCCATGGTCGCCGGCGTGGCAGATCGCACCGGCTCCATCACGCCGGGGAAGAAGGCGGACCTCGTGATCATCGACACCAAGGCGGTGAACACCGCGCCGGTGATCGACCCGGTGGGCACGGTGGTCTGTGCGGCCGACATCTCGAACGTCCGCACCGTCCTGGTCGACGGCCGGATCGTGAAGGACGACTTCCGCCTGAAGGCCGATCTCACCCGGCCGCGACAGCTCGTCCAGGAGTCGCGCGACTTCCTGGTCAGCGCCTTCGGCGAGCCGGAGCCCGGTTGGCTGGAGGCTCGCGGCGCCGGGAAGGTCGCGGTGTAGCTCCGTTCCGACTCGGCGTCCCCGGCTGCCGGGCCCCGGGCGAGGGCCCGGTCGCCGGCCAAACGCCGCGGAGCGGCATCCGCCGGCCCGGGCGGCCCACGTGGCAGGGGGCGTGCATGGGTGTATCCTCACTGCCCCGCAGGGACGCTCCCTGGGGGATCCACGAATCCGCAGCGAGGGTTGGGCCGATGTTCAGCCGCGTACGCATTGCGATCCGGTTCTTCTTCCTGGGGCTGGCGGTCGGCGTCCTGTTGGCGCCGCGGTCCGGGCAGGAGACGCGGAGGCTGGTACGCGAGCGGGCCGATCGGCTGCTGAACGACCTGCTGGACGCCGCGACGCTCGGAGCGCTGGACACCGGCACTGGCAACGTCGCCCAGGAGGTGGCCGACCAGGAGACCGGCGCGACGGAGGGTGGCAACGGAAGCAGGACGGCCCGCAGCGGAAACGGCCGGGCAGGCAGGCGGGAGTCGAGCACCGCTCAGGCCCAGGCCTGAGACGGGCACGCGAGAGGAGACGGCCGCGCCGAGCAGGGCGCGGCCGTTGCGCTACACCGATGCCATTGTGGCCACGACGCAACCGACCCGAGCGCAGTCCCGGCGCCGAAGAGCAGGACGCGGCGCCCGAGCACGACCCGTGGGCGAGGGCCCGCGAGCGGATGGTCCGACAGCAGCTCGAGTCGCGTGGCCTGCGCGACCCCGAGCTGCTGCGCGCCTTCAGGACCGTGCCGCGCGAGCTGTTCGTGGACGCGGTGGATGCCTATGGGGACCAGGCGCTGCCCATCGACGCGGGGCAGACCATCTCGCAGCCGTTCGTGGTGGCCTTCATGACCGATGCCGCCCGTCCCGCCGCGCGACCGGAGGGATACCGCGGCGCAAGAGCCCTGGACGTGGGCACGGGGAGTGGCTACCAGGCGGCCATCCTCGCCGAGCTCGGCGCGCAGGTCACCTCCATCGAGCGCTACCCGGAGCTGAGCCGCCGCGCCCGGGAGAACCTGCTGCGCGCCGGCTACCCGCAGGTCGAGCTGGTGGTGGGGGATGGCTCCAGGGGCTACCCGCCCAACGCCCCGTACGACGTGGTGATCGTGGGGGCAGCGGCTCCGTCGGTCCCTGAGCCGCTGCTGGAGCAGCTGTCGCCTGACGGTGGGCGGCTGGTGATCCCGGTGGGCAGCCGGTCACACCAGCTGCTGACCGTGGTCGAGCGCATCGGCGACGAGTACCGGACGCACCGGCAGGAGCCGGTGGTGTTCGTGCCACTGGTCGGCGAGCACGGCTTCGAGGACTGAGACTGCTGGCTGGCCGTGGCACAGATCGTGCTTGGCCTTCCCCGAGAAACCCGGAGGAGGGTCATCAACCCATGACCTATCACGACGACACCCACGCCCATCACCCTGAGCCCGCAGGCAGCCAGGTCAACGTGAACGCCGGCGCGGGGACGCCGGTGGTCCGCGAGAGCCCGATGGGCCCGATCCGCCGGGTGGTCAACCTGATCTTCGGCGTGATCATCGCGCTCATCGGCCTGCGCATCCTGCTGCTGGTGCTGGGGGCCAACGAGGGCAACGCCCTGGTCGACGGGATCTACGCGATCACCGAGATCTTCGTGGCGCCCTTCCGCGGCGTGTTCAGCATCGACGAGGTGCGGCCCACCGGCCAGAGCGTCCTCGACATCGCCGCGCTGGTGGCGATCGTGGGCTGGGCGCTGATCGCGCTGCTGGTCAACGCCATCCTGCGCATCCCCGACCGCTCGTACGCGTAGCGACGAGCACGACTCAGGGGGGAAGCCAGAGCGGCTGCGGGGCCACGGTCCAGGGGGGCCCGTGGCCGCTTGGGCTGTCCGGCAGCTTGAAGCGAGCACGCAACGCCAGGCGCGCGGCGAGGCCGCCTCGACTGCAAGCCGCCCCGGAGGCTGGCATCACCAGTCATCCCCGCCGGCGGGACGGCGACCGGTCGTGATTCACGCCACGTGCGCATCGCGCGGGGCACAGGGCCGCCGGAGGGACACAACGCACGCCAGGTGTGAATTCAGACCGCTCACGGGCGGGCGGCGACGCGTAACGGTTACCTGGTGTGAATTGCGACCGTTGGGGCATGGGCTCGGCCGCCGCAGCCTCAGACCGGGGGCACCTCCAGGGCAGCTCTGCCGGAGGGACGACCGGCGCGGGAACGGGCCACCGGCACGGAGCGGGCGCGCCGCAACGCCGCGGTCACGCCGGCGCGGTCCAGCTCCTCGTCGTAGAGCTCCTGGATCCGCCGCACCTGGGCATCGATGCTGAAGCGCTCCGCCACGGTCCGGTACCCCGCCTCACCGATCCGCGCGCGCAGGGCCGGGGACAACGCCAACCGCACGATCGCATCGGCCAGGGCAGCCGGGTCCGATGGGGGAACCAACAACCCGTCCACGCCATCGGTCACCACCTCGGGGATGCCGCCGACCGCGGAGGCCACCACCGGCACCCGCCGGGCCATGGCCTCCAGCAGGGAGATGCCCTGCGCCTCGCGCAGCGAGGGCAGCACGGCCACGTCCAGCTCCGCGGTGAGGGCCGAGATGTCGTCGTGGCGCCCGGCGAACCGCACCCGGTCCCGCGCCGGAGCGGGCAACGCGGCCGCCCGGGCCCGCAGCTCCCCCTCCAGCGACCCATCGCCCACGATCACCAGCCACGTCCCCGGCGCGCGCTCGACCACGGACGGCCAGGCCTCGATCAGGTGCCGATGCCCCTTCTCCGGCTCCAGGCGCGCGACCACGCCCACCACCACGTCCGACTTCGGCACGCCGAACTCGCGGTGCAGCCCGCAGCCCTCGACCGGCACCGAGAACCGCGCCAGGTCGATCCCGTTGGGGATGACGGCGAACCGCGCCCCGCCGCGCCCCTCCGCGCGGACCTTTGCAGCAATCGCCTCGGACGGCACGATCAGCCGGTCCATGGCCGGCGTCAGCGCCGCCAGGGCGGCCACGTCCTCCGGCGGCCGAACCCGCGACGAGTGGACGGTGGCCATCACCACCGGCGTCCCGGCCGCCAGCGCGGCCCGGGTGCCCACCACCTCGGCGCGGTACATGTGGGCGTGGACCAGGTCGATCTCCTCGCGCCGCAGGTAGCCGGCCAGGGCACGGACCGCAGCCTCGTCATCGGGCTCCTCCAGGACGTCCACGTCCAGGCCCAGCCGCCGGATGCGCTGCACCGCCGACCCGGCCGACAGCGAGAGCGCGCGAACTTCGTACCGCGATCGGTCGAGGCCGAGCAGCAGCCCGGTGTACGACTCCTGCGCACCGCCGGTCCCGCCGGTCGCCAGCAGCTGCAGGATGCGCGGGCGCGGATGGCCGCTGGACCGATGCACCCGCCGGTGCCGCACGTACGGCGCACCGGCAATGGCGGCCTCGTGGTCCGGCCCGGACCGGGACCGATGGAGCTCGCGCTCGGGCGTCACGCGGTGGTTGAGGTGCGAATCATCTCGGCACCGATGCTAGGGGCCGGTGCTGTGCAGGTCAAAGCGGCGCCCTGGCGACGGCCTCAGCAGCTCCCCTCGCCGGCGTCGGAGAAGGTGGTGATCCCCACCGGCAGGAACTCCCACCGGTACGAGCCCTCCCCCAGGGACAGCCACAGCAACCCGTAGGTGGCATCGTGGCGGGCGCGGGTCTCAGGCAGCGGATCCCGGTCGAAGCGGTACAGCGACCGGCCGCCGGTGCCCACGACGAATTGCTGCACCCCCTCGACCTCGACCCGCTCGTAGGAGTGGTCGTGCCCGTTCAGCACCACGTCCACCCCGGCCGACACCGCCGCGGACCACAGCGGCTCCACCGCCTCGGTGCTCCCGTGCCGGCCCGATGACCACCGCGGGTGGTGCCAGTAGGCCAGGAGGCAATCGGCGGCATCGCTGGCGGCCAGGTCGACCTCCAGCCATTCCAGCTGCGGCGACCCCGGCGCGCAGCTCACCTGCGCGCAGTTCGAGTTGAGGACCACCACGTGCCACGCCCCGAGGTCGTACGAGTACCAGCCCTGGCCGGGCTCGCCGGCGGCGTCGCCGAACCAGCCGAAGTAGCCGGCGGCGCCACTCGTCTCGTACTCGTGGTTGCCGATGGCCGGGCGCAGGCGCTCCCGCATCGGTCCCCAGGCGGGGGCGAAGCAGCTGGCGAAGTCCTGCGGGCTGCCCACCGGGTACACGGTGTCCCCCAGCAGCGCGATGGTTCCCGGCAGCCGCCCCGCCAGCTCCGCCACGGCCTCGTCCGCCTCACCCTGGCAGGAGCCGATGTCTCCCACCGCCAGCAGCACCTCGGCCCCCTCCGGAGCCTCCGGCAGGTCCGCCGGCAGGGTCAGTGGACCGATGTCGGTGATGGTCGACGGCCGCAGCGCGATCCAGGCGAGCAGCGCCCCCGCAGCGACCACGGTCGTGGCCAGGAGCAGCGTGCGCGCCCGCATCCGTCCAACCGGCATGGGCGACAGGATAGGCGGGATCGGCGCTCGAGCATCCGGTCCCGCCCGGGGGGTTCGAGGTGGAGGATCCAGCCGTCAGACGACGATGCAGCTGGTGCGGAAGCTGAAGGTCCCCTGGCTCATCCCGACGTCGAAGGCCTCGAAGCTGCCACTGAACTCGGCCGGGCGCTGGGTCGTGCGGTCGGACTGCACGATGCGGCAGACGCCGTCATCGAAGCTGAACCTGCCCGTCGACGTGACGAGGGGTCCGACCCCCATCCACGTGCCCGACACGGTGATGGATCCAGCCGGCGTCTCGGTGCACTCGCCGGTCTCCTCGTCGCAGCTGAACTGGAAGAGGTCGATCTCGGTGGCGGCCAGGGTGATCGAATCGAGGCCGTCGACGGTCAGGGTGCCCGGATCGCTCACGCAGCCGAACGCCTCGACCTGGTTCAGCGGCTCTCCCGTCTCTGTGACGAAGGTGACGGTGTAGGTGCTGGTACACACCTGCTGGCCCGCCGTCCGACGACTGCCGCTGGACTTCTGGCTGCCCTCGAGGACGTCCAGCGACTGGCCCTGGCAGGTGGTCGTACCGTCCCCGTTGTCCTGGCACGTCTCGCCGAAGGCGAAGGCGAAGGTCCCCGTCTGCTTGACGGAGAACCACGGGCTGGCCGCCGCCACCGGGGCAACCACCAGCACGGCGACAACCAGACCTGCCGCAAGCCCGCCGAGTCGAACGCGTGTACGCATGCTTGCCTCCAATCCCCGGCCGGGGCCGATGCCATCAAGGCATCCAACGCGTTCCTCGGCCGGCCACGGTGCAGCATCGGTGCCCGCTCCTGCGGAAAGACTGCGGCGGGCAGGGAGGGATGGCGCTTGCTCGGGACGCGTACCCTTTGCGCCGATGAAGCTGCTGCTCGTCTTCTTCCTGGCGCTGCTGATCATCGGCGGCGGCCTGAAGCTGGCCGGCGCCCAATTGCCGGTGATCGACTACCCCCTGGGCGGACCGATGCAGCAGCCGCAGATCGAAATCGTCGAGCCCGATCTGAACCTCCCTTGAGGGTGGTGGCGCTCGGCGTAGCCAGTGACGCTTGTTGCCAGCTCCAATATCTGGCCATCGGCCTTCGCGCCGTTCGTTCGTCCTCCGTGGATCCAACCAGAAACCACCGGCCACGGTTCGCCGCAAGCAGTGCCCCAGCAGCTGGAAGCGCGGCAAATGTCTCGGTTTGTCCACCCCCCTACGGAAAGTGACCAAGAGCTCATGCATATGACAGCCAACGGGCCTACTGCCGTATCGGTCACGTGTCGCACTGCCAACCCGGTGACGACCGTGGCCGCAACGCTCAATGACCAAAGGGCGGTCCAAGTCGGCCCGGGGGCGAGTGTGGCGAGCGCGGCAACTAGATAGTTGCCCGGCGGCTTGTGGTCCCACACATCGAGGTATGGCATGTCGCCGCGAGAAACGGCCTCGCCAACCACGCCAAAGATCGCACCGTCGTGCCACGGCCCCAGTCGCACCGCCGCGCTTCGCATATCTCTTTGGGGAGTCCCTGGGCGTTGTCGGCGTCGCTCAGCAAGTGGGTTCTGCTGCGCAGCTTCACACCGTCACGTGGGCGTACTCGCACATGAACGCCAATCCCGTCGCGGCCTTTCCTTCCCTTCGCGCGGCATATCCGATCCTTGCTGCGCTCGTGATTCGTACCCGCTGGCCGCGTGCCTCGTGGCTGCTATTCGGCTATGCCGAGTCGTCTGGTTCGCGATCGTGTACCTGGGACACCACTACGTCATAGATGCGATCGGAGGCGGTGCCTACGCTGCGGCGGCCGTGTGGCTCGTGCGGCGAGCCACGCCGGCTCATGTGAGGGGGCTCCGGAACCTCAGCTGGATGCGCGGAATACTGCGTAGGCCGGCGCTCCAGGAGGATGACTCTGCCTCGCGACTTCGCCAGCAACGTTCACGGCGCTGATCTCCAGTCTTGCTGGCGTCCGGCCTCGCGTCCCTCCAGTGTGGGCGTACATTCGTACATTGACGCAGTGAATACCCGCTGCGTACCTTCCCCCATCCGCCATCTGAAGGGATGCCTTACCTAGATGATCGACGCGTCCGACGCCGCAGCTCCCACTGTTCCCGACGTTCCTCTGGGGCATGCGGAAGCAACTTCCGCTTCGCGCGCGATGGCGCGGCTGTCCTACTGGCTCCTGGGTGTCTATCTGAGCGTTGTCTTCGTGTTAATGCTGGTGCTGCGAATCCAACCGAGCATCGATGTGTTCGCAGCGATCGCCGCAATCGCCGCCATCCTCATGGGTCGGGGATGGGCGTTTATGCGGGATTGGGGTCCGTTTGTCCTGATCTTCCTGGCCTGGGAGGCCATGCGTGCGGTTGCGAATACGTTTGGCCAGTCGGTCCAGTCCGACTGGGTGATGAGCGCTCGAGCGAGCGCTCATGCTCGGATCGATACCGACCGTCTCATTACAGGAACTGCTTCATGTCCCGGGCGTGGTGCAAATCCACGACGTGGTCCTGTCCCTGGTCTATTTCTCTCACTTTTTCTTTCCCCTGGCCTTTGCTTTCGCTCTGTGGGTAACCAACAGGAAGGGCTACTACCGCTTCGCCACGACCCTGATGGTGGTCAGCTTCGGAGCGTTCTTGACGTTCCTGGCGGTTCCGGTAGCACCGCCGCGGTTTGCCGGACAGTACGGCGAGGCGTTGCCCGTCGTCGACGTGGTCGCAGATGTCGCGGCCGCGATCTCCTGGCAGGGTTTCGGATGGCTCTACGCACATATGGTGGGGGAATCCAGTCGCTGCGTTTCCGTCCCTGCACTCGGCCTACCCGCTCATCGTCCTGCTCTTCCTGCTGGAGTCGCACCGCCGGCTGGCGATCGCGTGGACTCCGTTCGTCCTACTGGTATTGTTCGCCACCGTCTATCTCGGACATCACTACGTGATCGATCTGGCCGGCGGCGCCCTGTATGCATCGCCGGACATCTCCTAACCAGGCGACTATTTCCAGCGGCGTGATCAACGACTCGACGGATGGGTCGCAGGCTGCGACTCGCAACCTAACGTTCTCGTTGCTCGTAGTCCTCCTGGTCGGAGGAGCCATCCGGTTCGTCCCGGTATTGGGAAGCGGCTTCCCGCTGAACGACGGAGGGCTTTTCGCCCAGATGTCCCGCGACCTTGCCGCGCACGGCATGACGCTACCGACGTTCACGACATACAACGGGGAGCAGATACCGTTCGCTTATCCGCCTCTGGGGCTGTATCTCGCGGCAATACTCGGGTCGCTGCCGGGGCTATCCGTGGTTGCTGTCCTGCAGTTCGCCCCGGCCACGATAGCCACGACTTCGATATTCGTCGTTCACCTCCTCGCTTGCAGACTAGGCGGTTCGGCGTGGTTCGGAGTCGCGGCCGCGGGGGCGTTTGCCCTCATGCCTCGGTCATACATTTGGCTCGTGGGCGGCGGCGGGATGACCCGCGCACTGGGGCTCCTCCTTGCGCTCCTGGCCATTCATCAGGGCATCGGCCTGGTGCAATCCGGTGCGCGTCGACAGCTCATCCTCACCGCGTTGTTCGGCGGGCTGACGGCTCTAGCGCACCCTCACGCAGCGGTTTTCCTGGCCGTCAGCCTCGGAAGCATCGCGTTGCTCCGGTCGGGTCGAGCGGTTCTGCCCGCGTTGGGCAGGCTTGTGACCGCGGCGCTCGGTGCTGTGGTGATACTGGCGCCATGGATCTTGGCTGTGCTGCTGAATCACGGCGCCGGACCCTTTCTGTCGGCGGGCGGAACCGGCATCAACATGTCCGCCGGCCTGATCGCTCTGCTTGGCATCAACTTCATCGACGCACCAGTCGTTGACGTCTTCACCGCTGCGGGGGTGCTCGGAAGCGTGGTCATGGCAGCACGCGGGAAATGGGTCGTGCCTTGCTGGCTGCTGGCTACGGTTGTGACCGACCCCCGAGCAGGAATGACGTACGCCACCGTACCGCTGGCCATCGCTGCAGCCTTCTTCATCAAGGATGGACTGGGGCGACTGGTGCAGGTGAGCGACTTAGCTACAGCGCTCAATTCGACCCCGATCCCTCGACTGCTATCAAAGCAGCCTGCGCTCGTGACCGTGTTGGCGGTGATCTTGTTCGTTGGTGTAAGGGCAAACGCCCGGACGGCGGCGGATCCGGGAGTGCCCCTTCACGGCTTGACGGAGGACCACGTCGCCGCCATGGCATGGGTGAAAGACAACACCGCACCGGATCAGCGATTCGCGATCGTGACGGCCCATCGATGGGAGTTGGACTACTTCTCTGAGTGGTTCCCCTTCCTCGCTCAGCGGGAGAGTGTCGCGACGGTGCAGGGATCGGAATGGACGGGACTGGACGGCTTCATCAATAGGCTCGCCCGATTTCGGCAGCTGCAGGAATGCGCCCCTCGGGTGGCGAGTTGCCTTGAAGGGTGGCGGCTCGGCTGGGATGTGCTCGATGCCTACGTGATCATCCCCAAGGGCCGCCTGTATGGTCCGATGACATCGGTTGACTGCTGTCCGGCGCTGAGAGAAGACCTTCATCGTATGCAGAACTGGTCCGTCGCGTACCATGGGCCTGGAGCAACGGTGTTCGCCCCGCGCAACTGAGGAAGGTCAGCAAGTAGGCAGCATTTCGGTGCGTTGGGCCAAACCGGATGCTTGATCCGCTGCCGCTCGTGCCGGCCGATGCGGGGATACCAGCAAATAGGTCACGTCGTAGAGCAGCAGGCGAGGTAGGACCAGGATCGCCGCGCCCGCGGCAGCCACGGATACGTAGCGAGACTTGCGAATGCCAAGCGCCGTGGCGAGCATCAATGCCAAGGCGGCGGTCACCGCCCAGATGGTTGGGGACGCGAGGTTGTAGAGGCTGAGGCTCTGCCCGGGATCGGTACTCACCAGTTCCCACCCTAACAACGGCATGGGGGCCACCAAGACCGCGCCAAGAACAAGCGTCAGCAGCACCTTGCCCCATTCCCTGCGGGCAACGAACAAGAGAACGAATAGGATCGGTACGGCCTTGATCGACGCCGCGAGCGCGATCCATAGTGGCCCTGATCGCCGCTCAACGCCGTGGACGAGTGCGAGCATGACCAAGGGGTGCACGTTGCCCCGGGCTGACGTCCAAAGGAGCATAGCGGCCCCCAGAAGCCCGAGAAGCACTCCTGCTCGGTGCCGGCTCATGAGAAGCGGGAGGGTCGAGAGGATGCTGGCAATGATGAGCAGCCCGAACCACGCCAGGTCGCCAACCACGCGCGGCAGAACGGTGATGGGAACCCACGCCGCGGCGAACCACGGGGCGTAACGAAAGGCCTCGTCTTGCGATTGAGGCGGCGGGTACAGATCCTGGCCACTCATCAGCCGTTCGGCTGCCAACCGATACGCCTGGGAGTCGGACAGCGTCAGGCCGTCCACGGCCCAGATCGTCCATGTCACTGCTAGCGCTAGGACGAAGGCCGTGACGATGAGCCGTGACATCCGGACGAGGTTCACATCCGCCAGCATAGGGAAGCGTCCGTAGCGCGGCGGCAGTACTGTTGACCTCTGTGGCGTCCGCTCGTAGGGTCCCGCACCAGTGGAATCGCATGTGTGTCGTCGGACCTTTGTCCGCGGATCCCTGTAGCGGGAATGGCGGCAGAACTTGGACACCGCACCGCATCCGTAGGGCTCAGACAACCCGTGCTCGGCTCGAAGCGGGTGCGTAGCGGGACACGGCTAACGCCGCTGGTGATTCGCGCCCTCGCGATCGGCTGGCTCGTCTTCTTTTGGATCTGGCTGATCGGCTTCCAGTCGACGTTCGTGGAGGTCGATGCGGAGGCCTACTGGGGCCTCCGTCTGGAGGATCTGTACCGCAACGTGCAACTGGGGGACCAGGATGCCTTCCTGTACTCGCCGGTCATCGCCTGGCTGTTCCTGCTGTTCTCGCTGCTGCCCTACGAGGTCTTCTACGCGATCCTCGCCGCGGTCAACCTGGCCGCGCTGGTGTGGCTCATGGGTCCCGAGCTGGCGGCCCTCAGCCTGTTCCTGGTGCCGGTCGCCAACGAGGTGGCGCGGGGCAACATCCACCTGCTGATGGGGGCGGCGATCGTGGTGGGCTTCCGCTATCCAGCGTCGTGGGCGTGGGTGCTGCTGACC
>DASRYM010000021.1:0-2182 GCA_035687145.1 Candidatus Zixiibacteriota bacterium | reverse complement strand
GGGCGCCAGACGATGGGCGTGATCCGCTCGACCGTGTGGGTCGGCCCCGACGGCGTCGTGCGCCGCCACTGGCCGCGCGTCGCCGACGCCGCCCGCCACCCCGCCGAGGTCCTGGAGGCCATCCGGTCCCAGCGGGCGGGCTGAAGTACGCCGGCCGGCTTCATTCGGCGCCGAAGGCGCCCGTTAGCTCGTGGCGAGCGTCACCGACAGCGGATCGACGACATGCCGGGAGGCTTCGAGAATCTCGAAGCGCACGATCCCACCGTCGTAGCCGAAGTCGGCGATCACGCCGGGCCGCACCTCCTCGCTGTCCTTGATGCGTTCGTCGCGCAACGCGATCACCAGCGTGTCGGTTTCCCGGTCGTAACGAATCTTCATGGCGCCGCTCCCGGCAGGTATTTCTCGATCCTCGAGCTCCGGTAAACCGTTACGACTATCGTCTCCTCTGCCCTTTCCTCGGCGACCACGCACAGCACCATCGGCTGGCGCAGCGCCTTGTCGGCATACTTCCGCACCAGGATCTGGCGTTCCCCCCGGCCTGCGATCCGCCTGTCGGGCGACTCCACGGTGAGCTCGACCTCGGCCCGGTCCAACTCCCGCTCGCGCAAATTCGTCTCGGCGTGGGCGGTCCATCGCAGGCGCTTCACGGCTGACCTTCCACTACCGACTCGGCAAGAGTGACATCGCGGTAGAGATACGGCAAGGCCCGCGCCCTGCGGGTCATCACCGGGCCGTGACCCAGCGCTCGACCGGCTCGAGGAGGAACGTCTCCAGCGGGATGCCCCCGCTGCCGACCAGCAGCGTGCGCTGCGGGTTGAAGGCCTGAACGAACGCGTCCATCCCGGCCGGCGTCTCGCGCCGTCGCCCGGTCTTGACCTCGATCGCTGTCAGGGTCCGGCCGGCCCTGACGACGAAGTCCACCTCGTGCTGGCGCTCCCGCCAGTAGAACACCTCGCAGGTGCCGGTCAGCGCGGCGTTCGCCAGGTGCGCGCCCACCGCCGATTCCGCCAGCCGGCCCCAGGCCTCGCGGTCCGCGCGCGCTTCCTCGAGCGTGAGGCCCCACTGCGCGGTCAGCAGGGCCGTGTTCAGGACCTGGAGCTTCGGGCTGGACCCGCGGGTGCGGACCGCCTGGCCAGCGTACTTGGGCAGGCCCGTGAGCATCCCGGCCGCGGCCAGGAGGTGCAGGTAGTGGGCGAGCGTCACGGTGTTACCGGCGTCCTGGAGCTGACCGAGCATCTTGGTGTAGGAGAGCACCTGGCCGCTGTAGCGGCAGCCGAGTTCGAAGAGCCGCCGCAGCAGCGCCGGCTTGTCCACCCGCGTCAGCAGGAGCACGTCGCGGGCGATGGTGGTTTCGATCAGGGCGTCGCGGACGTAGCGCGCCCAACGCTCCTGGTCGCCGATGAGCGGCGCCGCACCCGGGTAACCCCCGAAGAACAGGAACTGCTCGAGCGTGAACCCGAACGCGGCGCGCATCTCGGCCAGCGACCAGTGGGGCAGCGAGAGGACCTCGAAGCGCCCGCTCAGGCTCTCCGAGAGACCGCGCTGGACGAGGAGCGGCGCGGACCCGAGGAGGACGACCTTCAGCGGACGCCGGGCCCGGGAGTCCTCGTCCCACAGGCGCTTGACGGATTCGGCCCAGCCGGCAGCCTTCTGGACCTCGTCCAGCACCAGGATGGCCCCCCGCGGGCCGAGGGCGAACCGCGCTGCCTCCCACTGCTCGGCGACCCACTGGGGGCCCCGCAAGGTGGGCTCGTCGGCGC
This sequence comes from Candidatus Zixiibacteriota bacterium, assembly GCA_035687145.1. Taxonomy (GTDB): domain Bacteria; phylum Chloroflexota; class Limnocylindria; order QHBO01; family QHBO01; genus DASRYM01. Next base: position 422 of record DASRYM010000021.1, on the reverse strand, counting down.
TGGCGAAGACGACCGGGACCTGGGCCCGCGCGGTGACCTGCTCGACCAGCGTGGTCTTCCCCACCTGCCGCGGGCCGGCCACCACCTGGATGAAGCGCCGGGGCTCGGCCAGGCGCCGGGCGAGCGTCCGGGCCTGGGGCCGCTCGTAGGCCGGCAATTTGCTCATGACGATGAGTATTTTTACTCAGAGCACTGAGCACGATCAACTCCTCTCGTGAGGTAGCGCGGCCCCAGTACGCCTGGAGAGCTGGTCCTCCCGCCCGGTTGCCTCCACCGGGCCCTGACCCGGCGCTCGCCCGGATCCGGCCAGCGATGGTCCTGTGACCGCCCCTGTCACTGGTCAGGGATCTCATCGGCCCGGAGGAACGCGCCGTGCCGAACCATGACGCCGCCCCGTTCGCCTGGACCTGCCCCGGCTGCGG
>DASRYM010000020.1:0-3238 GCA_035687145.1 Candidatus Zixiibacteriota bacterium | reverse complement strand
TGGAGCTGCTGGCCGTCGAGCCGCTCGCCGACCCCGCCCCGGTTGCCGCCCCGCAGCCGGCGGCCGCGAAGCCGGCGGCCCCACAGCCGGCCGCGACGGTATCGGTCCAGCCCACCAGGCCGGCACCCGAGCCCGCCCCGAGGCCGGAGCCGGAGCCGGTGGCCGCCACGCAGGCGCCGGAGGCGCCATCGGTCCAGCCCACAGCCGCGGCGAGTGGTGCCCGGCCGAATGGCGACGAGGTCCGCGCCCGCTGGGGAGAGGTGGTGCAGGCCGCCTCGCCGGCGCTGAAGCCCATCCTCGCCGACTGCCGGCCGGTCACGGTGAACGGCGCGCGGGTGACGCTCGCCTTTCCCGAGGAGCGGGCGTTCATGCGGGAGAAGGCGCGCAACCGCGCCGCCGCCATCGAGCAGCTGCTGGCGCGGGTGCTGGGCGGCACGTGGGCCATCGAGTGCGTGGCCAGCAACGTGGAGCTCGAGCCGTTGAGCGTCCAGCAGGCTGTGGCGCCGAACCCCGACGATCCCGACGCGCAGGCGCTGCTGGAAGGCGTGCTGCGCATCACCGGCGGGGAGCTGGTCGACGTCCCAGAGGTCCGCTGACGACCCGTTAGGCAGGAGAGGCACGTGAACATCGGTCAGATCACCAGGCTCGCGCAGCAGATGCAGGCGCAGATGGCCCAGGCCCAGGAGGAGCTGAAGGAGACGACGCTGGAGGCCACCGCCGGCGGGGGAGCGGTGCGGGTGGTGATCACCGGTGCCCAGGAGATCCGCCAGGTGGAGATCGACCCCTCGGCGGTCGATCCCGACGAGGTCGAGATGCTCCAGGACCTGGTCATGGCGGCGGTCAACGACGCCATCGCCCGCAGCAAGGAGCTGGAGCGCGAGCGGATGGGCGCGGTCGCCGGCGGACTGGGCCTGCCCGGCATGCCCGGCCTGGGTGGCCTCGGCCTGCCCGGCCGCTGATCCCACCCCCAGGCAGCGAGTCCCGGAGCCCCCGGTGAGCGCCCTGATCGCGCCCGTCGCCCGGCTGATCGAGGAGTTCAGCCGCCTGCCCGGCGTGGGGCGCAAGACCGCCCAGCGGCTGGCCTACCACGTCCTCCGCGCCCCGGCCGACGAGGCGCGCGCCCTGGCAGCCGCCCTGGTGGCGGTGAAGGAGGAGGTCGCCTACTGCTCGGTGTGCTGCAACATCACCGACCGCGGCGTTGACCCCTGCGCCATCTGCGCTGACCCCCGCCGCGATCCGACGCGGATCTGCGTGGTCGAGGAGCCGCTCGACGTGCTGGCCATCGAGCGCACCGCCGAGTTCCGCGGCCGCTACCACGTGCTGCACGGGGCCATCAGCCCCATCGACGGCATCGGCCCGGAGCAGATCCGCTCGCGGGAGCTGGTGGCCCGCGTGGCGGACGGCTCGGTGAGCGAGGTCATCCTGGCCACCAACCCGAACCTGGAGGGCGAGGCCACGGCCATGTACCTGGCCGATCTGCTGGCGCCCCACGTGCCGGTGGTGAGCCGCATCGCGCGGGGCCTGCCGGTGGGCGGCGACCTGGAGTACGCCGACGACGTAACCCTGATCCGCTCCCTCCAGGGCCGCCGCCAGGTGGAGCGCAGCTGAGCCTGGTGCCCGGCACCGAACGTGGTTTCCGATCGGTGGGCATCCGGAACTGGAGTCCCGTGTGTGGCGCGGCCTGCCATCGGGCAGCCCAACTGGCCGCTTTACAGATTCGAACGCGCGTTCTATGCTATGGACCGATGCGGACGCCGGATCGGCGTCCGGCAGTGACCGCGTGCGGCCGGTCTGGCTCGCTTGACGGTCCAGGGGCGCTGATCTATAGTCCTGCATCGCGCCGGTCGCAGGCCGGCAGGCGTGGAAGGACGGCGATCCACCGGGTCGCGCAGCTTCGCGCCGGGGTTCCGAATCAACGGAGGCCTCAGAATCGAACGATACCGATTCCGATCGGTGCGTGACCTTAACAGCTGAAGAGTGACAGGAACCCACACGAGTCAGCGGGACCAAGTCTGAACCATGAACGGTGGTGGAGCCTTCGGGCAAGACCACTGTTTTTTCGTTCGGAGAGTTTGATCCTGGCTCAGGACAAACGCTGGCGGGGTGCGTGAGACATGCAAGTCGAACGAGGAACCTCCGAGCTTGCTTGGAGGTCTCCTAGTGGCGGACGGCTGAGTAACGCGTAGGTGACCTGCCCGGAAGTGGGGAATAACTGCCCGAAAGGGTGGCTAATACCGCATGTGGTTGGCGATTCGGTTCGTCGATTAAAGGAGCAATCCGCTTCCGGAGGGGCCTGCGTCCGATTAGCTAGTTGGTGGGGTAACGGCTCACCAAGGCGACGATCGGTAGCTGGTCTGAGAGGATGATCAGCCAGACTGGGACTGAGACACGGCCCAGACTCCTACGGGAGGCAGCAGTCGGGAATTTTGCCCAATGAGCGAAAGCTTGAGGCAGCAACTCCGCGTGAGGGATGAAGGCCTTCGGGTTGTAAACCTCTTTTCTCAGGGAAGATCCAAGACGGTACCTGAGGAATAAGCCACGGCTAACTACGTGCCAGCAGCCGCGGTAATACGTAGGTGGCGAGCGTTGTCCGGATTTACTGGGCGTAAAGAGCGCGCAGGCGGCTGGGCAAGTCCGATGTGAAAGCTCCCGGCTTAACTGGGAAATTGCATCGGAAACTGCTCAGCTTGAAGGTGGGAGAGGGTAGCGGAATTCCCGGTGTAGTGGTGAAATGCGTAGATATCGGGAGGAACACCAGTGGCGAAGGCGGCTACCTGGCCCATTCTTGACGCTGAGGCGCGAAAGCTAGGGGAGCAAACGGGATTAGATACCCCGGTAGTCCTAGCCGTAAACGATGAACACTAGGCGTTGTCGGTATCGACCCCGGCAGTGCCGAAGCCAACGCATTAAGTGTTCCGCCTGGGGAGTACGGCCGCAAGGCTAAAACTCAAAGGAATTGACGGGGGCCCGCACAAGCAGCGGAGCGTGTGGTTTAATTCGTCGGCACGCGAAGAACCTTACCAGGGCTTGACATTCACGTGAAAAGGGCGGAAACGTCCTCCTCCCGCAAGGGACGCGTGAACAGGTGTTGCATGGCTGTCGTCAGCTCGTGTCGTGAGATGTTGGGTTAAGTCCCGCAACGAGCGCAACCCTTGATCTTAGTTGCCAGCATTCAGTTGGGCACTCTAAGGTGACTGCCGGTGACAAACCGGAGGAAGGTGGGGATGACGTCAAATCA
>DASRYM010000019.1:0-33617 GCA_035687145.1 Candidatus Zixiibacteriota bacterium | reverse complement strand
GTGGCCGCCGCCCAGGAGGGCGCCGAACGACGCCGGAAGGAGGTGGCCGCGGCGGCCGCGCAGCTGCGGACGGCGGAGCAGGCCCTGGACCGCGCGGAAGACTTCATCGGCGCCCGCCGGCACGGCGTGCGGCGCAAGCCGCGGACCCGGCTCTCGGAGGCGCGCGAGGCGCTGGCCGCCGCCCGCCGGCTCGTCGACGAGGACCCGGCGCAGGCCGTGGAGGAGGCCCGTCGCGCCGCACGGCTGGCGGACGAGGCGTACGCGCTGGCCGCGGACGACTTCGACGAGATCGATCGGGCCGGCTGGGGTGGTACGGTCATCATCAACGGCCGTCCGTATCCCACCGGCCGGGACGCGCGGTGGGGGACCGATATCGGCGGCGCCATCCTGGGCGGCATCATCGGCTCCATCCTCAGCGGTGGCGGCGGGCGCCGTGGGGGCGGTGGCCCCTTCGGCGGCTTCGGCGGCTTCGGCGGCGGGGGAGGATTCGGAGGAGTCGGAGGCGGCGGCCGTTCGTTCGGCGGCGGCTTCGGCGGCGGGGGTGGACGCTCCAGCGGAGGAGCGTGGTAGTGGAGATGATCACAGACGGCCCGAGCAATCGGTTCGCGACGAGAGGAGTGTGACCCGTGGCGCAGACGACGATCCTGGGACGCATCGGTCAGTTGATCCGGGCGAACATCAACGCCCTGCTGGACCAGGCCGAGGACCCCGAGAAGATGCTCGACCAGCTGGTCAGAGACTTCACCAACAACATCGCCGAGGCCGAGGAGGCGGTGGCGCAGACGGTGGGCAACCTGCGGCTGCTGGAGGACGACCACCGCGAGGCGCAGGACGCCCATCGCGAGTGGGGCGACAAGGCGCGTGCCGCGGCTCGCAGGGCCGATGAGGCCAGGGCGGCCGGCAACAGCGCCGAGGCGCAGCGCTTCGAGGAGCTGGCCAAGATCGCCCTGCGGCGGCAGATCAGCTTCGAGGAGCAGATCAAGACCTTCGAGACCCAGATCGCGCAGCAGACCGAGCTGACCGATCGGCTGAAGGACGGGCTGAACAAGCTGCGCATGAAGCGCGAGGAGCTGGTTCAGAAGCGCGACGAGCTGGTCAGCCGGGCCAAGATGGCGGCCGCCCAGCGGCAGGTGCAGGAGGCGGTGCGGGAGGTATCGGTCATGGACCCGACCTCCGAGCTCAACCGCTTCGAGGAGCGCATCCGCCGCGAGGAGGCCATGGCCCGGGGGATGCAGGAGGTGGCCGCCTCGTCGCTGGAGGAGGAGTTCGCGGCCCTCGAGGACGCGGACACCGAGGCGGAGGTCGAGGCCCGACTGGCGCAGCTGCGATCCGGAACCCCGGCGTAGCGGCGGCGGTTCAAGCGGTTCGGCGCCGCCCAGGCGTCGTCAGCCGCGTCGTCAGCCGCTCACCTGGTAGGCGCTAACGGGCAACGACGGTTCGAGAGCAATCACCTGCCCGCGTGACAAGCAGGTGATTGCTCCTGGGCGGCATCGGCGCTCAGACGCCCGTCTGACGACTCCGGTGCCGAAGCGCCAAACGTCATCAGCGGCTCTCCTCGCGAGCCGCAAACCAGCCGCATGGGTGCAACGATTGTCGGCGGCTCAGACGGGGAGCCGCTGACTGCTGTTCAGGGTGATCCCGCGAATTCTGGCTCCAGATGGGAGCCGATGGCGACTCTTCGCGGTCTCCCGAGACTCCTATGAGTTCCTGACAGGTTCTGGCAGGTATGCCGGCTACGCTGGCAGCGTGGTGACAGAACCGAAGGCAGGAGTCCCGGAACCGATGTTCGATGAGAACCTGATGCGGATCATGCAGGCGGAGCGGGAGCGCGAGGTCGAGGCCCGCCTGCGCATCCAGAAGCTGCTTCCCGGTCGGCGGCCGTTCATCCGGGGGCGGCCGCAGCCGGCTGGTCGGGTGGTCGCCCGCCACGTGCATCCGCACCCGCGCTGAGCTCGGGGATCTCGCCGTGCCGGAGCAGCGCGGCGCGAGCCAGGGCCACGAGCTCGTCCCGCAGTTGGGGCGGGTCGAGGACCTGGACCGCGCCGCCAAGGGCCAGGAGACGCCCGGCCGCGTCTTCCGGCCACAGGACCCTGGCCCGGAGGCGCAGCCAGCCCTCCGGGTCGGGATCGGTCAATCGCTCGGCGGTGGCCATGCCGTCCTCGCCGAGCGCCCAGGTCAGCCAGCCGGAGTGGTCGGGGTCGACCCGGATGGTGATCTCCAGGCGCTGTTGGCCCCGCTCGTACGCGGCAGTGCTCTCGAGCCACCAGCTGACCAGGTCGAAGCCCTCCGGGCGCTCGAACGTCTCGTCCAGGGAATCGACCGACACGATCCGTGAAGCCCGATACGTCCGGATCTGGTCCTCCACCCGAGCGACGAGGTACCAGACGCCCCCCTTGAGCACCAGCCCGAGGGGCTCCACCGTGCGCTCGACGAGCTTGTCGCCGCGGTCGTATGCCAGATGCAGCCGCCGGGCGTCCCAGACGCCCTGGGCGATGGCCGTCAGGTGCGCCACCTCCTCGCCGGGCCGGAACCAGCCGGTGGTGTCCAGGTGGAAGCGCTCGATGAGGCGTGAGGCACGCGCCCGCAGCTCGCCGGGCAGCGCGGCGCGGACCTTGAGCTGGGCTGCGGCGACCACGGTGCCCAGGCCCAGCTGGGCGGCGGGTCCGGGGACGCCGGACAGGAAGAGGGCCTCCGCCTCCTCGGCGGTCATGCCGGTCAGGCGCGTGCGGTACCCCTCGACCAGCTGCACGCCGCCCAGCGGTCCGCGCTCGGCATAGATCGGGACGCCGGCGGCGGACAGGGCATCGACGTCGCGATAGATCGTCCGCTCCGACACCTCCAGCTCCCGCGCCAGCTCCGCCGCCGTCATTCGGCCCCGGGTCTGGAGGAGGAGCAGCAGCGAGACCAGGCGTGAGGCGCGCACGGGGTCAGGATAGACCGCTATTCCTGACAACTCACGGCAAGTTCATCACATCGGCCAACGTGGCGGACGCTCACCGGTCCGCCGTGCTCGAGCAGCGCGGTCAGCCGGAACCTGCAAAGAACCGTACGATGCGCCGGGGCCCATCGGGCATCAGCAGCCGCACGGCCACGACCACCACCAGCACGGCGAAGATGCGGCGCAGCACGGCCTCGTCCAGGGAGAGCGCCAGCAGGCCACCCGCGGCCGATCCCAGGATCCCGCCGGCAGCCACCAGGGCTGCGTGGCGCGGCTCGAGGCGCCCGCGGCGGTAGTGCCTCCAGGACCCGAACAGCGCGGCCGGGATCATGACCGCCAGCGAGGTGCCCTGCGCGGAATGCTGGTCGAAACCGAGGAGCAGCACCACCGCCGGCACCAGCACGATCCCGCCGCCGATGCCGAACAGGCCGGCCGTGAACCCGGCAACCAGGCCCGCGGCGATGAGCGCCAGGGCCAGCTCGACGCTCACAGCACCAGCAGGGTGATGGCCACAGCCACCAGCAGCAGCCCGAAGGCGCGGCGCAGCCACGCCGCGTCCATGCGGTGCATCAGGCCGGTCCCCAGGCGCACTCCCAGCAGGCTGCCGACGCCCAGCAGACCCGCGGCCAGGAGGTCGAGCTCGCCATCGAGCGCGTACAGGACGGCACCGATGGCGGCGATCGGGATGATGGCGGCCAGCGACGCCGCCTGGGCGCGGTGCTGATCGAGCCGCCCGAAGGTGGCCAAGCCGGGCACGATGATCACGCCGCCGCCGATGCCGAGCAGGCCGCTCAGCACGCCGGCTACCAGTCCAACCGCGGCAAGGGCCTTCATGCCCATATCGTGCCCGCCATCGGTGAGCTGGCAAGCGGCTGGTCGGCAAGCTGCATGCAGTAGTCCCTCACGGGGTGCTCGCCGGACGAGCCCCGGATGGAGGAGAAGCGAACGTGGCGAGTGGCAATGGAAACGGGTCCGTGAGCGACTGGTTCCGCCGCGCCGCTCACGAGGTCACCCTGTGGAGCGGCTCCTGGCAGTTCTTCGTGCTCTCGGTGGTGGGGGTCATCGCCTGGGCGGCGCTCGGCCCGCCCATGACCTTCAGCGACACCTGGCAGCTCATCGTGAACACGCCGACCACGGTGCTGACCTACCTGATCGGGATCCTGATCCTGATGGAGGCCAACCGGGCGTCGCGCGAGTCCAAGATCGTGCACGACGAGTTGCTGCGGGCGGTTCGCGAGGCGCGCACCGAGCTCATCAACGTCGACGAGCTGACGGAAGAGGAGCTGGACCGGCTCCAGGAGCAGCTCAAGCGCCGGGCGGCCGCAGAGGCGACCGCAGAGTGACCGGCGTCCCGCGGCGCAGGGAGGCGCGGATCTCGGCAATCTGGTCCACGTCAACCTGGTATGCGGCGGACATCCATCCCTCCTCTGTACTGCGGGAGAGAGGATGCCAGCAACCGGCTACTCCTGGCTGGCGGGATCGCGCTCCTCGGGCACGGGCCTCCCTGGCTCCGTGGGCGGCTCCTGCTCCCCCGGTGCCTCCCACCCGGGATCGCCCTGCGGCGTGTACTCCGGCGGCGCCTGAGCGGGCGGCACCGTGGTCGGCGGCTCCTCGGTCGGGATCTCGGTCTCCGGCGTCTCCGGCCGCGGGGTCTCGGGATCAGGCGGTACGTAGGTCATCGGTACACCTCCTGTCCCCGGACCTTGCACCGGCCGTGCCGTTAGCGGAGTCGCCGTGACGCGTCCGGGCGGAGATGGGGGATTCGGGAGGTGGGCCCGCCAGGCCGAAACGGGGCTCGCTCAGCAGTAGGTCGCGGCCTTGCCGATGGCCCGCCACGGGCAATCGGCCATCTCGATCAGGTACAGCAACGCACCCCGGTTCCGGGCCGTCTGTTGCCCGATCGTCTCGTCCGGCGGCTCGAAGTCGTCCCGCGACGAGGCCTGCTCGCTGGGGTACAGCTCGAACGTGAACGAGAAGATGCGCTGGGTGCCGTACATCCAGTCGATCTGGTCGCCATCGGTCACGTACAGCTGCGACGACTGCTGCGGTCTGTACCCGTTCAGGGCGGCCATGGCCCGGCCCATGGCCACGAACGTGGCGTGGTCGTCCGGCCGCATGTCGGACGGGATGTCGGTGTAGGTGTAGCCGTACGGCCAGAGGATGAGCTCGCCGTTGGTGTGCAGGGTGATGTGGGTACGGATCTGCTGGACGCCTCCCACCCGGCGCGACAGGACGAAGTCGCGCACCGCGCGCACCTCGGGCGCGCTCCACGGCTCCGGACCGCGGTAGTTCCAGGCCGACGGGTTGCCGGACGAGCCGCCGCAGCAGCCCCAGCGGTAGCCGTAGTTGCGGTTGGGATCGGTCCCGATGACGCCGTTCGGCGCCGGCTGCCGGTTCTTGCGCCAGTTCGCGTAGGGGTAGATCGAGAGGTCGTAGTACCACCCGTCCGGGTTGACGGCGAAGATGATCCACACCTCGCGGGCGTTCACCAGGTTGGTGACCCTGGAATCGACGCCGTAGTCCTCGACCAGCTCGCGAAACAGGTACAGCGCCTGTTCCACGGTGAGGTGCTCGCGGGCGTGGTGCAGGGCGTCGAACATCACCTCCGGCTCGGCCTCATCGGTCGCGACGTTGTCGGACACCTTGGCCGCCCAGATCTCGCGGCCCTGGTAGCTCTTGCCGATGCTGAACACCCGCACCAGCCCGGGGAACGCGATCTCGGCGGACTTGATGTAGATGAACATCTCGCCGTAGTCGTGGTAGCCGGAGTCGTAGGCCGGGTAGTGGGTGAAGGGCGGGGGGAGCCCCAGGCGGCCGTCGGCGTAGCCGACCAGGGTGCCCACCGTGATGGGAGCGATGGCGGCGGGGCCGCCCAAGACCACCAGGCTGGTCGGCCTGCGGGTGCGCAGCTCGTCGCGGGTCGGCGAGGGCAGCGCGTTCGACTGGGCGAAGAGCAACGGTGCTCCCAGGCTGGCGGCCAGCGGGGCGGCGGCCAGCCCGTCGGGGTAGAGGCGGCCGGTGGCCACCAGGACGGCCTTGGCGTTGGGCAGGAAGCGGTCGGCGAGCTTGACGGCGGTCTCGTACCGGTCGGCGCCGGCCACGCGCTGGGCCGTGGTGTGCTGGCCGATGGCGCCCAGCACGGCGTCCGACACCACCTGGGTGCCACCGGCGACCACGCCGGTTCCGGGCTTGAGCGTCCGGAGCATGGCAGCCGTGGCCGCTGGCAGTGCATCGCGCTTGACCAGGAGCACCGGCGCGCCGATCTCGGCGGCGATCGCGGCGGCCGCGAGCGCATCGGGGAAGTTCTGGCCGGACGCCAGGAGCGCGACCGATGCCTGCCCCGGATCGAATCCCTGGTCGGCCAGCTTCGCCGCGGTCTCGTAGCGATCGGCCCCGGCCACGCGCCGAACGGCGACGGACGGAAGGGCAGCCTTGACCTGGGCCTCGATCGCGGCATCGATGGCCACGGTCCCGCCCACCAGCACCACCTCTGGTGGGTTCAGGCGCGTCAGCTCGTCGGCCGTGACGGCCGGCAGCTCGGTGCGCTTGGTGAAGAGCAGGACGCCGCCGCGCCGAGTTGCGATGGGCGCCGCCGCCAGGGCGTCCGGAAAGTCCTCGCCGGACGCGAGGTAGACCACCGGCACCGGCCCCGACGGGAAGAGCCGCTGGGCCACCGCCACGGCCGTCCCGTACCGGTCGGCGCCGGCGATCCGCTCGTTCGCGACGGTGGGAGAGGGGACGAGGTCGGCGGCAGCAGCCTGCTGCGCGGGGGGAAGAACGCCCGCCAGTAGCGCGAGCGCCAGCGCAAGCGCGGCGGGTCGGCGGGCAGCGATCCGATGCATCCCGGTCAGCATGCCCGATGGCGTGGCTCAGGCGCATCGCTCATCCGCGCCATTCGCGGCCCGGACGATGGGACCACACCGAGCCTCGTGCGCGCCGCGCGCGGGTCGCGTCCACCTGCGATCCTGGGGACCCATGAATACCGCCCCACTCGGTCGCCGAGCCGCGGCGGTCGTGCTCGACTACCTGGTGATCGTGGTCTGGATCGTGGTCGTGGTGCTGGCCGGCCTCGCCATCCGGGCGGTGTGGCCTGACGCCGGCGCCACGATGTTCGGCAGCCCGCTGGCGGCCGAGCTCAGCGGTTTCGTGAGCCTGACCTTGCCGGTCACGCTGTACTTCGCCCTCACCGAGGCATCCGGACGCCGGGCGAGCCTGGGCAAGCGCCGCATGCGCCTGCAGGTGGTCACCGTCCCGGAAGGCGGCCGCCTGTCCCCGAGGAGGTCACTCCTGCGCAGCGCCGTGAAGTTCCTGCCATGGGAGCTGGCGCACGCGTCCATCTGGCAGTTTGCGTTCGCCGGTGCCGACTCCGGCGTGCTGCCGATCGCCCTGCTGACCGCCAGCTGGGTGCTGGTGCTGGCGAACGTGGGCGCGGCCGTGTTCGCGCCGCAGCATCGGGCCGTTCACGACCTGGTGGCGGGCAGCGTGGTGGTCGGCTAGCGCGAGCTACATGGCGGCCTCCAGCTCGTTCACCCGGGCGGAGGCCACGAACATCACGGGCTCGACCATGAGGGCGGCCGCGACGCGTGCGCCGAGGGGAGCCAGCGCGGCCAGGAACGCATCCCGGGCGGTGGCTCCCAGGCCGCTGGTGGTCGAGGTGCCGCAGCGCAGGGCGGCCACCCACCGGCCACCGAAGTCGGTCAGGCGAACGGCGACGGGCCGGCCCAGCGCGGCGGACGGGACCTCGAACTCGACCGAACGGGGATCATCCATGCCACCACGATGGCGCCCCTTCGTGACAGCTTCGGTGTCGCAATCGGCCTGCCGCGGGCGGCTCAGCCGGTGACCGAGTCCCTGCCCGGGGCATCGGTCCTGGCCCGCTCGCCGGCGTTCGCCCCGGATCCGCCGGCGTCACGGCCCATGCCGTGAAGCGTGCGTCCCGGTCAAGTCCCCGCAATCGGGTCCGACGCGGCCCGTTCGCGGCGCGCGAGCAGGATGAACGGGACGGCCAGGGCCTGGATGGCGGCCGCCACCACGTAGGAGGGCCCGTAGCCGGAGAGGTCCGCCACCCGCCCCAGGACCGGCTGCGCCACCACCCCGCCGGACGAGGCCATCAGCGAGTCGAAGCTCAGCACCGTGGCGCGCTGCTCCGAGGGGATCAGGCCGTTGACGTAGGCCGATCGCATCGGCATGCGCATGGCATTCACCAACGACGACAGCGAGAGGAGGAGCAGGGCCACCGCGAAGCCATCGGTCCAGCCCAGGAGGGCCACCGCCGACACGGCGACCAGCGCGAAGGCCAGGAGGCCATCGGTCCTGCGCCGGAAGAGGCGGCGGACGCGGTTCACCAGCAGGCCGCCGGCGATCTGGCAGCCGGCGAAGATGGCGGCCGCCAGGCCGGCGATGCCGTAGGCGGACGGGTCGCCGTAGAGCTCCAGCAGGAACGGCTGCGCGGCGTAGAAGATGTAGATGCCCGCGCCCGCGGTGAACGGCGCGGCCAGCATCACCCAGCGGACCGGTGGGTTGCGCAGCCCGCCATCGATGGCCCCGCCGAGCACGTCCCGCACGGCCTGCACCGGGCTGGCCGAGGGCTGGGGCGTGAAGCCGATGTCCCGCATGTAGCGCAGCGCCACCAGCATGCTCACCACAAGCAACCCGGCACGCACGAGATAGGGGACGCCCAGGTTGGTGACCTGCGCGATCAGGCCGCCGGCCACCGTGCCGGTCAGCATCGCGATGCCGGTCGCGATCTGCGCCCGGCCGAAGACGTGCTCCAGGTGCCCGGTGAAGCCGGTCGCCTTCAGCGCATCCACCAGCCAGGCCTCGGTGGCGCCCGAGAAAAAGGTGAAGCCCAGGCCGATGAGGATCGACGCGATGGCCCAACCCCAGAACGGCGCGCTCAGCTGCCACATGGCGAAGTAGAGGAGCGTGGAGGCGACCAGGGTGAAGCCACCCAGGACGTAGGAGAAGCGGCGACCACGGGTATCGGCCACCACGCCGGTGGGCACCTCGAACGCCACCATCCCCAGGGTGAAGAACGCGTTGGCGGCGAAGGCCTCCACGTTGTTCAGCCCCGCGTCCAGCAGGAAGATGGTGTTGATGCCCCAGATCAGGCTGGCCGCCAGGGTGGTCAGCAGGGTCAGCGCAATGTAGGTGCGCTCGACCGTTTGCGCCGGGTCGTGATGGCCGGACTGCACCCCGGGATGCTACGCGCCCAGGGTGTGGCTGGTAGGCGCGGATCCGCTCCGGCCGAACGACGCTTCGCAGCATTCGGCCCCGGCGAGGCGATCTCGCCAGGGTGGACGCGGGTGGGACAATCGTGGGCAGGAGGTCTCGGTCGGGTGGGGGGCGGACGCCAATCGACGCGGCCGGCTGCGGCCGCAGGCGCGGCACTCACTCGGGCGCGCCGTCATCCCAGGGCGGCAGGCGCCGTCCTTCTGGCTGGCCTCGCGTTGGTCGTTGTGCTGGTCAGCCAGCGCCCGTCCGCGGCGCCGGTCAGTGGCGAAGCAAGCCCTACTCCCGGCGGCGCATCGGGGGTGGCAGCGGTTGGTCCGGACGTCCCGCCCATCAAGGCGTGCGGCCTCCTCACCGACGCCGACGTGGAAGAGGCGCTGGGCCTCCTCGACATCCCCTGGGAAGAGCGGGAGCTGATCGAGTTCGGCGCTGGCGAGGAGTGCACGTGGACCCACGCCCGTGACGGCGAGGACGTTGAGGGTCTTGCCGTCTCGATCGGTCCAGGGTCGCCGGACGACTTCGCGCCCGGCGCCACCCTGCTGGACACCACGGGAACGCCGGTGGAAGGGGTTGGCGCCGCGGCGGTCTGGTTCGGCGGGTCCGATCGCGGCATCCTCAGCGTGGTGCAGCCGACCAGCCTGGGTTACGCCTTTGCCCGGCTGGAGCTTCAGCGCGTCGACCTGGACGACGAGGGGCGCCTCGAGACCGCTCGCGTGATCGGAGCGCGGGCGGTCAGCCGGCTGCCGGGGGCCGCGCCGGCGGCCCGAGACCTCGACACCACCACGCTGGAGCACCCACCACCCGACCAGGCCGCTGCCGGCTTCGTGGAAAACCTGCTTGCCAGGGAGGCGGCGGGCGAGTGGACGCGGGGCGAGGGACTGGTGGCGACCCTGGAGATGTTCCTGGGGGAGCGCGAGGCGGACGACGTCCTCGTCCATCCGGAGCTGGCCTCCTACGAAGGCACCGGCATCATTCGGATGGCCCAGGACTACCTGGCGCTCGAACCCGATGAGCCCCAGCACGAGGCGGTCCGCGCGCTGCTGGACCGACTCGTCTTCTCGGAGGAACGGCTGGAGGCCATGGCCGGAATTGGCCCGGTGTCGGCCGGACTCGGGGCGCCGGCTCGCCGGAGTGGTCGGCTGCCCATCGTGCCCCTGCAGGACGCGGTCACCGATTGCGCAGCCTTCTTCATGCCCCATGTACCCCCACCGGGAATCAGCACCTGCCTGGAGTGGCGACCGACGAACGTTCCGCCGGGCGGTGAGCCGGGCAAGTACCGCGTCTTCGTGCCGGCACCCGGTCTGCCGCAGGCGGGATGGACGGAGGACGACTACGACAATGGGCTGACCGCCCTGGAGCATGCAGCGTCGGTCCTGGAGAGACTGCGGCCACTGCCGCCCGTGAACATGATCTTCTCCGTATTCGTTGGCGAGACTCCGCTTGCTTCGGCCGCGACCCCGGGCTTCGGCCTGCCATGCACCGTGACGTTGTTTCCCAAGATGCAGGACGAGGAGCAGGGGGCGTTCCAACAGACGATCGCTCATGAGCTGGGACACTGCCTGACCGGCGAGAACTTCCCGGCGCAGCAGGCCGTGGGGTACACGCTGACCAAGTGGTGGGAAGAGGGAGTAGCCGAGTACCTGAGCAACGTCGTGTACAGCATGGTCGACGATGAGTGGCGGCGCTGGCTTCCGGAGTTGGTCGACACCGAGCAGGCGGCAGGGCTTTTGGCTCGCGCGTACGACAACTTCGCCTGGTTCCAGGAGGTTGCCACCACCCGCGGGACCGATGGGGTCCTGGACCTCTTGAGCGTACTGGCTCATTGCTCGGTGTCCGGACCGGAGGAGCGGGGCGACTGCGACGGCCAGACCATCAGGGACCAGGCGATCGGTCTCGGCCAGTGGCCCGGCGTGGAGGAGCTCTACCACCGGTTCGTGCAGCACACCACGGACGAAGCGGTGCGCGATGACGGTGGACGCAACATGGCCCACTGGATGGGAGAGCTGAACCTGGACGTCGAGGCTGATGCGATCATCGAGACCGGCCGCTTCGTGACGCTGCTGGAACCGTGGGAGATGGCGCGCCACCACCTGGTGGTCCCCGGTGACGACTTCGCCTGCGTCGAGTACGAGGTCTCGGACGGCGTCCTCGCCTCCGCGCGCCGCGGGGCGCCAGGCAACGACATCATCCAGGGGCCGTGGTCCGACGCCCTGCAGGACGTGTTCACCGGCGAGATGGTGCTGGTGGCCAGCGCCGGCGTGGACGGGGGCGAGCTGTCGGTCACCGTCCGCGACATCGTGGAGACCCCCGCCGACTGCGACCCGACGCACCGAGCGTCGGGCGGCGGCTGCGCGATCAGGATCTGTGGCCGAAGCAGCTTCTACCGATCTCGCGGCCAGCTCCCGTCATGGCTTGAACAGATGCTTCCGCCGCTGTGAACCCCGTTGGCCCTCGCGGAGCCGGGACGGTCGCTCGAAGCCGCTCCACCGGCCAGCCGCTTCTCGACGTGCCAGCTCCGCGCGAATCTCGACCACCTGGCTTTCCGTGAACTCCGGGTACAAGCGTCGGAGGATGAAGACGGCCCGGTCGAGCTCGGACATCGGTCCGGCACCGTCAGCCGCGTCGTTGACCATGACCAGCGCCCGGTATCGCAGCTCCGCCGCAATGTTCGCGCGCGCCTCCGGCGTCATGGCGCGAACTCGTTCGTCGAGCGCGCGCTGGCCTGGATCAGGCGGCTGGAGGGCGAAGTCGAGCGAGGAGGTGACCGACTCCAAGGGCAGCCGCGTAGGTCTCAAGGTAGTTCCAGTTGATGGCCGATGCGTTGAGTCGAACAAGATTCGCACAGTCACGCAGCTGGAGCTCCGAAACGCCCGCCGACCACTCGAGCTTTGCCAGGATCAGATCCTCGAGCGTCAGCACCCAGACGGATCCATAACGCGGGTGCTCCCAGCGCTGCCGCCGGGCCATGGCGCTCCGAGCCCAGGCATCGTCGCGGTCGAGGATGAAATCCGCCTTGCCCAGGCCGCTCTGCGCGACCACCGACGCCAGGACGCGGTCCTGGGACTGTGCGGGCACGTGCACCACGTAGTCGTCCTGGAACGCCTTTTGAATCGGCTCGAATCCCGATGCGGGCAGCCCCAGGACGATGTCAATATCAGCAGTCTGGCGCGGCTCGCCATATCGTGATAGCGCCTCCTTCGAGCGCACGCCCGCTCCCGGTGCGGCAGGTCGCGGTTGATGAAGGACCGATACGGCGGCGTAGGCATGTCGGAATCGTTCGACCGAGATGCGGCAACCGCCTGTCGCAATGCCGCGCGTTCAGCCGGCTTCCCGTGCGGTTCGGCCGATCCGTCGGCCTCCGGCCGAGCCCACCCTGAGCGATATTGGTCTAGACCTCCGACCACGATTGGGGTATAAGCACCCTCATACCACCGGAACCCCCGGGCGGCAGGAGGCATCGCCAGGAGCCGATGGCGGACGAGGTTCAGCGAGCCGAGACCAGCGGTAGGGAGCAGGCGCGGCCGGCACGGGCAGCGTCGCAGCTCGCGCCGCCGGCGCGAGGGCTGGCGGCCTACCTCCAGATCGAGGAGGAGCTGGCCAGCCGCATCGAGCGCGGCATGCTGGAGCCGGGAACCAGGCTCCCCTCCGAGCGGGAGCTCGCCAGGTCCCTCGGCGTCAGCCGCATGACGCTGCGCCAGGCGCTGAGCCGCCTGGAGCACCGCGGGCTGATCGACCGGGCCCACGGTAGCGGCACCTTCGTGGCCGAGCCAAAGCTGCGGCACCAGGCCAACGTGCTGCGCGGCTTCTTCCGCGAGACCGTGGGCCAGGGCGTGGTGCCGACCACCCGCACCATCGAGCGATCGGCCATCTTCGCCACACGCGTCCTGGCCCAGACCCTGGACCTGCGCATCGGCGAGGAGGTCTACAAGGTCGTCCGCCTCCGCTCGGCACGCGGCACCCCGGTGGTGGTGGAGACGAGCTTCTTCCCGGCGGCGCTCTTCCCGGGGCTCATCGAAGAGGACCTCGACCATCGGTCCATCTACGAGCTGATGGAGCGCTACGGCGCCCGTCCGGTGCGCGGGGAGCAGGGCATGGAGTCGGTGGCCGCCGAAGCGGAGGAGGCTGCGCTGCTGGGCGTGGCGCCGGGGGCGCCGCTGATGCTCTTGGAGCGCACCACCTGGGATGCTACGGGGCGGCCCGTGGAGCACGCGCGCGACTTGTACCGCGGCGACCGCAGCCGCTTCCTGACGGAGCTCCGGCTGTGAGGCGCGGATGATGGACGGCGGCACGGGCGTGGCGCGCGAGCGGACCCAGGCGGTGGTCATCGGCGGAGGCGTGGTGGGCTGCGCCGTGCTGCGCGAGCTGGCCCAGCGCGGGATTCCGGCCATCCTGGTCGAGGCCGAGCCGTCTCTCTGTGAGGGGACCAGCAAGGCCAACAGCGCCATCGTGCACACCGGATTCGACGCAAAGCCCGGGACCATCGAGGCGGGCATGCTGCGCCGCGCCGCCGCGCTGTGGCCGGAGCTGATCACCGAGCTTGGCGTGCCGTTCCTGGAGGTGGGTGCGGTGATGCTGGCGCGCGAGCCGGACGACGTGGTGCGCCTCAAGGCGGTGGCGGAGAACGCCGCCAAC
This sequence comes from Candidatus Zixiibacteriota bacterium, assembly GCA_035687145.1. Taxonomy (GTDB): domain Bacteria; phylum Chloroflexota; class Limnocylindria; order QHBO01; family QHBO01; genus DASRYM01. Next base: position 19,816 of record DASRYM010000019.1, on the reverse strand, counting down.
CTCGGCGTGGAGACCCAGCTCCTGGACGCGGCCACCACGCGTGAGCAGGCGCCCTACTTGGCCGAGGAGGTGCACGGTGCGCTGTCCATCCCGGGCGAATCAGTCATCGATCCCTTCTGGCTCACCCGCCGGCTGGCGGAGGCCGCCATGGCCGCCGGGGCCCAGGTCTGGACGGATGCGGCCGTATCGGTCCTGCGTGTGGAGGCCGATGGAGTCCACGTCGGCCTTGCGGACGGGCGCACCATCCGCGCCGACCAGGTCTTGAACTGCGCGGGGCTGTGGGCCGATGCCGTGGCCGGCCTGGCGGGCGACCTCTCGTTCGCCACCACGCCGCGCAAGGGCCAGTTCCTGGTCAGCGAGGAGACCTTCGGCGTCGATCGCATCGTGCTGCCGCTTCCCGGGAGGATGGGGAAGGGGATGCTGGTCACCCCCATCGTCTTCGGCGGCCTGCTCCTGGGGCCCACCGCCGAGGACCTGCAGGACAAGCGGGACCGCGGCGTGGACGCCGCCACGCGCCAGCAGATCATCGACGCCTGCGCGGCCATGGTCCCGGCGGTGCGCGAGATGGTGCCGATCCGCCAGTTCGCCGGCCTGCGCGCGGTGTCAAGCACCGGCGACTACATCCTACGACCCTCCACGGCGGGGGATCGTCTCTTCCACGTGACCGGCATTCGCTCCACCGGGATCAGCGCCTCGCCGGCCATCGCCGAGCACGTCGTGGATGAGGTCACCCGGCTGCGAGGCTGGGAGCGCGGCACGCGACGGCAGGCCGAGCTCGGTGAGATGAGCTTCGGCGAGGAGGCGGGCGAGGTGGTCTGCGTCTGCCGCTCGGTGAGCGTCGGGGAGATCCGGGCCGCCATGCGGCCGCCCCTGCCGGCCACCACCCTGGACGCGGCCAAGCGCGGCTGCGGCACCACCTTCGGTGACTGCCAAGGCAACCTGTGCGCGGTGGGCAGCGCCGTGGTCCTGGCCGATGGCCTCGGCGCGCGCCCGGAGACCATCCGCAAGCACCGCGAGGGCTCGTGGCTTTTCCTGCCGGGTGGCGGATCGGACGGCACGGTCGAGCCGGTCCGGGATCCGGATCGGACCGATGCGGAGGTGGTGGTCATCGGCGCCGGGCTGGCGGGCATCGGCGCAGCGCTGGCCACACTCGAGACCGGGCACCGTCCGCTGGTGGTGGAACGGACCGCCCGCTGGGGCGGCGCCATGGGACGCGTGCCTGACGCCCTCACCGACGCCGAGCGCGCGGCGCTCGCCACCTTCGGCGATCGCTTGGCGGCGGGCGAGATGGACCTGTGGCTGCGGGCCACCGCCTCCGGCCTGCTGCAGGACGGCGATGGCTGGAGGGTCATGGTCCAGACCGCCCACGGCACGGCTGCGGTGCGCACGCCCACCGTGGTGCTGGCCACCGGCGGGTACCTGCGGCCCCGGGAGCACGCGCCGATCGCCGGCCCGCGGCCGAGCGGCGTCGGCACTGCGGACCTGGTGCACTCGGCGCTGGACGCCGGCCTGCTGCCCGGGCGGGTGGCCGCCCTGCTGGGCAGCGGCCGCTTCGCGGACGGCACTGCGCGGCGCATGCAGGCGGCCGGCATGGAGGTTCGCCGCCTGGCGTCGCTCCCCACCGCTGTGCGCGGCGACCGCCGCCTGGAGGGGGTGGAGGTCGGCGGCACCTGGATCGAGGCCGACCTGCTGGTGCTGGCCGACCTGCAGCACCCCGCGCCCTTCCTGCTGCGGCCGCTGGGCCTGGTCGACAACCGGCCGGGGATCCCTGCACCGGCCGAGGCCGACGGCCGCCTGCCGCTGCCCGGGCTGTGGTCCGCCGGCACCTGCCGGGCGGCGGACGTGGACCACGTCGCGTCCCTGGAGGACGGGCGCCACGTGGCGCTGGCCGCCATGGCGGGTGTGGAGGCGCGGGCATGAGCCGGCTGCTGGAGGACGTCATCACCGTGGCCGCTCCGCGCGAGCGCGTGTGGCAGGTAGTCGACGACCCGAACGCCCTGCAGCGGGTCCTCCCCGGCTGCGAGGAGCTGGAGATGGAGTCGCCGGGCCACTACCGGGCAGTGATGAGCACCAGGCTGCCGTTCCTCACGCTGCGCGTGCGCGGGACCGCCACGGTCACCGAGGTCCAGCGCCCGGAGCACATGCGGCTGGAGATCAGCGGCCAGCCCCTGGGTCTGGTGGGCAGCTTCACGGTGAGCGTCCCGGTGGACCTCTCCGCCACCGATGACGGCGGCACGCGGGCGTCCTACGCCGTCGACCTGCACCTGACCGGGCGGCTGGCCCAGTTCGGCGCGCCGATCCTGCGCTCCGCGGTGAAGGGCCAGGTGCGCGAGATGGTCGCCAACCTGGAGCACGAGCTGGCGAAACCCGCGGCTCCGCCCGCGGGGGAGGCGTCACAACCATGAGCCGCGACTTGCTCCTGGCCATCGACCAGGGCACCACCAGCACCCGGGCCATCGCCCACGACCTCCAGCTGCGCCCCGTGGCCGCTGCTCAGCGGCCGCTGGGCTCGCGGCATCCGCGGCCGGGCTGGGTGGAACAGGACCCGGAGCAGATCCTGGCCTCGGTGGTCGAGTCGGTCGCCGAGGTGCTCGACGAAGTCGGCGGCGCGGGGCGGATCGCGGCCGTGGGCCTGGACAACCAGGGCGAGACGGTGGTGGCCTGGGACTCCCAGACCGCCTGCGCCCTGACGCCGGCCGTCTCCTGGCAGTGCGACCGCTCGCGGCCGATCGTCGAGCGGCTGCGGGCGGCGGGTCACGAGCCGCTGGTACGGACCACCACCGGCCTGCCGCTGGACCCGTACTTCTCGGCTGGCAAGATGGCCTGGCTGGTCGAGAACGTCCCCGAGGTGGCCCGCGCCCGGGACGCAGGCACGCTGCGGCTGGGGACGGTGGATGCCTGGCTCACCGCCCGGCTCGGCGGTGAGCCGCTGAGCGACCCGTCGACGGCCTCTCGCACCCAGCTGCTGGACCTGGCCACCGCGTCTTGGTCGGAGCCGATGCTCACCCTCTTCGACGTCCCGCGAGCCAGCCTTCCGCGCATCGTGACCACGGCCGGCGACCTCGGCACGCTGGGGCACGCGACGTGGGGTGACGTCGCGCTGCCGCTGACCGCGCTGGCCTGCGACCAGCAGGCGGCGCTGGCCGGCCACGGAGCGATCACCAGGCCCACGACCAAGGCCACGTACGGGACGGGCGTCTTCGTGCTGGCCACGGCCGGCGAGCGGCCGCCGCACCCCGGCGAGCAGCTGCTGGCCACCATCGCCTGGCAACTCCCCGGTGCCACGACCCCGTCCTACGCCCTGGATGGCGGGGTCTTCACCGCCGGGGCGGCGCTGAGCTGGCTGGCCGACCTGGGGCTCATCGCCGACCCGGCAACCAGCGAGGAGCTGGCCATCTCCGTCCCGGATGCCGGCGGGGTGCGCGTCCTGCCGGCGCTGGCCGGACTGGGGGCGCCGTGGTGGGAGCCATCGGCCCGTGGGGTGATCAGCGGGCTGAGCCAGGCAACGACGCGCAACCACCTTGCCCGGGCGGTGCTGGACGGCATCGCCCATCGCGTCTGCGACGTGGTGGAGGCCATGGCCCGGGCGTCGGGCCGTGCGCCGCAGGCGCTCCGCGTGGACGGCGGGCTGACCGCCAACCGCTACCTCGTCCAGCGCCAGGCGGACCTGCTGGGCATTCCGGTGGACGTGGCCACCGCCAGCGAATCCACGGCGCTGGGCATTGCCGGGCTGGCGGGCATCGGGGTCGGGCTGATCGGGCCCGAGGTGATCGCCTCCGCCGCCGCATCGGTCAATCGAGTCGAACCGCGCATGGCAGACGAGCCGCGGCAGGCCGAGCGCGCCGCCTGGCTGGCCTTCGTCCGGCGAGCCATCGACCTGGCCGCGGCACGAGGAGAGGAGGGAGGCGCATCGCCGAGCACCGCGTGACGTGATCGAAAGTGGGGGCAACGTAGAGGAGGAGACTCCGAGTGACAGCGACCACAGCGCAAGCCGAAGGCGGCGCTCCGCGGCTCTTCGTGCGGAAGACCTCCGGGCTGATCCGCACCATTGGCGTCGGGGGAGCGATCGTCTTCGGCGTTCACTGCATCTCGCTCTCGTCGTCCGGGATCCTGACCTTCTACTCGGTCCCGGCCCTGTGGCCCGGTGCCAACATCCTGGTGGTGCTGACGCTGGCCGCCATCCTCTGCGCGATGCACGGCTACACGTTCAGCCAGATCGGCGCCGCGGCCCCGCGGGCGGGAGCCGATTACACCCTGGCCAGCCGGACGCTCTCGCCGTGGCTCGCCTTCCCGGCGAGCTTCGCGCTGGTCCTGTTCTCCGGCCTGGTGGCCGGCAGCCTGATCGCCTGGATCCCCACCGTGGCCCTGCCGGCGCTGCTCACCGCGTCCGGCATCCTCTACAACGCGGGGTGGGCGACCAGCCTGTCCGAGTTCAGCCGCAGCCAGGCGGGGATCCTGGTGTTCGGCACGGCCGGCGTGCTGATCACCCTGATCACGCTCTTCTACCCGACCCGCGCCGTGGTGCGCATGATGGGGATCGGCTTCGTCCTGGGCCTGGTGGCCTGGGCGGTGATCCTCTTCAGCTTCGCCACCGGCAGCGAGTCCGGCTTCCGCGAGGGCTGGAACCAGTACGTGCCGGCCATGCAGTTCGACGAGGTCATCCCGCGCGCCCAGGCGCAGGGGATGGTGCTGGACACCTCGTTCGGGAACACGGCCATTGCCGGCCTGATCATGGGCTTCTGGATCTTCTACGGGTACTACATCCCCACCTTCTTCGCCGGTGAGGTGAAGGAGGCGCCGCGCACCCTGCTGTGGGGCGCCTGGGGCGCGCTGGGCGTCACCTGGGCCATCTTCACCGTGGGCGTCCTGCTCTTCACCCGCTTCGTGCCGCAGGACTGGATGGCCGCCCAGGGCTACCTGTTCGTCAATGGGGACCCGGACGCCAACCCGTTCGTCACCTTCTATGCCAGCGTGCTGCAGCCGAACGTGATCTTCTTCCTGGTCATGGCCATCGGCTTCATCTACACGCTGATCAACCTGGCACAGACCTACTTCTTCTACGCCAGCCGAATCATGTTCGCCTGGGCGTTCGACCGGATCGTGCCGGAGTGGATCGCCGAGGTGCACCCGGAGACCGGCAGCCCGCGCAACGCGGTGCTGCTCATCGCCGTGCTGGCCGAGCTGGGCGTCCTGGCCTCGGCCTTCTACAGCGTGATCTTCGTCCAGCTGAACTTCGTGTTCTACGCCGCCATCACCATGCTGGTGCCGGTGACCGCGGCCATCGTCTACCCGTACGTGAAACGGCACCTGTGGGAGCAGGGTGCCGGGCACGTGCGGGCCACGATCGGCGGCGTGCCGACCATGACCGTCGTCGGCATCGGTACCCTGGCCTTCCTGCTGCTGCTGGTGGCCTCGCCGTTCATCTGGCCGGCGGTCGGCTTCGGCGACCAGCAGGGCCAGGCGCTGCTGGTCTTCGGCACCATCGTGGCGCTGGGGGTGGTCATCTTCGCGGTGTCACGTTGGTATCGGCGCCGCGAGGAGGGGATCGACATCATGGCCACCTTCCAGGAGGTGCCGCCGGCGTAGCCCCACCCTTCCGTGGACCGATGGCCGGGCCGTGCGCCCACGCGCCCGACCCGGCTCCTTCCCCGAACCACCCGAGGAGCGTCGATGCCCTTGTTCTTCAAGCGATCGGACAAGCCGGGGTCCGGCTTCGTTCGGATCATTCAGGCAGCCGACTTCCACGGCTCCACCGCCGCCTGGCGGAAGTTCCTGGCCGCCGCCAGGCAGCACCAGGTGCAGCACGTCATCGTCTCCGGCGACCTGACCGGCAAGGCCATCGTGCCCATCATCCGGCGCAACGGACACTACGAGGGCTACCTGTTCGGCAACCGGCTGGAGGCCACCACCGATGCGGAGCTGGCCGCCTTCCAGCGGCGCATCGAGAACGTGGGCTTCTACGACCACGTCTGCGAGCCGGACGAGGCGAAGGCCCTGGAGGCCGATGCGGACCGGCTGCACCAGCTGTTCGTGGAGAAGATGAACAGGCGCCTGGAGACCTGGCTGGCGTTCGCCGGCGAGTACCTGGAGCCGCTGAAGATCCCGCTGTGGGTCATCCCCGGCAACGACGATGACGTGAGCGTGGACCCCATCCTCAACGCCGCGCAGTACGCGCGGAACGTGGACCACCAGGTGGTGGAGCTCGACGAGCACCACGAGCTGGTGAGCATGGGGGACACCTCCATGACGCCCTGGGAGTGCCCGCGCGATTACCCCGAGGAGCACATGCAGGTCGCGGTGCGCGACCTGGTGGAGAAGATCCGCAACCCGGCCGGGGCGATCTTCAACTTCCACTGCCCGCCGTTCAACACCAAGATCGACCAGGCCCCGGCGCTGAACAGGGACCTGGAGATCCAGTTCGAGGGCGGCCAGGTGATCATGACCAGCGCCGGCTCGCCGGCCATCCGCCGCGCCGTGGAGGAGGTGCAGCCGCTGCTCTCGCTGCACGGCCACATCCACGAGGCGCGAGGTATCCAGAAGGTGGGCCGCACCGTCGCCCTCAACCCCGGCTCGGAGTACGCTGAGGGCATCATGAAGGCCGCCATCGTCAACCTGGAGCCCACCCGGGTGAAGGGCTACCTGCTGATCAGCGGCTGAGCGAAGTTCGGCAGCGATGAGCGGCGCCGATCCACGTCCCATCGAGGAGCTCGCGGGGCGGGCGGAGGAGATCCTGCAGGCGGCCTTGGCCGCGGGGGCGGTCCTGCGCCTGATGGGCGGCGTGGCCGTCCGGCTGCGAACCGCCGACCTGGGCGGCATCGACCCGGAGCGGCGCAAGTACCACGACATCGACCTGGTGGGCCGCCTGCGCGACGTGCGCCTGGCCGATGCCGCGCTGCTGGGCCTGGGCTACGAGCCGGACCGCGCGGTGAACACCCAGTTCGGGACCACCCGCCGGGTCTACTACCACCCCGACGGGTTCCACGTGGACCTCTTCTTCGAGCGCCTGGAGTTCTGCCACACCATCGAGCTCAACGGGCGGCTGGACCTGGTACCGCGCACCACCACCCCAACCGACCTGCTGCTGCAGAAGCTGCAGATCGTGCAGCGCAACGAGAAGGACCTCATCGACGCCTACTGGCTGCTCCTCAACCACGAGGCGGGGGAGGCCGATCCCGAGCGCCTGGAGCTGGACTACCTGGGCCGCCTGACCGGCGCCGACTGGGGCCTGCACACCACGGCCTCGGACTTCCTGCAGCACGCTCGTGAGCACCTGCCGGCGGTGGGACTGACCGATGCCGCCCGGCAGGCGGTCCTGCGGCGGCTGGGGGCGGTGGAGGAGCGGCTGGCATCGGCGCCGAAGACCATGCGCTGGAAGGCCCGCGAGCGGGTCGGCCGCCGCGTGAAGTGGTACCGCGATGTCGAGGAGGTGCTGTAGGGCACCTGGCGGGCGCCGGCCCGCGCCCGCGGAACACGGGCGGCTATCATTCGCACGCCGCGACGGCGCCTGGCACCAGTGGCCCGAGAGCCCTGGCTCGACGCCGGCCGGCTGGCCGCGAGGTTTGAGCATCCGGGACGACGACATGGACTTCGATGACCTTGTCGACTACACGGTGCTCCAGCCGCACGGCGACCGTACCTGCGAGTGTCTCTGTGGGTGCACGAACGAGCTGCTGCCGGAAGAAGAGGCCATCTGCAGCGCGTGCGACGCAGGAGTCCACGCCGACACGGCGCCCTGAACCACCGACCGGTTAGCAAAACTGCAGCCGGCCCTTGCGAAAATCACCTACTGGTGATAACGGCGAGGATGTTATCGAGGGAAGTCGCCGAAGGCCCGATTCCTCGCGGTTATCGGTCAGTGGCTGGTGGAATCCGCGACGATGCCGGCGCCAGGGGCGGCTTCGTCGTACTTACTACCATCCGTTGGTGCTCCGGCTACGGTGACCGATGCCGCCCAACTGACCTGACAACGAGTCTCGGGCGCCCTTGACGGGGCACTGTATGCTTCTCCAGTCGTCTGTCGTCAGACGACTTACGATCTGGAGGCAGGGTGCCCTACGTCATCGGTTGTGACCTGGGCTCGCAGAGCGTCAAGGCCGTCGTGGCTGACGACGCCGGGGTCGTCATCGGGACGGCCGCGGCACCCCTGGACATTACGCACCGGCATCCGGGGTGGGCGGACCAGGACCCGCGACAGTGGCTGGCCGCGGTGGGAGAGGCGGTCCGGCAGGCGCGCCGCGCCAGCGGCGTCGCGGCCGACGAGGTGGCCGGGCTGGCCTTCGCGTCCCAGGTGGACGGTGCGGTGGCCGTGAACGCGGCCAACCAGCCGCTGGCCCCGGCCATCATCTGGATGGACCGCCGGGCGACCGCAGAGGCCTATGCCTTCGAGCGCCGACTGGGGACCGATGCCATCTGGGGCATCACTGGCCTGAATCCCGACGCCTACCACGTGGTCCCCAAGATAGCCTGGCTGCGCGCGCACGATCCGGCCGCCCGCGAAGCCGATGCCTTCCTGCTGCCCGGCAGCTTCCTGGCCGCGTGGTGCACCGGCGAGCGGGTGGTGGACCACGCCAACGCCTCGTCCTCGCTGCTGTACGACGTCCGCCGTCGGGCCTGGTCGGGACCGTTGCTCGAGGCGGCGAATCTGGATGAGCGACGGCTGGCCACCATCCGCGAGGCGGGGGAGCCGGCCGGATGCCTGCGCCCCGACGTCGCCGCCGAGCTCGAGCTGACCACACAATGCCGCGTCGCGGTGGGCACCGGCGACGAGCACGCCGCCTGCCTGGCCGCCGGGCTCATCGGTCCGGGCCCCGTCTGCGACATCAGCGGCACCGCGGAGCCGGTGGCGGCCGCGGCGCGTGATCCCGTGGTGGATGACACGCGCCTGGTCGAGACCCACGCCCATGCGGTGCCCGACGTTTGGCTGATCGAGAACCCGGGCTTCGTCTCCGGCGGGACCACGCGCTGGCTGGCCGGCATCCTGGGCGTGGGGCAGGAGCGCCTGCCGGAGCTGGCCCGCGAGGCTGCGCCCGGGTCCGATGGTGTCCTCTTCCTCCCGGCCCTGTCCGGCTCGATGACACCGCGCTGGAACGCGAACGCCCGTGGCGCCTTCAGCGGCCTGGCCCTGTCCCATACCACCGGGCACCTGGCGCGGGCGGCCTACGAGGGCCTTGCCTACGCCCTGCGCGACATCGTGGACCGCCTGTCCGAGCTGGGCCTGGCCAATGGTGAGCTCCGGGTCGTGGGCGGCGGGGCGCGCAGTGACTTCTGGCTCCAGCTCAAGGCCGACGTCACGGGCCGCCCGGTGCGCCTGGTGGAGTCGCCGGAGGCCACCGCCGTGGGCGCCGCCATGCTGGCGAGCCAGGCCGCCGGCCTGGTCGCCCGCCTGGACCAGGCGGTGGCCGCCTTCGTGCGGCTGGCGCCGTGGCTTGTCGAGCCCTCGCAGGACGCCGCCACGCGCGAAACATACACGGATGGCTACGCCCGCTATCGCCGGCTCTTCGACCAGCTGGAGCCCACCGTCGCTTTCGCGGAAGGCCAGCCGTGATCACCGCCGGCTTGTTCACGACCGCCGACGTGACCGACCCGGACGATCTCCGCCGTCGCCTGTCCCAGGCCGACCCGGAGGGCCGGCTGGCGCCGATCGGCCTGCGCGATATCGTCATCGGGACCGATGCTTTGTCGGCCCTGCCGCGCCTGGTGAGCGCGCTGGCCACGGACGGGGACGTGGTGGTCATCCAGGACGCCACGCCCATGCGTCGTGCCGGGAAGGACCTGAAGGCATCGGTGGCGGGCCTCCTGTGGGAGGCGACCGACCGGCGGGTGCGGGTGGAAACCATCGGTCAGCCCGGGGAGCTGCTGCACGCGGACGCCGCGGCTCTGGCCGAGACGGACGCCGCGGTGCGCGGCGCCGGCTGCGTGGTGGCCGTGGGCTCGGGGACCATCACCGACCTTGCCAAGGACGCCACCCATCGGGCTAAAGACCTGCCCTTCGTGGTGGTCCAGACCGCGGTCAGCGTGAACGCCTTCTCGGACGACATGGCCGTGCTGCTGCGCGACGGCGTGAAGCGCACGGTGCCCTCGCGCTGGCCCGATGCGCTGGTGGTCGACCGCGACGTGGTGGTCGATGCGCCGCCGGTCATGAACCGCGCCGGGTACGGCGAGCTGGCCTCGATGTTCACCGCCCCTGCCGACTGGTACCTGGCCAGCGTGGCCGGCGCCGACTCCAGCTTCCATCCCGCGGCGGTCGGCCTGGTGCGCGACCACGCCGACGCCTACCTGGCGGCGGCCGATGGCGTGGGCCGGGCCGACGGCGAAGCCATCCTGGAGCTGGCCAGGATCATGACCCTGTCCGGCATCGCCCTGGGTGTGGCGCGCCGCACCGCACCGATGTCCGGTACCGAGCACCTGGTGAGTCACCTGCTCGACATGCGCGCCGCCGCCGAGGGCCGCGAGACGGCCTTTCACGGCGCGCAGGTGGGGGTGGCCAGCGTGGTCATGGCCCTGGCCTGGCAGCGCTTGCTGCGCGAGCTGGACCCTGACCGGCTGCGGCGGGGCGCAGCCGCGCTGCACCCGCACGGCGACGGGATGCGCAACGACGTGCTGGCCGCCTTCTCGTCGCTGGACCGCACCGGAGCGGCGGCCGCCGAGTGCTGGCGCGAGTACGACGCCAAGCGTCGCACGATGTTCCGTCAACGAGCCCGGCTGGAGCACCTGGCCGATACCTGGGACGAGCACCGGCAGCAGTTGGGCGAGATCCTGGTTGAGCCGGCCCGGCTGGCGGAAGCGCTCGGCCGCGCCGGCGCCCCCCTGCGCTTTCGCGATCTAAAGCCGTCCGTGGATGCGGAGACCGCGCGCTGGGCGATCCGTAACTGCTTCCTGATGCGCGACCGCCTGACGCTCGCCGACGTGGCGCACCTGGCCGGGAGCTGGGACGACGCCTTCGTGGAGCGGGTGCTGGACGACGCCGCCGCACTCGGGGCCGGGCTGTGAGCATCTCGACCGCCGCCATCCTGCGCGCGCCGGAACGCACGTACGCCGGGTACGTGTTCGACCTGGACGGGACGCTCTATCTGGGCGACGAGCTGCTGCCCGGCGCCGCGGAGGTGGTGGCCGCCGTGCGCAGCGCGGGGGCGGCAGTGACCTTCCTGACCAACAAGCCTCTGGAGCTGCCGGCCGAGTACGCCGCCAAGCTCAGCCGGCTGGGGATACCGACCTCCGAGCGCGAGGTGGTGGGCGCCACGGACGCCCTGCTGCGCTACCTGCGCCGCCACGCGCCGGACGCGCGCCTTTACCCGGTCTCCGAGCCGCTGCTGGCGGACCTGCTGCGCCGCGCCGGCTTCGCCCTGACCGATGACCCGGAGCAGGTGGACGTGGTGGTCGTCTCCTTCGACCGCACCTTCGACTACGCCAAGCTGCTGACCGCCTTCCGCGCGGTGCGGCACGGCGCACGGATCGTGGCCACCAACCCGGATCCCTACTGCCCGACGCCGGACGGCGGCCTGCCGGACTGCGCCGCGATGCTGGCCGCCATCGAGGCCGCGACAGGCGCCAGGGCCGAGGCGATCGTCGGCAAGCCATCGGTGTATATGGCCGAGACCCTCCTGGACCGGCTGGGCGCGCCCGCCGCGGAGACCCTGCTGGCCGGCGACCGGCTGCTGACCGACATGCGCATGGCGCGCGAGGCCGGGATGGCGTCGGCGTTGGTCCTGACCGGCGCCACCTCACTGGCCGAGGTGGCGGCCGCGGCCGAGCGACCGGATTTCGTGATCGAGTCGATCGCAGACGTGATCCCCCGTGCATTGAGTGGAGGACGTGGTGGCTGAGTTCATCTTCATGCTGACCCGCAACGACCAGACCGTGCCGAATGCGCTGCAGGTGTACGACGAGGTCCGCGACACCGACCTGCGCTGCGTCGGCTTCAAGGACGTGGGGGCCAGCATCGAGACGCTGCGCGAGCTGACGCGCCGCATGCACGCCGATGGGCGCATTGTCTACCTGGAGGTGGTCTCGGAGCGCGCCGAGGACGAGCTGCGCTCCCTGCGCGCAGCCTGCGACATCGGCGTGGACGTCGTCATGGGCGGCACCCACGCCGCCGAGGCGCGCGAGATCCTGGACGGGAGCGGGCTGCGCTACTACCCGTTCCCGGGCAACATCATCGGCCACCCCAGCCTGCTACGCGGCACGATCCAGGAGATCTCGGACAGCGCGGCCAGCCTCACGTCGAACGACTTCGTCCACGGGGTGGACCTGCTGGCCTACCGCTACGACGGCGACATCCCCGGTCTGATCCGCGCGGTGCGCGCGGCCACCGGCAAGCCGATCGTGGCCGCCGGCAGCATCGACTCGGTGGAGCGCATCCGGCTTGTCTCGCGGCTGGGGGTGGACGCCTTCACCATCGGCGGCGCGGTATTCGACGCGAAGCTCCCGGCCGGCCCGAGCGTGCGGGAGCAGGTGGAGGCCGCGCTGCAGGCGGCGTCGGAGGTGGCGACGGCGTGACGGCGGTCCTCGAGCGGCGGGCGCGCGACCTCGACCGCCTCACCGACCAGCGGTGGGACCTGCTGGTGGTGGGCGGCGGGATCGTGGGGGTGGGCGCCGCCTTGGACGCCGCGCTGCGCGGGCTGCGGGTGGCGCTCATCGAGCGCGACGACATCGCCAGCGGGACCAGCAGTCGCTCATCAAAGCTCATCCACGGTGGCCTGCGCTACCTGGAACACCTGCACTTCGGGCTGGTTCGCCAGGCGCTCGACGAGCGGTCGCGCCTCCTGCGCCTTGCCCCGCACCTGGTGCGACTGGAGGCCTTCCTGGTACCGATCTACGGGAACCCGCTCCAGGTGCCGTATATCGGGGCCGGCATGGTGCTCTACGGCCTGCTGGGCGCCGCCCGTGACGGCGGCTGGCCGCGGGTCATGGGCGCGCGGCGCGCCCTCGAGCACGCTCCCTCCCTGCGCCCCGACGGACTGCGCGGCGCCTTCGTGTACACCGATGGCGTCGAGGACGACGCCCGGCTGGCGCTGACCGTGGCGCGCACCGCCCAGTCCGCCGGTGCCCTGGTGCTGACCCGCGTGGAGGCGCTTGCGCCGGAAGCGTTCGAGTCGAGACCGGTGGCCGCCTGCGACCGGCTCTCGGGCACCGCCCTGGAGATTCGGACCGATGCCGTCCTGGACGCCACCGGCGCCAGCCGCCCGGACCCCGGCGTGCTGCCCAGCCGCGGGGCCCACATCCTGGTGCCGCGCGAGCGGATCAGCTCGCGGCACGGCTTGACAATCCGCGTCCCGGGCCGGGTGATCTTCGTCATCCCGTGGAAGCGGCACTGGATCATCGGCACCACTGACGTGCCACACGACGGCGATACTGCGCGGCCTGCCGCCACGGCCACCGAGGTGGACTACCTGATAGAGCACGCCAACGCCGCCCTCTCCGCGGACCTCACTCGGGCCGATGTGGTGGCCACCTACGCCGGCGTCCGGCCGCTGGCGGTCAACGCCGGGGAGCGGCCGTTTGAATCCTCCCACGCTTCGCGCGAGCACCGGGTGCTGCGCAGCGGGCGGGTGACCCAAGTGCGCGGCGGCAAGTACACGACCTACCGCCTGATCGCCCGTGACGCGGTGAACGCGGCGGTCGGCCGGCGGGCGGACGTCACGCGCGACCATCGGCTTCTGGGCGCCGCGGACGGCGATGAGCGTCGCCGGGTGGCGGACGACGTGGCGCGCCGGGGCGTGGACCCGGAGCTGGCCATCGGCCTGGCGGAGCGGCACGGCACGCTGGCGGGGGAGGTGGCGGCATACGCCGCCGCATGGGGCCTGCTGTCGCCGCTGGGGGAGAGCCACTACCTCGAGGGGGAGGTGGCCTGGGCCGTGGAGAAGGAGATGGCCTTCTCGCTGGATGACGTGCTGGCCCGGCGGACGCGGCTCGCCCTGGAGGGCGCCGATCACGGCGCATCAGTCGCCGGGCGGGTGGCGGAGATCATGGGCGGCCTGCTGGGCTGGAGCACGCAGGCGCAGCGCGACGGCGTGAAGGAGTTCCGCATCTCATCGACAGCGGAGTACGGAGTCCCGGCATGAGGAGAACCGAGCGCAGCGAGATCCGCGAGCCGCGGCACGGCGTGGTGACGGCCGTGAACCTGACGAAGCACTTCGGCGAGGTCACGGCGGTCGACAACGTCTCGTTCCGCCTGGAGCCGGGGACATTCTTCGCCCTCCTGGGGCCGTCCGGCTGCGGCAAGACCACGCTGCTGCGCATGATCGCCGGCTTCGAGCAGCCGTCCAACGGGGAGATCTACATCAACGACCAGCCCGTGGCCGGCGTGCCGCCCTACCGCCGCCACGTGAACACCGTCTTCCAGCACTACGCGCTGTTTCCGCACATGGACGTGGCCACCAACGTCGGCTACGGGCTGCGGCAGCAGCGCCCCCGGCTGCCGCGTCACGAGATGGAACAGCGGGTGGCCGACGCGCTGCGCCTGGTGCGGCTCACCGGGTTCGAGCACCGGCGGGTCTGGGAGCTGTCCGGGGGCCAGCAGCAGCGCGTGGCGCTGGCTCGCGCCCTCATCAACCGGCCCACCGTTTTGCTGCTGGACGAGCCGCTGGGCGCCCTGGACCTGAAGCTGCGACGCGAGATGCAGGTGGAGCTCAAGCTGCTGCACGAGCAGGTGGGGATCACCTTCATCTTCGTCACCCACGACCAGAACGAGGCCTTCTCCATGGCTGACCGGGTGGCGGTCATGCGCAACGGGGTGATCCTCCAGGACGGGGACCCGGCGCGCATCTACGACCGGCCGGTGAACCGATGGGTGGCCAGCTTCATCGGCCAGATGAACTTTTTCGAGGGACTGGTGGAGGCGACCGGTGAGCAGGGAGCAATCCGCCTGACGCGGGCCGGTCGCGTGGTGCGGGCGCTGATGCCGGATACCGCCATCACTGCTGGGCGGGCCGCGCTGGTCTCGATCCGGCCCGAGCGGCTGTGGATCAGACGTGGGGCGCCGGAGTCGAACGGCCAGAACGGCCAGTCGTTCAGCGGGCGGCTGGTGCGCTCGATCTTCCTGGGGGATCAGATCGAGCACACCGTGGAATCGCAGGAGCTCGGCCGCGTCCTCGTGCGCGTCCCGAACGTCACGGCCATGACCGGCGACATGCCGGCCGCCGGAGAGGAGGTGGTCATCGGTTGGCGCGATGAGGCTGCGCGCGTCGTGCTGGACGAGGCAAGGGGGTGAGATGTGCTACGGCTAGGAGGAACTCACAGGTGACCAACCACGGCAAGGACAAACGGCGCCTGGTAGTGCCCGGAGACCCGGCTCGCAAGTCGGTCCTGGAGCGCGCGCTGCAGCGGCGGATGGACCGGCGACGCTTCCTGACCCTGTCGGGCAGCAGTCTGGCGATGGCCGCGCTGGCGGCGTGCGCTCCGCCCGGGACATCGCCTCGCTCTTCCGGCGGCGGCGGCGGTGGGAGCCTGGGCGATACCCTGAACATCGCCACCTGGCCCAACTACCACGACCAGGCGACCCTGGACAAGTTCACCGCGGAGACCGGCGTCCAGGTGAACATCGGCGTCTATGGCTCCACCGAGGAGATGGAAGCCAAGATCCGCGCCGGCAACTCCGGCCTGGACATCGCGGTGCCCAGCAACTACGCGGTGAAGGGCTGGACCTCCGACGGCCTGATCGAGGAGCTCGACTACGCGAAGTTGCCGAGCGTGAACCTGGCCGACTGGAACCCGCTCTTCGTGGACCAGGAGTTCGACCCGGGCAACAAGTACACCATCCCGAAGAACTGGGGCACCACCGGCATCGCGTTTCGGACCGATCGGGTGACCAGCCCGCCGTCCAGCTGGGCCGAGTTCTTCGAGATGGCCGGCGACGAGGTCTCCGGCAAGACCGTCATCGTCGACCACCAGATCTCGTCGCTCGGCTCGGCGGCGGTGGCACTGGGCTACGGCTTCAACACCATCGATAAGGCCGAGCTGGCCGACATCGAGGAGATGCTGACGGAGCTCAAGCCGAAGCTGTTCGCCATCACCAGCGACGTGCAGCCGCCGCTGCGCAACTACGATTCATGGATGACCATCGCCTGGACCGGGGACGGCGTGCAGGTTGTGCGCGACAACCCGGACACGGCGAAGTACATCATCGCGTCGGATGGCGGCGAGCTGTGGGTGGACTCCTGGTCGGTGGTGGCCGATGCGCCGCACCGCGAGGCCGCCTACGCGTTCCTGGACTTCATCCTGAAGCCGGAGAACAGCGCCGCGGACACGAACTTCTGCCTGTTCCCGCACGCCAACCCGGCGGTGAAGGACCTGGTCGACGAGGAGGTGGCCAACAACGAGGTCATCTACCCGCCCGACGAGCAGCTCCAGAAGTTGACCTTTGCCACGGCCGATGCCTACAACAGCCCGCTTCGGGCGGAGACCTGGGCCCGGATAAAGGCCTCGTCCTGATGACCGTACCAGCTTAGCCGGGAGCCGATCGAGGTCGAAGGGATGGCAAGCACGGCGCTCACCCGCGACGCGGCGCGGCCACCGGGGCGGGCGCGGTGGTGGCTGCTCGTGCCCGCCGGGCTGTGGTACCTCGCCCTGCTGGTGGCGCCGCTCGCCATCCTGCTGATCTTCTCGTTCGGCATCCGGGCGCCGAACGGCGGCTACCTGCCGGCGCTGACGCTCGAGCAGTACGAGGCGCTCACCACGCGGCTCACGCCGTTCCAGAACACCATCGTTCTGGGTCTGGCCGGCACGTTCCTGTGCCTGCTCGTCGCCTACCCGCTGGCCTACTACCTGGCGACGCGCGCCGGCTCCAGGAAGATGGTGCTGCTGGCGCTCATCGTCATCCCGCTGTGGACCAGCTTCCTGATCCGTACCTACGCCTGGATGTTCCTGCTGGGCAACAGCGGCATCCCGCGCGTCCTGTCCGAGCTGAACATCATCGAGGACCTGCAGCTGCTCAACACGCCGTTCGCGGTTCTGCTGGGCATCGTCTACAACTACCTGCCGCTCATGGCTCTCCCCATCTACGTGAGCCTGGAGCGGCTGGACAAGTCCCTGGTGGAGGCCTCCAAGGATTTGGGGGCCGGCCGCTTCGCCACCTTTTGCCAGGTCACGCTGCCGCTCTCGGCGCCCGGCATCCTGAGCGGCTGCCTGCTGGTCTTCATCCCGGTGATGGGGGAGTACCTCATCCCGGTCCTCCTGGGTGGCGGCAAGACCTACTTCTTGGGCAACGCCCTGGCCGACCTGTTCCTCCAGTCGCGCAACTGGCCGTTCGGATCGGCCATCGGCACCGCCTTCGTGGTCATCATGTTGATCGTGGTCGTGATCTACAACCGCATCGGCGCCAGGCTGGCCAGGTCCAGGCCTGACGCACAGTTGCTGTGAACCCGCGGAGCTGGGTCGACCGGCTGCTCAGTGGCTACGCCGCGCTGGTCTACCTGTTCCTGTTTCTGCCGATCGCGGTGGTCATCGTGTTCAGCTTCAACGCCGGCCGCCACGTGGCCGAGCTGACCGGATTCAGCTTCCGCTGGTACGAGGAGGCGTGGTCGAACCAGTTCGTGCTGCGGGCCCTGCGCAACAGCCTGACCATCGCCGCCACCACCGCCGTGCTGGCCACCATCCTGGGCACTCTGGCCGCCGTGGCGCTGAACAGCACGCCCCGTTGGGTGCGCCGCGTCTTCGAGCAGCTGACCTATGTGGCCATCATCGTGCCCGGCATTGTCATCGGCATCTCGACCCTGGTCTTCGTGGTCACCTTCTTCGACTGGGCCAACCCCTGGCTCGCCTACCTGTGGCCCGCCGGCGATCCGCCGCAGTTTGGGCTGGGGCTGCACACGGTGATCGCCGCCCACACCATGTTCACCACGGCCATCGTCACCGTCCTGGTCCGCACGCGGATGGCCGGCATGGACCGTTCCCTGATCGAGGCGTCCGAGGACCTGTATGCCACCCCGTGGCGCACCTTCCGCGACGTGACCATCCCGCAGCTGCTTCCCGCCATCGTGTCCGGCTTCCTGCTGGCCTTCACCTTCAGCTTCGACGACTTCATCGTCGCCTTTTTCACGGCGGGGCAGGACCAGACCCTGCCGATCTTCCTGTTCGCCTCCATCCGCCGTGGCGTGACGCCGGTGGTCAACGCCATCGCATCGGTCCTGCTGCTGGTGACCGTGAGTGCCCTGGTGATCGGGTGGCGGGTCGTGGTGCGACGCAGCCGCGAGCGGCGCGGCATGGCAATCCTGGGCACTGATGACACCGCCACGGTGGCGGCCGAGGCGGCCGAGGTGGCGGAGGGCGCGGTGTGAGGACGGCGCGCCGGCCCCTCCTGACCGATACCGTCCGCGACCAGCTGCGACAGGCCATCGAGTCGGGGGAGTACCCACCCAACTCGAAGCTGCCGAACGAGTCGCAGCTCGGCGACCGCTTCGGGGTGAGTCGCGCCACCATCCGTGAGGCCGTGCGCGGGCTGGTAGAGGAGGCGTACCTGCGGCGCGTCCATGGCTCGGGCACCTACGTCCTGCCGCGGCCACCGCTCCAGAACTCGCTGGACCTCAACTTCAGCTACACCGAGCTGATCGCGGCCAGCGGCAGACGGCCAGGAGAGCGGCTCCTGTGGCTGTCACGCGTGCCGGCCGGCGGCGAGGTCGGCGAGCGGCTGGAGATCGGCCCTGGCGAGGAAGTCGTGCGGCTGGAGCGGGTGCGGACGGCCGACGGGCGACCGGCGATCTACTCCGTCGACTACCTCCCGGCCGCCATCCTGGGCGCGGGGGTGCGCAACGAGCGGCTGCGGCACAGCATTTACCGCCTGCTGGCGGAGGTTGGCCACGCCGTCCACCACGGCGAGGCGACCCTCACGCCGGCCGCGGCCGACGCCAGGCTGGCAGAGATCCTGGGCTGCGTCCCGGGAACGCTGCTGCAGTTCATCGACCAGGTGGACTTCGACGCGTCCGGGAACCGGGTGCTGTACAGCCGGGAGTGGCACTTGCCGCAGGCGGTGGAGCTGCGGGTCTACCGCCGTGGACCCGGGGACGTGCGGTAGCCGAGCGATTGGCTGGCGAGGCGAGTCGACGTTCTGCTCATCCGCCAACTGCCGCCGGTGTGTCACTAGCGACCGGCGAGCATGCGGACGTCGGCTTGCGGGCGCATCTTCCGCGGAAGGACGTGAAGCTGCGACCGAGATGGTCGATGCATGGCACCGGCGGCTGACGGCGGACAACGGGTGGGGTCCTGAAGGCGGCGATTATCACCATCTGATGGATCGCGCCCAGTCAGAAAGGCCGATGATCATGCCGGCAGCGCTGCGGACCGCAGGCGGATCAGGATCGTTGCCGACGGGCAACCTATCGGCACCTGCGCCGTCCGCGTGTTGCCGACCGACGACTTGCGGACCGGAGCCTGTTCCAGATGTTGCCTGGAGCGCGGGTTCGACGCCCGAGGCGTCGATAGGGTGCCGGCAGGCAGCACCCGCTGCCGGCCGAGAGACTGCCGGCCGGGGCTTCGACCGGGCGCGGGTCGTCCGGCCAGGCCGCTCGTTCCCCCGAAGGCCTTCGTGACAACCGTCGGGCCTTCTTGGGCACCCCGAATCACGGGATGCGAGGGTGATCGGAGTCGCTCACAGGGGCAGCCTGCAACGTCTCGACTGCGGTCTGACTACGGGACCCATGCCACCTGCCTCCTCGGTGGCGGAGAATGTTGACCTTGCACTCGTCTTGCACTCGTCGGAATGCTTTCTTTCCGCGAAATCACCACCTGCTGGTGGTAAAGGCGCCGATGTTTGGCTTGCAGGCCATCTGGAGGCCATGTCGCCGCCATCTTCGGTCAGTGGCTGGTGAAAACCGCGACGATCAGG
>DASRYM010000018.1:0-6411 GCA_035687145.1 Candidatus Zixiibacteriota bacterium | reverse complement strand
GAGGGCCGGCCGCTCCCGCCCCGCCCCCGGCGCCCCGGCTGGGGAGGGGACGGCGACGGGGCGCCGCCCGACGACCGCCCGCCGACTCGCGTCCCGCGCTCGCGCGGTGGCGGCCCGAGCCTCCGCCGCTGGGTGGTGTGGGGCGTCATCGTCCTGGTGGCGCTCTTCGTGTTCGGCTTTCTGGGCGGCCTGGTCAACCTGATCACCGACCTGATGTGGTACGACGCCCTGGGTCAGCGCCCGGTGCTGACCACCCGCCTCTGGGCGCAGGTCGGGCTCTTCGTCGTCGGCCTCCTGGCCTTCGTCATCCCGGCCCTGGCCAGCATCTGGCTCGCCCGCCGCATCGCCCCGCAGGTGCCGGTGCGGCGCATCGGCCAGTTCGAGGTCCCGGATGCCTCGCGGGCCATCACCTGGGCGCTGGTGGCGGTGGCGGCCGTGGGGGCGCTGATCTCGGCCGGCGCCTGGGCATCGGCCTGGCCGACGATCCTGCTCTTCGTCAACGGTGGCGACTTCGGCGCCGCGGACCCGGCCTTCGGACGCGACGTCGGCTTCTACGTCTTCGACCTGCCGTTCTGGCGCTTCCTCCAGGGATGGGCGGTCACCAGCCTGATCGGCATCGGCCTGCTGACGCTGGGGGCCTACGCGGCCGGTGCCATGCGCTGGCAGTTCCGGCTGACGGCTCCAGTGCGGGCCCACATCTCGATCATCGGCGCCCTGCTGCTGGTGGCCGTCGCCGCCGGTTACCAGCTGGACATGGCGGAGCTCGTCTACTCTCGCGACGGCATCGAGTCCATCCAGGCCGCGACCTACACCGACATGCACGCCCGCGTCCCGGCCTTCTGGATCCTCACCGCCGTGGCCGTGGCGGCCGCCGTGCTGCTGGTGCTGAACATCTGGTTCCGCACCCTCTGGGCGCTGGTCCTCGCCGGCGGTGCCTGGCTGGTCCTGTCGGTGGTGGTGGGCGGTGTCTACCCGAACCTGATCCAGACCTTCGTGGTCGACCCCAACGAGCTCAACCTGGAACGGCCCTACATCCGCGATCACATCGGCTCCACGCAGCGGGCGTTCGAGCTGGACACCATCGAGGTGCGGCCCTTCACCGGGGAGCAACCGCTGACCCGCGCGGTGTTCGAGGAGGACGCCGCGACCATCGACAACCTGCGGCTGTGGGACTACCGGCCGCTGCTGACGACCATCGGCCAGGACCAGATCCTGCGGCGCTACTACACGTTCGTGGACGTCGACATCGACCGCTACCTCATCGACGGCGAGCAGCGCCAGATCATGCTCAGCGGCCGCGAGCTGGACGTCACCCGGCTGGCCGAGCCGGCGCGCACCTGGACCAACGAGAAGCTGGTCTACACCCACGGCTACGGGATCACCGCCGTCCCGGTCGACGGCGTGACCTCCCAGGGCCAGCCGGACTACCTGGTGAGCGGCATCAACCGCGAGCCACGCCTGCCGCTGCCCCAGCCACGCATCTACTTCGGCGAGGCCGCGCAGCGCGGCTCGTACGTGGTGACCGGCACCACCACCGAGGAGTTCGACTACCCGCTGGGCGACGCGTCCGAGGCGGGGGCCACCACCACCTGGCAGGGCACCACCGGGGTGGGGATCGGCAACCCGATCAGCCGCTTCCTGTTCGCGGCCCGCTTCGGCGACCTGAACCTGATGATCAGCAACCAGCTCACCTCCGAGTCGCAGATCCTCTTCCGGCGCACGATCTACGAGCGCGTCCCGGAGCTGGCCCCCTTCCTGGCCTTCGACCGCGACCCGTACCTGGTCAGCGCCGCCGATCGGCTGCTGTGGGTGTGGGACGCCTACACCTACAGCGATCGCTACCCGAACGCGCAGCCGCTGGATGCGGCGGCGCGCGAGCTGGGCTTCGGCGCCCTCGAGGGCGCCAACTACGTGCGCAACAGCGTGAAGGTGGTGGTCGACGCCTACGACGGCACGGTGCGCTTCTTCGTGAACGACCCGGACGAGCCGATCCTGGCGGCCTACCGCCGCATCTTCCCCAGCCTCTTCCACCCGATGAGCGACATGCCCGAGGAGCTGGTCGCCCACCTGCGCTACCCGGAGGACCTGTTCCTGGCCCAGAACCTGTCCTACCAGCTCTACCACCTGGAGGCGACCGATGCCGGCGCCACGAACTTCTACAACCAGGAGGATCGCTGGGCCATCCCCGAGGACGTGGTGGCCGGTGGCGGGGCGCTGATGGAGCCCTACTACGTCATCATGCGCATCCCCGGCGAGGAGGCCGCCGAGTTCGTCCTCATCCAGCCGATGGTGCCCGAGGGCCGGCCGAACATGATCGCCTGGGTGGCGGCGCGGATGGACCCGGGCGTGTACGGGCAGCGCATCACCTTCCGCTTCCCGGACAACACCTCGACCGATGGTCCGCCGCTGGTCGAGTCGCGCATCGACCAGGACGACACCATCAGCTCCCAGTTCAGCCTGTGGAACCGCACCGGCTCGTCCGTCATCCGCGGCAACCTGCTGGTGCTGCCCATCGGCGAGGACGGGCTGCTCTACGTCGAGCCGATCTTCCTGCAGGCCGAGGGCGCGCCGTTCCCCGAGTTCGTGCGGGTGATCATGGTCTCCAGCGAGCGGGTGGCCTTCGCCGAGGACATCCCCGGCGCCCTGGAGCAGCTGCTGGGCGAAGCGGCCCCACCGCCGCCCGACGGCGGACCGGGTGGGCTGCCCGAGGACGTGGCTGGGCTGGTGGCCGAGGCGCAGCGGCTGTACGCCGAGGCGCAGGCGGCCCTGGAGGCGGGCGACCTGGGCACCTACCAGGCGCGCCTGGACGAGCTGGCGCCCATCCTCGAGCGGCTGGCCGAGCTGACCGGTGCCGAGCCGCCCGAGGCATCACCGGAGCCACCGGGCACCGAGTCACCCGCCGCATCGCCCTGATGGAGGTCCTGGTTCTCGGCGGCGGAGCGCGCGAGCACGCGCTCGCCTGGCGGCTGGCCCGCGACGAGGGCGTGGCACGGGTACGCATCGCGCCGGGCAACGGCGGCACCTCGGCCGTGGCCGAGACGGTCCCCGAGCTGGACCCCATGGACCCGGTGGCGGTGGCGCGCCACGCCGGGCGCGAGCGCTACGACCTGGTGGTCATCGGGCCGGAGGGACCCCTGGCCGCCGGCGTGGCGGACGCGCTGGCACAGGCCGGCATCCCGGCTTTCGGGCCGACCCGCGAGGCGGCGCGCCTGGAGTCGTCGAAGGCCTACGCCAAGGAGCAGATGCGCCGGGCGGGGGTGCCGACCGCGGCAGCCGCGGCCTTCATGACCGCGGACGACGCCCTGGAGCACGCGCGCCGGATGGAGCGGCCGCCGGTGGTCAAGGCCGACTGGCTGGCGGCCGGCAAGGGGGTGGTGGTGCCCGACAGCCTGGAGGAGGCGGAGATCGCGATCCGCACCCTGTTCGAGCACTCCGAGCCGGGGGCGCGGGTGGTGCTCGAGGAGCGGCTCGACGGCCGCGAGGTGTCCCTCTTCGCCCTGGTCAGCGACCGGGCGGTGGTGCCGCTGGGGGCGGCCCGCGACTACAAGCGGCTGGGGGACGGCGACAGCGGCCCGAACACCGGCGGGATGGGAGCCTATGCCCCGGTCCCCTGGTTCGGCCAGCGCGACGTGGAGGCCGCCGCGGAGGCCATCTTCGAGCCGATCGCCTGGCGCATGGCCCGCGACGGCACGCCATACCGCGGCGTGCTCTACGCGGGGCTGATGCTGACCACCGACGGACCGATGGTGCTGGAGTTCAACGCCCGCTTCGGCGATCCCGAGGCGGAGGTGCTGCTGCCGCTGCTCGAAGGGGACTTCGTGGCGGCGCTGCTGGGGACGGTCACCGGCGACCGCTCGGCGATGGAAGGGGCGGTGAGGCTGCGCGCGGGGGCGGCGGTCGGCGTGGTGATCGCCTCGGAGGGCTACCCGCAGGCGCCGGAGGCCGGCCGCCCACTGCGGGGCGCCGACCCGGCCTCGCCCGACGATGACGGGCCCGTGCTCCGCTTCCACGCCGGCACCCGCGCCGGACCCGGAGGGTTGGCATCGGCCGGTGGACGGGTCGTGACCGTGGTCGGCCTTGGCGACGACCACGGGGCTGCCCGCGAGCGCGCCTACGCCGGCGTGGCCGAGGTTCGGCTGGACGGGGCCCAGCAGCGCACCGACATCGCCGCCGAGCTGGTGGCATGAGGCTATCCTGTCGGGGCCATGCCTGACGCCCCCGCCGTCGCCGTGATCTGCGGCTCGCGGTCCGACCTGCCGGCCCTGCGCGGCTGCTTCGACGTGCTCGACGACTACGGGATCGGGTGGGAGGCATCGGTCATCAGCGCCCATCGGCAGCCCGAGGCGCTGGCGCGCCACGTCCGGGAGGCCGAGGAGCGCGGGGTGAGGCTCTTCATCGGCGCCGCCGGGCTGGCGGCGCATCTGCCGGGCGTGCTGGCCAGCCTGACCGCCCGGCCGGTGATCGGGGTGCCGCTGGACGGTGGAGCCCTGGGCGGCGCCGACGCGCTGTACTCGATCGTCCAGATGCCGCCCGGGGTGCCGGTGGCGGCGGTGGCCATCGGCTCGGCGGGCGCGAAGAACGCGGCGCATCTGGCGGCCCGCATCCTTGCCGTGGGTGACGAGGCCCTCGCCCAGCGGGTGGAGGCCTTCCGCGCCGACCAGGCCGGGCGGGCGGAGGTGGGGATCGACCCTCGCGCCGGCTGAGGCGCCGCCGGGCCCGCGGCAGTTGCCTATGCTGTCGCCGTGATCGATCGCTACGCCCTCCCCGAGCTGCGCGAGCTGTTCGGCGAGCGGCGGCGACTGGAGCTCTGGCTGCGCATCGAGCTGCTGGCGGTGGAGGCGCTCCACGAGGCCGGGGTGGTGCCGACCGCTGACTGGGAGCGGATCCGGGCCGCGGCCACCGAGGTCGACCCGGAGCGCGCCCGCCAGATCGAGCGCGAGTCGCAGCACGACGTGATCGGCTTCCTGCGCAGCGTCACGGAGCGGCTCGGTCGGGAGGGGCGCTGGCTGCACTTCGGGCTGACCAGCTCCGACGTCCTGGACACGGCCACCGCCGTCATCCTGCGCGACGCGACCGCCGTGGTGGAGGGGGAGCTGGCCCGGCTGCGGGAGGTGGTGCGCCGGCTGGCGCTGCAGCATCGTTCCACCCCGATGGCGGGGCGCACCCACGGCATCCACGCCGAGCCGATCACCTTCGGCTTCAAGGTGGCCGGCTGGTACGCCGAGCTGGGGCGGGATGCCGAGCGGCTGGCACGCGCCCGGGAGACGATCAGCGTCGGCAAGGTCTCCGGGGCGGTGGGCACCCACGCCAACGTCAGCCCCCAGGTCGAGGCCCACGTCTGCGGCGCGCTGGGCCTGACGCCCGACCCGGCCTCCACCCAGGTCGTCAGCCGCGACCGCCACGCGGAGCTGCTCACCGCCCTGGCCGTGCTGGGCGGGACGCTGGAGCGCATCGCCGTGGAGATCCGCCACCTGCAGCGCACCGAGGTGGGGGAGGCCTTCGAGCCCTTCGGCGCGGGGCAGCAGGGCAGCAGCGCCATGCCCCACAAGCGCAACCCGATCCTGGCCGAGCGGGTGAGCGGCCTGGCCCGCCTGCTGCGGGCCGATGCGCTGACCGGGCTGGAGAACATGGCGCTCTGGCACGAGCGCGACATCAGCCACTCGTCGGCCGAGCGCTTCGTCTTCGAACGGGCCCTGGGCGTGGCGGCCTACGCGACCCGCACCCTGGGCGACGTGCTCGACGGCCTGGAGGTGGACGCTGCGCGGATGGCCGAGAACCTCGATCGGTTGGGCGGCATGGTCTACTCCGAGGCGCTGCTGCTGGCCATGGTGGTTAAGGGCGCCGACCGTCAGGCCGCCTACCGCCTGGTGCAGGGTGCGGCGCGGCGGGCCTGGGGCGCGGGCCCGGACGCTTTCCGTGCCGAGCTGCTCGCCGACCCCGGCGTGGCCGAGTGGCTGTCGCCCGGGGAGATCGATCGAGCCATGGACCTCGAGCATCACGTGGCCGGGGTGGCCCACACCTTTCGCGCCCTGGGCCTGGACGACGCCGGGGCCTGAGGGACGGCTCGCCGAGCGTGTGGTCCTGGGTGCGACGCGGCATCTACGCGGTCCAGCTGGCCGGCGACCGCGCCGACCTGTGGCCGGCCGGAGCCCTGGCCTGGCTGGCGTACCTCGGCTGGCTGCCGCTCCTGCTGGTGGTGGCCGATCCCGACCCCGCCGACCTGCAGCCGCTGGGCGTCTCGCTCTACAGCAGCAGCTCCTTCCCGGCCAACGTCGTCGCCCTGGCGGCCGCCGCGACTGGCGTCGTGATCCTCATGGCGCTGGTCGCCTCGGCCGCCGAGCTGGCGCTCCAGCGCGCCGCCGCCGTGGTCGGCCGCCCGCGGCCGGCGGCGGGCCCGGTGCTGCGCGGCCT
>DASRYM010000017.1:0-20626 GCA_035687145.1 Candidatus Zixiibacteriota bacterium | reverse complement strand
CCCGCCCGCCGGCCGGGTTGTGCGCCCCGTCCAGGAGGACCGGGCCGTGGTGCGTGCGCGGCAGCAGCTCCAGGCGCCCGGGCCAGCGGGCGGCGGCGAAGCCGGTTCGAATGGCCGCCTCGTCCAAGCCGCTCAGCGGCCGTCCGCGCCGCTCCCCGTCGTCGCGCAGCGCGTCGAGGAGGGCCAGCGCCACGGCCGCGTTGCCGGCCTGGTGGCGTCCCAGCAGCCCGACCCGCAGGTCGGCCAGCCGGCCGTCCGGCGTCCACGCGTCGAGCACCAGACCGTCCCAGCCGGCGTGGCGCACCTCGGCGCGGTACGGCTGGCCGGCACCGGCCCGACGCAGCGGGACGCCCACGGCGGCGCACCTGGCCAGGATGGGCCGCAGCCCGCGCCCGGAGGCGCCGGTCACGGCCAGGTTGCCGGGCTTGATGATCGCCGCCTTCTCGGCGCCGATGGCCGCCAGGGTGCGGCCCAGGTAGCGCTCGTGGTCGTGCTGCACGTTGGTGATGACCGCCACCCCGGCATCCAGCACGTTGGTGGCGTCCAGGCGGCCGCCCATGCCCACCTCCACGAGGGCCAGGTCGGTCCCGACGCGCGCCAGCTCGGCATAGGCGGCGGCGGTCAGCACCTCGAACTCGGTCGGCGGGCCCAACCGGGCGGCCACCGCGTCGACCGCCGGCAGCACGGCCGACACGGCCGCGGCGAAGCGCTCCTCGCTCAGCGGCTGTCCGTCGATGGCGATCCGCTCCCGGTAGCTGACCAGGTGCGGCTTGGGCATGGTCCCCATCCGCAGCCCGGCGGCGCGCAGTGCCGACTGCGCCAGCGCGACCACGCTGCCCTTGCCGTTGGTGCCGGCCACCAGCGCGCCGCGCAGCGACCGCTCCGGGTGGCCCAGCTCGGCCAGGATGGCGTCCACCCGCTCCAGCCCCAGGCTGATGCCGAAGCGACCGCGCGCCTGGAGGGCGCGCACCGCGGCGGCGTAGGACAGCGGCACGCTCATTCGTGTCCCAATGGGCGGATCGACCGGCTCGTCGTCGGGAGGAGGGTCAGGCGCTCTCGTCCTCGTAGAAGACGCAGTCGTGGAACTGCCCGGTCAGGCACAGGTCGGTGACGTAGCCGTGGTCCAGGTGCACGCCGGGCCGGACCTGGCAGCGCGAGATCACGCCGTCTTGTTTCATCAGGGTGCGCAGCAGCTGTGGCGCCTCGATCGGCACCCGTCCCTTGCTGCCCTGGGTCAAATAGAAGTTCGGGCACGAGTGGCGCCGCGGGCGGGCGTACCCGAGCGGCACGCCCCGCCGCCCGACGTGGACGGTCAGCGGCTCTCCGGTGCCGGCGAACCGCTTCTCGGCGATCACGCAGCGGCCGGGCTCGCAGTCGATCTCGTTGTGGCAGCAGGCGCGCGCCGGGCCCACGCCCTCCACCGCCCACAGCTCCCAGCAGGGGCGGCGCAGGATGAAGGCCGGACAGCGATACCGAATCGTCAGCGAGCAGTTCTCGACCTCCCAGCACATCGTGCGCCGGTCGGCACTCCGTCGCTCCTGGGCGAACGGGTCGCGTGCCTGGCGGCGGTCGATCCCTGAGCGACGTTCGGTCTTGATGATCACGCTCGGGCAACCCTCCCCTGTTCTGCGTCGAGTGTAACGGCTGTTGCCGACGCAACCGGTGCCTTCCGGCACCGGAGGTACCCGAAGGCCGGCTCCGGGGAGCCGGCCTCCATCGGTCGATACGTGGTGAGCGAGTCAGGCCAGGAAGTCGCGCAGGCGGTCCTCCATGGCCTCCTGGGGCATGTAGCCGACCAGGCGAGCGGCCTCGCGGCCGTCCTTGAACAGGATCAGGGTCGGGATGCTGAAGATGCTGTACCGCATCGCCAGCTGCTGGTTCTCGTCGGTGTTCACCTTGGCCACGGCGATCTTGTCGGCGTGGGCGGCGCCCAGCGACTCGACCACCGGTGAGACCAGCCGGCAGGGGCCGCACCAGGGCGCCCAGAAGTCGACCAGCACTGGCTTGTCGGAGCTGAGGACCTGCGCCTCGAAGGTCGACTCGTCGACCGTCATCGGGGCAGTCATGCTGGGAGTTGAGACCTCCTGATGAGGTGTGGACATGATCGGCGATGCTAGCACCAGGCCGATGAGGCCGCCGTTCGGCTAGCCGCCGCCACCCTCCGTCGACGTGGGCGTGGGGGTCGGTGTGGGCGGCGGCGTCGGCGGCAGGGTCGGCTCCGGCGTCGGCGGCAGGGTCGGCTCCGGCGTCGGCGAGGGGCTGGGCGACGGCGTCGGACCGCGCGAGATCACCAGGTTGACCTGGTCGCCGGCGTTCAGCGTGACCCCGGCGGCGGGCTCGGTGCGGATCACCCGGCCCTCGGGCTGATCGCTGTTCTCGAAGTCCACCCGCCCGACCTCCAGGCCCGCGTTCTGCAGCGTCTGGCGCGCCTGGTCCTCGGTCTGGCCGATGACGTTGGGCACCTCCACCTCTTCGGGCCCGGTGCTCACCACGACGGTGACCGTGCTCCCTTCGGCGACCGGCGTCCCGGCCTCCGGATCGGTGGAGATGACGCGCCCCTCCTCCACCTCATCGGACGGCTGCTCCTCCTCGCGCAGCCGCAGGTTGAGGTCATCTGCCTCGTCGCGCACGGCGGCGATCGGGTCACCGACCCAGTCGGGGACCTCCACCTGCTCGGCCGATTGGCTCGGCGTGCTGTCCGGGCCCAGGTTGCCCAGGATCTGCGCGCCCAGGAAGCCGATGGTCCCCAGCAGGACGACCGCCAGCACCACCAGCAGCCACATCCACCACGGCGTCCCGGCGCGCTCCTCGTAGCGGGGCGGCGGGCGCCGAATGGGAGGCGCAGCGGCGGCCGGGATGCGATCCGAAGGACGCGCCACCGGCGGCGGGACGTACATGGTCGGCTCGCCGGACGGCGGTAGTGGCGCGGGAGGCCGTGGCGTGGCGCCAACGGTGGCAGCGGCGGCGGCCGCGGCGGCCGGGTCACGCTGCCAGGCGCGCAGCGCCTCGGCCATGGACCCGGCGTCCGGGAAGCGGTCCTGCGGCTCGCGCTGCAGGGCGCGCATGACGATCGCCTCCAGGCCCGAGGGGACCGGGCGCAGGGTCGACGGTGGTGGCGGATCCTCGGTGAGACGCTTGAGCGCCACGCCGGCGGCCGAGTCGCCCTCGAAGGGGCGGCGCCCGGTGAGCATCTCGTACAGCACGATGCCCAGGGCGTAGACGTCGGAGCGCCCGGTCACCTCGTCGCCGCGAGCCTGCTCCGGGCTGAAGTAGTGGACCGATCCCAGCGTGGTGCCGGTGACGGTCATCGACGTCTCGGACACGGCGCGGGCGATCCCGAAGTCGGTGACCTTCACCTCGCCGTCATCGGTGATCAGGATGTTCCCCGGCTTGACGTCGCGGTGGACGATGCCGCGCCGGTGGGCCGCCTCCAGGGCGGAGGCGACGCCGAGCGCCACGCGCACGGCATCATCTGTCGAGAGGGTGCCGCGCTCGCGGAGGATGGCGGCCAGGTCCTGTCCCTCCACCAGCTGCATGACGATGAACTGGTTGCCGGTCTCGGAATCGGTCCCGTAGTCGTAGACCGGCACGATGTTCGGGTGGGCCAGGGAGCCGGCGGCGCGCGCCTCCTGGCGGAAGCGGGCGGCGAAGCCGGGGTCCGAGCCGTACTGCTCGCGGAGGATCTTGACGGCGACCTCGCGATCCAGCTGCTCGTCGACGGCCCGCCACAGGGTGGCCATGCCCCCCTCGCCCAGGGGCGCGATGAGCCGGTAGCGGTCGTTGATCAGCAGCCCGATCATCTCCACGCGCGTGGCCCTCCGTTGCTCGCCGTCACTCGCGATGGGCGCGAGCGCGTGCCAAGTGTGCCGGGTCCCCGCTCAGTCTCGCAGGTCGAGGCTGCGGACGTAGGCGCGGAACTCGTCCGCATCCTCCGACTCGAGGCCCAGGGCCACGTTGGCCTTCAGCCAGCCGAGACGGGTCCCGGCGTCGTGGCGCACGCCCTCGAACTGGTAGCCGAAGACCGGCTGCTCGTCCATCAGCGTCCGCAGGGCGTCGGTGAGCTGGATCTCGCCGCCGGCACCCCGGGGAGTGGCCTCCAGGATGTCGAAGATCTTCGGGGTCAGCACGTAGCGGCCCAGCACCGCCAGCTCCGACGGCGCCTCGTCGACCGACGGCTTCTCGACCACGTCCTCGATCTCGACCAGCCGGCCCTCCTCGCGCACCGGCTTGACGATCCCGTAGCGCGACACGTCACGCCGGTCGACGCGCTGCACGGCCACCACGCTGCCGCGATGGGCGGTGTACTGGTCGATCAGCTGGCGGGTCACCGGCGGGCCGCCGGGGTTGACCATCACGTCGTCGGAGAGGAGCACCGCGAACGGCTCCTCGCCGACGATCTCCTTGGCCATCAGCACCGCGTGGCCCAGGCCCAGCTGCTCCTTCTGGTGCACGAAGGCGATGGGGCTGATCTCGGTGATGCGCCGCACGCTGCGCAGCATCTCGATGTCGCCGCGTTCCTCAAGCCAGCGCTCGAGGGTCGGGTTGGCGTCGAAGTGGTCCTCGATGGCGCTGCGCCCGGTGGCGATCACGATCACGATCTGCTCGATGCCCGACGCCACGGCCTCTTCCACGGCGTACTGGATGATGGGGCGGTCGACGAGCGGCAGGACCTCCTTGGGGATCGCCTTGGTCGCGGGAAGGAAGCGGGTACCGAATCCGGCCGCCGGGAGGACGGCCTTTCTGACGCGCACGGTGATGAGGTGTCTCCTGTCTGCTGAGGCGGCGGCGCCCGGCGGGCGAGTCGTGCAGCTTTCCCGGACGTGCGTCAGACGGGGCAGGCTGCGCGGATGCGAGGATGCCTCACGGGCCGCCCAGTATAGCAGGGGACGAGCCAGACCCCTCTTCCGGCTAGAATCGGTGGCCGATGATCAGCTCCCTGATTCGCACCTTCCGCGGCCCGTCTCGGGACCCGCGCATGGCCTACATCAGCCGCCCGTTGCCGCGCGGGCTGACCGATGAGGAGGTCCTCGAGGCGCTGGACCGCGCGCTGGCCGCCAACCCCGACCCGGCCTACCTGGTCGAGACCCTGCGGCCGGCGCTGCGGGAGGTGACCGGGCGCGACTACCAGGTGCTGGACCGATCCGTTCACGATGTGACCGGGACCTTCAGCAAGACCATGGTCATGATCCGCGACGGCGACGTCGGGCTGTGGCCGGGCTACGCGGCACGCGCTTACCCGCTCCTCAAGCCCTCGCCCAAGGCCGAGGAGACGCGCCGGGCCATCGCCGCGGCGGAGGGATCGGGCGCCGACCAACCGTCACCCACCAACCCGGTCGGCAAGCCGGGCTGGAAGCCTCCGCCTCCCATCCGGCGCACGCCGCCTACCGCCCCGGTGGGGACCGCCGTCGCCGGCGCCGGTGAGAACCGCGACCAGGCGTTCGATGGGGGCCCCGGCTGATGGGACGCCAGAACGTGCCGCGCGACCAGTGGCTGGAGATCGGCGCCGAATGCCCGCGCTGCGGAGAGCGGATCGACGAGTCGATGGTCCACTCCTGGCGCCCGATGCCGGAGGACCCGAAGATCCTGATCCTCTACTGCCCCGACTGCGGCGACCGCGTCGAGATCAACCACGTCTGAGGGACACCGCCGCGGCCCGCTCGCAGGGTGAGCACGGTACGTCGGTCCCGACCTGGCCGGGTGGAGTCTGGCACGCTCGGCTGAGCTGAGCGGATGGTGCTGAGCCGCCCTCCGATCGTCGTTCCGCTCAGCACCAGCACGAAACCGATCCCGGGCCCGCGGAGGGGTGGTGCCCCCAACCGGATTCGAACCGGTGATCTCCACCTTGAAAGGGTGGCGTCCTAGGCCTCTAGACGATGGGGGCGCAACGGGTCGGCGGGTGCGGGGGACGGGTCCAATGGTAGCAAGGCGCCCGGAGGCCGCCATCGGACCACAAGGCCTCGGGTCAGACGTAGAAGAGCAGGAGAAGGATCACGGTCCCGGCCGCGGCCCCCGCGGCCAGGAGGATCATCAGACCGCCGCCCAGGGCCACCAGGACCGAGATGCCGGTCGAGCCCTGGCGCCACATGCGTTGCGACCAGATCCAGCCCTGGATGAACAGGAAGATGCCCACCACCGTGGCCAGCAGCCCGGCGCCGAGCATGGCCAGGATCGAGGTGGACGAGTCGCGGCCGAGCAGCGCCAGGGCGGTCAAGCCCCCGGCGATGATGAGGCCCACGATGCCGATCACGATGTTGCGCAGCAGCGGATGCATGGCGCCGGCATTCTAGTCGGGCAACCGCGGGCGGTCGTCCGTGCGCCCGACGCATCGGGGCAACCGTTGCAGCAACGGCCCGTCGGGCGTCGGGTGGGCCGCTGGATCGGGGCCTGCACCGATGGACGGGGTCACGGCATCGATCCTGCACCACCGGCCGCTCGCAGACCGAGCGATCGGCAAGGCGCACGAAACGAACGCACACCGAACGGGTATCAGTCCAGGGGAGCCCGCAGATGGCCAAGGAAGAGAAGCAGGAACGCAAGCAGGAACCGATGAGCGTCCGTGACGCCGGGCGCAAGGGAGGCCGCGCCACGCGGCAGCGCTACGGGCCGGAGTTCTTCGCCGAGATCGGACAGAAGGGCGGGCGCGCCGTGAGCCAGCGCTACCCGTCGGAGCACTTCCAGGCGATCGGGCGCAAGGGCGGGCGGCGCGTCGCGGAGCTGGTCGAGCGCGCCAAGCGGCTCGAGGGCGAGGAGACCGAGAAGAAGGCCTAGCCGGCGCTCACCGAGCGGCGGGCGACAGGCGGGCCGTCAGAACCCGTCGGCGTAGCGGTCCTCGCGCCATGGATCGGCGGTGTTGGAGTACCCGTTCCGCTCCCAGAAGCCGGGCTTGTCCTCCACGGCAAACTCCACGCCGCGCAGCCACTTGGCGCTCTTCCAGAAGTACTTGCCGGGCACGATGGCGCGCAGCGGGTAGCCGTGCTCCGGGGTGAGCGGCTTCCCGTCGTACGACCAGGCCAGCACGCACTGCGGGTCCATGGCGAACTCCAGCGGGACGTTGGCGGTGTACCCCGCCTCGGCGTGGAAGATCACGTGGCGCACCTCCGGCCGTGGCCGAGCGACCCCGGCGATGTGGCTGAAGGGCACGCCCTCCCAGGTGGTGTCCAGCTTCGACCAGCGGGTGACGCAGTGGATGTCCAGGGTCACGGTGGTGACCGGCAGGCGGCGGAACTCGGCCCAGTTCAGGGTGAGGGGCGTCTCCACCGCGCCGAGGACGCGGAAGTCCCAGCGCGACAGGTCCGGGTAGTCGGGCACCCGCCCGAAGTGCAGCACCGGGAACTTGTCGGTCAGCACCTGGCCCGGCGGGATGCGCTTGGCGATCTCCGGATCGTCGGCGGGGCGCTGCCACTTGAACACCATGCCGCCCAGGATGCTGATGGACCGATGGGTGGCCGTCAAGGCGCCCCGTTCCCGGACCGCTAGACTCGGCGGCTGCATGACCAGCACGCCCTTCGCCGAGTTCGCGCGCACGGCCGATGCGGTGGCCACCACCCGCTCCAAGCTCGCCAAGCGGGACCTGCTGGCGGCCTACCTGCGCGGCCTGCCCGAGGAGGACCTCCCCGTGGCGGCCACCTACTTCGCCGGGCGGCCGTTGCCGGGGGCCGATGACCGCCTGGGCCTGGGCTGGGTGCAGCAGAGCCAGGCGCTCGCCGCCGCCTCCGGCGCCGACGCCGCGGCGCTGAACGCCGCCTACCTGCGCCACTCCGACTTCGGTGACGCGGCGGCCGACCTGCTGAAGGGCCGCCGCCCGTCGGGCCGGCCGCTGACCGTGGCTGACGTGGATGCCGCCTTCCGCGCCATGAGCACCGCGCCGAGCGCCGAGGAGCGGGTCGCGATCCTGGCCCGTCTCTTCGGGCGGGCGACGGCGGCCGAGGCTCGCTACATCGGGCGCATCGCCTCGCGGGAGCTGCGCATCGGGCTGCGCGAGGGGCTGCTGGAGGAGGCCATCGCGGCCGCCTTCGAGCGGCCGATCGCCGACGTGCGCCGCGCGCTGATGCTGGTCGGGGAGGCGGAGGAGACCGCGGTCCTGGCCCGCGCCGACGCCCTGGGCTCAGCTGCGCTGCACCTCGGCCGGCCGGTGCGCTTCATGCTCGCCACCCCGGTGGCGGACGCCGCCGAGGTGATGCGCCGAGTCGGCGACGAGGCCTGGATCGAGGATAAGTACGATGGCATTCGCGCCCAGCTGCACATGGACCCGGCCGCGAAGCTGGCGCCGCGCCTCTTCAGCCGCGACCTGAAGGACATCACCATCTCCTTCCCGGACGTGGTGGAGGCGGTGCGGCTGATCGACCACGCGCTGGTGGTCGACGGGGAGCTGGTCCCCTACCGGGCCGGATCGGTCCTGGACTTCGCCAGCCTGCAGACCCGGCTGGGGCGGGTCAACCCATCGGCCCAGCTGCTGGAGGAGGTGCCGGTGGTGCTGGTCGCCTTCGACCTGCTGCACCTGGATGGCCGCGACCTGCTGGAGGTCCCGCTCCGCGAGCGCCGCGCGGCCCTGGAGGCGCTCGAGCTGCCGCGACGGACCGGCGAGCGGATCCTGTACTCCCACCTGGCCACGGCCCGCTCGGCGGAGGAGGTGGACGCCCACTTCGACCACGCGCGCCAGCGCCGCAACGAGGGGCTGATGGTCAAGGACCCGGCATCGGTCTATCAGCCCGGGCGGCGCGGGCTGGGCTGGCTGAAGCTGAAGAAGGCGCTGGCCACCCTGGACTGCGTGGTGGTCGGGGTCGAGTGGGGGCACGGCAAGCGCCGCGGCGTCCTCTCCGACTACACCTTCGCGGTGCGCGCCTCGGACGACCCTGAGGCGCCGCTGCTGACCATCGGCAAGGCCTACACCGGCCTGACCGATGCCGAGATCGCGGCCATGACCGAGCATTTCAAGCAGATCACCCTGCGAGACTACGGCCGCTACCGGACCGTGGTGCCCGAGGTCGTCGTCGAGATCGCCTTCGACCGCATCATGCGCTCGGACCGTCACAGGTCGGGCTACGCCATGCGCTTCCCGCGCATCGTGCGCATCCGGGACGACAAGACGCCGGCCGAGATCGACACCATGGCCACGGTGGAGGCCATCTTCGGCGAGCAGGCCTCGGGGCGCATCCTGCTGGCCACCGGCCAGCGCGGCGAGACGGAGCGCATCGCGGCCACCGGCGAGGTGGAGTCCGGTGCCGTGGGGGAGGGCGTCGACGGGTGACCGAGCACGACCTGCCGGACACGTCCGGCGCAACCGCGCCTTCCGGATGCGACCACCGGCCACGGTGGGGGACCGCCGACCGGGCGCGCACGTGGCCGAGCGAGGAGGTCTGGAAGGCACGCCGGATCGGCTGAGCGCTTGATCGGGCCTGTAGCATCGGTCGAACATGACCGAGTCCGGCTTCGACCCGTTCGCCCCGCCGCCGGTCCGCAACGTCCCGATCGACGTCTACACCGATGCCTACCGGGTGAGCGGGCGGATCGCGACCCGCCACAGCCGCATCGCGGACATCGTCTGCCAGGTGAGCAGCACCCACCTGGTGGTCGAGCGGGCCACGGTCAGCGAGTACGCCGACCCGAAGGCCACCATCGGCGCGCTGCAGGTGCTGGTGGCCCTGGAGAACGTGCTCTTCGTGGTGGGCGGCGAGACCGACGGCCAGGCCCGCCCGGAGATGCGCATCCCGAAGCGTCCCGTGCGCGCGCAGCTGGCGCTGCCCCCGTTCCGCCTGACCGGCATGGTCCACGTCCCGCAGGGCAGCCGCCCGGTGGACGGGCTGCTGAACGTGGGCGACCGCTTCGTGCCCATGACCCAGGTCACGGTCGTCTCCGGCGCCCACCCGGAGCTGGGGCGCACGGCGGAGGCGGTGGCCGTCCAGCATCGGCTGGCGCACCTCGTCCTGGTGACCGATGACGAGCGCCCCGACGAGCTGTTGGCGGAGGTCCTCGACCGCGACACGGCCGAGCGCTGGCTGGCCGAAGCCCACGAGGGCGAGGTCTTCTAGGCCGAGGGCTGCGGCACCCGGTGGGCCGCGGCGGTCGCCTCCGACGCGTCGAGGACGGCCTGGACGAAGCGCGCCGCGCGCTGTGCGTCCAGCCGCTGCACCTTGCCGATGCGCTGCGCCCACCACGGGGCGTTGTCGGTGGTGATGATCTCGCTGTCCGGTTCCTCGAGCACCAGCACGCTGTACGAGCGCGGGAAGGCAATGGCCCCGACTACCGGCAACCCAGGCTCGTCGGTGGCGGTCCGGGCCCAGCTCGAGACGGCGTCGGCCACGGTATCCGCGTCGAAGGAGGGGTTGGTGCGGCACCGGATCCAGCCGCGGTGCGACCTGGTGTCGTACTCCCAGCCGCGGCCGCGCACCCGGTAGCGACCGCGCCAGTGGCGCGCCACGATGGCGCGCACGCCGGGCGGCCCGACCAGCAGCGCGGCCAGGTCGGCGGGCACGCCCGGCAGGCGCGGCTCCAGGATCAGGACGTAGCTGTCGTCGAAGGCGGGAGCCAGCAGGCGGGCCAGGTCCTCGCCGAACAGCTGCCGGCTCTCCCCGAGGGCACGCATCATCCATCCGAGCCCAACGCCCAGGGCCAGCGCGGCGGCGGCCCCCAGCACGGCCACGGCGCTCGCCCGCTCACCGGGCAGCACGGCCATCAGCAGGATGGCCGCGAAGCCCACGACCAGCATGCCCAGCGACAGCGCCAGGTCCCAGCGGCGCGCCGGGCGCGCCCGTCGGATCACCCGCATCGGTGCACCACTGCTGCTACGCTCGGGCCATGAGCACCGCGACCGCCCTGGCCACCTTCCCCGACCCCGCCGGTACCCGCGTGGACGTCAGCTTCGGATCCGGCACGGCGCTGAGCTTCGACACCACCGAGGGAGAGGGCCGGGCAGGCCCCTCGCCCACCGAGTCGCTGCTCGGTGCCCTGGCGGCCTGCACCGCCCTGGACGTGGCCGCCATCCTGCGCAAGAAGCGGCAGGAGGTGCGCACCTACCACATCGCCGTGGAGGGCACGAAGTCCCGGGAGCATCCCAAGGTCTACACCCACATCGTGGTCGAGCACCGGGTGGCGGGCCGGGTGGATCCGGAGGCCCTGCGGCGCTCCATCGAGCTGTCGGCCACGAGCTACTGCCCGGTGAGCGCCATGCTCTCGGCCGGGGTGCGGATCGAGCATCGCTACCGGCTCTGGCCGGACCGGCCCGACGGCACGCCGGCGGACGTCAGCGGCGAGGGCCTGGCGGCGCTGGTGGTGGCCGCCGGTCCGGATCGCGGCTGACCGCGGCCTGGCTCCCGTCACGAAGCGTTGGTGAGCGCCCGCGGAGACTCGACCGCCCGCAGCACCGCGGCGGTGAAGGCCTCGATGTCGAACGGCTTGGCCACCACCGGGCCGTAGGGTGCGAGCTCGCTGAGCCGCTCGCGGCTGGCGGCCGACACGAACACCACCGGGATCCCCGGCCAGGCGTTGTGCAGCAGCTCGGTGACATCGCCGCCGTCGCCGTCGGGGAGCATCACGTCCACCACCAGCAGGTGCGGCAGGGCGAGCGCCATCAGGTCGCCGAGCTCCACAATCCGGGTGCAGATGACGACCGAGTAGCCGAGATCGCGCAGGATGTCGGCCTCCAGGGCCGCGATGTCCGCGTCGTCCTCCAGGACGTAGGCCCGCTGCTGCTCGGCGTCGGATGGGGCGGCCGTGACGGGCACCGGCACGCTCCTTGCGACCTGCTCGCTCATGGCATGCAGTGTCGCCATGGGCGGCCCGTGCAGCAATGGCGGAATAGTCCTGATGGCAGCGTGCTTGCTCGCCCGGTGTAGGATGGCCAACCGGCCCGCAGGGCAGGGGCCGCGCACCGGGTCCACCGGTGGTGTCAGGTGAGGACAGGTAGGGACTGATGGCGCGATCAATGTGGCGGGGGGCGATCCAGTTCGGTCTGGTGACCATCCCGGTCCGGCTCTACCTGGCCACCGAGTCGGGCGGCATCGGTTTCAACCTGCTCCACGAGAGCTGCCTGAACCGGATCCAGATGAAGATCTACTGCCCGTACCACGACGAGATCATCCCGCGCTCCGAGACGGTGCGCGGCTACGAGTGGAGCAAGGGCAAGTACGTGGTGGTCACCGAGGAGGACCTCGAGTCGGTGCCGCTCAAGACGGTGCGCTCCATCGAGATCGAGGCCTTCGTGGACGAGGAGCAGGCTGAGGAGAAGGGTTCGCGCTTCGTCAAGCAGGCCTATTACCTGGAGCCCGATGAGATCGGCCGCAAGGCGTTCTACCTCCTGAAGTCGGTCCTGGCCGAGACCGGCAAGACCGCCATCTGCAAGATCGTGTTGAAGGACCGCGAGCAGCTGGCCGCCCTGAACCCGTTCGCCAGCACCATGCTGCTCACCACCCTCCACTGGCCCGATGAGATCCGCTCCCTCGAGGAGCTCAACCTGCCGGAGGAGGAGGTCGAGATCAAGCCGGCGGAGCGCAAGATGGCCCAGCAGCTGGTGGCCAGCATGGAGGGCGAGTTCGATCCGGCCGCCTACCGCGACGAGTACCGCGAGGCGCTGATGAAGGTCATTGAGGCCAAGATCGCCGGCGAGAAGCCCGAGCCGGCGCGCAAGGCCGAGCCGACCAAGATCACCGACCTGATGGCCGCCCTGGAGGCCAGCGTCAACGCGGCCCGCGAGTCGCGTAGGGCGGGCGCCGAGGCCGAGGGCGACGGCAGGAAGGCCGGCTCCCGCTCGAAGGCCACCTCCGGCACGAAGGCGGCACCGAGCAAGAAGGCGGCGCCAGGCAGGAAGGCGACGGCATCGGCGCGCGGCCGCAAGGTGGACAAGGAGGCGGAGGAGGTCCCGGCGCGTCGCCGCAAGACCGCCTGACGCGGACGAGGTGCCGGCCGAGCAGCTCCCGCTCCCCGTCCCGCCCGGCGACGACTCCTTTCGCCGCCGGCTTCCCGACCGGGTGGTCCCCATGGAGGCCACCCCGATCGACGCCCCGTTCGACGACGAGGGCTACCTCTTCGAGCCGTGGTGGCCCGGCGTCCGGGCCCTGGCCTTCGCCGAGCGCGGCAGCCTGCGCCTGCAGGTCGCCGGCCTGACCGATGCCCTGGCCGCCGTCCCGGAGCTGACCGCCCTGAACGACCAGCTGCTGGAGGACGGGGTGGTGCTGGACGGCACGCTGCTGGTCCTGGACGACGCCGGCCGCCCCGATGCCGCCCTGCTCCGCGAGCGCCTGGACGGGCGCGGCCGCGGCGGCTCCCCGGCCTACGTGGCCTGCGACCTGCTGTGGGCCGGCGGCCAGCCGGTGACCCGCCGCGCCTTCGCCGTGCGACGCCGCTGGCTGGAGGCCATCCTGCCCGCCTCGGACCGCATCACCGTGGGACGCGGCTACGTCGGGGACGGGACACTGGTGGCGGAGGCGCTCTCCACGCTGGGGATCGACGGCCTCTCGGCGCGGCTGCTCTCCGCCCGCTACCGCGCCGGCCCGGCCGGGGCGGCCTGGCTGCGCGCCCCGATCGTTGCCCGCGAGCCGCGCGACCGCCCGACCCTGGCCCTCATCCTCCGCCTCCCGCTGGGGGAGTAGCGGCAGCATCGGGCCGGAGCATGCCGAGCGCATGCTCCAGCTTGGAGAGCGGGTCCGGGCGGAGCCCGGGACGGGAGCGCAGCGCGGCAGCCAGCGTGTCGACCACCGCCTGCGGCTGGCCGGGGTCCAGCTCCAGCTCGACGATGTGCAGCGTCCCGAGCCGGTGATCGCCGTGCACGACCTCCACGGTGTCCAGCGACAGCATCCCGATCCGGCGCCCGTCCAGGCGCGCCACGCGTTCGACGCGGCGCTGCTCCAGCCGGACCCGCTCGCGCAGCGAGCCCGGCGCGACCATCCGTAGCAGCAGCTGCCGAGCCTCGGACGGCGGCCAGGCGGACGGGTCGGAATCCGATGTCGCCGGCCCCTCCAGCTCCGGGCGGCGGTGGGCCGCGTCCCCCGGCCGTTGCTGCGCCGGGCCCTTCAGCGAGACCAGCGTGCGGCCATCCCGGACCCGCAGCCGGCAGGCCCAGCGGGCGCGGGCCAGGCTCCCGGACGCGTCATCCAGGTAGCGGTCCACCTCGTCCACCGCTCCGGGCGGGTCGAGCGTCGCCGGACCCAGGCGCTCGGCTCCGGCCAGCGCCCGGAGCGGCTCCGCGCCATCGGCCTGCAGCTTGAGCTCCAGCTCGAGGCCGACCGGCATGGCGGGCCTCAGGCCCCGTAGCGCTGGGCGGCGCGCCGCACGGTCGTGGCCACCACCTCGCGCAGCTCGGGCGGCTCGAGCACCTCCACGGCGTCGCCCCAGGTCAGGATCCAGGGCCTGATCTCCACGATGCCGGCCACCGACAGCCGCATCTCCACACCGCCGTCCGGCAGATCGGTCAGGCGCTGGGAGCGGTGCCATACCGACTCGCGGACGCGGTGCGCCACCGACGGGTCGAAGCGCAGCACCACGTCGACCACGTTCGTTCCGTCCGAGGACCAGATTCCCCATGAATGGGCCAGCCAGGCGTCCGGGTCGAAGTCCTCGGGGATCTCGTAGCGGTCCGCGGTCAGGATCGACGAGCGGATGCGCTCCACCTTGTAGGTGCGCATGGCGTTGACCGTCTCGTCGAAGCCGATGAGGTACACGCTGCGCCCGGCGGCATCGGGCTCGAGGAAGTAGGGGCGCACCCGCGCGTGCCGCTGCTCGCCGCCGCCGGGCGGCTCGTAGTCGAACTCGATGACCCGCCCATCGGCCCAGGCCTGCGCCACCTGGGAGAACTGGCGGGTGAACTTCTCGTTCGGATCGGCCCGCCCCACGCGCAGCATGGTGGCCGCCACGTGCCGGGCGATCGGCTGGGGCAGGAGGTCGGCCAGCTTGGTGAAGGCGCTGATCACGGCCTGGTCGTACTCATCCGACCAGCGGGCGATCAGGCGCGAGGCCAGGAAGAGCACCACCGCCTCGGGCACCGACAGGTGCAGCGGCGGCAGGAAGTACTTGCGCTCGATCCCGTACCGGCCGCGCCCCGCCTGGAAGATCGGCATCCCCAGCTCGTCCTCCAGGGCGCGGATGTCGCGGTACACGGTGCGGGTGGTCATGCCGGTCAGCTCGGCGATGTCGGCCACCGCGACCCCGGACTCGCCCGACCCGCGGGAGTAGAGGATGGACGCCACGTGCAGCAGGCGCGCCAGCCGGTCCCGCTTGCGCGCCCATCGGTCGTCCCGGCCCTGGCCATCGTCGGCCCCCGGCCAGGCCTCGAGGGGTGTGTCCATAGGCGCCCGATGATAGACCGATGCCGGCACCGGGCCCGGCGGGAGCGGGGATGCCGGCCGAGCGTCTCGCGGCCGAGCGTCTCAATGCACGTGGAGTGACCATTCCCGCCGCCATGGGGCCCGCGAACGGTCGCGATTCACGCCACCTGTGCGTTGCGTGCCTTCGACGGCCCAGACCGCCGCTCACTGTGCACCTGGCGTGAAGTACGACGCTTCGGCGCCGGCACCGGCCCGCTACGGGGTCAGGAAGAAGAAGGCGACGGCCAGGATCAGGTACACGCTGCACAGCTGGAGCCCCTCCACCCAGTTGGACTTGCCGTCCAGCGCGATGTAGCTGGCGATGATCACCCCGGTCGCCACCGCCACCACCTCCAGCGGGCTGAAGACCAGGGTCACCGGGTTGCCCACGATCAGCCCGAAGAAGACCAGCACCGGCACGGCGAACAACGCGATCTGGGTCGCCGAGCCCAGCGAGGTGATGAGGCTGAAGTCCATCTTGTTCTTGTAGGCCAGCGTGATGCCGACCACGTGCTCGGCCAGGTTGCCGATCAGCGGGATGAGGATGATGCCGATGAAGAACTCGCTGATCCCCAGGCTGGCGACCGCCGGCTCCAGGGTGTGGACCAGCACCTCGCTGGCGAAGGTGAGCGCCGCGGCGGATGCCAGCAGCACGGCCAGTGACCGCCGCCAGCCCCAGCTCGGGGCCTCCTCCGGCACGTGGCCGCTGGTCGGCGACTCGGGCGAGGTGAGGAAGAACCAGACCTGCGCACCGTAGGTCACCAGCAGGAGGATCGCCACGCCCACGGTCAGGGCCTCGATCTGGAAGAACTGCGGATCGCCGGGTCCGGTGCCCTCGCTGCCGCCCACCAGGAAGGCGAAGGTGGCCGGCACGATGAGCCCGATGGTGGCCAGGATCAGCGACGCGGCGTTCATCCCGGTGGTCTGGGCGTCGTAGTGCTGGATCCCGTTGCGCAGGCCACCGGCCAGCAGGGAGGCGCCGAGCACCAGGAGCAGGTTGCCGACGATCGAGCCGGTGATCGAGGCGTGGACGATCTCGATCTTGTCGTCCAGGATCAGGAAGGAGGCGATGATGATCTCGCCCACGTTCCCGACGGTGGCGTTCATGATGCCGCCGATGCGCGGCCCGGCGGCCAGCCCCAGCTGCTCGGTGGCGTGGCCCAGGGTGTAGGCCAGCCCCAGGATGGTCAGGGCGCTGATGCCGAAGGTGAGCGTGTCGTCCGCGCCGATGAAGCGCAGCACCACGGTGGCCGCGGTGCCCAGGATGGAGACGCCGTAGGCGATCCGGCTCAGCATCGGCGCCGATGGTACTCGCCCCGCGGCCGGGCCACGAGACGCTCTCAGGAGGGAGCTGCTGACGCCGAGGGAGCGGGGCTCGCCGACGAACGGCCGCTGCCGCTGGCCGCGGGCCGGGTGGGCGACGGCCTCGGGGTCGGCGCCGCCTCCCCGGGGAGGGCGGCGAAGAGCGCGCGGTTCAGCTCGTCATCGGTCCCGATCATGAGGAACACCAGGTCGTCCGCCGCCCAGGTGTAGATCATGGTCCCGGCGGCCGTGGCGTTGTCCTCGGGGCGGACCCAGACCAGGCGCCCGTCGATGGTCTGCAGCTCCCACGCCTCACGGACCAGGCCGGCGATGCCCACGTACTGCCCCGCGGTGGCCAGGTAGGGCTCCAGGTCCCGGGTTTCCACGCCACCGCCCTCGACCCGCGCCACGTAGACGGCCAGCGACCGCGGCCGCGGGACGTAGGCCACCTGCAGGGCCCGGAAGCGGAGCCCCAGCTCGCCGTAGGCTTCCCCGAAGTCGCCGGGGGTCATGGCGAACTCGCTCGGGTCCGGCACGGTCAGCGTGGCCCCGGCCACCTGGTCGGGGAAGAGAGACTGCAGCTCCGGGTCGGGTGGGTTGGTGTAGGTCGGCGTCGGCGGCGGGGTGGGGGCCGGGGTCGGCGTGGGACCGGGGGTGGCGGTCGGCGCGGACGATGCCGAGGGCCGGATGGAGGATGGAAGCGACGGGCTCTCGGTGCTGGAGCAGGCGGTGAGCAGCACCGCGATGGCCACCGCCATGCCAGCCAGGATTCGGGCCGACGGGCGTGCGCCAGCCAGGTCGGGGATCGGCATCGGAGCGGCGATCATAGCACCGGCCCGCCGCCCGCCGGCCGCCCAGGGGCAGGGGAACGACGGCTCAGGCGGCTCCCTGCTCGTCGTCCGCCAGGTCGCCGCGTCGCCGCCGCCGCGGTCGGGCCGGCCGGCGCGCGCCGACCACCTCGGCCAGGGCGACGACCACCTCGGGACCGTAGCGCGGCCCGATCCCGCGCCGGATCTCCTCCAGCGCCGCCTGCCGGTTGGGACGCCGACCGCCACCCATGGTGAGCAGCGTGTCGTAGGCGTTGGCCACGGCCACGATCTGGGCCTCCAGGGGCAGCCTCCGGTCGGTCGACCCGGCGCGCTGCCAGCGCACCAGCTGGCCAACCGCCTTGAGCGATGCGACCGACTCGAGCTCCTCGGCGCCGGCCAGCTCCAGGCCGTGGAGGCGGGCGGCCAGCTCGATGGTGCTGACGGTGTGACCGTCGCAGCCGAGCTGCTCGGCGATCCGCCTCGCCAGGTGCCCGACCCGGTCGCCGTGGCCGACGGTCGCCGGGTCGCGGGCGTCCAGGGAGCGGGCCACGGCCAGCAGGGCGTCGCGCATCGAGTCCTCGCCCCGGCCCGCGGTCTCCGCCGTGCGGCGGGCCGCCTCGACCAGGCCCTCGACGTGGGCCGCGTCAGTCGAGTGGCGGAGGGCGGAACGGGCCAGCTCGTCGAGCGTGGCGCGCAGGTCGCGGATCTCGCGTGGCACCTCGTCGGCCCGCACCACGCGGCCGTCCCCGGCCTGCTTGCCCCAGTACAGCGCGGTGTCGGCCGCGGCGATCAGGTCGTTCTTGACCGTGGCATCGGCCGGGTAGGCGGCCACGCCGATGGTGATGGTCACCGGCGTCGGCTCGTCGGCGGTCAGCCGCGCGACGGCGCGACGCACCCGCTCGGCGACCGCCGCCGC
Organism: Candidatus Zixiibacteriota bacterium; assembly: GCA_035687145.1. Taxonomy (GTDB): domain Bacteria; phylum Chloroflexota; class Limnocylindria; order QHBO01; family QHBO01; genus DASRYM01. Next base: position 2,306 of record DASRYM010000017.1, on the reverse strand, counting down.
GGCATCGGCATCGGCTCCGTGCAGGATCAGCGCGAACTCGTCACCGCCGTAGCGGAAGACGCGGTCGTCGGTGCGCGCCGCGCCGTAGATGGCGGTGCCGACGGCGTGGAGCAGCGCATCCCCGGCCGGGTGCCCGAGCCGGTCGTTGTAGGCCTTGAAGTTGTCGAGATCCATCATCAGCAGGGCAATCGGCTCGGCCGGCGTGGTTGCCCGTCCGTGGGTCATCGCCCGTCCGCGCCGGCCGCGCTTCAGCTCGGTGCCCTCCGGCTGGCCCAGGACATCGGCCAGCGCCCGCTGGAAGGCCCCATGGTTGCCCAGGCCGGTGAGGGCGTCGGTATCGGCCCGCAGGCTGACGGCGTGGTGGGTCTCGGCGTTGCGCAGGGCGATCGAGGCCTGGCCGGCGAACAGCTTGACCAGCTCGAAGTCGGCCTCGCTGAAGTGCACCTCCTCGCCCCCCACCCGCGAGATGTTCAGGCAGCCGATGACCTCGCCCTCGGCCACCAGCGGCACCACCACCAGGGCCTCGGGATCCGCCGGGGTGCCGGGGACCTGCATCGCCCGCGGGTCGTTGAGCGCGTCGTTGGCCAGCACCGGCTCGTTGTGCTCCAGGGCCCACCCCATCAGGCCCCCGCCGAAGGGCACCACGTACCTGGCCACCTCCTCGGCGTGGCGCTCGCGGGTGAGCACCGGCACCAGGACCCGGTTCACCTCGTCCGCACGGTAGATCGACAGGTTGTCGTAGTCGACCACCGCCCGGAGGCCGTCGGCGATCGTCTCCAGCACGTCCGCCTGGTCCAGCGTCGAGAGGAGCCGCTCGTTGATCTCCAGCAGGCGGCGTTGTGACTGCAGCTGGCGGGCGAGCTCCGCCGACTGCAGCTCGAGGCGCTCGTAGGCGGCCGCGTTGGCCACCGCCTGTGCGGCGTAGCCGGCGAAGATGGTCATCGTCTGCAGGTCGTCGTCGGTGAACTGGTCGCGGCCCAGCTTCGACAGGGCGATGACGCCCACCGAGCGCCCCTCGAAGAGCATGGGGACAACCAGCATCGACTCCTCGATGTCATCGGTCCCCACGATGGTCAGGCCGCGTGGGTCGTTCAGCGCGTCGTTGGCCAGGATCGGCTCGCCGTGCTCGGCCACCCACCCGGTGAAGGAGCCCTCACCGATGGGCACCCGCAGCGCCTCGCGGAAGTCGCCCTCGCCCAGCAGCCGATCGGTGAAGGCCACGGGCTCGCACATCCCGCGCTCCCAGTCGACGGTGTAGACCCGGATGTCGTGGTACGCGGCCAGCGTGCTGGCCTCGGCCACGATGGCGTCGGCGATGGCCTGCACGTCGGTCAGGCGATTGAGCCGCGCCGACAGGTCCTGGATGGAGCGCATGCGCGCCGCCTGGTCGGCCACGGAACGATAGAGCCGCGCGTTGCTGATGGCCACCACCGCCTGGTTGGCGAAGGCCTGCGCCAGGCTGACCTCGTCGTCCGGCCAGTCCCGGTCCCGGGTGTGGTACAGGGCGATGACGCCCAGCGACCGCTCGAGGCTGACCAGCGGCACCAGGCAGGCGGTGCGGATCCCCTCGGCCCGGTAGGCCTCCTGCATGGAGCCGATGCCGGGGCGGCGGTCGGCGTGGCGCAGCACGAAGGTCCGTCGCTCACGGACGGCGCGCACGCCGATGGCCGGGGTGGCCAGGGTCAGCTCCCGCACGCGGGAGAGGAACGCCTCGCCCAGCCCGCGCGCGGCGGCGACCCGGAACGGGCGCTCGCCGTCGTCAAGCAGCCACAGGCCGACCTTGTCGGCCTCGAACAGCGTCTGGGTGCGCTCGACGATCTCGTCGAGGACGGCGTTGAGGTCCAGCTTGCCGGTCAGCTCTCGGGTCACCTGCCGCAGGGCGCGGGCGCGCGCCACCTCGCGACGGGCGCGGGCGATGACCCGCGCGGTCTGCAGGTCGGCCGCCGCGGCGGTGGCCACGGTGCGCAGGAAGCCTGGCCGCACCCGTGACAGCGGGCCATCGGCCTCGTCCTCGAGCACCAGCACGCCCAGGCGCTCGTTGCCGGCGCGCAGCAACAGGTGGCGCCGCTGCGGCCGGCCGTCGGTGACCGCGCCGTCGTGGTGCTCGGCGGTGGCCGGGTCGAGGGTCGGTGGCGGCGGCGCGGGGTAGCCGGCGTGCGCCTCCAGGTGCATGGCGCCGTCCGAGCCGTCACGCGCCAGGTAGACCGCCGCGCGGGGGATGGCCAGGTGGGTGCGCAGCGCCTCGACCACGGTGCGGGCCACGGCCGCTGGCGTCGCCGGCGGCCCGCCGCGGTGGGCCAGGCGGG
>DASRYM010000016.1:0-11742 GCA_035687145.1 Candidatus Zixiibacteriota bacterium | reverse complement strand
GGGCGCACCAGCCCGACCAGGCCGCCCGCCTCCTCGAGCAGACGCGTGCCGTCCGTCCCCGGGCCGAGCAGCAGGGTCACCAGGTCGGCATCGGCCAGGTCGCCGATGACGTCCGCGGTCCACGGCGCAGCGCGCCGGGGTGACCGTCGCGCGCGAGCCAGCGAGATCGGGCTGGAGGCCATGCCCCGAGCCTAGCCGAAGGGCACTTAGCGGCCGCTTACCGGTTGCTTAGCGGCCGCACAAGTCAGGTGGGGACGGGCACCTGAATGATGTCGTAGCGGACCAGGAGGCCCAGGCCAAGGCTGATGGCGTTGAAGCCGGCATGCAGGGCGATGACCGCCGGCAGCGAGCGAGTCTGCTGGTAGAGGCGCGCCAGCAGCAGGCCGAGCAGCGCGATCGGGACGAAGACGAAGATCGAGCCGTGGATCAGGGCGAACAGCAGGGCCGACCCGGCCAGCGCCCGGCGGCTCCCGTACTCGCGCTCCCAGGCGTTGTAGACCACCCCCCGGAAGAAGACCTCTTCGGCGACCGGGGCGACCACCACCAGGGCGACCGCCAGCACCAGGGGATGGACGTTGTCGATGGCCGCCTCCACCACGCCGGGTTCGAACTCCATGCCCAGCGCATAGAGGAGGAGGTTGACCAGCACGCCGACCAGCTCCGCGGCCAGCCAGGCGGGAGCGGCCAACACCAGCGCGACCACCACGCCGCGCAGCGCGCCGCGCTCCGGCAGGAAGCGCGCCCCGGCCAGCGCCCGCGGCAGGAAGACGAAGACTCCGGAGATCACCAGCAGGACGACCTGCGTCACGGTCAGCAGCAGCAGCGAGCCGGCCACGCTGGGCGAGTCACCGCCGGCAAGGGCCAGCAGGTCGTCGCCGGCCAGCAGCGACAGCCCGGTGGCCAGGATGGCCGCCAGCAGGGACATGACCACGATCGAGGGACCGCGATAGCGGCGCTCGGGCAGCCGGCGCCGCACGACGATGGAGCGCACGGCGTTGACCAGCAGGCCCCCGATCAGCGCCACGGCGCCACTCAGCAGCAGCAGCCCGCGCAGGCGGTCGATCTCCGGCTCGGACGGGCCGCCCGGCACCAGGGTGGCCCCGGTGCCCAGCACGCCGCCGACCGTCAGCAGGCCGCCGACGATGAGCAGGATGGAGAGGAGCCAGAGCCACCGGTAGGTCGGCGCTGGTGGCGTTTCGGCAGGCTGAGGCGTGCCCGGCGGAATCGGGCTCGGCGGGGCGGCTCCGGTCGGCTCGGCTCGGTCAGCGCCCGAGCCGGGCAGGTCGTCCACCGCGGAGCGTGATCAGCTGGAGGCCGGTCGTCGCAGGCCGCCTGGCTCCGGCTGCCGCTCGGCGCGCCCCGAGGTGATGCTGACGGTCGGCTGGGTCGGCACGTCGGTGGGACGAGCCACCGGACGGGTGGTCGGGGCGCGCTGGAACTCGTGGCCGCAGTACGCGCACAGCGGCCACTCCGGCTGGGCCAGGCGGTTGCACGACGGGCAGACGCGGTGCAGGCGGGTGCGGCAGTTGGGGCACACCAGCCAATCGGCCTGGACCCGGTCGCGGCACACCGGGCAGAGCTGGTTCTTCTCCACCTCGGCCAGCAGCGACTCCTCGGCCAGCGAGCGCTCGTACACCTCGGCCAGCGTCTCGCGCGGGCGCACGATCAGGTACAGCACCACCGCGAAGACGAAGAGCAGCGGGGTGAAGAAGATGATGAGCGCCGCGCTGAAATAGGGCAGGATCGGGTTCTCGGTACGTGCCTGCATGTCGCGGAATGCCCAGTAGGCGGTCCCCAGCCAGAGCATCACCACGTAGATGACGATGAGCTGGAAGGCCAGCACCACGATGGGGTTGTTGATGAAGTCGTTCCAGATCTGTCCCGGATCCGGCAGGCCGTCAGGCATGGGGAGGAATCCTCTGTTCGGCGGCGACCAGGCGTCGCGTGCTGGGCAGCGCGGCCATGCTAGCAGATGACCCGCCGCCGTCCTTCTCGGACGCCAGGCGTGCCAGGGTTGTCACCAGCAGGCGGTGCTCCTCGGCCAGCACCCGCGCCGCCAGGCTCTCGACGCTGTCTTCCGGCAGGACCGCGACCCGGCTGACGGCGATGGGCGGCCCGGCGTCCAGCTCCGGCGTGACGTCGTGGATGGTGACGCCGGTCTCGCGATCGCCGGCGGCCAGCACCGCCGCGTGCACCGCGAGGCCCATCATCCCCTTCCCCCCGTGCCGCGGCAGCAGGCTGGGGTGGATGTTCACCGCCCGACCACCGAAGGCGGCGAAGAACGGCGCGCGCAGCAGCTGGTCATAGCCGGCCAGCAACGCAAGATCCACGCCGGATTCGGTCAGCAGGCGCCCGATGGCGGCATCCCGCTGGTCGGCATCGGCGAAGCCGGCCAGCGGCAGCACCTGCAGGGGCACTCCGTAGCGCGCGGCCACCTCGCAGGCCCGCACCCGCGGCCGGTTGGAGATGACGATCACCGGCTCCACGCCGGGCAACCGCCCATCGGCGACGGCGCCCAGCACCGCCTCCAGGTTGGAGCCGCGGCCGGAGACCAGGAAGCCGATCCGCATCGGCCCTAGACGAAGGCCACCCGCGGCCGCCCCTCGGTGACCGGCACCACCGTGCCCACCCGCACCGCCTCCGGCACCGCGGCCTGCACGGTGGCCATCATCTCCGGCCGGACCACCACCGTCAGGCCGATGCCCAGGTTGAAGGTCCGCACCATCTCCTCGTCCGGCACGTCGCCGCGCTGCTGGATGAGGCTGAAGATGGGCGGCACCCGCCACGACCCGGACTGGACCTCCACCCCGAGCGCGTCCGGCAGGGTGCGCGGGATGTTGTCCACCCAGCCGCCGCCGGTCAGGTGGGCCAGGGCCAGGATGTCGCTGCCGGCCCGGCGCAGGGCGCGGCGCAGGGCGCGGATCTCGTCCAGGTAGGACCGATGTGGCTCCAGCAGCTCCTCGCCGATGGTGCGCTTCAGCCCCGGCGCCGTGCGATCCCACTCGTGCGGCGGCAGGATTTGCCGGGCCAGCGAGTAGCCGTTGGTGTGCAGGCCGGAGGACGGCAGCCCCAGCACCGCGTCGCCGGCGCGCACGTTCCGCCCGTCGATGACGTCGCGCCGCGCCACCACGCCCACGATGAAGCCGGCCAGGTCGTAGTCGTCGCCGGCGTAGAGGTCCGGCATCTCGGCCGTCTCGCCGCCCACCAGCGCCACGCCGGCGGCGGCGCAGGCAGCCGCCACCCCGGCCACGATCTCCTCCACCACCTCGGCGCGCAGCCTGCCGATGCCGATGTAGTCCAGGAAGAAGAGCGGGTCAGCGCCCTGGACGGCGATGTCGTTGATGCAGTGGTTGACGACGTCCACGCCGATCGTGTCATGGCGGCCCAGGGCGACGGCCACCTTGAGCTTGGTTCCGACGCTGTCGGTCGACGCCACCAGCACCGGCTCGGGGTACGGCGCCGGATCGAAGCGGAACAGGCTGCCAAAGCCGCCGATCCCGCCCAGCACCGAGGGCGTGGCCGTCGAGGCCGCCGCGCGACCGATGAGCTCCACCGCCCGGCGCGCCTCGTCAAGGTCCACGCCCGCGTCGCGGTACCGCCGCCGCATGCCGCCTCCTAGCCGCGCTCCAGCGCGAACTTGTCCACGTCCAGCGGCACGTCCACCGGGTAGCTGCCGTCGAAGCAGGCCGTGCAGTGCCGCCGCTGGCCGTCGCGCTCGCGGCCGATGGCCTCCAGCAGGCCCTCCTTCGACAGGTAGCCAAGCGAGTCGGCGCCGATGGCGCGCCGGATCTCGTCGACCGAGTGCGTGGCCGCTATCAGCTCGCTGCGCCGTCCGGTGTCGACGCCCATGTAGCACGGGTGGCGCATCTGCGGCGAGTGGATGCGGACGTGCACCTCCCGCGCCCCGGCTCGACGCAGCATGGAGACGATGGGGCCGGTGGTGGTGCCGCGCACGATCGAGTCGTCCACCACCACCACCCGCTTGCCGGCCAGCACCTCGGGCAACGGGTTGAACTTCAGCCGCACCGACGCCTCGCGCGAGCGCTGCACCGGCTGGATGAAGGTGCGCCCCACGTATCGGTTCTTGATGAGCCCCTCGCGGTAGGGCAGCCCCGCCTGCTCGGCGTAGCCGATGGCCGCCGGGATGGAGCTGTCCGGCACCGGGATCACCACGTCCGCCTCGGCCGGGTGCTCGATCGCCAGCCGGCGGCCCATCTCCAGGCGCGCCTCGTACAGCAGCCGGCCGCCGATGACCGAGTCGGGCCGGGCCAGGTAGACGAACTCGAAGACGCACAGCCGCTCCGGGATCCCGTTCCGCGGCGGACGGTGCGCGTGCACGCCGGCCGCGTCGATGGTCAGGATCTCCCCGGGCTCCACCTCGCGGACGAAGGTCGCGCCCATGGCGTCCAGCGCCGCGCTCTCCGAGGCCACCGCCCAGCCGGCCGCCGCCCCGGCGCCGGCCGGCAGCCGGCCGAGGGCCAGCGGCCGGAAGCCGTGGACGTCGCGCGCCGCCACCAGGGCGGTATCGGTCAGCATGGTGAAGGTGTAGGCGCCGGTCGCGCGCCGGAAGGCGTGCTCCACCCGGTGCGCCCACGTCCGCCCCGGGGCGTGGGCGATCAGCCTGGCCAGCACCTCGGTGTCCGAGGCGGTGACGAACTCGACGCCCTGCTCGGTCAACTCGTCGCGCAGCCAGTGGGCGTTGGTCAGGTTGCCGTTGTGGCCGAGCATCAGCTCGCCGAGGTCGCTGCCGGCGTACACCGGCTGGACGTTGGGCAGCGAGTTGCTGCCGGTGGTGGAGTAGCGAGTGTGCCCGATGGCGATCGACGCCGGCCCCGCCTCCCCGTCGACATCGCCGCGGTCCAGGCGCCCCAGGGTCTCCTCGTCGAAGACCTGGCTCACCAGGCCGAGGCGCTTGTGCAGCACCAGGCGCGTGCCGTCGCTGGTGGCGATCCCGGCCGACTCCTGGCCGCGGTGCTGCAGCGCGTGGAGCCCCACGTAGGCGAGGCGGGCCACCGGGTGGCCGGGGGCGAAGATGCCGACCACGCCACACTCCTCGCGCGGTCCGTGTGGCTGGTAGGCGGCTGACATTCCGATCAGCTGGCGCGGCGGCGAGGCACGGACCGATCATAGCCGCTGGGAACCGGCCCTGAGGGCCGCGACCACCCGCCGGCCGCCCGGCGAACGCTGGTACCGCCGGGGTACTGCACCGCACCGCACACGCCGCCGAAAGCGCCGCCCGGCGCTGTGCCATCCGTCAACGCGTGACCATCGGGCCATGGAAGGTCGGCGGGCGCGGCTGCATGCTGCGCCCAGCCGATTTCCACGGCGTCGTCACCGCGTCTCGGGAGGTTGCATGCTCCGTCTTGCGCGCCTTCTGGCCTTCCTGGCCCCGCCCGCCCTCGCCCTGTTCCTGACGGTCGGGGTGGCGCTCGTCGCCCAGGCGGACGACCATCGGGAGCGGACCGCGCACCTCCTCCTGGGCGGCAGCGCGGTGGTGGCGGGCATGACCTCCATGGCGCTCTTCGCCTGGAGCTACGTGGGCTGGCGGCTGAACCGCATCGCGCGCGCTCTGGAGGAGACCCTGGAGGCCGACGTGCCCGTTCTGCTGCGCGAGACCGGCATCCCTGCCGAACGACGCCTGGCGCGAGCCTTCAACGCGGCGGCCGGCGCCTTCCTGCAGATCGAGGCCCGGGCCAGCCACGACCGGCTGACCGGCGTCGCCAACCGCGAGACGCTGCTCACCTCCCTGGTGGCCGAGGTCGAGCGGGCGGCCCGCCACCACAAGTGGCTGTCGGTGGCCTTCATCGACATCGACCGCTTCAAGCCCATCAACGACACCTACGGGCACAACTCCGGCGACGCGGTCCTGCGCCAGGTTGCCGCGCTGGTGTCGAGCAACATCCGCGCCTCCGACCTGTTCGGCCGCTACGGCGGCGAGGAGTTCATGCTCATCCTTCCCGAGACCTCGCCGGACGAGGCGGTGGTCCTGGCCGAGAAGCTGCGCGCCCTGGTCATGGCTCAGCCCCTGGTCATCGCCGGCAACCAGCGGCTGCAGGTCACCATCAGCATCGGGATCGCCGGCGACGTCGGCTCACAGCTCCAGGTGGACTCCCTGGTCGACCGGGCCGATGCGGCCATGTACGCCGCCAAGTCACTGGGGCGCAACCGCACCTACCGGTACCGCGCCGTCGACGAGAACGCGCCGGTGCGCCGCGCGCCGATCTCGCCCGAGCACCGCGCGGCGGCGACCGCCATCGGCCGCTGGGCATCCGACACGGCCACCGAGGCGCTGGCATCGGTCCTGGCCCCGCAGCCGCACCATCGCGGGCGGCCGTCGGACATGATCGCCGCGCTGGCGACCGGCATCGCGCTGCAGCTGGGACTGCCCGAGGAGGAGATCGAGCGGATCCGCATCGCCAGCCTGCTCCACGACCTGGGCAAGCTGGCCGTCCCGCCCGCCATCCTGGACAAGCCGACCACGCTGACCGATCACGAGTGGCAGACCATCGGCGAGCACCCGCGCATCGGCCAGGTGATCCTGGAGCAGGCCTCGTCGCTGCGCGAGGCCATTCCGGTCGTCCTGCACCACCACGAGCACTACAACGGGGGCGGCTACCCGCACGGGCTGCGCGGCAACGAGATCCCGATCGGCGCCCGGATCGTGGCGGTGGCCGATGCTTACCACGCCATGATCCACGACCGCCCGTACAAGCAGGCGCTCTCCCACGAGGCCGCCCTCGAGGAGCTGCGCGGCAACGCGGGCACCCAGTTCGACCCGGACGTGGTCGAGGTCTTCTGCGCGATCTACGCCGACGGGGTCCCGCCCGACGGCCTGGAGGAGGTCTATCGCCTGCACCAGCGGGCACGCGGCGGGCTGGAAGAGATCGACCCGCACGCGGCGGCGGCGGTCCTGTCCGGCATCCCGTTACCGGCCGCGCGCGGCCACCTGCACCACACCTCGGCTCCGACACCTGCCGGACGCGGCCGGCGACGCCGGTCGGAGCGCGCGGATGACACACCGCGGCCTCGACCGGTCAAGGAGGCGAGCGGGTGAATCCGCGGCCGCTGCTCCTCACCCTGCTGGCGATCACGGCGGCGCTCACCGTGGCGCCGCTTCCGGTGCTCGCCGCTCCGCCGAACCAGCTCCAGCTGGCGGTTGTGGCCCCGCTCGAGGGCGACGCCTCGACCACGTTCGTCTTCAGCGTCCGCTACGTCTCCACGGGAGGCAACCCAGCGACCGAGGTGACCGCCACGGCGGCCGGGATGACCTTCTCGCTGCACCTGGTGGCCGGCACCGACACCGACGGCATTTGGACCGGCAGCGCCACCCTGCCGCCCGGGACGTGGGAGGTGCGCTTCGCCGCCAGCGCCGAGCACGGACCGCGGCCGACAATCTCCGGCGGAACCGTGACGGTGGCGGGCGCCTCCACGTCCCCGGCCCCGGGCGACGAGCCGGCGCCGCCGGTCGCGACGAACCCCGCCCTGGCGCCGTCCGATGAGCCCGTCGAGCCACCCGCGGCGACCCTCGAGCCCGCGCCCGCGGCGCCCTCGGCCGATCCGTCCACCGGTCCCGTCGACGGCACCGGGTCCGGCTCGGGCGGCAGCGGCGGGACCAGCGGCGCGGATGGAGGTGAGGACGGACCGCAGCAGATCGCGGGCGTCAGCCCGGCGGCCAGCGCGTCACCAGCGCCGGCGCCGGCGGGCAGCGCGACAGGCGGCCCGACCGCGGACGCCATGCCGGCCGATCCGGGCCACGGCTCTCAGCCTGGGGCCGATGCCTCGCCCGTCGAACGGGAGCAGGCGCTGACCTGGATCGTGCTTGGCACCGGGCTGGCGACCGCGGCCGCCGTTGCGCTGCTGGGCCTGATGTGGTTCGTCCGCCGCCGGCGTGAGGCTGCTGAGCAGCGCGCCGCTGCGGCTGCGGCGATCGAGGAGCAGCTCATTGCGCGCCTCGCCGAGCGGACGATCCGCCGCGCCCGGGTGCGCACGCCCGCCGATCCGATTTTGGCCGCCATGGGCCTGGAGGACGGACCGGATACGCCTGCCAACCCCGAGGACCGCAGCGACCGGAGCCGCTAGAAAAGCGTCGTCCAGGCCCGCTCCAGCTCGTCCAGGCCGGCCCGCAACCCGTCAGTTCCCACCCTCAGCCGCAGGTCGCTGCCGCCGGCCACGCCCAGCCGAACGGCGGCCACGCCCGCGCCGGCGGCGGCACGCTCCAGGGCCCCAGCGCGATCCGGCCCGACCGCGACCAGCACCCGGCCGCCGCGCTCCCCGAACAGGGCGGCCGTCGGCCAGGCGGTCGGAGGGAAGCGCAGGTCGGCGCCCACGCCCGAGGCGATGGCCATCCGCGCCGCGGCCACGGCCAGCCCGCCAACCGACAGATCGTGGGAGCCGGACGGGATCCGGGCCTCGGCCAGGTCGGCCAGGAGCCAGACCAGGCGCGCGGCCGCGCGTACGTCCAGCCGGGGCCGGCCGCCGAATCGGCCCCGCCGCCAGGCGAGCTCCGAGGCGGCCAGCGCGTCCGGGTCGTCGGCCGGCTGGCCCAGCAGCCACAGCTCGTCGCCGTCGCGCCACCGCATGGGCAGCGCGTCGGCACGGTCCTCCAGCAGGCCGACCATGCCGACCACCGGGGTGGGCAGGATCGGTCCATCCGGCGTCTCGTTGTAGAGGCTGACGTTGCCGGACACCACCGGCACGCCCAGCCGGCGGCAGGCCTCGGCCAGGCCATCGATCGCCTCGCTCAGCTGCCAGTAGCCCTCCGGCGTCTCCGGTGAGCCGAAGTTCAGGCAGTTGGTGACGCCAATGGGCCGCGCCCCGCTGCAGGCCACGTTGAGCGCCGCCTCCAGCGCCGCGGCCGCCCCGGCCAGCCACGGGTCCAGCGCACCGATCCGGCCCGGCCCGTCCAGGCTCAGCGCCAGGGCCCGCGACGTGCCCTTCACCCGCAGCAGGGCGGCGTCTCCCTGCCCGGGGCCGACCAGGGTGCGGGTGCCGTTCATGTGGTCGTAGCGGCGCCACACCGGCTTGCGGCTGCGCACGTTGGGGCAGGCCAGCAGCTCCAGCAGGGTGGGGATCGATGGCGCCTCGGCGGCCAGGTCGTCCAGCCGCTCGGCGCGGCGAGCGTCCAGGTCGGTGGGCGGCGCCCCGGGGCGAACGTAGCGCGGCGCCTCGTCGGCCAGCGCCCGGCCGGGCAGCTGGCAGACCGGCACGCCGCGCAGGTGGGCGCGAACCACCGGCTCGGCGATGACGCGACCGATGACCACCGCCGGCAGCTCGTAGCGGGCGAAGACGGCGCGCACCTCGTCCTCGCGGCCGGCGCGCACCACCAGCAGCATCCGCTCCTGCGACTCTGAGAGCAGCAGCTCCTCGGCGGTCATGCCCGGCTCCCGGGTGGGGACCAGGTCGAGCTCCACCTCGGCACCGCAGCCGCCACGGGCGGACAGCTCGGCGAGGGCACACGTCAGCCCGGCGGCCCCGAGATCCTGCATGGCCACCACCGCGTCCGACCCGGACAGCTCCAGGCAGGCCTCCATCAGCAGCTTCTCCAGGAACGGGTTTCCGACCTGCACCGCCGGACGGCGCTCCTCTCGGTCCTCGCCCAGCGCGGTGGAGGCGAACGAGGCGCCCTGGATCCCGTCCCGTCCCGTGGCCGCGCCCACCAGCAGCAGGCTGTTGCCGATGCCGGCCGCTCGGGCCAGGGTGATGTCGGTGTGGCGCGCCAAACCCACGCACATGGCGTTCACCAGCGGGTTGCCGCTGTAGGTGGCATCGAAGGCGATCTCGCCGCCCACGTCGGGGATGCCGATGCAGTTCCCGTAGCCGGCGATCCCGGCCACCACCCCGCCCATCAGGTAGCGGTTGCGGGTGGCGGCCTCTCCATCGGTCCGGCCGGAGGCGTCCTCCTCCGGGTCGAGCGGCCCGAAGCGCAGCGAGTTGAGGAGGGCGATCGGGCGAGCACCCATGGTGAAGACGTCGCGGATGATGCCGCCGACCCCGGTGGCCGCCCCCTGGTAGGGCTCCACGGCGCTGGGGTGGTTGTGCGACTCGACCTTGAAGACCACCGCCAGCCCGTCGCCGATGTCCAGCGCACCGGCGTTCTCACCGGGCCCCACCAGCACCCGGTCACCGGTTGTGGGCAGCCGGCCGAGCAGCGGGCGCGAGTGCTTGTAGGCGCAGTGCTCGGACCACATGGCGCCGAACATGCCGAGCTCGACCGCGTTCGGCTCGCGGCCCAGCGCCTGAACGACCAGGCCGTACTCCTCGTCGGTCAGGCCGTGGCGGCTCGGGGGCGGGGCGATGCTCACGCGAGTGTCAGGTGCCGTCGAAGCCGGGACGCGAGGGCGGCGGCAGCGGGCGGTCGCGATCGAGCTCCACCAGCAGCACGCCGGCCGCGGCGGCCAGCATGGCCACCAGGAAGAGCGACTCGATCCCGCGCACGACGAAGGCCGCACGGTCCAGGGCCACGCCCAGCGCGACCAGCACGATGGCCAGGGTGATCAGCCGCAGCCGCGGGATGTCCGGGATCCTGTCGGCGAGGAAGACGGTGGCCGCCACCCCGAGCAGCGCCAGGAAGAGCAGGACGTTGAGCACCGCGTCCAGGAGTGGGATCAGAAGGATGGCGCCCACCAGGCTTCCGGCGCCGATCAGCCAGCCTCCCAGGGTGGTGGGCCAGGTGAAGGGGAGGTCGGCGCCCCTCGATCCGGTGGTGGCCTGGTCGCCCGGGACGCCGCCAGCCTGGCCGGTGGCCGGTCCACCCGGGCCCGCCCCCTCGGGCCCTGACCGGACACCCGCCGGCCAGCGACGGGTGTCCGGGGCGGCGTCGCCGCGCGGCGCGTGGGTGGTGCCGGCCAGGGGGCTCAGCGGCGGCGGCGGGATCGCCCGGCGCTCCTCGAAGTCCGGCTCGACGGACCCCGTCGGCTCGTCCGGAGCGGAGGCCGCCGGTGCCGCCGGCTCGTACGGCCCAGGCGCCTCCTCCGCCTCGAGCGGGTGCTCCGGCTGCGTGCCGGCCGGTTCCGCGGGTCGCGTCGGCTGGTCGTCCGCGAACCGGGTCACCGCATCGGGCTCGGAGGCCGGCTCAAGCTCCGGCGCCGGTTCAGGCTCGGCCTCCTCGGAGGCTGCCTCGGGTTCGGCCTCGGGTTCAGGTGCCGGCTCCGCCTCGACCGTGTCGGCGGGCTCGGGCTCCGGCCAGGCCGGTGCCGGCGGGATCTCGACCTCGTCCGGGGCGGGCGGCGCCACTCCGGCGACATGCTCGGTCGGCGATCCCTCGTCGAAGGCCAGCGCGTGGCCGCAGGCCGGGCAGAACCGGGCGTCCTGATCGACCTCGGTGCCACAGTTGGGGCAGAAGCGATCCTCCATGGCCGATCAGGCCCTCCCCAGCCGGGTCAGCCCGCCGATCAGCACGATCAGCGACGCGAGGAAGAAGATGATCCCGCCCGGCGACAGGTTGCGCAGCAGGTCGAGCAGGTCGCCGCCGAGCCCGCCGAGCAGCTCGACCACCACGAACAGCGCGACGAGACCCAGGGCCCACAGGATGGCGACCACCAGGCCGATGCGCTGCAGCCCACCGGGAGCGGCACGCGCGAACCCGGCCAGCACCAGGACCACGAGGAGCAGCACCAGGATCGGCGACGCGGCGGCCAGCACGAAGTACACCTGGTCGGCCACGGCACCGATGGCGCCGAGCTCGCTCCAGAAGCCCACCCCGTAGCCGCCCGGCCCGAACGCCGCGTCGTACAGCGACCCGCC
>DASRYM010000015.1:0-17318 GCA_035687145.1 Candidatus Zixiibacteriota bacterium | reverse complement strand
CGCAGCCGCCGCTCCAGCCGGGCGCCGAACCAGATCAGGCCGGCGGTGGCCAGCGCCGAAAGCTGGAAGCCGACGTCCCACAGGACCGATGGTGCCGCCAGCAGCATGGCCAGCGCGGCGAGCATCAGGGCCGACATGGCGTGCGCCCGCGAGCCGCCGACGCGGGCCATCACCAGGGCGGCCGCCATCAGTGCCGCGCGCACGACTGACGGCGATGCGCCGGTCAGCACGACGTAGCCGCCGACCGCGCCGACGGCGGCGGCCAGCGCCAGCCCGCGTCCGCCGCGCAGCCGGGTCAGCGGCCGAGTGGCCGCGGCCGCCAGGGCCGCCACGATGGCGATGTTCCACCCCGAGATGGCCACCACGTGGGTCAGGCCGGCAGTCGAGAAGGCGTCACTCACGTGCGGCGCGATGCCGGCCCGCACGCCCAGCAGGATGCCGGCGGCCAGCGCCGCCTCCGGCTCGGGGACGACCGCGTTGACGCCGGCCAGCAGCGTCCGTCGCAGGCCGGCCAGCAGCGCCGCCGGACCGGTCTCGGCGGACGGCCGGACCTCGGCGGCGAAGGCGCGCGCGATGGCGCCGATCCCCTGGCGCGCCAGGTACTCGCGGTAGGCGAAGCCGTCGAAGTCCTCCGGCTCCTCGAGGCGGCTCTCGACCGTGACCCGGTCACCGGCGCCCACTGCCATCGCCCGTGGCAGCCACAGCAGCACCCGGCCCCGCGCGGCAACAGGCTGCTGGTCCTCGCCCGCCAGCAGCACCTGGTCGAGCACCAGTTGCTGGCGCTCCCCGCGCGGGCGTGGGTCGTCCGTGACCGTGGCGGTCAGCGTCCAGCGCGTCCCGCCGACCCGGGCCGCCACGCTGTCCATCCCGGTGGACAGCACGGCGCTCGGCGCCCGCCAGGCCCCGAGCGCGGAGCCCAACAGGCCCGCCGCCAGCGCCACCGCGACGGTCGACCGGAACGCGCGGGCCGGCGCCAGGAGCAGGACCCCGGCCGCCCCGGGTACCGCGGCAGCCGGGAACCAGCCGGCATCGGTGCCGAGGATGCCCAGGCAGACGCCGGCCAGCGCAGCCGGCAGGATGACCCGCCCCATGGGACGCGCTCGCCCGCCGCCACACCTGTCAGAGCGTCACGAGATCGCGGATCTCCTCCAGCTGGCCGTTGTGCATCACGTCACGCGTCACCAGCTCCTCGAGCGTGGCGAACGGCCGCTCGGCCCGCGCGGCCACGATCCTCTGCACCGTCACCGGACCGATCCCGGGCAGTGCGTCCAGCTCCTCGGGCGTGGCCGTGTTGAGGTTCACCAGGCCACCGGACGCGCCGCCATTGCCGCCGCCGCTCCCTGGCGGGCCGCCGGCCGCCACGCCGATCAGCGGGACGTACACCTGCGAGCCGTCCGTCAGCGGCGCGGCCAGGTTCAGGGCGCTGGCCGCGGCCAGCGTGTCCGCTTCGTCGGAGAAGCCGCCGGCGGCCGCCACCGCGTCCGCCACGCGCGCGCCCGCGGGCAGCACCACCACGCCCGGATTGACCACGCCTCCCTGCACGTCCACCACCAGCTCCTCGCCGGCCCGCGAGGGCTGGACTGATGCCGGCGCGCTCGCCAGCGGCGTCACCGACGTGAGCGCAACGCCGCCCGCCGGCGAGGGAGCGGCCAGCAGCACCCAGGCGGCCGCCGCCGCGGCCAGGAACGCGCCGGCGGTCAGCGCCAGCGCGACGCGATCACGAAGGGTCAGGGTCATGCCGAAGCGCCTCCACGGCCGGGAGGCGAGGGAGGTCGGAGCGAAGCCTGTCCGGGACCCCGGCGCCCGGGCACTCGACGCCGGGTCCCGGAAGCAGGGTGCGAAGCCTAGCCGACGACCGCTTACCCGCCGCTTACTGTCCGCTTTGCGCGGAGCGTCGGCCCGGCCGGGCTAGTCCCCGGGCGTCACCACGTTGACCAGCCTGCCCGGGATCTGGACCACGCGACGCGGCGGGCGCCCGGCCAGGTAGCGCTGCACGTGCTCCGAGGCCAGCGCCAGCCGCTCGATCTCCTCGGCCGGCGTGTCGCGCCGCACCACCAGCCGGTCGCGCAGCCTGCCGTCCACCTGGACCGGCAGCTCGATGGTGTCGGCCACCGCCAGCTCCGGATCGGCCTCCGGCCATGCCTGGTCGTGGATCGAGTAGCCGTGGCCACGCCGCTCCCACAGCTCCTCGGCGATGTGCGGGGCGATCGGCGCCAGCAGCAGCAGCAGGGTGTCGACCGCCTCGGCGTAGGCATCGGTCCCGGCCAGGCCGGCGTCGCGCGCGCGGCCGATGGCGTTGCTCAGCTCCATCAGCTTGGCGACCGCGGTGTTGAACCGGAAGCCGGAGTAGTCCTCGGTGACCTCGGCGATCGTCGAGTGGGTCGCGCGCCGCAGCGCGCGGGCCATCTCGTCCGGCGTGCCCAGCAGCTCGTCGGACGGTGCCGGCGTGGACGGCTCTGCCTGGGCCAGGCTCCAGACGCGGCCCAGGAAGCGATGCACCCCCTCGATGCCGGTCGGGTTCCACGGCCCGCCCTGGTCCCAGGGACCGATGAACATCAGGAACATGCGCACCGTGTCCGCGCCGTAGCGCGAGACCAGCTCGTCGGGCGCCACCACGTTGCCCCGCGACTTGCTCATCCGCTGGTGGTCCATGCCCAGGATCTGGCCCTGGTTGCGCAGCACCAGCCACGGCTCGTCGAAGGCGAGCAGCCCCATGTCGCGCAGCGCCTTCACGAAGAAGCGCGCGTACAGCAGGTGCATGACCGCGTGCTCGGCGCCGCCGGTGTAGAGGTCGACCGGCATCCAGGCCGCCACCTTCTCCGGATCCCAGGCCGCAGCCTCGTCACGCGGCGAGCAGTAGCGCAGGAAGTACCACGACGAGTCCACGAAGGTGTCCATGGTGTCGGTCTCGCGCCGCGCCTCGCCGCCGCACTCCGGGCAGCGCGCCGCCAGGAACTCGGCGTGCGACTGCAGCGGCGACACCCCGGTCGGCGCGAAGTCGACGTCCGGCGGCAGCACCACCGGCAGCTGCTCCTCGGGGACCGGCTGGGCCCCGTGCTGGGGGCAGTACACGATCGGGATCGGCGCGCCCCAGTAGCGCTGGCGGCTCACCAGCCAGTCGCGGATCTTGTAGCTGACCGCGGGGCCGCCCAGTCCGAGCTCTCCCAGCCGGCGGGTGATGGCCCCGATCGCCTCCGCGGCCGGCATGCCGCTGAACTCGCCGGAGTCGACCAGCACCTCGTCCTGGGTGTGGGCCACGAACGCCTGGCCCTCCGGCGGCTCACCGCCGCGCGGCAGGACCACGTAGCGGATCGGCAGGTCGTAGGCGCGGGCGAAGGCGTAGTCGCGCTCGTCGTGGGCCGGCACGGCCATGATCGCGCCGGTCCCGTAGCCGGGCAGGACGTAGTCGGCGATCCAGATCGGGATGCGCTCGCGGGTCATGGGGTTGATCGCGTGGGCGCCGATGAAGACGCCGGTCTTCTCGCGCTCGGCGCTCATGCGCTCGATCTCGGTCTCGCGACGGGCTGCGGCCACGTAGGCGGAGACATCGGCCTGGCGCTCAGGCGTGGTCAGGACCGATACGTACGGATGCTCGGGCGCCAGCACCATGAAGGTGGCCCCGAAGACCGTGTCCGGGCGCGTCGTGAAGACCCGGATCGGGTCGACCCCCTCTGCCTCCACCGGGAAGTCGATCTCGGCGCCCTCGCTGCGGCCGATCCAGTTGGTCTGCATGGCCTTGATCGGCTCGGGATAGTCCAGGCCCTCGAAGTTCAGCAGCTCGTCCGCGTACCTGGTGATGCGGAAGAACCACTGCTCCAGGTCACGCTTGACGACCGGCGTGCCGCAGCGCCAGCAGCGCCGATCGACCCCCTCCACCTGCTCGCGGGCCAGCACCACCTGGTCCTTCGGGCACCAGTCCACCGGGGCCATGGCCCGATACGCCAGCCCGGCCTTGTAGAACTGCAGGAACAGCCACTGCGTCCAGCGGTAGTACTCGGGATCCGAGGTGACCACCTCGCGCTCCCAGTCGAACATGCAGCCCATGGTCCGGAACTGGGCCCGCATGCGGTCGATGTTGGCGTAGGTCCACGTCGCGGGGTGGATCCCGCGGTCGATGGCCGCGTTCTCGGCCGGCAGCCCGAAGGAGTCGAAGCCCATGGGGAACATCACGTTCTCGCCGCGCATGCGGTGCAGGCGCGCCACGATGTCCGGGCCCACCGCCGCGTACCAGTGCCCGATGTGCAGGTCGCCGGACGGGTAGGGGTACATGGTCAGCACGTACCGCTTCTGGCGCGGGTCGTCGTCATCGGCATGGAAGAGCCGGTCCGCCTCCCACCGCTCGCGCCAGCGTCGCTCGTACGAGGCGGGGTCGAACCGCCCGGCCCGCGCCGCGCGGGCCTCGGTGTCGGTGGTCATGTACCTCTCCTTCGTGCGATCCACAGGTCGATGCGATAGGGGACGGCGAACGGCCGCCCGTCGTTGAGGCCATGCCGGCCGAGGAGCGCGGCCAGCTCCAGGCGGAAGCGATCCTGCTCCTCCGGCGTGAGGCCGACCTTGATGTACGACGCGGTGAAGGCCAGGCCGATGAAGTCGGCGTCGGTCATCACCACCTCGTGGTGCAGCTCGACGATCTCCGGCGGCTCGAAGGCGCTGGCGTGCGACTCGAAGGCGCGCTGCGTGGCCTCGCGGCCCTCCCACTCGTAGCGGCCGGCATCGGTGCGTTGCACGCTGCGCTGCAGCAGCTGCTCGTAGTCGGCCAGGAACGGGGAGCGAGAGCCGTCGCGCACGTTCCAGAACAGCGCCAGGCCCCCGCCCGGCCGCAGGATGCGCGCGATCTCGGTCAGCGCGGCTGACTTGTCGAACCAGTGGAACGACTGCGCGGCGGTGACGAGGTCGGCCGACCCGGGGTCCAGGCCGGTCTCCTCCGCGGGGGCCTGGACGGTGGCCACCAGCAGACCGGCGTCGGTGGCCGCCGAGCGCAGCAGGTCCAGCATCGGCCGGCCGGGCTCGACGGCGGTCACCCGCCAGCCCCGCTCGGCCATGGCCAGCGTGGCGCGGCCGGTCCCGGCACCCAGGTCGACGACACAGGGCCGCTCCGGCAGGTCCAGGCGGGTGGCGATGGTGTCGAACAGCGCATCGGGGTAGCCCGGGCGGAAGCGGTCGTACTCGCCGGCCCAGGCGTCGAAGCCCCGGGCCCGCTCCTGGTCGAGGCGGCTCACGACGCTCCCTCCTCGGGGAACCAGGCCATCAGCAGCTCGTCGCGGAAGGCGCCGCCCTCGCCGCGGTACTGGCGGCGCCGCAGGCCCTCGCGGACGAAGCCCGCGTGCTCGTAGACGGCGATGGCGCGGGCGTTGTCCGGGAAGACGGCCAGCGCCAGCTTGGCCAGGCCACGCTCACGGACCCAGGCCTGGGCGGCACGCACCATCTCGCTGCCGACGCCCACGTCACGCCAGCCATCGGCGATCACGATCGACAGGGTGCCGACGTGGTTGCTGACCGCGCTGCGCTCGATGTTGACCAGGACGTTGCCCACGATCTCGCCGTCGGCCTCGGCCACCAGGGCCAGGCCGCCCTCGTTGCGGATCATCTCGCCGATGAAGAAGGCCTCGGACGGCTCGCTCACCGCGCTGGGCGGGGTCAGCAGCCAGCGGCCCTCGCGGCGCACGTCGGCGAACAGGCGGGCCAGGCCGCGCGAGTCGGTTGGGCGGGCGGGGCGCAGGGTCCAGCGCCGGCCGTCCCGCGCGGTGCGTGCCTGCGCGCTGGCCTGCCCCCCGATGCTGCCGGAGGTCATGGTGAAGGCGCCCGTCCTCATCGGTCCAGATCAGTGGTGGGTACAACAAAGCCCCCGCTCGTCAGGACGACGGGGGCTCCCATCGCGGTACCACCGGACTTGACCGACAAAGAATGGTGGAGCTGGGGGGACTCGAACCCCCGACCCCCTGCATGCCATGCAGGTGCTCTCCCAGCTGAGCTACAACCCCACGCCGGTCCACTCGTCGGCGCTGCTATCGGACGCCACCCCGGCCCCGCTCCTCACGGTGCTGCTCGGCGGGCGAGTTCCGCGCCTGCACGATCGCCGGCTCTCACCGTCCCGGCTCGCTTCTCGATCGGCGAGCAGCGCGTACTGCTCCCGCGTCATCGCGTTGTCGAACAGTATATCAGGCGTCCAACAGCGTCCGTGGCCGGCGCCTCGGCCGTGGCCGGATCGCGGCCCCCCGCCCGCATCGATCTACCGGCTCATCGGCCCAGGCCGGAAGCGCTCGGTGAGCCGCTCGAGCGAGGCCCGGATGTCCTGCCGGGCGCCATCGGCCACCATGCCTTCGACCGGCGCCATGAAGATGTTCTCCGCGCGGATCTCCATCACGAAGCGCAGGTCGGTGGCCGTCCCGCCGGCCGGGTCCAGCTCCAGCGACGCGGTGGCCCCCACCCCGCTGACCGAGGTGCGCAGGCCGAGCAGCCGTCCGGGCTGGTAGTCGGTGATCGTCAGGTCGGCGGCCACGTGGCGGCCCAGCACGTCCCGCACCACGCGCGCCGTGGAGCCCACGCCCACCGGGTCCGGCGAGGTGCGCTCGGCGGAGACGATGCCCGACTGCCATTCCGGCAGGTTGGCAGGATCGGCCAGGAAGGCGAACAGCTCGTCCGGCGGCGCCGGGATGCGAGCCGTGGCCTGCACGCGTTTCACCCGTACACCCTAGCGGGCTCGGGGCGGCGGCGTCGTGGACCCGGACCTTCGGCCTATGCCCTCGCCAGCGGGGGAGGGTATCCTGCCCCGCAGTGTTCCACCTCACAAAAGAGGACTCCCGAGTGTTCCGCAGAATCGTGCCGAGCTTCGTCGTCGCTGCCCTGGTGCTGGCCGGCTGCGGCGGCGCCGGCCCTGGCATCAGTGATCCCAAGGAGATCGTCAGCCAGGGCCTGCAGGCGACCGGCGAGGCGAAGAGCTTCCACCTCCTCGTCACGGCCGACGGGAACGTGACCGTCCCTGAGCTGGGTGGCCAATTCGGCCTGAACGGCATGCAGCTGGAGGGCGACTTCGACCTGGAGTCGCAATCGGCCCAGCTGAGCCTGTCGATCCCCAGCTTCATGGGCCTCACCGGCGACTTCATCCTGGTGGACGACACCTTCTACCTGCGCACCTCGATGACCGGTGAGCTGTGGACGAAGATGGACGGCGGGGTGGAGCAGGAGGTCCCCACCGATCCCGAAGAGGCGCTCGCCCAGATGAGGCAGTTCCTGGACACCGAGGGCGTCGAGACGCAGAAGCTGGACGACGTCGAGTGCGGCGACACGACCTGCTACGCCGTGCGGATGACGATCCCCACCGAGGTGATGGGCGGCGAGGCGGCCCAGGAGCTCGGCGAGGATCCCTCGGCGATCTTCGGCGAGGAGCTGGTGCTGGACCTGCGCTTCGACCGCCAGAACCTCTGGCTGCGGGGCCTGAGCACCAGCATCGCCGGTGAGGGTGGCACCTTCGACGTGGAGGTCACCCTCTCGGCCTTCAACGAGCCGGTGCAGGTCTCGCCTCCGCCCGCCGACCAGGTGACCGACGAGCTCCCGCTTCTCCCCGGCCTGTAGTCGCCCGGGCTGGACCGATGCCAACGCCCCGCCCCACGGCGGGGCGTCCTGCTGTGCCGCTCGACATGGGCCTCCAGCGGTTTGCGGCCAGCCGCTACGATTGGCCAACTCTCATCCAACGCATCGGAGGTGGACCCGCAGTCATGGTGAGACGACTCGCGATCCCGATCACGCTGCTGCTTGGCGCAGCCTTGATCCTGGCCGCCTGCGAGACGACGCCGTCGACGGCCAGTCCCAGCACCGGTGGCGCGGCCTCGCAGCCCGCCGAGGAGAGTGAACCCGCGACCACGCCCGCGCCGCCGCCCGCCGGTGGTCGCCTGGCCCTGGTCCAGAGCCGCGGCGAGCTGATCTGCGGCGTGAACGACGGCCTGCCCGGCTTCGGCTACATCGACGAGAACGGCGAGAACGCCGGGTTTGACG
This sequence comes from Candidatus Zixiibacteriota bacterium, assembly GCA_035687145.1. Taxonomy (GTDB): domain Bacteria; phylum Chloroflexota; class Limnocylindria; order QHBO01; family QHBO01; genus DASRYM01. The sequence goes on along the minus strand of DASRYM010000015.1, from coordinate 9,326 downwards.
TCGACTTCTGCCGGGCCATCGCGGCGGCGGTGCTCGGGGATCCCGAGGCCGTCCAGTTCCGCCCGGTGAGCGCCGACGGACGTCCCACCGCCCTGCAGAGCGGCGAGGTCGATGTCCTCATCCGCAACACGACCTGGACCGTCACCCGCGACGCGACCTGGGGCCTCTTTGCGCCGACCACCTTCTACGACGGCCAGGGCATGATGGTCCGCGCCGACTCCGGCGTGGAGGAGCTCGCCGACCTGGAGGGCGCCACGATCTGCGTCCAGACCGGCACCACCACCGAGCTCAACCTGGCCGACGTCTTCGCGGCGGAGGGCATCGACTTCGAGCCCCTGCCGTTCGGCGACGACACACAGACCTACCAGGCCTATGACGACGGCCAGTGCGACGCGGTGACCAGCGACCGCTCCCAGCTGCTGGCGCAGCGCACCGCCCTGTCCAACCCCGACGACCACGTCATCCTGGACGCGGTGATGTCCAAGGAGCCGCTGGGCCCTGTCGTCCCGCTGGGCGACGATGCCTGGTTCAACGTGGTGAAGTGGGTCGTCTTCAACCTGTTCGCCGCCGAGGAGTACGGCATCACCCAGGACAACGTGCAGGATGAGGCGGAGAGCAACACCAACCCGGTGGTCCAGCGCCTGCTGGGGGCCGCCAACCCGGAGCTGGGCCAGGCCCTCGGCCTGGAGCCCGACTGGGTGGTGACCATGGTCTCTGCCGTCGGCAACTACGGCGAGATCTACGACCGCAACCTGGGTCCGGGCACGCCGTTCGAGCTCGAGCGCGGGCCGAATGCGCTGTACACCGAGGGCGGTCTCCTCTACGCGCCGCCGTACCGGTAAGCATTCTGAGCCTCGGGACGGGCCACCCGCCCCGAGGCCTCCCAGCCATCGCGCCATGACCACGGTGCCTCCCGGGCAGCCTCACCACGCCACGGTGCCGCCGTGGCGCGATGTCCGCGTGCTCGGCATCGCCAGCCAGGTGGCGGTGCTGGTGGTGGTGGCCGCCGGCCTCGGCCTGCTGACCTCCAACCTGCTGACCAACATGGCCGCGCGCAACCTCACGTTCGACTACGGCTTCGTGGGGGCGCGTGCTGGCTTCGAGATCGGCGACAGCCCGGTTCCGTACAGCGCCGACGACACCTATGCCCAGGCCTTCCTGGTCGGCATCCTGAACACGGTGCTCGTGGCGGTGGTCGGCATCATCCTGGCCACCATCCTGGGCGTCATCGTCGGCGTGGCCCGCCTGTCGCCGAACTGGCTCCTGGCCAGGGTGGCGGCCGGCTACGTGGAGGTCATCCGCAACACCCCGCTGCTGCTGCAGCTGTTCGTCATCTACTTCGTGGTGCTCTTCCAGCTGCCGTCGGTGCAGGAGAGCATCGCGCTGCCCGGGTCGATCTTCCTCAACCAGCGCGGTCTGTTCGTCCCGTCCCCGCAGCGCGCGCCGACGTTCCTGCCGTGGCTGACCATCGTGGCGGTCGTGCTGCTGCTGGCCATCGTCGGCCGCGTCATCGGCCCGCGCCTGGAGCGCGGCGGGCGGCGGCTGCCACCGCTGGGGCGCATCGGCCTGCTGGTGGCGCTGGTGGTGGCCGTGGTCGCCTGGGTGCTGCTGCCCGAGGCGCCCGTGCAGTTCGAGGTGCCGGTGGCCGGCCGCTTCAACTTCACCGGTGGGCTGGAGCTGTCCACCGGCTTCACCGCGCTCCTGCTGGGCCTGGTGATCTACACCGCCGCGTTCATCGCCGAGGTGGTGCGCGGCGGCATCCAGGCCGTGCGCCGCGGCCAGGTGGAGGCGGCGCGGGCGCTGGGCCTCTCCGAGCGCGACACCCTGCGGCTGGTGGTCTTCCCGCAGGCGCTGCGCATCATCGTGCCGCCGCTCACCAGCCAGTACCTGAACCTCACCAAGAACTCGAGCCTGGCGATCGCGGTCGGCTACCCCGACCTGTTCAAGGTCGGCACCACCATGGCCAACCAGACCGGGGCGCCGGTCTCGGTGATCGCCCTGGTGATGGGCACCTACCTGGCCATCAGCCTCATCACCTCGGCGCTGATGAACCTCTACAACCGCCGCGTGCAGGTGCTGGAGCGCTAGGGACCGATGACCAACGACGTCCTCGCCCCGCCCACGACATCAATCGGCCCGACAGCCTGGCTGCGCAGGAACCTGTTCTCGAGCGTCTTCAACTCGCTGCTGACCGTCCTGGTCGGCGCCGCCCTGGTGTGGGTGGCGGTCACCGTCGGGCAGTGGGCGCTCACCGAGGCGCGCTGGGAGGCGGTGACCCGCAACCTGCGCCTCTTCCTGATCGGCCAGTACCCGGCCGAGCAGGCGTGGCGGCTGTGGGCCAGCCTGCTGGTGCTCTCCGTGCTGTCCGGGGTGTCGACCGGGGCCTTCGGGCGCACCACCCGGGTGCTGGCCGTGTCGGTCTCCGCCTTCCAGGGCCTGCTGGCGGTGCTGATGCTCTTCTCCACGGTCGGCCCGCTGATCACCGCCGGCATGGCGGTGAACGCCGCCCTGGTCTGGGCCGGCATGGCGGTCGGCTACCGCAGGACCGTTCCGCGCCGGGCGTTGGTCATCGCCTGGCTGCTCTCCATCCCGGTGACCTACATCCTGGTCGGCGGCGTGGGGATCGGCCCGTTGCCGACGGTCAGCACCAACGCCTGGGGCGGCCTGCTGCTCACCATCCTGCTGGCCGCGGTGGGCATCGTCCTGTCGTTCCCGCTGGGCGTGCTGCTGGCGCTCGGGCGGCGCAGCGCGCTGCCGGCGATCAAGATCATCAGCACCGCGTACATCGAGCTCATTCGCGGCGTGCCGCTGGTCACCATCCTGTTCATGGCCGACGTGATGCTGCCGTTCTTCCTGCCCGGCGAGATCCGCATCGAGCGCGTGGCGCGGGCCATGGGCGGCATCACCCTGTTCTCGGCCGCCTACGTCGCCGAGAATGTCCGTGGCGGGCTGCAGGCCATCCCCTCGGGCCAGATCGAGGCCGCCCAGGCGCTGGGCCTGCGCGGGTGGCAGACCAACCTGTACATCGTGCTGCCCCAGGCGCTGCGCTCGGTGATCCCGGCCAACGTCGGGCTCTTCATCAGCCTGCTGAAGGACACCACCCTGGTGGCCATCATCGGCCTGTCGGAGCTGTTGGGCATCGGCCAGGCGGTCCTGGCCCAGTCCGAGTTCCTGGGCGCCCACCTGGAGGTCTTCTCCTTCGTGGGCGCGGTCTTCTTCATCCTGTGCTACGCCATGTCGCAGGCCAGCTACCGGCTGGAGGCGGCCATGGGGGTGGGGCAGCGATGAGGCAGCCTGCAGCGTCGCAGTTCGGAGGACGAAATGGCTGAACACGCCGAGCAGCGCCGCGGCGGGATCCCGGCGGAGGACGCCCGGCGTGCCCATGCCGCGGCCGGCCACCACATCATCGTCTGCCACGACGTCCACAAGTGGTTCGGCCAGCTCCACGTGCTGCGCGGCATCAACCTGGAGGTGGCCCCCGGCGAGGTGGTCGTCATCTTCGGTGCCTCGGGCTCGGGGAAGTCCACCTTCATCCGCACCATCAACCGCCTGGAGGATCACCAGCGCGGTGAGATCATCGTGGACGGCATCCAGCTGACCAACGACGTGCGGAACATCCAGGCCATCCGCCGCGAGATCGGGATGGTCTTCCAATCCTTCAACCTGTTCCCGCACCTGACCGTGATGCAGAACATCACCCTGGCACCCATGCGGGTGCGCGGCTGGCCGCGCGAGCGCGCCGAGGAGGTGGCCATGGAGCTGCTGCGGCGGGTGGGCATCCCGGAGCAGGCGCACAAGCACCCGGCGCAGCTCTCGGGCGGCCAGCAGCAGCGGGTGGCGATCGCCCGAGCCCTGGCCATGCAGCCCAAGATCATGCTCTTCGACGAGCCGACCTCGGCCCTGGACCCGGAGATGATCAATGAGGTGCTGGAGGTGATGCGCGAGCTGGCCGGGACGGGCATGACCATGCTGGTGGTTACCCACGAGATGGGCTTCGCGCGGGCCGTGGCCAACCGGATGGTCTTCTTCGACCACGGGCAGATCGTGGAGGTGGGGCCGCCGTCGCAGATCTTCGAGGCCCCGCAGCACGAGCGAACGAAGCGCTTCCTGTCGCAGATCCTGCACTGATCTTCCGCCGGCTCCGTTTCGCGCTCGGCCGAAGCCGTCAGCCTCGCTTCGTCAGCCGGCCGCCTGGTGGGCGCCGGCGCCTGCGCGCCGGCCCCTGGTCGCCAACCGCCGGCGACGGCCGAGGTCCGCGCGAATGCCGTCGGGCGGACAGCATCGGCTCGGACGCTGCGGATGGGAACCGCTGACTATCGGCCCGAGATCTCGCGCCAGGCGAGCACGCTGGTGGTGACCGCGCTGAGGCCCCAGGTGCCGTAGGCGGCCACCGCCGCCACCAGCTCGGGGACGCTGTCGTCGCACTCGGTGCCGCAGTGGGGGACGACCAGCGACACGGCCGAGGCGGCCACGAAGGCCAGCCCGAAGCCGATGACGACTCCGGCCGCCGAGAAGGCCAGCCAGAGCAGGATGCGTCGAGCGGTCACGTCATGCACGACGCGATTCTGCCCGGATCTGTTGCGCCACGGCGTCCCGTTCCTGCACGTCGCGGTCCGGCCGGTTGACAGGTGCGCCACCGTGCTGTATCAATAGCCCATATTATCAATAGAAATGCGCGGACGCGACCCGGGGCGCAACAGCTGGAGACGACATGAGCCTGGCCCTGACCAACGGTCACCCGCACCCCCGGGAGGGGGAGCTCGTCCCGGTGGTCGCCCGCCACCTGACCACCGAAGACCGCGAGCGGTTCCAGGGCTACCTGGCCGAGATCTTCGCCGCCCTGGGGATGGACCTGGGCACGCCGGGGACGGCCGACACGCCGCGCCGCTTCCTGCAGGCCATGCTGGACGCGACCGACGGCTACGAGGGCGACCCGAAGCTGATCACCGTCTTCCCCTCCGAATGCCATGGCGGCGCCAGCTGCGAGCTGGCCCAGATCGTGGAGGGCCCGATCCCCTTCTACGCGCTCTGCGAGCACCACGCGCTCCCCTTTCACGGCACCGCCTACGTCGGGTACGTGGCGCACGAGGACATCATCGGCATCAGCAAGCTGACCCGGCTGGTGCGAGTCCTGACCCGGCGCTTCGGCGTCCAGGAGCGGATGACTCACCAGATCGCCACCACCCTCTCCGACCTGCTCGGCGCCCACGGCGTCGCCGTCTACCTGGAGGCCGACCACCTCTGCATGCAGATGCGCGGCGTCCGGGAGGACCGGGCCTCGACTCGGACCTCCGCCTTCCGTGGGGTCTACGAGCGCGACCCGGCGCTGCGCGGCGAGTTCTTCGCCATGGCCGGCATCGGGCGCCTGAACCGATGAGGGCCCTGGCGGTGCCGGCGCAGCCGGACCTTCGGCCGTTGCAGCCGCTACTGGTCGATGCCGGCGGCACGGCACCGGCCGGCCGGTTGCGTGGCGGCCGGCTGCCGGCTCCGCTCGCCGAGCGCTACGGCGGCGACCTGGCGATCCCGCTGCGCGAGGATCGGCCGACGGTGGTCGCCAACTTCGTGTCCACCCTGGACGGCGTGGTCTCCTACGCCACTCCCGAGGCGGCCGGCGGCGGCGAGATCAGCGGCTTCTTCGAGCCGGATCGATTCGTGATGGGCCTCCTTCGATCGGTGGCGGACGCGGTCCTGATCGGTGCCGGCACACTGCGGGCGGCACGCGCCGAGGCATGGACGCCGGCCCACATCCACCCGTCGAGTGCCCCTGACTACGCCCAGCTGCGGGCTGCACTTGGTCTTCGCCCGAACCCGACGACGGTGGTGGTGACCGCATCGGGCCAGGTCGACCTGACGCATCCCGGCCTGGCCGGCTCCGGCGCCGACGTGCTGGTCCTGACCACCGATGCAGGGGCGGCGGCGCTGGAGCGCCAGCGCCCGGCCCGCCACATCGAGATCGAGGCGAGCGGCAGCCACGTTCTGCCATCCGCGATCATCGACGCACTCGGCGCGCGTGATGCCGAGCTGGTGCTGTGCGAGGGCGGCCCGCATCTCTTCGCCCAGCTGCTCGGCGGCGGCCTGGTGGACGAGCTGTTCCTGACCCTCTCCCCGCAGCTCGCGGGACGCTCGCCGACCACCCCGCGGCTGGCGCTCACCGAGGGCGTGGCCTTCGACCTGGCCAGCGCGCCGTGGGCCCGCCTGGTGGACGCGCGGCGCGCCGGGAGCCACCTGTTCACCCGCTATCGGCTCGACGGAAGGAACGCGCCATGATCGAACTGAACACCGTCGTGATCGTCGGCGGTGGGCTGGCCGGGGCCAGCGCCGCCTTCGAGCTGCGCGCGCAGGGGTATGGCGGCCGGCTGGTGGTGGTCAGCGAGGAGGGGCTGCCGCCCTACGAGCGGCCGCCGCTCTCCAAGGCCTACCTGCGCGGCGAGGAGCCGCTGGAGAAGGCCTTCGTCCGGCCACTGGCCGACTACGAGGCGCAGGGCATCCAGCTGCTGCGCGGCCGGCGCGCCGTGACCCTGGACCCGTCCAGCCGCCTGCTGAACCTGGACGACGGCACCAACCTGACGTACGACGCGCTCCTGATCGCCACCGGCGCGCGGCCGCGGCGCCTGACCGCGACCAATGCTCACCTGCCGGGGCTGGCCTACCTGCGCACCGCTGCCGACGCCGACGCCCTGCGGGCGGCCGCCGCTGAGGCGCGCGAGACGGTGGTCATCGGCGGCGGCTGGATCGGCAGCGAGGTGGCCGCCTCGCTGCGCCAGCTGGGGCACGCGGTGACGCTCGTCTCGAACCTGCCGCGTCCCCTGGAGCGGGTGCTGGGCCCCGAGGTGGCCGACGTGTACCGCACCCTGCACCTCGAGCACGGCGTGCGCCTGGTGCACGGCCGCGTCTCGCGCATCGAGGGTACCGAGCGCGCCGATGGCGTGGCGCTGAGCGACGGCCGGCGCATCGGCGCCGAGCTGGTGGTGGTGGGTGCCGGCGCCACGCCACGGCTGGAGCTGGCCACGCGGGCCGGCCTGGTCACAACCGATGGCGCCATCGCCGTCGACGAGTACCTGCGGACATCGGTCCCCAGCATCTACGCGGCCGGTGATGTGGCGGCAGCCTGGCACCCGCGCTTCGGCCGTCACCTCCGGGTGGAGCACTGGGACAACGCCATCCACCAGGGCCGGACGGCGGCGGCCAACATCCTCGGCCGGCAGCAGCCCTACGCGCGCATCCCGTACTTCTTCTCGGACCAGTACGATCTCGGCATGGAGTACCGCGGCTGCGCCCCGCAGTGGGAGCGGGTGGTCATCCGCGGCGACCTCACCGCGCGCGCCTTCCACGCCTTCTGGCTGGCCGATGGGCGGGTGATCGCGGCCATGAACGCCAACCTGTGGGACGACGGCGAGGCGCTGCTTCAGCTGGTCGAGTCGGAGCAGCAGGTGGACCCGGCGCGCCTGGCAGATCCTGCGGTTCCCCTGGACGGGGTGCTGGTCACGGCCGCCTGACGCATCGGTCCGGATCGAGCCCGAACGGGAGCTCGCGAACCGGCAGCGCGCTGTCCCGCCCCGTGGTGACCGGCCGGGCGCGGGCGGGTCACGTTCGTGCTCGAAGGGCCCAGTTCACATCAGGTGGGCGGTATGCGCCGAAACGCCTCGCCGAAGCGGCGTCATTCACAGGTGGCGTGAGGTACAACCCGCCACGCGGGCATGGGCGAACGCAACGGTCACCTGGTGTGGACGGCCCTTCGAACGGCATGGCGCTTCGGTACGGCGGCGACCGGCGCCCGGTCGCGGACCGGTGAGGGGAGGTGGTGGAGATGAGGGGACTCGAACCCCTGACCCCTGCGATGCGAACGCAGTGCTCTCCCAGCTGAGCTACATCCCCACGGCACGGACAGCCGCCATCGGACCGATTCGGAGTATACCAGCCACCACAGGGGCTTCCCAGAATAGAACATTTGTTCTAGTATGGGTCGGACCATGAGTGCCGTGGTCAAGCCCCTTCCGGAGCTGCTCGAGGAGCTGCGGGCGCATGGCGTCCGTCGGGGCGCCTCCCCTGGACCGATGCCCCCGCGGCCCGCCCTGCCCACCGGTCACCCGACGCTGGACGCCGCCCTGGGGACCGATGGCTGGCCGCGTGGCGCCCTGGTGCTGCTGGATGCTCCACCCGGGATGGGGGGCACCACCCTGGCCCTCCAGTCGCTGGCCGCCGCCCAGGCCGCGGGCGGGGTGGTCGCCTACCTGGACCCGGCCGGCAGCCTGGACCCGGCCACCGCCGCCCGGCTGGGCGTCAACCTGGAGTGGCTGCTGGTGGTGCGCCCGGCCGATGTCGCCGAGGCGGTCGAGCTGGCCGCCTGGCTGGCGCACGACGGGCGGATCGACGCCATGGCCCTGGACCTGGCCGCCGGGGCGGTCGCCGTCTCCGGGCCGCTCGACCGCCTGGCGCGGCTGCTGGCCCGGTCCGGCGGGGTGACGCTGCTGCTCACCGGGGCGGGGGACGCCGGCCGGCAGGCGGCCGGCGTGCGGGTCGCGCTGCGCCGCCTCGCCTGGCTGGGCGTGGGCCGTGACCTGGTCGGGCAGCGGGTCGAGGCGGTGGTCGAGCGGCATCGCTGGGCGGCGGCCGGTGGCCGCGCGGAGCTGGACCTGTTCTTCACCGAGGGGCGCCGGGTGGACGCGCTCCTGCGGGCGGCCGCGGTCCCCGTCGACGCCGCCGAGGAGCGCGAGGAGCGGCCGGCGCTGCGGGTGATCGGCGCATGACCGGCCGGTTTGCACCAAATTCCAACCTGGTTGGCCGTAACCGCGGCCTCGGCCCGGATTGGCACCAAATTCCAACCTGGTTGGCGTTAGCCAACGTCCCGGGCCCGATCCACGCTCGGCAGCGGCCCGTTCACGCTCACGGCGGGCGGGCGGCATCCTCCCCGAGGCCGGTCAACCTTGCTAACCCGAACAGGGTTGCAATTTGGCGCCATGGCGCGGGGCATGGCGCAGGGCGGGCCACGGGACGCCATGGCGCGGGACGGGCCGCGGGGCGGACGGCGGGGCGGGCCACGTGACCCGGCTGCTGGCCATGGTCTGGGCCGACCTTCGCGCGCCGGAGGCGGAGGCCGCTCCCTTCGAGCCGATGCTCGACGCCCTCGACGACCTCTCCCCGAGGGTCGAGGCGGTGGCCGTCGGCGTGGCCCTGGTCGACATCACGGGGCTCGGGGCGCTGTGGGGCACCGAGCGCCGGATCGCGGCACGCGCCGTGGCCCTGACCCGGGCGGTGGCGCCGCTCCCCGTGCGCTGCGGGGTGGGGGACAACCGCTGGCTGGCGGTGCTGGCCGCCCGCCTGGCGCG
>DASRYM010000014.1:0-8191 GCA_035687145.1 Candidatus Zixiibacteriota bacterium | reverse complement strand
GGTCGCCGTTGAGCGCCAACCGCCAGCAGGATGCAGGCCACGGGTGAGACGCCGGGGGTGCCGCTGCACGGCCGTTGAGCCGAGTATACGCACCGGCGTGCGGCATGCCCTGCGGCGCGACTGCGGTGGCGACCGCCGCTGCGCGTCAGGTCGGGAGCAGGTGCCTGGCCACCAGCTGCGACCAGGTCTCGAGCCGATCCCAGGCGGCCGCCACCTCCTCCGGGGAGGCCATGCGGCCGGCCAGCTTGTCGGTCTCCCGCACGCGCACCGGGCGCCCATTGGCCTCCACGCTGAACACGACGCCCAGGTGGACCGATCCGACCGGGTTGGAGTCGTCGTTCAGCAGGCCCACGAGCCGGAACTCGGGCTCCCAGGCAACCTCCAGCTCCTCCGCCCATTCGCGGCGCAACCCGTCGGTCAGCGGGTCCTGGCCGTGGTCGACCGGGTTGAGGTGGCCGCCCACGCCGATGCTGGCCTTGCCGTGCAGGCGGGCGTCGCCGCCGGCATCGGTCCGTTCCATGAGGAAGACGGCGCCGCCGTCGCGGACCACGACGTACGGGATGAGCTGCTTCCACTCCGGCGAGACCTCGGCGACCGGGCGGTCGAGGTACTGGCCGTGGGTCGCCACCGCGCGGCGCAGCACCTCCAGCTGGACGGGGCCGGCCGGCCGCACGCCGGTGAAGTCGCAGCCGCCCGGGACGCGGTCGCGGGGCAGCACCAGCACGCGCTCGACCATCGGTGGTCAGTCTAGTGCGGTGCCACGCTCGTCATCGGTCCGCACGGTGGGACCCCGCGCGCCGGGTCCTGGTACCCCTGGTGACAGGAGTCCACGCCTTCTGGCCTTCGTAAGGTCGCGTGCAAGGTTGGAGGGGTAGCCTCCGGTGCGGACGCGTGCGGATAGGGACCTTGCGCGCGGCCGCGTGGCCGCTAGGCAAACGGAAGCACCGCCAGTACGTTAGTCCTATGCAGGTTCCGCCGGGGAGTGGAACCGGTACCCTTCCCGGCACCTCCCAAGCGGCACCGGCACAACGAAGTCATCAGGAAGCGCGGCGTTGTGCCAGCGACGCGCGCCGTCGTCGCAAGGGAGTGGAATTGCGAGACCTTGGGGGCCCAGTCGCTTCTTCATTGACCGCCAGACTCGACAGGCGGCGCAGGCCTCGCGGCCAGGCGCTGGTCGAAACCACGCTCATGCTGCCGATCATCCTGATCCTGCTGCTCGGCGCGATCGACTTCGGCCGCCTCTTCTTCAGCTGGGTCGCGCTGCACCAGGCCGCGCGCGTGGTCGCCAACGAAGCATCGATCCGCCCCGCCATCACGACCTCGGCCATCCCAGATCTCATCCAGAGCGAGACGGATGTGATGGCGTGCACGCTGGGGACCCCGACACTGCAGTTCACGAACCGCGGGGGCAGCGTGATCACTGCGCCACAGATCGGCGACTACGCCCACGTCACGCTGACCTGTGACTTCTCTTTGCTGACGCCGCTTGCCGGCTTCCTCTTCGGCGATCCGATTCACATGACGGCCAGGTCCACCTTCCCAGTCCGTGCCGGTGCCCTCGGGCTGGGGGGTGGTGGCAGCGGGACGCCTCCCATCATCCCGGAGCAGTGCCGCGAGGTCCCCGACTTCGAGGGCCTGTCGATTGCCGGTGCGCGGAACGCGTGGACTTCTGCCGGGTTCATCGGTGCCTTCGACACGAGCGCCGCTGATAGCGCCACGGTCGATCCGGCGACCATCGACATCGAGCCCGAGGACGCGGCCTGCGAGACGGGCTACGAGATCTTCAATGCAACCATCACGCTGGACGCACTGCCGGCGGAAGGCAGCCCGCCCGGACCGCCCGGCTGCGAGGTGATCCCGAACCTGATCGGGCTGACGATCACCGAGGCCCGTGCCGCGTGGGACGCGACCGGCTTCGGAGACGTCCTTGTGCCCCCGCTGCCGGATGACGAACCGGACGCCGTCGTCGTGGCGCAAACGACCTTCCAGAATGGATCCGAGGTGGCGTCCGAGCCAGGCGTCACCTGCATGGACCTCGCCACTGACATCGAGTTGACCGTCGGAAACCCGTGGCCCGACCCACCCGATGCTCCGTGCCAGGTTCCGCACCTCGTCGATCTGAGGAGGACCGTGGCACAGGGCATGTGGTACGACGCCGGCTTCGCTCCGGGAACCTTCAGCCCGACGAACGGCAACTTCACGATCAAGACGCAGTCGCTGGTCGGCCTCAGCTGGGTGCCCTGCGACTCCGAGATCACGGTTTCGGCGCAGGGATGACCATGACGGTGAGGAGCCACCTTCGGCGACCACGGGAGCGGCCGCGCGGCCAGAGCCTGGTGGAGTTCGCGCTCATCCTCCCGATCCTGCTGATCCTCCTGCTGGGCATATTCGACTTCGGGAGGGCGGTCGCCGCCCACAACTCGGTCTCGAATGCCGCGCGGTCCGCGGTTCGGGTGGCGATCGTCGACCAGAACCCGGATGTGGTCCGCGCCGCTGCGGAACGGGAGGCGGTGGGGCTGGTGCCGCTGAATGTTGACTTCAACCCCAACGTCACCGGCGACAACCCGTGCCGCGAAACCATCTGCCGGGTGAGCGTGCGCGTCTCCTACCGGTACGTCCCGGCGACCCCGATCTTCGGCAACCTGGTCGGAACCATCACCATCAGCTCGATCTCGGAGCTGCCGATCGAGCGCCTGTACTCATCGCCTTCCCCGCCGCCCACGCCATGAGGAGCCGACCATGATCAGAACCGTTGGAACCCGGCAACCGACCGGACAGACGATGGTCATCGTGGCACTCGGCATGGTGGCACTGGTCGCCATGGTCGGCGTCGTGATCGATGTCGGCCTTCTGTGGGCCAGCAACCGTGGCTCGCAGAACGGGAGCGATGCCGTGGCTCACGCGGGTGCTGCCGTCATCATGGAGTACCTCGCGGGTGACACCAGCGTGGACGACGCCGACGTCGACGCGGCGGTCAGGGCCATGGCGGCGACCAACGGGGTAGCCCTTGAGAGCGCCGAGTATGTCGAGTACCGGGACTCGGACGGGGACAAAGTGCTCGAGGCCATCCCCATGGGCATCGAGGTCGGCTCCGGCGGGCCGATCCCCACCGGCGCTCAAGGGGTCCAGGTGGTCACCTCACGCACCAACGAGACACTGCTGGCACGGGTGGTGGGCATCCCGGAGCTGACCGCACGGACCGACGCCGTGGCCGTCACCGGTCCTGTGCCCACTCCGTGCCCCGAGGGTGCGTCTTGCCCTCTCCTCCCGGTGACGTTCCCGAATACCCAGGTCACGTGCGACGGGCAGAACAAAGCGCTGACAACCGAGCTCGACTGGCCGCTGGACACGGATGTCGTGGTCCCGCTCTGCGGGAACTTTCCGGGCGGGGTCGGGTGGATCGACTGGACGCCTCCGGAGGGAGGTGACTCCGAGCTTGCGGCGGAGATCTGCGACCCGGATACCTCGATTACGCTGCCTGACTGGTTCTTCGTGACCGCGACCGGCAACACCAACTCAGATGCCGTGCAGGCGTGCATGGAGAGCTGGTTGAACCTGGCCATCCTGATCCCGCTCTTCGACGACGTGTGTCGGATCGACCCGCTCGAGAACAATCCGTGCCCCGATGGCGAGACGCCGACCGGCCAGGAGAGCTGGTATCACTTCCCTTCCTACGCCTCGTTCTATCTCACTGGGGTGTACATCCAGGGGAGCCACGAGGCCGAGTGCGATACCGGCAACGGTGCGACGAGTTGCCTGCATGGCCGCTTTGTCGATACGGCGGGAACCGGCACGGTCGGGCAGTTCATTCCTCCCGACCCGGACAACCAGCCGGTCAGTCAGCACTTCGCGGTTCAGCTCGTTCGATAGCCGGCGTCGGCAGGTCAGCGTTCTCAGCGGGGAGTAGGCGGCTGCGCCAGTCCACGAGGGCAATGACGCCCATCAGCACGCCTCCCAGCAGAGCGAAGTCCGTCCAGAGCCCGGCGGGTCCAGCCAGGGTTGCGGTGAAGAACCAGCCGAAGTAGGCCCACAGGGCCAGGGCCACGAGACGACGTGCCATGGTGCCACGGTGCACTCAGAGCGAGGTCAGTGCCACGGGCCCGTTGGTACCAGCCGGTTGCCACCGATCGGACCCGGCTGGTTCACGCCCTGGTCGGCAGCTCCGGGCCGGCCTGCGCCAGGCGCAGGGCGATGGTGACCGCCTCGCGCGGATCCCGCGCGCGGTGAACCCGAGGGCCGCCCACGCGGTGCTCGGCCTCCACCCGCCACGACCCGAGGGTGACGACGTGGCGCCCCATGCGCAGCGCCAGGCCGATCTCCGACAGCGTCCCGTGCCGGCCGCCCACGGCCAGCACGGCATCCGCGGCGGTGACCACCACCAGGTTGCGCACCACGCCCAGCCCGGTGGGGATGGCCACCTTCACGTACTCGTTCGCCTCGTGGTGGTCGGCGCCGGGCAGGATCCCGATCGTCTGCGCACCGACCGAGGCCGCTCCCCGGGAGGCGGCGCGCATCACCCCGCCCAACCCGCCGGTGACCACCACCGCGCCGGCCCGGCCCAGCAGCTGGCCGACCTCCTCAGCCCAGTCCAGCACCCGCCGCGCGTCGGGGCCCTGGGGGTCTCCGTCACCGATGACCGCCACGTGCGGCACCCGCGGCGGCGTCAGCGGCTTGTTCATGCCGGCGACCCCGTCGTCGACGAGGCGGCAACGCCCAGCGGCGCTTCGAAGAGCGCCTCGTAGCGCGCCGGCCCACGCCCCAGGTGGCTGCGGTACAGGACCACGACGTCAACCGGCAGCCGCCCGCCGGGCGCGGCCGCGTCGCGCAGCAGCGGGCCGGCATCGGTCCCGAAGCGCTCCCGAGAGCGCGCGATCGTCAGGTGCGCGTGGAACGGGCCGGGATCACCGTCCAGCGCGTCGCGCACCCCGGCGGCCAGGGCACGCAGCCGGCGCTCGGGATCGGCCACCCCGTACCACAGCACCCGGGCGCGGTGCAGGGACGGGAAGGCGCCGAGGCCGCCGGCATCGGCCACGAAGGGCTCGAAGCCGGCGACCGCGCCGGCCAGGGCGGCCTGCAGGGCCGGCACCCGGGCGGGATCGGTCGAGCCCAGGAAGGCCAGGGTCAGGTGCCAGCCGTCGGCATCGGTCCAGCGCCAGTCGTCATCCGCGCCGGGCCGCCCCCGAAGGCCCTCGACCGCCCGCGCCACCGCGGCGCGCAACTCAACGGGCACCGGGACCGCGGCGAACAGCCGCCAGCGAGCCGGTGACGCCGTCGCCGCCGGCATCCCTCAGGCGCTGGCCCGCTGGACGCGGGCATCCACGATCGGCAGCAGCTCGCGCAGCGAGCGCACCAGCGGCACGCCGTCCGGCAGGTCCTCGGGGCTGAAGCGCTCGCGGCGGTCGATGAGCACCGCCTCGATCCCCACGTTCCTGGCGCCGGCCACGTCCGCGTCCAGGTGGTCGCCCACGTGCAGCGCCTCGTGCGGCTGGACCCCGGCCTGGCGCAGGGCATAGCGGAAGATCTCGGGGTGAGGCTTCTCGTAGCCGACGCGGGCCGAGGCCGCCACGAAGTCGAAGTGGCTGACCAGCTCGAGCGAGTGCAGCAGCTCGGGCAGCTGCCAGACCCAGTTGCTGACCGCCCCCACGATCAGCCCGCGACGCCGCAGGGCCCGGATGGTCGGCAGCGCATCGGGGAAGACGTGCCAGTTGCTGACGACCATGAACAGCTCGTTGAGGCGGCGGAAGAAGGAGTCCGGCATGGGACCGATGCCCAGCTCGGTGATGGCGGCCCGGTCGACCTCCACCGTCCGCTGATAGCTCGTCTCCTCGTTCGGCTCGAAGCCGTCCCTGAAGCCCCAGCCGCCGTGGTGGTAGGCGGCGCGCAGCGCGTCGCGCAGCCGCTCCAGGTCCACCTTCACGCCGTGCTCCTCGAAGGCGATGGCGTAGATGTGCTCCCACGACGGGTTGGGGCGCATCACGGTCTCGCCGATGTCCAGGAAGACGGCACGCAACGTTGTCATCGGTCCAAGAGTAGCGAAACCGCGCCATGGCATGCCCCCCGGGGAGTCTTGCCGGTTGTCTCTCCGAAGGTGAGGCCTGACTCGCGTTTACGGCGTCCCACCGGCCGAGTTCCGCGTACAGCTCTCACCCGGCGAGAGGTACTCGACGATCCTGGGTGGCACCTCGCGCGAGCGTGACCTCGCGAGAGATGCGGGCGGACGACGCACCACAAGCACGTTCAGGCCGCGCTGGCGCCCATGCGGCCCAGGATCTGGTAGATCTCGGTGCGGTAGCGCAGCCCTGAAGCGTGGCGCGAGAGCCAGCGCAGGTAGTCCGGGTCGTGGCGCGCCAGGTCGCGCAGCGTCCATCCGGCGTAGCGGCCGAACTCCAGGCGGGTGCCGGCGCTGGCCGAGCGCGGAGGCGGCGGGACCGATGCCGTCGTGTGCGGCGCGGACGCGGCGCCACCGCTCACAGAGGACCACGCGCTCTTGCGCTGGGCCCGGTCGTGGACTCCCCGCGCCACGGGGTCGCGCACCAAAGCATAGGCCTCGTTGAGGAGCGTCATACGGCGCGCGGCCGTCGGCGACGGGTCGCGGTCCGGGTGGTACTTCAAGGCCAGCGCGCGGTACGCGGCGTTGATCACCTCCTGCTCGGCCGTGGGCAGGACCTGGAGCACGCGGTAGGGATCGATCATCGTCATCTCGGCGAGACCCCGACCCCCAATGCCGGCTCAGTCGGTGTAGAGCCGCTCCTCGATCAGCTTCTCCGCCGTCTGCCGCCCGGTCGGGTCGAAGCAGCTGTACTCGAACAGCTTCTCGTACTCGAGGTCGACGTTGTCCTGGCCGCCGCGGTTCTTCTCGACCGTGACCACCACCCAGTCGCGGTAGCGCTGGGCCTGGTACGGGTTGAACTCGATGTTCACCTTGGCGACGATGTTGTACTTCTCGTTCAGGATCAGGATGATGTCGCTCTCGTAGTTGATGGCCGACGAGCCGCGCAGGTGGTGGTTGCGCAGGCGCTTGGCCTTCAGGCCCTCGCGATCGGCGGCCACGATGGCCACCACCGGCACCTCGAGCGCCAGGGCGATGTCCTTCAGGCCGCTGACGATGCGGGTGACCTTCTCCTCCTCGGTGGCCGGCTCGGGGATGACCGGCACCTTCTGCAGGTAGTCCACGAACAGGACCAGCCGGCGCTCCTCCTCGCCGCGGTGCTCGTCCACCAGGGCGCGCAGGTTCTCGATGGTGCTGGTGGTGGCCGTGCCGCGCATCAGGAACAGGTTGCTGCCGTAGCGGGCGATGCGCTCGAGCGAGGGCCGCAGCCGCGGGTTGGCGCCCAGCTTGGCTCGGGTGCCCGTCTCGGCCGCCGCGGTGTAGCTGCCCAGGACCTCCTTCTTGACGTCCTGGATCTTCACCGCGCCCGACTTCTGCGGCAGGTGGGTGAGCGCCGACTCCATGGCGATCAGGCGCTGGATGAGGTACTCCTCCTCGTGCTCGAAGCACACGTAGAGCACCGTGGCCTGGCCGGAGGCGGCCATGTTGCGCGCCATCTGCAGGGCCATGGTCGTCTTGCCGGCACCCTGCGCGCCGCCGATCAGCATCAGCTCACCGGGGCGCAGCCCGCCACCGATCGTCTTGTCCAGCGGCACGAAGCCGGTGGCGATGGGCATGAACTCCTCGACCCGGCCCGATGCGATGCGCTCGTTGAGGTTGGTCAGCACGTCCAGCGCGGAGCGGGGCGCGAGCGTCCCCTCTCCCACCTCCAGCTTCCAGTTCGAGGCGGTCGTGGACTCGGCGACGGGCTCGTCGATCATCGGTGCGGCAGCTCCACTGTGGTGTGCTCGGTTCCAGCTCGGTTCGTGCTCGGTCCCGCTGTCTCCCGGGCGCCGGATGGCGGTGCGGGCGAGCAACGCCTGGGGAGTATACGTCCCGCTTCCTATACCGGAAATAACCCGAATGGGCTATTCGGGACGCCCGGCCACGGGTCGTTGCAGCCACGAAATGGCCAGGCCCGCGGTGTCCCGGGCCGGCGCCGACCGCTCGATCGGCCGAAGCGGCCTAGGTGTTCTTCCCCATCAGGTTGTTGACGGTCGGGACGCGGCTCATCGGCGGCTGGCCTCCGAGTGACCAGTGCGGTCTCGAGCGATTGTAGAAGTCCACGAAGCTCGGCAGGGCCGTTGCGCGGGCGACGGTGTC
>DASRYM010000013.1:0-107047 GCA_035687145.1 Candidatus Zixiibacteriota bacterium | reverse complement strand
ACGACACCGTCGCCCGCGCAACGGCCCTGCCGAGCTTCGTGGACTTCTACAATCGCTCGAGACCGCACTGGTCACTCGGAGGCCAGCCGCCGATGAGCCGCGTCCCGACCGTCAACAACCTGATGGGGAAGAACAGCTAGGACGAGGTGCCGGACGGTCGTAGCTCACGCCGGGTGCGCGTTGCGCGTTGGAAGGGGCGCGAACGGCCACACCCGGGCCTGTGGCGTGAGGCACGACGGCTCGACAGCCTCAGGCCTCGCGCAAGGTCCTCCCATGTGAATCGCGACGGTTCGCGCCGCCGCTCGTCGGGGCGGCATCAGGGGCGGCTGCTATCCTCCCCGCATGCAGTTCCTGGGCACGTTCATCGGGTTGCTGGCCACGACGCTCACCCTGCTCATCCTGGGGCGCGTGCTGGTGAGCTGGACGAACCCGACCGGGGGAGGCAACCTGACCGCCTTCCTCTACCAGGTCACCGAGCCGATCCTGGCGCCCATCCGCCGCGTCATCCCGCCCACCGGCGGGATCGACTGGTCGCCGATGATCGCCATCCTGCTGCTCGGCATCTTCACCCGCGCCTTCCTCCGCTAGCGCGCGCTCGCGAACGGTGGCCGCCCTGGCCGTGCGCGTCACGCCCCGTGCCTCCGCCGAGCGCGTGGGCCCCTTCCGTGACGGCGCGCTGGCCGTGCGGGTGACCCGGCCGCCGGCCGACGGCGAAGCGAACCGGGCGGTTCAGCGGCTGCTGGCGGACGCCCTGCGCGTCGCCCCCGGGCGGGTGCGGCTGGTGGCCGGCGCGCGCAGCCGCGACAAGCGGTTCGAGGTCGACGGCATGACCGACCAGGAGCTGGCCGAGCGCCTCCGCGCCCTCCCCGACGCCGATTGATCGGCCGTCGGGACGACGGCTATACTGGCCTCCCCGCGGTGGGCGATTGGCTCAGCTGGTTAGAGCGCACGGTTCACATCCGTGAGGTCACTGGTTCGAATCCAGTATCGCCCACCATCCCCACCGCCACGCAGTAGCAGACTCGAAGGGCCGATGCCGCTGGTCCCTGCCTCCGTCCGCGCACGGCTGCGCGGCATCCGGCTCCTGGAGCCGCTCCGGGAACGTGACTTCGCCCTGCTGACCGGCGGGGCCTTCGTCTCCCTGCTGGGCGACGGGTTCTTCAGCGTGGCCCTGGCCTGGCAGGTGTACCAGATCAGCAACGTGCCGACCGCCTTGTCGGTGGTCGGCGTGGCCTGGACCCTGCCGCTGGTCCTCTTCCTCCTGCTGGGCGGGGTCTTCACGGACCGATACGACCGCCGCCTGCTGATGATCGGCGCCGACATCGTCCGCGCCGCCGCCATCGGCCTGATGGGCATCCTGTCGGTGGCCGATGCCATCCAGCTGTGGCACATCATGGTCCTGATCGCCTTCGTCGGCATCGGTGACGCCTTCTTCAACCCGGCCTCCACGGCGATGGTCCCCGACCTGCTGCCGGAGGAGAAGCTGCCGCAGGCCAACGCGCTGAATGGCCTGGTCCGGCCGCTCACCGTGCGGCTGGCAGGCCCGGCCATCGGCGGCTTCGTGATCGCGGTGGCGGGGCCGGGCGCGGCCTTCCTGGTCGACGGGGCGAGCTTCCTGCTGTCGGCCGCGGCCATCGCCGCCATTCGTGCGCGACCGGCCGTCGGCGCAGTGGCTCACGGCGTGCGGCAGACGCTGGTCGAGGTGCGCGAGGGACTGGTCTTCGTGCTGGCCAACCCCTGGTGCTGGGCGACGCTGGTGGCGGCCATGCTCAGCCTGCTGGTGTTCATCGGCCCCATGCAGGTCCTGCTGCCCTACCTGGTCAAGAACCGGCTGGGGCTCGGGCCGGAAGCGCTGGGCTCGATCTTCGCCGTGGGCGGCGTGGGTTCCGTCCTGGCTGCCATCTGGGTTGGGCAGCGAGGCCTGCCGCGCCTGCGCATCACGGCCATGTACGCGTGCTGGTCCATCGGCGTGGCGATGTTCGTCGGGTACGGGATCATGGACAGCCTGTGGCACGCGTTCGTCGTCGCCTTCGCGACCGCCGCGTTCTTCGAGGTGGGCCAGATCATCTGGATCACCCTGCTGCAGACCCTGGTTCCCCGGCGGCTGCTGGGGCGCGTCGTCAGCCTGGATTGGCTGATGTCCACCGGCCTGGTGCCGGTCTCCTTCGCCCTCACCGGGCCGGTCTCCGCGGCGCTGGGCCCCGGGACGACCATGATCGCCGCGGGCTTGATCGGCGCCTTCGTCATGGGCGCCCTGCTCTTCGTCCCCGGCGTGCGCGACCCTGAGCGCGGGCCGCACCCGGCGGCCCTGGGGGGTGGCGACGGCCGGCTGGTCGCGGCGCCGGAGGTTGAGGTTCGGAAGTGACGCGCTCCGAGGTGGTCGGCATGTTCGACCACATCGCCCCGCTGTACGACGCGATGAACACGCTGATGACGGCGGGGATCGACGCGCGCTGGCGGTCCGCCGCGGTCGCGGCGGCGGAGCTGGGGCCGGGGATGCGAGTGCTGGACGTGGCCTGCGGGACCGGCAAGCTGGCCTTGGCCTGCGCCCAGCGGGTGCGGCCCGGCGGCGAGGTGGTCGGCCTGGATGCCTCGCTGCCGATGCTGCGCCGCGCGGTGCGCGCCGCACGGCGGGCGGCCGCCGGTCCGGCCGGCATGGAGGTGCGCCTGCGCTGGGTGCGCGGCGACGCCATGGCCCTGCCATTCGTCGACGGCACGTTCGACGCGCTGACCATTGGCTTCGGGCTGCGCAACCTGCCCGACGCCGGCGCGGGACTGCGCGAGATGGCGCGCGTGCTGCTGCCGGGCGGCCGGCTGGTGGTGCTCGAGGTGGGGGAGCCGCCCGGCGGCCTGCCGCGGCTGCTGTACGAGACGTGGTTCCGCCGGGCGGTGCCGGTCCTGGGCCGCGTGGCCGGGCGCGGCTCGGCCTACGCGTACCTGCCGCGCAGCGTTCGCGACTACCCGCGGCCGGACGAGGTGGCCGCCCTGATGAGGGAGGCCGGCCTGGAGCGAGTGACGTGGCGCTGGCTGACGAGCGGGATGGTGACGCTGCACGTCGGCCGGCGGTCCGCCCCGACGCCGGAGGCATGACCGGCCGCGACCGCCCGCTGCGCGTTGCGATCTTCGCCGAGTCGTACCTGCCCTACCTGTCGGGCGTCACGGTCTCGACCGAGGCGCTGGCCCGCGGCCTGGGCGCCGCCGGGCACCAGGTCCTGCTGGTCGCGCCGGCTCCCGCGGGCGCCGCCGCGCCGGGCACGGCCGGCGCCCCCGGCCCGGAGCCGTCCTACGCCTGGCTGCCCTCGTACCAAGGGCCGCCGCCGGTGCCAGCCGGTTACCGGATGCCGCTGCCCTGGCCGTCGCCGGCGCTGCGCACCGCCCGCGAGGTTGCGCCCGACGTGGTGCATGCCCAGTCGCCCTTCGTCAGCGGCCTCATGGCGCGGCGCGTGGCGCAGCGCACGGGAGCGCCGCTGGTGTTCACCCACCACACCCGGTTCGGCGACTACAGCCATTACCTCGGCCCGCTGGCGCGCCCCGCGGCCGCGGTGGTGGGAGCCTACCTCCGCGAATTCTGGCGCGGCTGCGCGGCGATCGTGGCGCCGGGGAGCGAGCTGGCGGCCGAGCTGCGCGCGCGGGTGGGTCCGCCGCCGGCGCCGCGGGTCGAGGTCATCCCCACCGGCGTGGACGTGCCGGCCATCCAGGCGCTTGAGCCGGTCGACGTCAGGGCGGCAGCCGGATGGACCGATGACACCCTGGTGGTGGCCTCGCACGGCCGGCTGGCCAGGGAGAAGAGCGTGGACGTCCTGGTCGAGGCCTTCGCGCGGGCGGCGCGCGACGTGCCGCGGCTGCGGCTCCTGCTCGTGGGCGGTGGGCCCGAGGAGGATGACCTGCGCCAGCGCACCGCCGGATCGGACCTGGCCGGACGCGTGCACCTCACCGGGCCGCTGCCCAGACCGGAGGCGCTGGCCCACGTGCGCGGCGCCGACCTGTTCGCCTTCGCCTCGCGGACCGAGACCCAGGGCCTGGTGCTGGCCGAGGCCCTGGTCGCCGGCCTGCCGGTGGTGGCCCTGGCCGGGCCGGGCGTGGCCGACTCGGTGCGCGACGGGGCCGACGGGCTGATCGTGGACGGCGCCGATCGGGCCGGGGCCCTGGCCGCCGGCCTGACGCGCCTGGCGGCGGACGACGCCCTCCGCGCGAGGATGGCGGCCGCGGCGCGAGATGGCGCCGCCCGCTTCGATTTGCCGGGGCGCATCGGGCAGGTGGTGAACCTGTACCGTGAGCTGATAGCCGAGCGCCGGGCCCGCCACCCAGGCTGAGGGATCGGTCGGAATCCGGTTGCGCCCCTTCGAGTGCGGCGTACAATGCCGGCCATGCGAGTGAGTCTGACGGCCCGCTACGTCTCACATCCCACCATCCACTTCGACCGAGGCCGTGCGGCCAGCCGCAGCCCGCGCCTCGGCCTGCGTGGCGCGTCTGTGGTCTACCACCGACCGCGCGCGGCCAGGACGGCGTTGCCGACCGTCAGCGCCCTCCGCTCGCAGACCAGCCGGTTCGCCTTCCCGTCGGTGCCGCCCGCGCTCCGCGTCCGGGAGCGCCGCTCAGCACACCCGCTCGGCCTGCCGCGCGCGCGCCGCGCCTAGCGGCGAGTGGGCTCCCTGCGCAACGCCAGGGCCACGTCCGCCGGCGGCGTCGTCCATCGGACCGTCAACGGACAGGTGCAGATCGCCCTCGTCCATCGCCGCCAGCCGCCGCTCTGGGCGCTGCCCAAGGGGACGCCGAGCGCCGGGGAGACCATCGAGGAGACCGCGCTGCGCGAGACCCGCGAGGAGACGGGCCTGGACGTCCGCCTGGACGGCCGGCTGCGGTCCATCTCCTACTTCTTCGTCCGCGGACGGACGCGCTTCCACAAGACCGTCCACTTCTTCCTGATGCGGGCCGTGGGCGGCGACGTGGCGCTCCACGACCACGAGTTCGACGAGGTGCGCTGGCTGCCGGTCGACGAGGCGCTCCGCCTGATGACCCACGCCACCGAGCGCGCCGTGGTCGAGGAGGCGGTGGCGATCCTGGCCGAGCGCGCCGGCCGGGAGGAGTCCACCCGAGCCGGCGAGCATCCATCCGTCCGCCCCATCAACGAGGCCCGCGCGTGACCGAGGCTTGCGCATGACCGATACCGCCGCCCTGCGCCGCACGCCGCTGCACGAGGCCCACCTCGCGCTCAACGCCCGGATGGTGCCCTTCGCCGGGTACGAGATGCCGGTGCAGTACACCTCGATCATCGAGGAGCACCGGGCGGTCCGCACCGCGGCCGGCCTGTTCGACCTGTCGCACATGGGCGAGGTGCTCATCTCCGGCCCGGAGGCGCTGTCCTTCGCCCGCTACGCGGTGGTCAGCGATCCCGGCACCCTGGAGCCGGGGCAGGCGCAGTACTCGATGCTGTGCACCGAGGAGGGCGGCATCATCGACGACCTCATCGTGTACCGCACCGATGAGGGCTACCTGATCGTCTGCAACGCCTCCAACCGCGAGGCGGTGGTGCGCCACCTGGACGCGCTCCGCGAGCGCGGCGACTTCGACGCATCGGTCGAGGACCGATCCGACCGTACCGCCCTGATCGCGCCGCAGGGCCCGGTCGCCGCCGCCATCCTGGCCCGCCTGACCGATGCTCCCCTCGACGAGCTCGGCTACTACCGCTCGCTGCGTGGCAGGGTGGCCGGGATCGACTGCCTCATCGCCCGCACCGGCTACACCGGCGAGGATGGCTTCGAGCTGTTCTGCGACGCCCGCCGCGCGCGCCAGCTGTGGGAGGCGCTGCGGGAGGCCGGCGGCGACGGGCTGCGGCCCTGCGGGCTGGGCGCCCGCGACACCCTTCGCCTGGAGGCGGGCATGCCCCTCTACGGCAACGAGCTGAGCCGCGACGTGAACCCCTACGAGGCCAACCTGGGTCGCGTGGTGAAGCTGGACAAGGGAGAGTTCGTGGGGCGCGCCGCCCTGGCATCGGTGCAGCAGGCCGGTCCGCGCCGCAAGCTGGTCGGCCTGGTCATGCGCGAGAACGCGATCGCGCGGAGCGGCTACCCGGTGCTGGTCGATGGCCGCCAGGTGGGGCAGGTCACCAGCGGCACCGCGTCGCCCACGCTCGGGGAACGGATCGCCATGGCCTACGTGCCGGCCGAGCACGCCGCCGTGGGCAACGAGGTGCAGGTGCTCGTCCGCGACCGCCCCTACCGTGCCGAGCAGGTAAAGTTGCCCTTCTACAAGCGGCCGCGCCCGAGCGCCTGAGGGCGGGCCTGAGCCGCGCTCAACGCCGCAGCAAGGGAGCCAGGTTGCCGATGTTGCCCGAGGACCTCCGCTACTCGAAGGAGCACGAGTGGGTTCGCGTCGACGGTGACCAGGCGACCATCGGGATCACCAAGTTCGCCGCCGACGAGCTGGGGGACATCGTCTTCGTGGAGCTGCCCGAGGTCGGCGCCACGCTGAGCCAGTTCGCGACCTTCGGCGTGGTGGAGAGCGTGAAAGCGGTGAGCGACCTGTACGCGCCGGTCTCCGGCGAGGTGGTCGCCGTCAACGACGCCCTCCGCGACTCCCCGGAGCTCATGAACTCGGACCCGTTCGGCGAGGGCTGGATCGCGCGCGTCCGCGTCAGCGACCCCGGCGAGCTGGGCGGCCTGCTCGACGCCGGCGCCTATGGTGAGCTGATCGGCAGCTGATGGCCTACACCCCGCACACCGATGCCGACCATGCCCGCATGCTGGGGGCCATCGGCGTGGCCTCGATCGAGGACCTCTTCGCCGACATCCCCCCGGCGGTGCGCGCCACCCGCTTCGCGCTGCCGGCGCCCATGGCCGAGCAGGAGGTGCGCGGCGAGCTGAGCCGCATCGCGGCGCGCAACGCCGTCCCGCGGGTCAGCTTCCTGGGCGCCGGCGCCTACCGGCACCTGGTGCCGGCCGTGGTGGAGGAGGTGATCGGCCGCAGCGAGTTCGCCACCGCGTACACGCCGTACCAGCCCGAGGTCAGCCAGGGGACGCTGCAGAGCATCTACGAGTTCCAGTCGCTGATCTGCGAGCTGACCGGGATGGAGGTGGCCAGCGCCTCGCACTACGACGGCGCCACCGCCGCCGCCGAGGCGGCGCTGATGGCCTGTCGCCTGACCCGCCGCGACCGGATCGCGATCAGCAGCGCGGTGCATCCCCAGGTACGGGCGGTGATCCGTACCTATTGCTCGGGGCCGGGGATCGAGGTCATCGAGGTCCCGGCGGACTTGGCCGAGGGCGGCTCGGGGCTCACCCCGGTGGAGGCGGCGGCATCGGTCCTGACCGATGAGGTGGCCTGCCTGGTGGCCCAGCAGCCGAACTTCTTCGGCGGGATCGAGCCGATGGCCGAGCTGGCCGAAGCGGCCCACGCGGTCGGCGCCCAGCTGGTGGCGCACGTGGAGCCCACCTCGCTGGCAGTGCTGGCCGCGCCCGGGGACCACGGCGCCGACATCGTCACCGCCGAGGGCCAGCCGCTGGGCATCCCGCTCTCGTACGGCGGGCCATACGTGGGGCTGATGGCGGCCCGGATGGCCTCGGTGCGGCAGATGCCCGGCCGCCTAGTGGGCGCCACCCGCGACGCCCAGGGGCGGCGCGGCTACGTCCTCACCCTGCAGGCCCGCGAGCAGCACATCAGACGCGAGAAGGCGGCGTCGAACATCTGCACCAACCAGGCGCTCTGCGCCCTGGCGGCCACCGCCTACCTGTCGGCGGTGGGCCCGCAGGGCCTGCGCGAGGTGGCCGAGCTGTCGATGGCCCAAACCCGGCACACGGCCACCGCCCTGGAGGAGGCCGGGCTCGCCGAGCGCCGCTTCGGCGCCCCGTACTTCGCCGAGGTGGCCATGCGGGTGCCGCACGCCGCCCGGCGCCACGCCGAGCTGGCGGCGCAGGGCATCGTGGCGGGGTACGTCCTGGAGCGCGACTACCCGGAGCTTGGCGACACGCTGCTGCTGGCGGCCACCGAGCTGACCAGCGACGAGGAGATCGCCAGCCTGGTGGAGGCCCTGGAGGCGACCCGATGAGCATTGCCGAGCGCACGTCCGCCGACGCCTCGGGACGCGGGGCGGCCTTCACCTCGCCGGCGCCCGGCGACGAGGTGAAGGTGGTGGAGCCGCTGATCTTCGCGGCATCGGTGCCGGGGCGGCGCGCCGTGCGCTTCCCGCGACCCTCGGAGGCCGCCCGGACGGCGGCATCGGCCCAGCCGGACCTGCCGGCCGAGGCGCTGCGCGACCGGGCCCCCCGCCTCCCCGAGGTGAGCGAGCTGGATCTGCTCCGGCACTTCAACCGGCTGAGCCACCTGAACCATGCCATCGACATCGGCTTCTACCCGCTCGGCTCGTGCACCATGAAGTACAACCCCAAGGTGAACGAGTGGGTCGCGCGGTTGCCCGGCTTCGCCGCCTCGCACCCGCTCGACCCCGATGCGCTGGCCCAGGGCAGCCTGGAGCTGGAGTGGCTGCTGGCCGAGCTGCTCAAGGAGATCTCGGGCATGGCGGCGGTCACCCTCCAGCCGGCGGCCGGCGCCCACGGCGAGCTGACCGGGATGCTGATGACCCGCGCCTACCATCGGTCCCGCGGGGAGGGCGAGCAGCGCACCCGTGTGCTGGTGCCCGACTCGGCGCACGGCACCAACCCGGCCACTGCCACCATGGTCGGATACGAGACGGTGACCATCCCGTCCAACGAGCGCGGCGGGATCGACCTGGAGGCGCTGCGCGCGGCGCTTGACGAGCGCACCGCCGCGCTCATGATCACCAACCCGTCGACGCTGGGCATCTTCGAGGACCAGATCGACCAGGTGGTGGCCGCCGTCCACGAGGCGGGCGCCATCGCCTACATGGACGGCGCCAACCTGAACGCCATCCTGGGACGCTTCCGACCCGGTGAGGCGGGCTTCGACGTCATGCACTTCAACCTGCACAAGACGTTCTCCACGCCGCACGGCGGTGGGGGACCGGGCGCCGGGCCGGTGGGCGTGTCCGACAGGCTCGCCCCGTTCCTGCCGGCACCCCTGCCGGTGCTGGTCGAGGGCGACCCGGACGAGGTGCGCGCCAACGCCTGGCGCGGACGCGGGACGCCCGGGGCGCGCTTCGCGCTCGAGGAGCCCGACAGCCGCCCGGAGAGCATCGGCCGGGTGCGCATGCACACGGGCAACTTCGGGATGTTCGTCCGCGCCTATACCTATATCCGGTCCAACGGGGCCGATGGCCTGCGCGCCGTCAGCGAGGACGCGGTGCTGGCCGCCAACTACCTGCGCGTCCGCCTGGCCGATGCCTACGACCTGCCCTACGACCGCATCTGCAAGCACGAGGTCGTCTTCAGCGGCCGTCGCCAGAAGCGCCGGCACGGCGTGACGACCCTGGACATCGCCAAGGCGATCCTGGACCACGGCATCCACCCGCCCACGATCTACTTCCCGCTGATCGTGGAGGAGGCGCTGATGATCGAGCCAACCGAGACCGAGTCGCTCGAGACGCTGGACCGCTTCGCCGACGTCATGCTCGACATCGCGCGACGCGCCGAATCGGACCCGGACTCCCTGAAGCGCGCCCCCATCACCACCCCGGTGGGCCGCCTGGACGAGGCGACCGCCGCCCGCCGGCCGGACCTGCGCCACACCTTCGACGACGGTGGCGATGCCGCAGGCGGCTGAGCGAAACCGGCACCGAATGAACACGCGGCGCACGGCGCGCGTAGAATCTGTCACCAGCGGCGATTTCGAGCACGGGGTGCCAGTGGGTACGAACCAGCCGGATGGCCTCGTCGAACGCATGCAGGCCGGGGACCTGGAGGCGTTCGAGGAGTTCTTCAACACCTACAAGCGGCCGATCTACACGACCGCGCTGGCCATCACGCGCGATCCGTTCCTGGCCGAGGAGATCCTCCAGGATTGCTTCGTCAAGGCCTACCGCGTCCGCCATCGCCTGCGGACCGATGTCTCCCCGCTGCCCTGGTTGCAGCGCGTGACCACGAACCTGTGCTACAGCCGCATCGCTCGCCGCAGGGCGATCGTGGAGCCGCTCACCGCGCTGATCACCAACCTGGTCGCCGACCTTGCCTCCCGGCCGGAGCAGGTCGTCGAGTCGCGAGAGATCATCGAGGTGCTGCAGCGGGGGATCGACGCGCTGCCGCCCAAGCAGCAGACCGCGATCATCCTGTACTACCTGCACGGCTACTCGCTGGCCGAGGCGGCCGAGATCGCAGCATGCAACGTGGGCACCATGAAGTCCCGGCTCCACTACGCGCTGAAGGCGCTGCGCGCACTGCTCCCCGCCGAGCGGCGGGCGCCGGCCGCCGCGCGGCCCGAGCTGGCCACCGATGAGCCATGACCTGCCGTAGGGTCAGCCGGGAGCTGCTCGAGCGGTTCCGCTTCGGCGAGGAGCTGGACGAGCGATCGGCGCCGCACCTCGAGCACCTGCAGACCTGCCTGACCTGCCGCGAGGAGCTCGGCATGGACCGCGCCCTGGTGCGTCAGCTGCGCCGCGCCCTGGCGGCCCGCGTCGAGGGCTATGCGCCATCGCCGGCCTCGTGGCAGCTGGTGCGCGAGCGGGCCCTGGCGGCCGAGAGCGGCGGGGGCCTGACCGCCTTCCAGCGGATGACCGGGATGCTGCGGGCCATCGGCGCGGCGGCGACCGTGGCGCTGGTGGTGGCCGTGGGCATGGCCAACTTCTCGCCCCAGGAGGACGTCGCGGACTTCCAGCTGCGGGCCACCGGTCGCGGCGAGGTGGCGCGCGCCAACAGCCTGCCGACCGACCCGCCGCCGTACCACAAGCCCCGGGCCTGGTACGCCCCGACGCCCCCGCCCCCGCCCCCCGGCGGGCGCTTCAGCCTGATCATGACCTACTCGCCCACCGGCGAGCCGGTCGCGACCACCCACCCCGTCCCGCGACCGGTGTCCGGCCTGATCAAGTGAGGGGGGTCCTGGCCGGCATCGGCCGCCGGCTGGCGGTCCTGGTGGCGGCGGGTCAGCTGATCGCCGCCTGCAGCACCGGCGTGGGAGGCGACCCGAGCGCCAGCGCCCCGCAGCCCTCTCCGTCGCCGATCGCGGACGGCTACTTCGTCCGCGTCCAGGGACCGCCCCCGGGGCCGGTCAAGCCCTTCCGCGGCGAGATGGTGCAGCACGTCCGGGTGGTCGACGGTTACGTCAGCATGTACTTCGAGCTCAACAACATCGGCGAGGAGGCGGTCACCTTCCTGAACACGCTCTACGACTACGAGCCGCAGGAGCTGTACACCCCGGCCGTGCGCCTCGAGTGGGAGGAGGGCGGCAACGTGGTGTACACCCGCGCCGGCCGCTTCTTCCCCAGCCCGGCCATCCTGCAGCCCGGCGAGACGGGGGTGTACCTGATGGGCGGCCAGCCGGCCCAGGGCTCTGGCCGCACGGTGGGCGACCTGGTCACCCACATCAAGTACTGCCCCACCCGCGGCATGGACGACGTGCCCTCCATCCCGCTGAAGGTGACCGACCTGGAGTGGAGCGCCTCGGACGGGGTGACCACGGTCAGCGGCCGCCTCACCCAGCACGACGGCGCGGCGCGCCCGGCGAGCCCCACCGTGGGGGTCGCGTTCTTCAACGCCGACGACGAGTTCGTCGGAGCGGTGGTCTCTTCGCGCGCCGGCGATCCGCTGGAGGTCGGGCGTACGGTTCCCTTCGAGATCAGCGGGCGCGGGGTGCTGACCGACGAGGTCGACCGGGTCGAGGCCTTCGCCTGGGTCGACTAGTGAACGAATCTCGACCCTGGCGAGTAGTAGAGGGTGGAGGTTGCATGCTCGGGTGCTTCCTTGACTGCGCGTGCGCCGAGGGGCCAATATGTGCGCTGCCGTAGCGCCCCGGCCCCGTCCCGCGTTACCTTGCGAGGCATCCCGCGCGGCACCACCAGCTCTCCGACCGTCGATCCTTGGACGCCCAAGTGTCACCGATGACGGTCGACGATGACCAACCAGCAGGATGGAGGAGCGAGAAGGAGGCATCACCGGCGACGATCACCTGAACGTCATGGACTCGACGGTCACCGCGAGCATCGAGGGATCGAGCTCATGGCGGGCAGACCGATGCGCCGCCCGAGGCGGCGTCTCCGTTACGCCAACATCGGCGAAAGGAAGGACTATGTGGCATAAGCGAACATTCGGGGCTCTCGTGGCCTTCGCGCTCGTGCTGGCGGCCTGCGGGACTGGTACGCCTACCGGCTCCGCGCCGGGCGCCAGCGAGGAGCCGGGGGCGTCCGCGGAGCCCGAGGTCGAGCAGGTCCTGCGCATCCCGCTCGGCGGCGAGCCGGCGACCCTCGACCCGAACCGCGCGTCGGACAGCGTGTCGATCACGGTCCTGACGCAGCTGGTTCGCCCGCTGGTCTACTTCGATCAGCAGCTCAACACGGTGTCTGAGGGCGGACTGGCCGAGAGCTGGGAGCTGTCGGATGACGGCACGCAGGTCACCTTCACCCTGAAGGAGGGCCTGACCTACTCCAACGGCGAGCCCATCGTGGCCGAGGACTTCGTGTACAGCTGGAAGCGCCTGATCGACCCGCGCACGGCCGCCGACTACAGCTACGTGATGCTGGACGTCGCGGGTGCCGAGGAGGTCTACGGCGCGGATCCCGAGGACGATGCGGCCGTGGAGGCCGCCCTCGAGAACTTCGGGGTCGAGGCCCCCGACGAGCGGACCTTCGTGGTCACCCTGGCTCGTCCGGCCGCCTACTTCGTGTCGATCGCGACCCTGTGGGTGACCGCCCCGTTGAAGGAGGGCTTCGAGTTCGGCGAGGCCGAGGGCTACGTGTCGTCCGGCCCGTTCGTCCTCGAGGAGTGGAACCACGAGGAGAACCTCACCCTCGTCCCCAACCCGGAGTGGACGGCCGGCCCGACGCCGAACCTCGAGCGGCTCGAGATGCCGATCATCGCCGACCCGGCGGCGGCCCTGGCGGCCTACGAGAACGACGAGATCGACCTGGTCGGTGTGCCGTCGGCCGAGGTGCCGCGCGTGCGTGACGATCCGGACCTCAGCCAGCAGGTGATCCAGGGCGATCGCCTGTCGTTCGAGTACTACGGCTTCGACATGCGGCCGGAGAGCCCGTTCGGCCAGAGCCAGGCGCTGCGCCACGCGTTCACCAAGGCCGTGGACAAGCAGACCCTGATTGACACCCTGCGCAACGGGATCGGCACGGTGGCCGGCTCGGCCGTCCCGCCGGGCATGCCGGGCCACCAGCCGGACATCGGCCTGCAGTACAACCTCGAGGAGGCTCAGGCCGACTTCGAGCAGGGCCTGCAGGACCTGGGGCTCAGCGGCCCCGGTGACCTCCAGCTGCAGCTGGGCTACAACACCGAGGCCGACCACGAGCCGACGGTGGAGTTCCTCCAGGAGCAGTGGCGGACGGCGTTCGACGTCGAGGTGGAGCTGGTGGGCCTGGAGTGGTCCAGCTACCTGACCCGCCTCAACGAGGATCCGTTCGACATCTTCCGGCTGGGATGGGGCGCGGACTACCCGCACCCGAACAACTTCCTGACCGACCTGTTCAGCTGCACCTCCGGGAACAACAACATGCAGTACTGCAACGAGGAGTTCGATGACCTCCTCGCGCAGGCTGCCGTGACCCAGGACCTGGAGGAGCAGATCCCGCTGTACAACCAGGCGCAGGAGATCCTCGTCGAGGATGCCCCGGTGATCCCCATCAGCTGGGGCGGGCGCTTCACCCTGGTCAAGCCGTGGGTGGACAACCTGGTGATCACGCCGCAGGACCCCACCACCGGTGCGTACTTCTACGGCGACGTCACCATCCTCCCGCGCGACTGATCGAGTAGGGTAGGAGTGCACAACCTGCGATAGCCACGCTCGGGTGGACCGGTCCGCCGGTCCACCCGACGGCCCCGCATCCCGGGAGCGCCGCTTGCCATCCGGGGTTCGGGGCCGTCGGCAAGACGAGCCCGCAGCTGAAGGAGGCCAACGCCGTGGTCGGCTACATCGTGCGACGGGTGCTGTGGATCATTCCCGTGCTGCTCGTCGTCTCGATCATCACCTTCTCGCTCATGAAGGCCACGCCCGGCGGACCCTGGGATCGCGAGAAGGAGCTGTCGCCCCGCCAGATCGCGCTGCTGAACTCCAAGTTCGGGTTGGACGACCCGCTGCCGGTCCAGTACATCCGCTGGCTGGTCGGTTGGCCGACGGACGACGGGGGCTTCCAGCGCGGCCTGCTGCTGGGTGACCTGGGCCCCTCGTACCGCTACCCGGACCGCAGCGTCAACGAGATCGTCGCCGACGGCATCTGGACCACCGTGCAGCTGGGGGTCATGGCCTTCCTGCTGGCGGTGATCGTGGGGATCCCGCTGGGGGTGATCGCCGCGCTGCGGCAGAACGCGCTTCCGGATTACATCGCCACCTTCATCAGCGTGCTGGGCATCACCACCCCCAGCTTCGTGATCGCCACGCTGCTGATGGTGGTGTTCAGCGTGACGCTGGGCTGGTTCCCGACCTCGGGTTGGCGTGGCCCGGAATACTGGGTGCTGCCCACCGTGGCCCTGGCCCTGGCGCCGATCGCCTCGATCGCGCGCTACACGCGGGCCAGCATGCTGGAGGTCACGCGCAAGGACTACGTGCGCACCGCGCACAGCAAGGGCCTCAAGGAGCGGACGGTGGTGCTCATCCACATGATCCGCAACGCCCTGATCCCGGTGGTCACCATCCTGGGGCCGATCCTGGCCTTCCTGGTCACCGGCTCGTTCATCATCGAGCTG
Organism: Candidatus Zixiibacteriota bacterium; assembly: GCA_035687145.1. Classification (GTDB taxonomy): domain Bacteria; phylum Chloroflexota; class Limnocylindria; order QHBO01; family QHBO01; genus DASRYM01. The sequence continues at coordinate 92,303 of DASRYM010000013.1, read as the reverse complement.
CTGTTCAGCGTGCCGGGCATCGGGCGCTTCTACGTGAACGCCATCGGCACCCGGGACTACGGGCTGATCATGGCCATGACCATGCTCTACGCCGGCGCGGTGGCGTTCATGAACATGGTCGTCGACATCCTGTACGCCTACATCGATCCGCGGATCCGGTACAGCTAGGAGGGCCGCGTGATGGCAAGCACAACCACCGCTCTCGAAGCCCCGGTCGCCCGACGCGAGAGCCGCGGCCTGTGGCGTGACGCCCTGGACCGCCTGCTGAAGAACCGGCTGGCCATCGTCGGCGGGATCATGGTGATCCTGCTCGGGGTGATCGCGATCTTCGGGCCGTTCATCTCGAGCGCGTTCCTGCACCCCTACAACGAGCAGAACGTCCAGCTGACCGCCCAGTACGGCGGCCGGCCGGTGCCGCCGCTCGCCGAGCCGGGCTACATCCTGGGTACCGACAAGCTGGGACGCGACCTGCTGGCCCGCATCTTCGACGGGGCCCAGATCAGCATGACGGTGGCCCTGGTGGTGCAGGCCGTGGTGCTGCTGATCGGCATCCCCATCGGCGCCATCGCCGGCTGGTTCGGCGGCCGCATCGACAACTACCTGATGCGCTTCACCGACGTGGTGTACGCGTTCCCGGACCTGCTGTTCATCATCATCCTGACCATGGCCTTCCGCGAGACGTGGTTCGGACGCGCCATGGACGGTCTGCTGCTGGTCTTCGTGGCCATCGGTGTCGTCTCCTGGATCACCATGGCCCGCCTGGTGCGCGGGCAGCTGCTGAGCCTGAAGGAGACCGAGTTCGTGGAGGCGGCGCGCGCCATCGGCGTGCCGGATCGCCGCATCGTGACGCGGCACCTGCTGCCCAACGCCATCGGCCCGGTGATCGTGGCCGTGACGCTTGGCATCCCCGGGGCGATCCTGGCCGAGGCCACGCTGGCCTTCATCGGCATCGGTGCCCAGCCGCCGCGCGCATCGTGGGGCAGCCTGATCGATGACGGCCGTGACTTCGTGCGGGGCGATCCGCACCTCGTCCTGTTCCCGGCGCTGGCAGTGGCCATTGCCCTGCTCAGCTTCACGTTCCTGGGGGACGGCCTCCGGGATGCCCTCGATCCCAAGCTGAAGGGGAAGCAGTAGGTTGACCGTCGCAGACGACCAGGGCCGGGCACCGGGCAGCCCGGCGGTGACTGAGCTGCCCGACGACATCCAGGTCGAAACCGAAGAGGGCCGGCGGCTCGCCGAACAGCTCCAGGATTCGCGACGCCATGCCCGCAAGCTGCTCGAGGTGAAGAACCTGTCCACGCACTTCTTCACTGCCGACGGCGTGGTGCACGCCGTGGACGATGTCAGCTTCGAGCTGGACTACGGGGAAACGCTGGGCCTGGTGGGAGAGTCGGGCTGCGGCAAGAGCGTGACCGCCCTGTCGCTGACCCGCCTGGTGCCCAACCCGCCCGGGCGCATCGTGGGCGGCGAGATCATCTTCGACGGCGTCAACGTCCTGAAGCTGTCCAACGAGGAGATGCGGCTGCTGCGCGGCAAGCGCATCGGCTTCATCTTCCAGGACCCGATGACCAGCCTGAACCCCACGCTGACCATCGGCTACCAGATCGCCGAGTCGGCGCGCATCCACCTGGGGCTGTCGCGCAGGGCGGCCGACGACCGCGCCGCCGAGCTGCTCAGCAAGGTCGGCATCCCACGGGCGCGGGAGCGGATGGGCGACTACCCTCACCAGTTCTCGGGCGGCATGCGGCAGCGGGTCATGATCGCCATCGCGCTGGCCTGCGATCCCATGCTCCTGCTGGCCGACGAGCCGACCACGGCCCTGGACGTGACCATCCAGGCCCAGATCCTGGAGCTCATCCGCTCGCTGTCGGCTGAGTTCGGCACGGCGGTGATCCTCATCACCCACGACCTGGGCATTGCGGCCGGCATGTGCGACCGGGTCAACGTGATGTACGCCGGGCGCATCGTCGAGACCGGCGCCGTGGACGACATCTTCGAGAAGCCGCGGATGCCGTACACCTGGGGCCTCATGGACTCGCTGCCGCGGCTGGACGAGAAGAAGGGTGAGCGGCTGCGCACCATCGAGGGCCTGCCGCCGGACCTCATCAACCCGCCCAACGAGTGCCGCTTCGCGCCGCGCTGCCGGTACGCGCGGGACATCTGCCGCGAGCAGGAGCCCGAGCTCACGCCGCGCGAGGAGGAGCGCCACTTCGCCCGCTGCCACGGGACCGAGCCCGGAGGATGGATCCAGTGACGAACGGCCAGGGGACGGCGGCCACCGACGGCCGCCCGCTGATCGAGGTCGAGCACCTCAAGGTCTACTTCCCGATCCTGGCCGGCATCTTCCAGCGCCGCGCCGGCGAGGTGAAGGCGGTCGACGACGTCAGCTTCGAGATCCGCAAGGGCGAGACGCTCGGCCTGGTGGGCGAGTCGGGGTGCGGCAAGAGCACGACCGGGCGCGCCCTCATCCGCCTGCGCGAGGCCACCGATGGCGTCGTCAGGTTCGACGGCATCGACCTGACCACCCTCTCGTCCGGCGAGCTGCGCAAGCTGCGACGCCGGATGCAGATCATCTTCCAGGACCCGTACTCGAGCCTGAACCCGCGCATGACGGTGGGCTCGATCATCGCCGAGCCGATCGAGACCCACAACCTGGTGCAGGGCAGGCAGGCCAGGCTCGAGCGCGTCAAGGAGCTGCTGCGGCTGGTCGGCCTCAACCCGAACTACACCAACCGCTACCCGCACGAGTTCTCGGGCGGCCAGCGGCAACGCATCGGCGTGGCCCGCGCCCTGGCCGTGGAGCCGGAGTTCATCGTCTGCGACGAGCCGATCAGCGCCCTGGACGTCTCGATCCAGGCCCAGGTCCTCAACCTGCTGGTCGAGCTGCGCGAGCAGTTCGGGCTGACCTACCTGTTCATCGCCCACGACCTGAGCGTGGTGCGCCACATCAGCGACCGGGTCGGGGTCATGTACCTGGGCAAGATCGTGGAGCTGGGTCCGCCCACGGCGATCTACGAGACGCCGGCGCATCCCTACACCCGGGCGCTGCTCAGCGCGGTGCCGATTCCCGACCCGAAGGCGGAGCGGCGCCGGAAGCGGGTGATCCTGACCGGCGACGTGCCGTCGCCCGCCAACCCGCCGTCGGGCTGCCGCTTCCACACCCGCTGCTGGCTGTACGAGAAGCTGGGGCGCCCGGAGAACTGCCGGACCGATGACCCCGAGCTGCGGCTGGTGGGCGACGACCATCGCGCGGCCTGCCACTACGCCGAGGAGGCGCTGAAGTCCGATGTCGGCGTGGCTCACCTGGATCGGACCGTCTACCGCGCCGCGATCCCCGAGGTGACCCCGGGTCCGACCCACGCATCGGTGAGCGCATCGGTGGCGAGCCAGGCTGCTCCCGGTGAGGGGGATGGCGAGCAGCAGGCCGGGGGATCGCAGGCGGGGGAGGGCTAGGCGGCTCTGCGTGCGGTGAACCTTTGAGTTCCCGATTGGGCTATGACCCTGATATAAGAGGGAATCCGCGTCGCGGCCGGTGAGCCGACGCATCTGGATGAGAAGCATCGGAGGAGACCACATGCACCAGCGCTGGAGGATCTTCAGCGTCGCCATGGCGCTCGGCCTCGTCCTGGCCGCGTGCGGACCAGGGCAGTCGGCGGCGCCTAGCGCGACCGAAGGGGGCGAGAGCGAGCCGCCGGCCAGCCAGGCGGCGTTCGAGCCCATGTCCTACCCGGAGGACGGCCCCGCCGAGTGCGGCGCCGAGAACAACCCGTCCAACATCAGCGAGATCCGGGCCGAGGACGAGCGCACCGTCGTCTTCGTGCTGTGCAGCCCGGACGTCGCCTTCCTGCCGAAGATCGCCTTCAGCTCGTTCGCGATCGACGACAGCGCCTACCTCGAGGCGCACGCCGCCGATGGGTCGATCGTCGACCAGCCCAACGGCACCGGTCCCTACCGGCTGGAGGCCTGGAACCGCGGCAGCGACATCGTGCTGAGCGCCTTCGAGAACTACTGGGGCGATCCGGCCCTGTCGCCGACGGTGATCTTCCGCTGGAGCACCGAGCCGGCGCAGCGCCTGGTCGAGCTGCAGGCCGGCACTGCCGACGGCATTGACAACCCCGGTGCCGATGACTTCGAGACCATCGCAAACGACCCGAACCTGGCGCTCTACGAGCGCGAGGGTCTGAACACCCTCTACTTCGGGTTCAACAACAACCCGCAGGTCGAGGGCTTCGACAACAGCCAGAACCCGTTCGCCAACCAGCTGGTGCGCCAGGCCCTGGCCATCGGCATCGACCGCCAGCGGATCGTGGACAACTTCTTCCCGCCCGGGTCGGTGGTGGCCACCCACTTCACGCCGTGTGCCATTCCCTTCGGCTGCGAGGGCGAGCCGTGGCCCGACTACGATCCAGAGGCGGCCCGCGAGATGTTGGCCGAGGCGGGGTACCCGAACGGCTTCAGCACCCAGATCCACCTGCGTGACGTGGCCCGCAGCTACCTGCCGGCCCCGGTCCCGGTGGCGACCGACCTGCAGGCCCAGCTGGCCGAGCTCGGCATCACCGCTGAGATCGACGTCCAGGAGTCGACGGCGTTCATCGACAACGCCGACGCCGGCGCGCTGACCGGCATCCACATCCTGGGCTGGGGCGCGGACTACCCCGATCCCACCAACTTCCTCGACTACCACTTCGGCGCCGGCGCCTCGGCCCAGTTCGGTGACAAGTTCCCGGAGATCACCGAGCCGCTGCAGCGCGGCGCGACCACCGTCGACGAGGCGGAGCGGGCGGCGGCCTACGAGGAGGCCAACAACGCCATCCGCGAGCTGGTGCCCATGATCCCGATCGCCCACGGCGGCTCGGCCACGGCCTTCCAGGCCAACATCGAGGGCGCGCACGCCTCGCCGCTGTCGAACGAGAACTTCTCGGTCATGACCCCCGGCGACGACGACCAGCTGGTCTGGATCCAGAACGGCGAGCCGGGCGGCCTGTACTGCGCCGACGAGTCGGACGGCGAGGCGCTCCGCGTCTGCGAGCAGATCAAGGAGTCGCTCTACGCCTACGAGGTGGGCGGCACCGAGGCCATCCCGGCCCTGGCCGAGGAGTGCGTCCCCAACGATGACCTGACCGAGTGGACCTGCACCCTGCGGGAGGGCGTGGAGTTCCACGACGGCTCGACCCTGGACGCCAACGACGTGGTGCTCAGCTACGCCGTCCAGTGGGATGCGGCTCACCCGCTCCACGTCGGACGGGACGGCAGCTTCACCTACTTCGCGGCCCTGTGGGGCGGGTTCCTGAACCCACCCGCCGAGTAGGAAGCCAGGTCACCGACCAACGCTGAAGGGGCGCCGCCCAGCGCGGCGCCCCTTCCCGTTCATCCCCACGCCGCTACCATTCGCGCCTGATGCTGCAGTTCGTCATCCGCCGCCTGCTGCTGGCCGTGCCGGTCCTGTTCGGCATCGTGTTCCTGGTGTTCACCCTCACCAGGCTGCTGCCGGGTGACCCGTGCCGCGCGGCGCTCGGCGAGCGGGCGACCGACGCGATCTGCGACGCCTTCAACGCGCGGTTCGGGCTGGACCAGCCGATCCCGGTCCAGTTCGTCCGCTACCTGGGCAACCTGGCCGCCGGGGACCTGGGCAACTCCATCCGGCAGGGGCGGCCGGTGGCCGAGATCCTGGTCGAGCGTCTGCCGGTCACCCTGGAGCTGACGATCTTCGCCCTGCTCTTCGCGACCGTGATCGGCATCACGTTGGGCCGGCTGTCGGCCATGCGCCGCAACTCGCCGGTCGACGTGGCCACCATGTTCCTGGCCAACCTGGGCGTCTCGATCCCGGTCTTCGTGCTGGGCCTGGTGCTGGCCTACCTGTTCGCCGTCGTCTTCCGCGGCACGCCGATCGCGCTGCCGCCGTCGGGGCAGGCCTCGCCGGGCATCCCCTTCCAGCCGCTGGCCGTGCAGTGGGGCATGCAGGAGGTGCAGGGCTTCCCGCGCGCCGTGCTGGACTTCGTGTCCGGCATGCGCATCACGGCCTCGCTGATCAGCGGCCAGTGGGAGGCCTTCCTGGACGGCCTCAAGCACATGATCCTGCCCATGGTCGCGCTGGGCACCATCCCGATGGCGGTCATCGCCCGCATGACCCGCTCGAGCATGCTCGACGTGCTGGGGCTGGATTACGTGCGCACCGCCCGGGCCAAGGGCGCGCCGGAGCGGGTGGTCCGCGGCCGCCACGCCTTCCGAAACGCGCTGCTGCCTGTGGTGACCATCATCGGCCTGTCACTGGGCAGCCTGCTGTCGGGCGCGGTGCTGACCGAGTCGATCTTCCTGCTGCCGGGGGTGGGCCGCACGCTGTTCGAGGCCATCACCGGGCGGGACTACATCGTGGTCCAGGCCTTCACCCTGGTCATCGCCGTGCTGTACGTGGTCATCAACCTGGTGGTCGACGTGTCGTACGCCTACCTCGACCCGCGGATCAGGCTGCGCTGACCGATGGCTGCCACCGACCTCACCCAGCGCGCCGAGGACGCCGTCCTCGTCCGGCGCCGCCCGGCGTCCCTGTGGCGGGACACGCTGGGCGCCATCCTGCGCCAGCGCTCGGCGGTGGTCGGCCTGAGCCTGCTGGGCATCCTGCTGCTGGCCGCGCTGCTGGCGGACGTGCTGGCCCCCTACGGCTACGCGCAGACCCTGTTCGACGTCCCCGGGGCGCAGCGCCTGGCCGGCCCGTGCGTCCACCTCTTCGGCTGCCCGCCCGATCAGCCCCAGTTCCTGATGGGCATCGACCAGAACAACCGCGACGTGTTCAGCCGCGTGCTGTTCGGCGCGCGGGTGTCGCTGCAGGTCGGCATCGTGACGGTGGGCATCGCCATCGTGGCCGGGACGCTCATCGGCTCCATCTCGGCCTATGCCGGCGGCTGGGTGGACAACATCCTGATGCGCTTCATGGACGTCCTGCTGGCCTTCCCAGCCCTCATCCTGGCCATCTTCCTGGTCACCACCTTCGACTCGCTGAACCTGCCGGTCTTCCAGGACCGCCTCTTCAACGCCATGCTGGCCATCGGCATCGTGGCCATCCCGGTCTACGCCCGCGTCATGCGTGCATCGGTCCTCTCCGTCCGGGAGCGCGAGTTCGTGATGGCCTCGCGGGCCCTCGGCGAGTCGGGCGCCGGCATCCTGTTCCGCCGCATCCTGCCCAATGCCCTGACCCCGCTGATCGTGCAGGGCACGCTGGGGATCGCCACCGCCATCCTGGAGGTGGCCGCCCTGTCCTTCCTGGGCATCGGCGCCCAGGAGCCGACCGCCGAGTGGGGCGCCATGATCGGGCAGGTGCGCAACCTGATGTTCCAGGCGCCGCACCTGGTCATCTTCCCCGGCACGGCCCTGGCCCTGTCGGTGCTGGGCTTCAACCTGCTGGGCGACGGCATCCGCGACGCCCTCGACCCGCGACTGCACCGCTGATGGACCGATGACCCTCGTCGAGCAGCGGACCACCCCGACCGGTGTCGCGGAGCCCGGGCAGCGGCTCCTCGAGGTGCGCGGCCTGCGCACCAGCTTCCACACCCGTGATGGCGAGGTGCAGGCGGTCACCGGCGTGGACTTCCACGTCAACCGCGGCGAGGTGATGGGCCTGGTCGGCGAGTCCGGCTGCGGCAAAAGCGTGACCAGCCTGTCGATCATGCGCCTCATCGCGCCGCCGGGCCGCATCCAGGGCGGCGAGGTGATCTTCGACGGCGTGGACCTGCTCAAGCTCAAGGAGCGGCAGATGAGGGCCATCCGCGGCGAGCGGATCAGCATGATCTTCCAGCAGCCGACCTCCAGCCTGAACCCGGTGTACGACGTTGGGATGCAGGTCGGCGAGGTGCTGGAGCTGCATCGGGCCATGAAGCGCAGGGCGGCCCGCGAGCGGGCCCTGGAGCTGCTGCGCATGGTTGGCATCCCGGACCCGAAGCGGCGGCTGGACGCCTTCCCACACGAGCTGTCGGGCGGCATGGCGCAGCGGGTCATGATCGCCATGGCCCTGGCCTGCGAGCCGGAGCTGCTGATCGCCGACGAGCCGACCACCGCCCTGGACGTGACCATCCAGGCCCAGATCCTGGACATCATGCGTTCGCTGCAGCGCGAGACCGGGACGGCGATCGTGCTGATCACCCACGACCTGGGGGTGGTCGCCGAGATGTGCGACCGGGTGGCGGTGATGTACGCCGGCGAGATCGTGGAGCAGAGCGACGTGGCCAGCCTCTTCGCCGACCCGAAGCACCCCTATACCCGCGGCCTGATCGGGGCCGTGCCGCGCCTGGGCGAGGAGCGCGAAGAGCTGGCGGTCATCCCGGGGAGCGTGCCGAACCTGATCGAGCTGCCCTCCGGCTGCCGCTTCCACCCGCGCTGCCTGGCGCGCATCGAGCTCAACGTGCCGAACTGCACCGACCTGCACCCCGAGCTGCGCCCGGTCGGCGAGAACCACGACGTGCGCTGCTGGATCTACCACCACCCCGACGGGAGCCCGCGCCAGTGACCGCTGCGCCGCAGGTCCGGCCGGCGCCCGCCCCGTCCGCCGAGGAGCGGCCGCTGGTCCAGATCGAGAACCTCCGGCAGTACTTCCCGATCCACGGCGGCATCCTGCAGCGCAAGGTCGGGGAGGTGAAGGCGGTCGACGACGTCAGCTTCGAGATCCGCCGCGGCGAGACGCTCGGCCTGGTGGGGGAGTCGGGCTGCGGCAAGACCACCGTGGGCCGCACCCTGCTGCGCCTGATCGAGCCGACCGGCGGCCGGATCATCTTCGATGGCCGCGACATCACCGCCCTGAAGGGCCGTGACCTCAAAGCGCTGCGGCGCCGGATGCAGATCATCTTCCAGGACCCGTTCGCCTCGCTCGACCCCCGGACGCCGGTGGGCAGCAGCATCGCCGAGGGGCTGCGCATCCACAACATCGGCACCGCGGCCGAGCGGCGGGAGCGGGTGGCCGAGATGATGGCCAAGGTGGGCCTGCAGCCGTTCCACGCCCGGCGCTACCCGCACGAGTTCTCCGGCGGCCAGCGGCAGCGTATCGGGATCGCGCGCGCCCTGGTGCTGGAGCCGGACCTGGTGGTCTGCGACGAGCCGGTTAGCGCGTTGGACGTCAGCATCCAGGCCCAGGTGCTCAACCTGCTGAAGCAGCTGCAGCGCGACCTGGGACTGACCTACCTGTTCATCGCCCACAACATGGGCGTGGTCGAGCACATCAGCGACCGGGTGGCGGTGATGTACCTCGGCACGGTCGCCGAGCTGGCCGAGTCGCGCCAGATCTACCGCCGGCCGCTGCACCCCTACACCATTGCCCTGCTCTCGGCGGTCCCGATCACCGATCCCGGGCTGCGTGGCCGCCGCAAGCGGATCATCCTCACCGGCGACGTCCCCTCGCCGGTGAACCCGCCGTCGGGCTGCCCGTTCCACACCCGTTGCTGGCTGCGCAGGCAGCTCGGCAACCCGCAGAACTGCGTGACCGACCGCCCCGCCCTGCGGACCCTGCCGGAGGCCGGCGGGCCGGCGGCCGACCAGCAGGTGGCCTGCCACTGGGCCGAGGAGCTGCTGGAGCTTACCCGCCGGGAGCAGCTCGTCTCGCGGGCGGCCGCCATCAGCTCGGCGCGGGAGGTGACCGAGGACGAGGCCGCCGGTCCCACCGGGCCGGCCCCCACGGATACGGGCGGCGTCTTCGACCGCGGGGACGGCCTGTCCGGCGAGGAGACGCACGGGCGGCTGTGACCGAGTTCCGCATCGCGCTGGCCCAGCTGGCACCGCGCCTCGGCGAGGTGGACGCCAACATCGAGCTGGCTGCCGGCTGGCTGCGGCGCGCGGCTGACGAAGGCGCGCGGCTCACCCTCCTTCCCGAACTGGCGCTGACCGGGTACCTGCTCTCCGACCTGGTGCCCGAGGTGGCCATCTCGCGCCACGACGCCCGCCTGGCCGAGCTCTCACGGCAGGCGCCCGGCATGCTGGTGGCGCTCGGCTTCGTGGAGGAGACCGATGACCATCGCTACGCCAACAGCGTGGCCCTCCTCCGCGACGGCGAGCTGGTCGGGCTGCACCGCAAGGTCTACCTACCGACCTACGGCCTGTTCGACGAGGGACGCTTCACGCGTCCGGGTGACCGGATCCGGACGGTGGAGGCGGGGGAGCCGCTGGGACGCATCGGCCTGTCGGTGTGCGAGGACTTCTGGCACCCATCGCTGCCCATGCTGCAGGCCCAGGACGGCGCCTCGCTGCTGGTCAACGTGGCGGCCGGGCCGGCGCGCGCACCGGGCTCCGCGGCCGGGGTGCGGGCCATCGCCGGCTGGCACAAGATGCAGGACACCTACGCGCTGCTGGGGACGGTGGCCATCGCGTTCTGCAACCGGGTCGGCAACGAGGAGGGGCTCACCTTCTGGGGCGGCTCGCGGCTGCTGGGGCCGGACGCATCGGTCCTGGCCGAGGGGCCGCTCTACGAGGAGGCGCTGGTGGTGGGCACCCTGGAGACCGATGACCTGCGCATGCAGCGCTACTCGCTGCCGCTGCTGGCCGACGAGCGGCTGGAGCTGGTGCGCCGCGAGCTGGACCGGGTCATCGCCGAGCGTGCCGGCCTCTCGGCGCCGGAGCCATGGGAGCCGGAGGAGGCCAGCGGGTGAGCGCGCCGGAGGCCGAGGCCGCGCCGCTGCCGGCCATCGAGCCAGAGCAGGCGGTGGGGGTGATCGTCGGCTTCATCCGATCGCAGCTCGAGCAGACCGGCTTCGAGCGCCTGGTGGTCGGCCTGTCGGGAGGCGTGGACTCGGCGACGGTGGCCTACCTGGCGGCACGGGCCATCGGTCCGGACAACCTGCTGGCCGTTCGCATGCCGTTCCGCACCTCGTCGCCGGAGTCGGAGGAGCACGCTCGGCTGGTCGTCGAGCGGCTTGGCTGCCGGACGGAGCTGGTGGACATCACGCCGATGGTCGAGCCCATGCTGGCGCTGATCGAGGGCGAGGAGGCCGCGGTGCGGGTGCGCCGCGGCAACGTCATGGCCCGCCAGCGGATGATCGTGCTCTACGACCGGTCTGCGGCGTGGGAGGCGCTGGTGGTGGGCACCTCGAACAAGACCGAGGCGCTGCTCGGCTACGGCACGCTGTACGGCGACATGGCCGCCGCCCTGCAGCCCATCGGCGACCTCTACAAGTCGCAGCTGCGCGCGGTGGCGGCCGTGCTGGGTGTGCCGGAGGTCATCCTGGACAAGCCGCCCTCGGCCGACCTGTGGCCGGGGCAGACCGACGAGGGCGAGCTGGGCGCCACCTACGACGACCTGGACCGCATCCTGTACGCCCTGGTCGACCGGCGCTGGACGGTGGACCGATGCGTCCGGGCCGGGCTCGACCGCCGCCTGGTGGAGTGGGTGGCCCGGACCGTGGCGCGCATGGAGTACAAGCGCCAGCTGCCGCCCGTCGCCAAGGTCAGCCTGCGGACGCCGGGCATCGACCACCTCTACCCGAGGCGCCGCCCCGGCTCACGGCGCAGCCGGTAAGCCGGCCGTAAGGGACCGGTAAGCGCCCGCGCGCTACCGTTCGCGACCGATACCCGGTGGCCGCCTCGCCCGGTGCGCCGGCGCGCAGCCCTCGTCGCGGAGGGCAGGAGGAGACACGCACCCATGAACAAGGTGCTGCTGGTTGGACGGTTGACGCGCGACCCCGAGCTGCGGAGCCTGCCGAGCGGGAAGCCGGTCGCCAACTTCACCATCGCCACGAACGAGTACCGCGGGCCGGCAGGCGAGCGCACCGAGTACCACAACCTCGTCGCCTGGGACCGCCTGGCCGAGGTGTGCGGCAAGTTCCTGTCGAAGGGGCAGCTGGTCGACGTCGAGGGTCGGCTGCAGACCCGCCAGTGGGACGACGACGCCGGCGTCCGGCACTGGAAGACGGAGATCGTGGTCGGGCAGCTGGAGATGCTCTCCGGGCGCGGCAAGAAGGAGTACGCCAGGGAGGCCCAGATCGTGGCCGAGGCGGGTGCCGACGGGATGCCCGCCCAGCCGACCGCCGAGGCCTCGAACGGCGCGGGCGAGGCCACCGAGGAGGCGCTGGTCGCGCTCTAGGCGTCAATGGCGGGGCCGGTTTCCCCGGTCCCGCCGTCCTCATCCCTCGTCACCGCGGAGCGCGCGACCGGCGGAGCGGGCCGGTCGGGCCGGGTCCCATCGGTATACTCGGCCGGCATGAGCGAGGACTACCCGTACAACGGGCGCATCAGCCGCTGGGACGAGATCTCGGAGGGGCTGGCCATCATCGCCGTGGAGCCCACGGACGCGCCGTTCGAGTTCCAGCCCGGCCAGTACGCGACCCTGGGCCTGATGGGTCCGCAGGGCAAGCTGGTGCAGCGCCCGATGTCCATCTCCTCGCCGTGTACCGACCTGTCCGAGTACGAGTTCTTCATCCGCCTGGTGCACGAGGGCGCCTTCACCCCGCTGCTCTGGCAGCGGACGGTGGGGGACCCCATCAACATCAAGGGCCCGAAGGGCAGGTTCCTGCTCCAGGATGACGGCCGGACCTGCCTGTGGGTGGCCACCGGCACCGGCCTGGCACCCTTCATGAGCATGCTCGAGACCCTCCGCGCCCGGGGGCAGCAGCGCGACATCGTGCTGGTCCACGGGGTGAGCTACGACCACGACTTCGCCTGGCGCGCGCTCCTGGAGGAGCTGGCCAGCGGCGGCTTCCCGCTGCGCTACCTGGGGACGGTCTCGCGTCCGCAGCATTGTCCGAACTGGACGGGGCTGACCGGCCGGGCCGAGGCGGTCCTGCCGCGCGTGATGGACGAGCACGGGCTGACGCCGGAGAACGCCACGCTCTACCTGTGCGGCAATCCCGACATGATCACCGCGGTCGAGGAGCTGGCCACCTCCCGCGGCTTCCCGCCGGAGCAGGTGCGCAAGGAGCTGTACTGGCCGAAGGGCCGATCGCACTGAGGGAGCGCCGCCATGGAGCAGACCGGCGGGCGCTGGTACCAGACCACCGCCATCTTCTACCCCAGCCCGGCGCCGCCCCTGCACTCGCTGTTCGAGGTGATCGGGGCCGATGCGGTCGCCCGCTACCACCGCCTGCTCGGCGATGAGACGCGCTTCCTGACCGGCATGGACGAGCACTCGGCGCAGGTGGTGCCGCTGGCCGCCGAGCACGGGACCGACCCGCGCAGCCTGGTGGACGCCTGGTCTCCGACGTGGCGCGAGGCCTTCGACCGGTTCGAGATCAGCTACGACCGCTTCATCCGCACCACCGACCCGGATCACATCCGCGCCTCGGAGGAGATGGTGCGTCGCGCGCAGGCCGCGGGCGATATCTACAAGGGGACCTACGCCGGCTGGTACTGCCCCGGTGACAACGAGTTCAAGACCGATTCCCAGCTGGTCGACGGCCGCTGCCCGGACCACCCGACCCTGGAGCTGGAGTGGCTGGAGGAGGAGAACTACTTCTTCGCCCTGTCGCGTTACCAGGGGGCGCTCGAGGAGCTGTACCGCACCAACCCCTCCTTCTGTGAGCCGGAGCACTTCCGCAACGAGGTGCTCGGTTGGCTGCGCGAGGGGCTGCGCGACTTCAGCGTCAGCCGCGCCGGGACCTCGTGGGGGATCCCGTTCCCCGGCGACCCGGAGCACCGCATCTACGTCTGGTTCGACGCGCTGACCAACTACATCACCGGCGCCGGCTTCCCGGACGACGTGACCTCCTTCGAGAAGTGGTGGCCGGCCGACGTGCACATCATCGGCAAGAACATCACCCGCTTCCACTGCCTGTACTGGCCGGCCATGCTGATGAGCGCCGGCCTGCCGCTGCCGCGCCGGGTCTTCGCCCACGGCTTCATGCTGCTGCGCGGCGAGAAGATGTCCAAGACGCGCGGCAACGTCTTCGACCCGGACGAGGCGGCGCGCATGTTCGGCGTGGACGGGGTCCGCTACCTCGTCCTGCGCGAGATCCCGTTCGACCGCGACGGCGACATCACGGTGGAGGGCCTGGTCCGCCGCTACAACGCCGACCTGGCCAACGACCTGGGCAACCTGCTGAACCGCACGGTCAGCATGGCGAACCGCTACCTGGGCGGCAGCCTGCCGCCGGTGACCGATGCCACGGCGCCCGCGGACGAGGAGCTGCGTGGTGCCGCGGCCGACGCGGTGGCCGCCTACCACGACGCGATGCGCCGCTTCCACCTGGACGAGGCGCTGGCGGCCATGATGAACCTGGTCCGCGCCGGCAACGGCTACGCCGAGTCCCAGGCGCCGTGGCTGCTCCACAAGGCTGGCGACGCGGCGCGGACCGGCCAGGTGCTCTCGGTCATGGCCGAGTGCTGCCGCATCCTGGGCCACCTGCTGGCGCCCTTCGCCCCGTCGGCGGCCGCGCGGCTCCACCAGCAGCTGGGTACCCCCGCCCCGTACGACGAGCGCGGCGGCGGCGGGCCCGGCCTGGAGACGTTGCTGGCCTGGGGCAGCTCCGCCTCGACGCTGCAGGTCGGGCAGCCGCAGCCGCTCTTCCCGCGGGTGGAGCTGCCGGAGGAGGCCGCAGGCTGAGCCGGCGTCGTGCCCCGGAGCGGCTTCCCGGGCTCGTCGACGCGCACTGCCACCTCCAGGACCCGGCGTTCGACGCTGATCGCCAGGCCGTCATCGACCGCGCCCGCGCCGCGGGCATCGAGCGGCTGCTGGTTCCCGGCTACGACCCGGCTTCGTCGCGCGCCGCGGTGGCGCTGGCGGCCGCGCATCCGGGGTACATCCACGCCGCCGTGGGCATCCACCCCCACCACGCGGCCCGGGCCGACGACGCCGCCTGGGAGGAGCTGGCCAGGTTGACCCGCGCGCCCGGCGTGGTGGCGGTGGGGGAGATCGGCCTCGACTTCTTCCGCAACCTGTCACCGCCCGAGGCCCAGCGCCGCGCCTTCGCGCGCCAGCTGGGGCTGGCCGCGTCCGCGGGCCTGCCCGTCATCGTCCACGACCGCGAGGCGCACGACGAGATCACGCGCATCCTGCTGGACTGGGCGACTGCGCCACAGGGCCGCGTCCGGGGCGTGCTGCACGCCTTCTCGGGCGACGCGTCCATGGCGACGGCGCTGTCCGCGGCCGGCTACCTGGTCTCGTTCGCCCTGCCGGTGGCCTTCGGGTCGGCAAGGGGGCCGCGTGCCGCCGCCGCCTCTCTCGAGGAGGGCACCTTCCTGGTCGAGACCGACTCCCCATGGCTGGCGCCCGGGGGAGCGGGGCAGCGCAACGAGCCGACCACCGCCCTGCGGGTCGCCGCCGAGCTCGCCCGGCTGCGCCGCACGACGCCGGAGGCGGTCGTCTCCGGCGTGCGGCAGGCCTACGCGCGGCTGGTCGGCGGGTAGGGGAGCGGTCGCCCGTGGCACAGGGCTTGCATCCGGCTCACCGCTGGTCGCCAGCGAGGCGGCCGACGAGATGGAGGAACCCAAGTGAGCCAGGTGAACGTGAACACCCCTGACGGCCGCGAGCCTGTGCCGCCCGCTCGGGACGGAACCGGGATCGGCATGATCGTCGGGATCCTGGTCGCCATCCTGGTCATCGCCCTCATCGTCTGGCTGCTGGTCTTCAACCAGCCGGCCGCCGACGGCGATGGCGGCGGCAACGGCGGCAACGGTGATACCAACGGTCAGGAAACCGACGGCGGGACGACGGAGAGCACGGCACCCACCGAGGATGCCGAGATGGAGACGCCCGCGGAGAGCGGCTGGAGGCTGGTGCACCTCTCCTGACCACCGGCTACGCCAGATCCGGCGACGTCCACGCCCCGGCCCAGCGGCCGGGGCGTCGCGTTTCCTTGACAACCGCGGCCACCGCGCCGTAGGATGCTGGCACTCTCATCGGTAGAGTGCCAACGCGCGCTTCCAGGCCGCAGGCTGCGCCTGCGCGCAGGTCTCCCGATGAGGGGCTTCACGCTCATCAATCAACATCGGCATGGCTCTTTGAAGGAGGCATCACGCACCCATGGCCACAACGGTCAGCGCAACGGCGACGCAGCTCAAGCCCCTGGGCGACCGCCTCGTCGTTCGCCCCACGCCGCGCGAGGAGATGACCAAGAGCGGCATCGTCCTCCCGGACACCGCCAAGGAGCGGCCGCAGGAGGGCACCGTCCTGGCGGTCGGCCCCGGCCGCACCCTGGACGACGGATCCCGCGAGGCGATGGACGTCTCGGTTGGGCAGAAGGTGCTGTTCCAGAAGTACGCCGGGACCGAGTTCAAGCTGGATGACGAGGAGCTGCTGATCCTCTCCCAGAAGGACGTCCTGGCGATCATCGAGTAGCAGGAGGACGAGAACAACCGTGGCGAAGCAGCTCCAATTCAGCGAGGAGGCGCGCCGCTCCCTCCAGCGAGGCGTCGACAAGATGGCCGACGCCGTGAAGGTCACGCTGGGTCCGCGCGGCCGGTACGCCGTGCTGGACAAGAAGTTCGGCGCGCCGACCATGACCAACGACGGCGTGACCATCGCCCGCGACATCGAGCTCGAGGACCCCTACGAGAACATGGGCGCCCAGCTGCTCGAGGAGGTCGCGACCAAGACCAACGACGTGGCCGGCGACGGGACCACCACCAGCATCGTGCTGGCGCAGGCCATCATCCGCGAGGGCCTGAAGAACGTCACCGCCGGCGCCAACCCGATGAGCCTGAAGCGCGGCATCGAGCGCGGCGTCGACGCGGTGGTCGAGGAGATCAAGCGCCTGGCCCGCCCGGTCCAGACCCGCGAGGACATCGCCCACATCGCCGCCATCAGCGCCCGTGACGCGGAGATCGGCGACCTGATCTCCGAGGTCATGGAAAAGGTCGGCAAGGACGGCGTGGTGACCGTGGAGGAGAGCCAGGGCCTGAAGCTCGACGTCGAGTACGTCGAGGGCATGCAGCTCGACCGCGGCTACCTGAGCCCGTACTTCGTGACCAGCACCGAGGGCGGCAAGCTGGAGGCCGTCCTGGAGAACCCCTACATCCTGGTCACCGACAAGAAGATCAGCGCCGTGGCGGACATCCTGCCCACCCTGGAGAAGGTGGTCAGCACCAGCCGCCCGCTCCTGATCGTGGCCGAGGACGTGGACGGTGAGGCGCTCCCGACCCTGGTCGTCAACAAGATGCGCGGCACCATCAACGTGCTGGCCATCAAGGCCCCGGGCTTCGGCGATCGCCGCAAGGCCATGCTGGAGGACATCGCGATCCTGACCGGCGGCCGTGTCATCAGCGAGGAGGTCGGTCGCAAGCTCGACAGCGTGACGATCGAGGACCTCGGCCAGGCGCGCCGCGTGACGGCCACCAAGGACACCACCACCATCGTCGAGGGCAAGGGCGACCCGAAGGCCATCGAGGCCCGCAAGTCGCAGATCAAGCTCCAGATCGAGGACACCACCAGTGACTTCGATCGCGAGAAGCTCCAGGAGCGCCTGGCCAAGCTCTCCGGCGGCGTGGCGGTGCTCAAGGTCGGCGCGGCCACCGAGGTCGAGCTGAAGGAGAAGAAGCACCGCATCGAGGACGCCCTGTCGGCGGCCCGCGCCGGTGTGGAGGAGGGCATGGTCGCCGGCGGCGGCTCGGTCCTCGTCCATGCCGCTCCGGCGCTCGACAAGGTCGAGGCGCTGAACGACGAGGCCATCGGCGTGCAGATCCTGCGCCGCGCGCTGGAGGAGCCACTCCGCCAGATCGCGGACAACGCCGGCATGGAGGGCTCGGTGGTGGTCGAGGCCGTGCGCAAGCTGGAGCCGGGTCATGGCTACGACGCCCAGAAGGGCGAGTACTGCGACATGTTCGCGGCCGGCATCATCGACCCGGCCAAGGTGACGCGTTCCGCGCTGGAGAACGCCGCCTCGGTCGCTGCGCTGCTGCTGACCACCGAGACGGTGATCACCGACATCCCGGAGAAGGAGAAGGCCGCCCCCATGCCCCCGGGTGGCATGGATTACTAGGCCTCACACCTCGGGACCGATGGGCCCCGGCGGTTCGCCCGCCGGGGCCCGTTCGCGTGGCGAGAGACGTTTCGATTCGCCTCGCCATCGGTCCGTCACCGGTGTGGATGGCGCAGGGCGCCGATGAGCGCGGACAGTCGGGGTTTTGCCCGATCTGTCGGACCCTCTACTGCAGCGCCCAGAGCACCTGCCGCGGGGTCAGGCCGCTGGCATGGATCCGGGCCGCCAGCTCGCGGCCGACGTAGCGGTAGTGCCACGGCTCGTAGTCGTAGCAGGTGTGGGCGAAGGCCCCGGCCGGGTAGCTCATCACGAAGCCGTACTTCCAGGCGTTGGCCTTCATCCAGGCGCCGGCCGGTGTGCTCGCCCAGTCGGCGTACTCCCATGGCGGCGGGCCGCCGGCGGACTTGAAGTCCAGGGTCGTGCCGAGCTGGTGCTCGCTGTGCCCGGCCCGGGCGCTGGTGCGCAGGGCCTGCTCGTAGCCGACCAGGTTGACCCAGTACTGGAAGGTCGAGGCCTGCTGCGAGTAGCTGCGGTACGCGCTCTGGACGCCCAGCGGTGCGCCGGCGGCCCGCGCATCGGCCACCATGGCCGACAGGTCGGCGAGGATGACGCTGCGGATCGGATAGCCGCCGTTCAGCCCGGCCACGCTGGAGTCGACCAGGTCGCCGGGTGCGTAGCTGCCCGGCAGCATGTAGACGGTGTCCATCAGCGTGATGCGCCAGCTGGCCAGGTCCGTGTGGAAGGTCAGGACGTCGTCGTAGCGGCAGGCCGGCGGCCCCGATGGCGGCGGCGCCGGAGTGGGCGCCACAGTCGGGCGCGGGCTGCGCGCCGGCGTGGGGACCGGGGTCGGGACCCGCGTCGGGGTCGGGCTGGCGGTCGGCGAGGGTGACGGGGACGGCGAGGCGGTCGGCTCGGGCGTCGGGCTCCCGGCCGGGCTCCCGCTCGGGGCTGGAGCGAGGATGGGGGAGTTGTCCGGCGTCAGCGGGCCTGGGCCTCCCGAGCCCGGCAGGCTGCCACCCAGCAGGGCGCCTCCCATGGCGCCCAGGCCGATGCCGGCCACGATGGTCGCGATCATCAGCAGGCGACCGACCCACTTCGAGTGCGGCTGAACGGTTCGGGTTGCGATGGCCATGACGCGGAGATGGTCCGCGCGCCGTCGCGCGCGGAGCATCGCGCCGATGTCCCGAGTTCGCCGCGACATCCCTCGGACCCACCGGGTGGACGATTGTCCGAGCGGCGGCCGACGAATTGGCCACCCCTGCCACCGGGCGGGGCGCATACACTCACCGCGTGGATCCCGGACTCCGGCTGCCGTCCGGCCGGGGAGCACGAACCCGTGTCCTGATGGCGCTCGCGGTCGGCGCCATCCTCGCGACCGGCTGGCCCGCGGCGGCGCCGGTCGCAGCCGCCCCTCCCACCATGACCCCCACCGTCGTGCAGGACGGGCTCGTCCATCCCTGGGACGTGGCCTTCACGCCCGATGGCCACCTGCTGGTGACCGAGCGCCCCGGTCGGGTCCGCATCTACGCCAGTGGGGCGGCCGGCGCGCCGCTGCTGCGGACGATCACCATCCCGAACGTGCGCGCCGAGGGGGAGGCAGGCCTGATGGGGATCGCGGTGGACGTCGGCTTCGCCGCCAACCGGTTCGTATACGTCTGCGCCTCGCGCAGTGTGGGCGGAGCCTGGACCAACCAGGTGCTGCGCTATCGGGTCGCCGCCGACCTGTCATGGACCGACGGGCGGGTCCTGCTGACCGGCATGCGGGCCAACGTCATCCACAACGGCTGTGCCCTGGAGATGGACCGCTTCGGACGGCTGTGGATCACCATGGGCGACGCGAACGACGCCCTCCTGGCGCAGAACCCGAGCAGCCTGAACGGCAAGGTGCTGCGCATCCACCGCGACGGCAGCATCCCGTCCGACAACCCGATCATGGAGGGCGCATCCGCGCGGACCGCGGTCTTCTCCATGGGCCACCGCAACCCTCAGGGCATCGCCTTCCAGCCAGGGACCGACCGCGTGTACACCGCGGAGCACGGACCGGACCGCGACGACGAGATCAACCGCATCCAGGCCGGCGGGAACTACGGCTGGCCGTGCTACACCGGCGCCGGCGTGCCCCGCCTGGCGCACCCGGTCTGCGGGCCGGCATCGGAGTACCTGACCCCGGCCTGGACCTCCGGCGTGCCGACCATCGCCACCTCCGGCCTGGCCTTCGCCGACGGCAGCCCGTGGGCCGATTGGGACGGGCACCTGTTCGTGGCGCAGCTCAAGGAGGCCGACCTGCGCCGCTTCATTATGTCGGGCGACGGGGCCACGGCCACCCAGGTCGCCGTCCACTTCAACGGCAGCTGGGGCCGGCTGCGCGCGGCGGCCCGCGGCCCGGCCGGGCAGCTGTACCTGACCACCTCGAACGGCAGCAACGACCGCGTCATTCGCGTGGCGGTCACCACCCCACTCGTCGACCGCTGGGCTGGCGCCGACCGCTACGGCACCGCCGCCGTGGTCAGCCAGCGCACGACATCGCCCGGCGTCGGTGTGGTATACGTGGCGACCGGGGCGGACTTCGCCGATGCGTTGACCGGCGGGGCGGCGGCCGCCCACGAGAACGGGCCGCTGCTGCTGGTGACCCGCACCGCCATTCCGCCGGCCACCGCGGCCGAGCTCGAGCGCCTGAACCCCGCGCGGATCGTGGTGCTGGGCGGCACCGCAGCGATCTCGCAGGGCGTGCTGAACGACCTTGGTGCGTACACGACTGGCACCGTCGAGCGACGCGACGGGGCCGATCGCTACCAGACCGCCGCCCACGTCAGCCGGGACACCTTCCCGATCGGGGTACCGGTGGCCTTCATCGCCACCGGAGCGACGTTCGCCGATGCGCTGGCAGGGGTGGCGGCGGCCGCCCACCTGGGCGGACCGCTGCTCCTCACCCGGCGCGACGAGCTGCCGTCGGCCACCATCGCCGAGCTGCAGCGCCTCAGGCCGGGACGGATCTACGTGCTGGGCGGCACCGCGGCGATCTCGAACGCGGTGCTCAACGCGCTGGACGCTCACACCACCGGTCCGGTCAGCCGCCTGGCGGGTGCCGACCGCTATGGCACCGCCGCCGAGGTGTCGCGCCTGTGGCCGCGTGCCAACCGCATCCTGGTGGCCACCGGCGCCGCGTTCCCGGACGGCATCGCCGGCGGCACGGCGGCCGGCCGCCTCGACGTGCCGCTGCTGCTGGTCCGCCCCGGCGTGGTGCCCATGGAGACCGGCGAGGCCATGATCCGGCTGCATCCGACCGCGGTCACCGTCATCGGCGGCGCGTCCGCAGTGGGCAGCGGCGCGGTCTCCCACCTGCGCGCGATCCTGGCCATCGACCCGTAGGCGGGGAGCGCGGCCGGGCCGCGCCTCTCCTACAATCGAGGCCCATGCCCCCCGACACCGCGGCCGCCGTCGCGCCGCGCTCTCCCGACGAGATCCTGGCCCGGCTGAACCCGCCGCAGGCTGAGGCGGTGCAGCACCGCTCAGGCCCGCTGCTGATCCTGGCCGGGGCGGGGAGCGGCAAGACCCGCGTGCTCGCCCACCGGGTGGCCTACCTGGTGGCCACCGGCACCAAGCCCTGGCAGATCGTGGCCGTGACCTTCACCAACAAGGCGGCCAACGAGATGCGGGAACGGATCGCCGGGCTCATCGGCCAGGAGGCGGCGCGGGAGGCCACCATCGGCACCTTCCACGCCATCTGCGCGCGCATCCTGCGCCGCGACGGCGAACGCATCGGCCTGACCCGGTCGTTCACGATCTATGACCGTGCCGACCAGCTGGCGGTGGTCAAGCAGGTGCTGCGCGCGTTGGACCTGGACGAGAAGCGCTTCAGTCCGGCCGGCATGCTGGCCTGGATCGGGCAGCGCAAGGACGAGCTGGCCGACGTGGCCACCGCCCGCCGCCAGGCCGCGAACTTCTACGACGAGACCGCGGCCCGCGTCTACGAGGCCTACCAGCGCCAGCTGCACGAGGACGACGCGGTCGACTTCGACGACCTGCTGATGCGCGCCGTGCACCTGTTCGAGCAGAACCCGGACGTGCTGGCCCGATACCAGCGGCGCTGGCAGCAGATCCTGGTGGACGAGTACCAGGACACCAACCGCGCGCAGTACCTGCTCTGCCAGCTGCTGGCCGCCAGGCACCGCAACCTGGCGGTGGTGGGCGACGACGACCAGTCCATCTACTCCTGGCGCGGCGCCAACCTGCGCAACATCCTGGACTTCGAGACCGATTACCCCGACGCCAAGGTGGTGAAGCTGGAGCAGAACTACCGCTCCACTCAGACCATCCTGGACGCCGCCCACGCCGTCGTCAGCCGCAACGAGGGGCGCAAGGACAAGCGCCTGTGGACCGATCGCGGTGCCGGCACCCGGATCACGCTCTTCGACGCCTACAACGAGTACGAGGAGGCCGAGTTCGTGGCGCGCCAGGTCGAGCGCCTGGTGGGCGGCCCGGGCGCCGGCAGCCTCTCCGGGCTGCTCACCCGCCGCGCCGATGACGAGGACGGCGCGCTGCGCTACGGCGACATCGCGGTGTGCTACCGGATCAACGCTCAGAGCCGGGTGCTGGAGGAGGCGTTCATGCGCTTCGGCATCCCGTACCAGCTGGTGGGCGGCACCCGCTTCTACGAGCGGCGCGAGGTGAAGGACGCGCTGGCCTACGTGCGCCTGGCGCGGAACAGCGCCGACCGCGTGGCCCTGGAGCGGGTCATCAACGTGCCGGCGCGCGGGATCGGGGAGAAGACGGTCGCCGAGCTGCGCGCCTGGGCCGAGGCGCGGACCGGGACGCTGTGGGAGGCGGTCGAGGCCGCCGGCACCAACCCGAACCTGGCTCCCCGCGCGCGGACCGCGCTGGCCGGCTTCGCCGAGCTGATGCGCGGCCTGATGGCCGTGGCCGCGACAGAGCCGCCGTCCGCCCTGTTCGACGCCGTCTACGAGCGGACCGGCCTGCGCGGGGTGCTCCAGGACGGGACCGACGACGGCGAGGAGCGCTGGACGAACCTCCTGGAGCTGCGCAACCACGCCGCCGAGTTCGACGAGCTGGCCGTCCCCGAGGGCCTGGCTCGCTTCCTGGAGGAGGTGGCGCTGGTCTCCGACCAGGACACGCTGGAGGACCGACCGGACCGGGTCACGCTGATCACCCTGCACGCCGCCAAGGGGCTCGAGTTCCCGGTGGTCTTCATCGTGGGGCTGGAGGAGGGGCTGCTGCCCCACAAGCGCGCCCTGGAGGACGAGCGCGAGCTGGAGGAGGAGCGGCGCCTCGCCTACGTGGGCATGACCCGCGCCAGGGACCGCCTGTACCTGGTCCACGCCCGGCACCGCTCCACCTGGGGCGTGGGGGCCGTGTCCGAGCCGTCCCGCTTCCTGGCCGAGCTTCCCGAGGAGCTGCTGGACGCCAACACCACCGGCACCCCGTTCCGCCGTGGCGGCTGGGACGAGCGCCGCGGGGTGGACGACGCCGGCTGGGTCCCGGGCGGCTACCGCGTGCCGAACCGTCGGCGCATCTCCGAGCCTTTGCGTCCGATCTCGCTGCCCGACATGTCCGCCCCGCCGCAGCCGGTCGGCGCCGAGCTGGACCGCGCGCGGGGGCGCATCGGGGCGGCCCGCTACGCCGGCAGCGACGTGGACCTGGGCTCGGGAGGCTTCGAGACGGTGAGCCGGCCGGCCGCCCCCGAGCCCGGGCAGCTCACCTGGCGCGCCGGCGACCGCGTGCGGCATCGGCGCTTCGGGGAGGGCGTGGTGGTCTCCAGCCAGTGGGTGAAGGGCGACGAGGAGGTGACGGTCGCCTTCGTGGGCCAGGGGGTGAAGCGGCTGATCGCGGCCTACGCCGGCCTGGAGCGCGCGTAGCGACGGCGGGCGGTAGCATCGGTCCGATGACGCTCGAACGCGACGCCTCCGACGTCCGCGCCCTGCTCGACGAGCTGCGGGCCGCCCGCACCGAGTTCCTGGCCGCGCTCGACGACGTCGATCCCGCGCTGCTGACCACGCCCGGGCTGGTGGGCGACTGGAGCGCGCGCGAGCTGCTGGCGCACCTCGGCTACTGGGCCGGGCACGCCGCCGAGGCCGTCCACCACGCGACGCAGGGCCGGCTGCACGAGTTCGGCGCGGACGAGCTGGACGTGGACCAGCGCAACGCGATCGTGGCCCGCGTGGCCGCGGAGACGGACATGGCCACCGTGCGCCGCCGCGAGGCGGCCGCCTACCAGGCCCTGGTCGACGGGCTCGAGACGCTGGATCCGGCCTGGCTGGAGGAGCGCTCCTCGTATGGCGACAGCCTGGAGACCATCGTGCGCGACGACGGGACCGACCATTACCGCGAGCACACCCTGGACCTGCGCGCCTGGTTCTCCGGAAGCGATGCGGGCGCGACCGACGACGAGGACGCGGACGTCGAGGACGTCGACCAGGCATGACCGATTCCGCGCGGGTGGCCGCCCTCCTGGCGGAGATGGATGAGCGACGCGCCGCCTTCCTGGCGGCGCTGGACGCGCTCGACGCCACGGCCGCCGCGCGCCCGCTGGTGGCCGGCTGGGACGCCAGGGACCTGGCCCACCACGTCGCGTTCTGGTCGAACCACGGGGCCGATGCGGTGGCCCTGGCCACCGCCGGCCGCGGCGGCGCGTTCGACTACCGCCGCACGCAGACCGATGCCATGAACGCGCGGGCCACCGCCGCGGGGCGGCGGCTGACGCTCGAGGCGGCGCGCCGCGAGGAGGCCGAGGCGTTCGCCCGCTTCCGGCAGGCGGTGGCCGCGCTCACCGATGACCGGCTCGACGAGCGCCTGGGCAATGGCGACCGGGTGGAGGACGTGATCCGCTACGACGGCCCGGACCACTACGCGGAGCACGCCGTCCACCTCGGCGGCGTCCCGGCTCCGGCATGACGAGCACGACCGATCCGGCCGCCCGCGCCGCCGAGCTGCGGGCCATCATCGACGAGGCCAACTACCGCTACCACGTGCTCGACGCTCCGACCATGGAGGACCGCGAGTACGACCTCCTGCTGCGCGAGCTCCAGGAGCTGGAGGAGGCGCACCCCGAGCTGCGGACCCCGGACTCGCCGACGCAGCGGGTGGGCGCCCCGCCGGCCGGTGCCTTCGCATCGGTCCGCCACCAGGTGCCGATGCTGTCGCTGGCCAACGCCTTCGGCATCGACGAGCTGCGCGAGTTCGACACGCGCGTGCGCCGCGGCCTGGGCCTGACCGATGCCGACCCGGGGGTCACCTACGTCTGCGAGCTGAAGATCGACGGCCTGGCGGTCAGCCTCCGCTACGAGGGGCGCACCTTCGTGCGCGGCGCCACCCGCGGGGACGGCACGACCGGCGAGGACGTGACGGCCAACCTGCGGACCATCCGCGCCATCCCGCTCCGGCTGCGGGCCGACCCGCCCGGCAACCAGCTGGAGGTGCGCGGCGAGGTGTACATGCCGCGCGGCGCCTTCGCCGAGCTGAACGAGCAGCTGGAGCGCGAGGGCAAGCCGCTGTACGCCAACGCCCGCAACACGGCCGCCGGATCGGTCCGCCAGAAGGATCCCAGGGTGACGGCCGGTCGGCGTCTCTCCGTCTGGTGCTACCAGGTCGTCGGCGTGGAGGGGATTGAGTCGCACTGGGAGTCGCTCGAGCTGATCCGCGAGCTGGGCCTGCCGGTGAACCCGCACACCCGGCGGGTGACCGGGATCGAGGAGGTCATCGGCTTCGTGGACGAGTGGTCCGAGAAGCGCCGCGAGCTCGACTACGAGACCGATGGGATCGTGATCAAGGTCGACTCCATCGCCCAGCAGCAGCAGCTCGGCTTCGTGGCCCGCGCGCCGCGCTGGGCCACCGCCTACAAGTTCCCGGCCCAGCAGGTGACCACCAGGCTGGAGTCGATCGAGGTCTACGTCGGGCGGACCGGGGCCCTGACCCCGGTGGCGCACGTCACCCCGGTCTTCGTGGGCGGCACCACCGTGCGCAACGCCACCCTGCACAACATCGACGAGATCCGCCGCAAGGACCTGCGGGTGGGCGACACCGTGGTGCTGCAGCGCGCCGGGGACGTCATCCCCGAGGTGGTGAGCGCCGTGGTCGAGGCGCGCGACGGCTCCGAGGTCGTGTGGGAGATGCCGTCCACCTGCCCGGCCTGCGGCACCGAGGCGGTCCGCGAGGAGGGAGAGGTGGTGTGGCGCTGCCCGAACCCCTGGTGCCCGGCGCAGCGCATCGGCGGTTTGCTGCACTTCGCCGGACGCGGCGGCCTGGACATCGACGGGCTCGGCTACAAGATCATGGTCCAGCTCGTGGAGCGCGGGCTGGTCCGCGAGCCTGCGGACATCTTCCGGCTGGACGTGGAGACGCTCGAGGACCTGGAGCGGCTGGGCCGCAAGAGCGCCGAGAACCTGCACGCCTCCATCACCGCCGCGCGGCGCCGGCCGCTGGCCCGCATCCTGAACGCACTGGGCATCCGCCACGTCGGCGAGCAGACGGCCGTGGACCTCGCCGCCTGGCTGACGCGGGAGACGCCACGCGCCGAGGGCGAATCCGAGGCGGACTGGACCCGCCGCGTGGCCAACAGGCTGCGCGCCGCCGGCGTGCAGGAGCTGACGGCCGTGTTCGGCATCGGTCAGGTGGTGGCCGAGTCGATCGCCCGCTACTTCGCCGATGAGCACACCGCCAGCACCCTGCAGAACCTGCTCGACGCCGGCGTGGTGGCCGAGGCGCCGGAGCCGGGCGCTGCGCCGCCCGAGCCGGGGGAGGGGCCGCTGGCCGGGCGCACGGTGGTCGTGACCGGCACGCTGGCCGGCTTCACTCGGCAGGAGGCGGAGGAGGCGATCCGAGCGGCCGGCGGGCACCCGGCGGGATCGGTCTCGAAGCAGACCGACTTCCTGGTGGCCGGCGACAAGGCGGGGAGCAAGCTGGCCAAGGCCGAGCAGCTGGGCATCCCGATCCTGGACGAGGAGGGCTTCAGGCGCCTGCTGGAGACCGGCTCACCGTGAGCGCCCTGGCCGAGAAGGCCGCACGGCTGCGGCATCACCACCTCCAGCGGCGGGACGGAGGCCCTCGGCTACCCGGACGGCGAGGTGGTCCCGGCGGACGAGATGCCCGGCTGGGCGTGCGCCGCATCAGCGTGGGTGGCGGGCTGGCCCGCCACCCGGCGGCGCACACCGAGGAGCTGGCGCGAGCGCTGCTTCGGGCGATGGCTTCGCCTTCGCGAGGCTGGGCGAGGACCAGTCAGCGCGCCCGCCCGCCCTCCGGCTCCGGCGCGGGACCGTCTGAGCCGCGCGTCGCGTCGCCCTCGGCCAGGAACGCCTCCACCAGCTCGTCGTAGCCGCGGAAGTCGCCGCGCACGGTGTGCCCGCAGTCGGGGTCCACCTCCAGGCGCGCGTTCGGCAGCCGCTCGGCCACCAGACGGACCGATGCCTCCGGCACCACCTGGTCGCGCCCGCCGGCCAGGACCAGCGCCGGGACCGTGATCTCCCCGAGGCGCGAGGTGACGAAGGAGGAGGGATCCAGGGTGGTGCGCAGCTCCCCGAGGAAGCGCTCCGGGGTGGTCGGTCGCGGCTGCAGCCGCGCCGCGGCCTGGAACGCGTCTGCCCCGGCCGATCCCTGCGCGGGACGCATCTGACCCGCCAGGCGTCCGAAGAACTCCGCCCATCGGTCCTGCTCGGCGAGCTCGATCCACTGGCGCATGCGAGGGGCCATCGGCGAGTCGGGCGGCGTCTCGGCGGCCACCGACGCCAGCACCAGCCGCGACACCAGCTGCGGATGGTCGACCGCCAGCCACAGCGAGATGCGACCCCCGCCCGACTCAGCCTCGACCGCGAAGGGCGGCCGCGGCCCGCCGCGGGCCTCCACGTCGCGGATGGCGGTGGCCACGGCATCGGCGATGAGGCGCGGGTGCATGACGAGGTCCGCGTCGGCTGGATCGTCCGGCATGGGACGGCCCACCACCAGCACCGACCGCCGACGCGCGCGCCCGTCCCACCGCCGACGCAGCACCTGCTCGGTGCCGGCCAGCGGCCGCAGGCCGCTCTCCACGCCGCCCAGCACCAACAGCGGGACGCCGGGCCCGCCGGGGATCAGGTACGACTCGATCACCCCACCCGAGATGGGAGTCCGTTCGACCGCCATGGATGCGCATGGTGCCAGACAAGCGGGTAGCATCGGTCCATGATCAGCCGCGAAGACGTGGAGCACGTCGCCGCCCTTGCCCGGCTCGGCCTGACCGACGAGGAGATCGACCGTATGCAGGGGCAGCTGAACCGCATCCTTGAGGCGATCAACACCCTGCAGTCGGTGGACACCAGCGCGGTGGATCCCACCGCCCAGGTCATCGCGCTGGAGAACGTCATGCGCGACGACGTCGCCCGTCCGGGGATGGACCGCGAGGTGACCCTGGCCAACGCGCCGATGCGGGAGGGCCACCACCTGCGCGTGCCGCTGGTCCTCGAGGAGGGCCGCTGAGGCCATGACCGATACCGCGGCTCCCACCCTGCCCCTCGCCGACCGGACGATCGGCGAGGTGGCCGATGCGCTGCGCCGCCGCGAGCTGACCTCGCGGGAGCTGACCGAGGCCTGCCTGGCCCGCATCGAGCGCGACGGGGCGCGGCTGAACACCTTCCTGGCGGTGCAGGCCGAGCGGGCGCTGGCGGCCGCCGACGAGGCGGACGCGGCCCTCGCGGCCGGGGAGGGATCGGTCCGTCCGCTGCTCGGCATCCCGTACGCGCTGAAGGACATCTTCGTGACCCGCGCCCTGGACGACTCCGGACGCCCGAGCGGCGGCCTGCCGACCACGGCCGGCTCGAAGATCCTGGAGGGGTACCTCTCGCCCTACGCCTCGGATGCCGAGGAGCGCCTGGCGCTGGCCGGCGCCGTCCTGCTGGGCAAGACCAACTGCGACGAGTTCGCCATGGGCTCGTCGAACGAGAACTCGGCCTTCGGCCCGGTGCGCAACCCGTGGGACGAGACCACCGTCCCCGGCGGCTCGTCAGGCGGCTCGGCGGCGGCGGTGGCGGCCGGCCAGGCCTTCTTCGCCCTCGGGACCGATACCGGCGGCTCCATTCGCCAGCCCGCCTCGCTCTCCGGGATCGTGGGGATGAAGCCCACCTACGGCAGGGTCAGCCGCTACGGGATGGTGGCCTTCGCCTCGTCGCTCGACCAGTGCGGCCCCTTCGCCCGCTCGGTGCGGGACGTGGCCCTGGTGCTGGCCGCCCTGGCCGGCCACGACCCGCGCGACTCGACCTCGGTGGACGTCCCCGTGCCCGACTACCTCGCCGCCCTGACCGGCGACGTGCGCGGCCTGCGCCTGGGCGTCCCGAGCGAGTTCTTCGTGGCCGGCATGGAGCCCGGCGTGGAGGCCGCGGTGCGCGCCGCGTTCGACGTCCTGCGTGACCTGGGCGCCGAGCTGGTGGACGTCAGCCTGCCGTCCACCGATGCCGGACTGGCGACGTACTACATCATCGCCCCGGCGGAGGCATCGGCCAACCTGGCGCGCTACGACGGGATCAAGTACGGCTTCTCGGCCGGCGAGGATGACCTGCTGGCCAACTACCTGCGCACCCGCGGCTCCGGCTTCGGGCCGGAGGTCAAGCGCCGGATCATGCTCGGGACCTACGCCCTGTCGGCCGGCTACTACGACGCCTACTACGTGAAGGCCCAGCAGGTGCGCACCTTGATCAAGGCCGAGTTCGACCGCGTCCTGGCCGACGTCGACGCCCTGCTGGCCCCGACCTCGCCGAGCGTCGCCTTCAAGATCGGCGCCAAGGTCGACGACCCGCTGCTGATGTACCTCAACGACGCCTGCACGCTGCCGGTGAACATCGCCGGGCTGCCCGGGATCTCGGTGCCCTGTGGCCTCTCCGAGGGGCTGCCGGTGGGGCTGCAGGTGATCGGCCGAGCCTTCGACGAGGCGACCGTCCTGCGGGTGGCAGACGCCTACGAGCGCGCGGCCGGCTTCTCCGCCCTGCGTCCACCGACCGCCCACGACTGAGCGTGCGGTGCGGTGCGCGTCTGCGGCGCGCGCGTGCATCCGTGCGGCACAGGATGCCCGCTGGGCCCGATGGTGGGTCGCCCTCGCTGTCAGCCGGACCGGTACGCCCGTGCGCCCGTGCAGCACGCAGCCCTCCACCCCCTTGACATTGGAGCGGCTCCAGGCCGTACCGTTCACGGCGCGAAAGGAGAGACACGCGGATGTTGCGCAACGTTCCCATGGCCGCGCGGATCGCGGCGTCGGACATCGGTCGCGCGAGAGCCTGGTACGCGGAGAAGCTGGGCCTGGAGCCGGAGCACGAGGAGATGGGCGGGATATCGCTGTGGTACCGCACCGGCGACACCTGGTTCCTCCTCTACCAGACCGATGCCGCCGGCACGGCTCGGAACACCGTCGGCGGCTGGGAGGTGAAGGACCTGCCCGCGGTGATGGCCGAGCTCCGGTCGCGTGGCGTGGTCTTCGAGGAGTACGACTGGGGCGAGCTGAAGACCGTCGACGGGATGATGACCATCGGCAACCACCGCGTCGCGTGGTTCACGGACAGCGAGGGCAACATCCTGGAGCTGACCGAGAACGTTGGTGCTTGACAGCCGCTCGGCCGGAGGGGACGCTCCGGCCATGCGCATCGGTGAAGTCGCCAACCAACTGGGCGTATCAGCCGACACCATCCGCTTCTACGAGCGCAGCGGCCTGCTGCCGCCGCCGACCCGCGAGGTGAACGGCTACCGGGAGTACACCCCGGCCGAGATCGAGCGATTGCGGCTGCTGCTCGACCTGCGGCGCCTGGACCTGCCGCTGGACGAGGCGGCGCGGCTGGCGGGTTGGTGCCAGTCCGGCCACTGCGCGGAGACCACGGCCGAGCTCCCGCAGGTGATCGCCGCCAAGCGCGCGGAGCTGCGCGAGCGGATCCGCGGCCTTCAGGAGCTGGACGGGCGGCTGGAGGCCCTGGAACGCCACCTCAGCCTGACGCCGCTGCCGATGGCCGGCGAGACCGCCGCCTGCTGCGCCGCTGCCGCGGCCGTCCTGAGCGGCGAGAGCAGCACCTCGGCGGCTCGCGCCTGAGGCGGTGCGCCCCGGGAGCAGGCCTTCCCGGGTGATCCGTCCGATGGATCGGCCGGGCTGTGCCGCCCAGAGGGCGCCGTACACTGGCGTCGATGGCCGAGATCAGCCACGTCCGCCTGGCCGTGCCCGAGCAGGGGACGCTCAACCGGATCCTGCGCGAGGGCGGGGCGCAGGCCTTCCCGCAGTGGCTCTACGCCGAGCCCGGCGACGAGCCACGGCTGCTGTGGTGGGGGGTCCGCGGCGCTTCGGTCCTGGGGCTGGACGTGCCTGAGGACCCGGCGCGCGCCGCGCTCTTCCCGCGACCGATCGACGACTGGACGGAGGCCCCGCGCGGCCTGGTGCTGGCCACCGTGGACGCGGAGCGCGCCGCCAGCGACCTGGTGCCGCTCCTGACCGGGCGCTGGCACGACGCCGGCGAGGACGAGGTCCTCGGCGCCCGCTGCCGCCGCGCCACCCTGGGCCGCAGCGAGCTGGTGCTCGCCGAGCCCAGCACGGAGGGCTACCTGGCCGCCTGTTTGGCCCGCTTCGGCGAGGGCCCGGTGGCCGTGGCACTGGATGGGACCACGGCGTCCGGCCGAGCCGTGCGGCGCAACCCGGTCACCGGTGGCCCCGCCACCTGGGTCCGACTGGGTTCCGGGACGGCACCCTACCTGCTCTTCCTCCCGGCCCGATGACGCGGCACCCGGACGAGAACGAGCACCGCGCGGAAGTCGAGACCTGGCGGGCTGCCCGCGATGCCCGCCTGCGCGACCCGGACGGCTGGCTGACGCTGGTCGGCCTGCACTGGCTGGTCCCCGGTGACAACCGCTTCGGGACCGATGCGTCCAACGAGATCGTGCTGCGCGGACGGGACGTCCCCGCGCACGGCGGAACGATCCGGCTCGAGGGGGATGCCGCGGTGCTGCTCCGGCCCGATGGCACCCCGGCGCTGGACGCGCCGCTCGCCGACGACACGACCGGGGAGCCGACCGTCATCGACCTGGGGTCGCTGCGCATGTACCTGATCCGTCGCGGGGGCCGCCTCGGGCTCCGCGTCCGCGATCACGACGCCCCGGCCCTGCGCCGCTTCCCCGGCATGCGTCACTTCCCGTGCGACGCCTCGTGGCGCGTCGTCGCCCACTTCGAGCCTGCGCCGCGGGGAGCGACGCTGGAGGTGGTGGACGTCATCGGCCTCGTGGAGCACCACCCGATGCCGGGGACCGTCGTCTTCGAGCGGGAGGGGCGCGAGTGGCGGCTGGACGCCCTGCCCGGCGGCGAGAACGGGGAGCTGTGGCTCATCTTCGGCGATGCCACCAACGGC
Organism: Candidatus Zixiibacteriota bacterium; assembly: GCA_035687145.1. Taxonomy (GTDB): domain Bacteria; phylum Chloroflexota; class Limnocylindria; order QHBO01; family QHBO01; genus DASRYM01. The sequence goes on along the minus strand of DASRYM010000013.1, from coordinate 60,076 downwards.
CGGGAGACCTATGGCGGCGGCCGATTCCTGTACACCGAGCCGCCGGCCGAGGACGGCACCGTGGTGGTCGACTTCAACCTGGCCTACAACCCGCCCTGCGTCTTCACGCCCTACGCCACCTGCCCGCTGCCGCCGCCGCAGAACCGGCTGGCCCTGGCCATCCGTGCGGGCGAGCTCATCTACACTGGCGACCATGAGCAGTGAGCCGGTCGCCGGACCACGCCCGCAGGCCGAGGCAGCCGAGGCCGCCTCACCGGACCGCTTCCTGTCGGCGAAGGTGCGGAGCATGCCCCCGTCGGGCATCCGCCGCTTCTTCGACATGCTCGCCGAGATGAAGGAGGTGATCAGCCTCACCATCGGCGAGCCGGACTTCACCACCCCGGAGCCGCTGACCCGCGCCGCGATCCGCAGCCTGGAGGCGGGGGAGACGCACTACACCGCCAACGGCGGCATGATCGAGCTGCGCCGCCTGATCGCGGCCGACCTCGAGCGTCGCCACGGCATGACCTACGACCCCCGCAGCGAGCTGGTGGTCACGGTCGGAGCCTCGGAGGCCCTGGACGCGACCCTGCGCGCCGTCTGCGACCCGGGCGACGAGGTGATCTACCACGAACCCGCGTTCGTGGCCTACGCCCCGTGCATCGAGCTGGCCGGCGGCGTGCCGGTGGCGCTCTCGACCACCGACGCCACCGACTTCCGCGTCACCGCCGAGCAGGTCGAGGCCGCCATCACCCCGCGCACCAGGGCCGTCTTCCTGGCCTACCCGAACAACCCGACCGGCGCCGTCCTGAGCCCCGGGGAGCTGGAGGCCATCGCCGACGTCGTGACGCGCCACGACCTGCTGGCCATCACCGACGAGATCTACGAGCGCCTGGTCTATGCCGACCACCGTCACGTGGCGATCGCGTCGCTCCCGGGGATGTGGGAGCGCACGGTGCACATCGGCGGCTTCTCGAAGAGCTACGCCATGACCGGCTGGCGGATCGGCTACGTGGCGGCGCCCGCGCCGCTGCTGGCGGGGATCGCCAAGGTCCACCAGTACGGGATCATGTGCGCGCCCACGCCCGCGCAGCACGCCGCCATCGAGGCCCTGGAGCACGGCGAGCCGTTCGTGGAGGAGATGCGGGCCGAGTACGACCGCCGCCGGCAGCTGATGACGCGGCGCCTGAACGAGATCGGCCTGGACTGCTTCGAGCCGAAGGGCGCCTTCTACTGCTTCCCGAACGTGAGCCGCGCCACCGGCCTGGACGACGAGGAGTTCGCCCACCGGCTGCTGGCCGAAGAGCACGTGGCCGTGGTTCCCGGCCGGGCCTTCGGGCCGTCGGGGGCCGGCTACGTGCGGATGTGCTACGCCACCGCCTACGAGCAGATCGAGGAGGCCATGGACCGCATCGAGCGGTTCGTCGAACGGCGCCGCAGCTGACGACGAACGGGTGGCCGGCGGGTCAGCCGGCGTGCGCGATGCAGGCCCGCGCGAACGGGAGCATGGCGGCCGGCGAGCGCTCCACGTCACCGGTCGAGTCGGCGACGAGCTCGATCTTGGGATCCTCGGCCACCAGGCGCCAGATGGAGCGCACCTCGCCGGAGTCCTCGTTGATCTGGGCATCCGTCTGCAGGCGCAGACCGCGTACGCTGGGCCATCGGTGCAGCTGGCCGCGCAGCATCCAGGCGCCCTCCGGGTCGGCCCCGGCCGGGGCGTAGCCGTAGTCCAGGAGGCCGATGTCGGTGGCCACCAGGATCCGCAGCCGCCCGTTCTCCGGGTTGAGGGTGACGTGCGCGGCGTACTCGTCCGCGCCCAGCTCGCCCAGCTGGCGCTGGACGAGGCCGCGCGCCGGCCCCAGGTTCTCCCACTCGCCGATCTTCACTGCCGCGGAGAGTAGCAGGCGGCCGGTTCGGCGGCGACCTCCTAGAATCGGGCGCATGGCGGTCGAGACGCGCTACGAGACGGTGATCGGCATCGAGGTCCACGCCCAGCTGAAGACCGCGTCGAAGATGTTCTGCGCCTGTCCCACGGCGCCGCCGCCGGGAGAGCCGGACCTGCCCAACACCCGGGTCTGCCCCGTCTGCCTGGGCATGCCCGGCACGTTGCCGGTCATCAACCGCCGCGCGGTGGAGCTCGTCATCCTGACCGGCCTGGCGCTGGGGGCCGAGGTGCAGACCGCCGCGGTGCGCTTCGAGCGCAAGAACTACTTCTACCCGGACCTGCCCAAGGGCTACCAGATCAGCCAGTACGCGCTGCCCCTGACCGCCAACGGCAGCCTGCGCGTGCCGGTCGCCGCCGAGGGGACCGATGTCCGGGTCGGCATCACCCGCGCCCACCTGGAGGAGGACACGGCCCGGCTGCTGCACGGCGGGCGCGGGCACACCCTGGTGGACTTCAACCGCGCCGGCGTGCCGCTGATGGAGATCGTCACCGAGCCGGACATCCGCTCGCCGGCCCAGGCCCGGGCCTACGGCGAGACGCTGCGCGACATCCTGCGCTACATCGGCGCCTCGGACGGCGACATGGAGACCGGCTCGATGCGGATCGAGGGCAACATCAGCCTCCGTCCGGCCGGGTCGGACGGCTTCGGCACCAAGGTCGAGGTCAAGAACCTGAACAGCTTCCGCTCGCTGGAGCGAGCCATGGAGTACGAGGTCGCCCGCCACACGGAGGCGCTGGAGAAGGGCGAGCCGCTGGTCCAGGAGACCCGCGGCTGGGACGAGAACAGCGGCCGCACCGTCCCGCAGCGCACCAAGGAGGAGGCGAACGACTACCGCTACTTCCCGGAACCGGACCTGCCGCCGCTGCGCCCCTCGCCGGAGTGGGTGGAAACCCTGCGGCAGCGGCTGCCGGAGCTGCCCGCCGCGCGCCGCGCCCGCTACACCGACCAGCTCGGCCTCTCGGAGTACGACGCCAGGGTCCTGACTGCCGATGTCGCGCTGGCCGACTACTTCGACGCCGTGGTCGCCACCGGCATCGGTCCGAAGGTCGCCGCCAACTGGGTGACCGGCGAGTTCAGCCGCCTGCTGAACCGGCACGCGGCCGATGGCCTGCGGGCGTCGGGGGTGGCGCTGAAGCCGGAGGGCCTGGCCGAGCTCATCGCCGAGGTGGAGGCCGGACGCGTGTCGGCCACGAACGCCAAGGAGGTGCTGGCCCGCACCTTCGAGTCGGGGGAGTCGCCGCGGGCGGTGATCGAGGCCGGGGGGCTGCTGCAGGTCAGCGACCCGGGGCTCATCGGTCGCGAGGTGGAGGCGGTGCTGAACGAGTTCCCGACCCAGGTCGCCGAGTACCGCGCCGGAAAGCAGCAGATCTACGGCTTCCTGGTCGGACAGGTCATGAAGCGCACCGCCGGGCGGGCCGATGCCAGGCTGGTCAACGAGGAGCTGCGCCGCCGCCTGAGCGAGTAGGCCCCGCGATCAGCCCTCGGCCGCCAGGGCCACGAAGTCAGTCGCCGACAGGACGCCCACCGGCCGTCCCACTCGGTCCACGGCCACCAGCCGGTGGACGCGGGCCGCGATCATGCGCCGCGCCGCCTCGACGATCGGCGTGTCCATGCGCACCGTCAGCGCCGGGGAGGTCATCAGCTCGCCGACGCGCAGGCCGCTCGGCTTCCGGCGCAGCAGGGTGGCGACGTGCAGGCCCGGCCCCCATACCAGGTCCGACTGGCTGAGCACGCCCACCAGCCGGCCATCGCCATCCACGACCGGCAGCCCGGTGATGTGGTTCAGGCGCAGGAGCTCCTGCGCCTCCTCGATGGTCTGGTCCACGGAGACGGTGATCGGGTCGACGCTCATCACGTCGGCCACCATCAGCGAATCGAGCTGCACGGTCATCGGTTCACCTCGGGTCAATGCGTTGGCTCATTGAGGACCGATGCGCGGGCCGGCGGCAGGGCCGTCCGGCCCGCAGTTACGGGCTGAGTGACCCGCTCAGCGCCGGGCGGTGCCGCCCGAGCGTCCCCGCCCCTCGCGGAGCAGCTGGTCGATGGCGCCGCGGAACCGTGCGCCGGACGCGTGACGCCGCAGCCAGGACAGGTACTCGAGGTCACGACGCGCGATCTCGCGCAGGGTCCAGCCTCGGTAGCGCCCGAAGTCCAGCACCACCGCGGTGGGGTCCTCCGGGGTCCAGCCCGCGCCATGCGTTCGCGGTCCCGCGGCGGTCGGCGGCGGGGGTGCCTTGCGCTCGGTCTCCCAGCGCTGCCGCGCGGCCGCGTCGCGGATCTGGGCGTACGCCCAGTTGAGGTCCACCATGCGGCGCGCGGTCGCCTCGTCCATGGCGGCGCCGGCGTCCGGGTGCAGCTTGCGGGCGAGCACCCGGTAGGCAGCCTTGATGACGTCCGGGTCGGCGCCCGGGATGACGTTCAGGATCCGGTACGGATCGCGCCGCTCTCCCTCCATGCGGGCGCAAGCCTAGCGCGCCGCGGCGGGCCGCCTAGCGCTCGCTGGGCACCCGCAGGCGGGTGCGATGCTCGTCGCGATCGGCCAGCAGGCGCAGGATGGCGCCCCGGTAGCGGATCCCGGACGAGTGCCGGCTCAGCCAGCGCAGGTAGTCGGGGTCCACCTGCACCAGGTCGGCCAGCCTCCAGCCGGCGTAGCGGCCGAAGTCGATGGTCATGTGCCCCGCCTCCTGGCGATCGATGGCGCTCGCCGCCAGGCGATCGGAGAGGGTGACGCTCACGGCGCCAGGTTCGTCCGGCCCGGGTCCCACGGCCACCATGCCGGCCGCCCGCCGCCCGTCGTAGGCGCGGCGCTGCCCCGGATCACCGAGGATCCTGTAGGCACGGTCCAGCTCCTTCTGGCGGACCTCGTGCACCCCGGTCACGTCATGCGCCGGATCCAGCTTGGCACGCAGCGCGCGATACGCCGCCTCGATCACCTCCGGATCGCAGTCCGGGGCCACCTGCAGGATGCGGTAGAGGTCGTTCTCGATCATGCATGCTCGTCCTCTCGGCTCGGCTCGGCGCCAGCCCACACACGGCAACGGTGCACGGGCGCGCTTCCCGGCTCTTGCAAGGAACGCGCCCCGGGTTGCGTCGCTGGTGGCTATTGTCGCACCGATGGAGCGGCTCTCCAACATCACGCCCCAGGATCTCGCGCCGCCCTCGGCGGCGCTATCGGTCCAGCGACAGGCGGACGGACATTCCGATGACCCCGGTGAGCTGATGCGCACCTGCCTGAACTGTGGCTCGGCCATGGAGGAGCGCCAGTGCAAGCTGATCTGCCGGGGGTGTGGCTACTACTTGTCCTGCTCCGACTACTACTGACGCGACGGGTAGGCCTGGGTCGCCGACGTCCAGGAGACCGATGAGAAGGCGCCCTGCCGCAGCGCCCCACCGATGATCAGGAAGCGCCCGTCGACCACCGCCCCCTGCGCCCCGTGGACCGTCAGCGGCGGGGGCGTGAGCGGCGCCCAGGCGGCCCGGTCCCCGGCCGTCGTGTCCAGCTGCCAGTGGCGGTTGATGATCCCACCGCTGCCGCTCGGGTCCTCCCCGCCGGACACGTAGATCAGGGTCCCGACGGCCGCCTCCGCGGCCCCGCTCGTCGGCTCGGGGAGCGGCGGCCCGGCGCGCCAGGCGTCGGCCACGGTGTCGTAGATGTCCACGTTCGCGTGGTTGCCGCGGCTCGACCGCCCGCCGATGGCCCAGATCTCGGTGCCGACCGCCACGGCCGCCAGGTGATCGCGCGGGACCGCCAGCGGCGCGCCCAACGACCAGGCGTCGGCCCCCGCGTCGTAGATGAGGACGTAGGCGCTGCCGCTGACGCCACCGACCACGTAGAGCCGGTCGCCGACCGCCAGCATGCGATGCCCCAGCCGCCCCTCCGGCATGGGTGCCACCTCGCGCCAGGCGTCGGCGCCCGGGTCCAGGGCCCACATCGTGGGCTGGGGCGTCCAGTCGGTGGCGCTCGGGCCGCCTCCGGAGACGTAGAGGATCCCGTTCAGTGCGGCGGCTCCGGCGTGGTGCCGCGGCTGCGGCAGGTCGGGGGCCTGGCTCCAGGCGTCCTGCCTGGCGTCGTACACGTCCACCGCGGCGGTCGCGCTGGGCGTGAGCCCGGTGAGGCCGCCGATGACGTAGGCATGCGGCGGGATCACCGCCACCGCCGTCTCACCCCGGGCGTCCGGCATGGAGGTCATGAGCTCCCAGTCCTCGGTGAAGCGCGGGCCCGGGTTGCTGAGGACCAGGAAGGCCACGAGGCCACCGGCCCCCAGGAGGATCCCGCCCAGGACCGCGATCGCCAGGCGCACCAGCCGCCGTCGCATGCCCGGTTTATCTCACGGCGGGACAAGCGCGCGCAGGCACGTCGGAGATGACGAGAGCCCGGCGCTGCGTCCGGGCTCTCGTGTCTGAGGGTGCCTGGAGGACGGAGGTCAGGGCCGTCCGGCACGTCCGAAGGCGTGCCCCCGGCCACCCTTGACCTTGGCCGCCTTCGCCTCGGCGTGGGCCGCCTTGCGCTCGGCGTTGCGGGCGTGAGCCGCAGCCGAGTTCCCGGGGCCAGCCTCCTGGAGCTCGCTCTCGCTCTCGGTCGCCTCGTCGGACTGAGTGTCGTCGGTGTCCTCGGCCGCCTGGCTGTCTTCCCAGCACAGCACGCGGGCCGCGTGGCTCACCACGAAGCCATGGTTCTGGTTCGGGCCGCCGACCTCGTCGCCGCGCGCCCACTCGCTGACGCACTGGCCGTGGTTCCCGGCTTCCTCGGACTCGGCCTCCTCCTCGGATTCCTCGGTCTGCTCGTCCTCGGTGGTGTCCTCCTCGGCCTGCTCCTGGTCGCCCTCCTCGTCCCCGGAGATCAGGCCGTGGACGAAGGCGGCCACCTGGAGGCCGCGGTTCGGGGCGGTCTCGCCGTCCACCGTCTCCCAGGGACGGGCGCCGAACGCCGCCGTGATGGACATGGCGACCAACATGGTGGCCGCCACGAGGGCAAGCACATGCGTTCGCAGCCTGCGCATGATCGATACGTTCCTCCCGATGAAACCAGATGAAGGTGGAGCGGGCGCATCGGCGCCCATGTATGACAACGCAAGTCTGCGCGTGGCGCTCGGGGCTGCGGCCAGTACATGGGTCCCGGGCTGGGGGAGGAATTTGCTCCCCGTCACGCTCGGACCGACCACCATGGACCGATTCCCCGGAGGCCTTCAGCCGCCTGGCGCCGGGCTTCCTGGGCTGTCGGCCATGCCGCGAAGGCGCAGGAAGCTCCGGGACGAGACGGGCCGTCCCAGGAAGGCCTCGACCAGCTCGTCACCGGAACGCGACCCGTTCGGCTCCAGCACCGCCCGCCGGTACTGGCGGCCCACGTCCGGGGAGGTGATGCCCTCGGCGGCGAAGCGGCTCCACATGTCGTCGCCGATGACCTCGGCCCACAGGTAGCCGTAGTAGCCGGCGTCGTAGCCGCCCATCAGGTGCCCGAAGCCGGCCAGCATGAAGGTCCCTTCCGGGTACGGCAGGCCGGTGATCGCCCATGCCTCGCGGATCGCGGCGTCGAGGTCGGGCGGCTCGGGGGTGGCGTGCAGGGCAAGATCCAGGGTGCCGAAGAACACCTGGCGGACCGCGCGGGTGCCGACGTTCAGGAACCGGGCGCCGACCATGCGTTCCACCAGCTCGCGCGGGATCGGCTGCCCGGTGCGGAAGTGCTTCGCGAAGCGCTGCAGGATCGATGGCTCCCAGACCCAGTGCTCCATGATCTGCGACGGTGCCTCCACGAAGTCGCGCTCGGTCTCCGCCGCGCTGAAGCGCGTGAAACGCGCGCGGGTCAGGCTCATGTGCAGGATGTGCCCGAACTCGTGGAACAGGGTCTCGATCTCCCCGTGCGGGCCGTGGGTCAGCAGGCTGGGCCGGTCCCCGGACGGCCGAGTGAAGTTGGCCACGATGGCGCTCACCGGCCTGACGTAGGTGCCATCGGCCCCCTCGTGGCCGACCACCAGCGGGAAGGCGGCGGCATGCCCGTACTTGCCCTCCCGCGGGAAGAGGTCGGTGTAGAAGTGGGCGAGCGTCTCGCCGCTCTCGCGGTCGCGGACCTCGAACAGCTGCACCGATGGGTGCCAGGCGCGGGCCTCGGGGACGGGGCAGTACTCCAGCCCGAACACGTCACCGGTCAGGGCGAACATGCCGTCCAGCACCTGGTCGAGCGGCAGGTAGGCGCTGACCTCGTTCTGGTCGACGCCGTGATCCTCGCGGGCCTGCTGCGTGTCGTAGAAGCGCCAGTCCCAGGGCTGCAGCTCGTCGTCGTGGCCGGCCGCGGCGTGCAGGCCCCGCAGGGCCTCCGCCTCGCGCCGGGCTGCGGCCTCGAGGGGCGGCCGCAGGTCGTCGTAGAAGGCGCGGACCCGCTCCGGGTTGCCGGCCATCTGGACCTCCATGGCGTAGTGCGCCCAGGTCGGGTAGCCCAGCAGCGCCGCGATTCGGCGGCGCACGTCGAGCGCCTCCGCCAGCAGCGGACGGTTGAGCTTGGCCGCCTCGTTCCACTCCTTGCGGAACAGCGCCTCGCGGTGCGGCCGGCTGCGCGCCTGCTCGATGAACGGGTTGTACTCGGGATAATCCAGGCTCACGCGGTAGGTCCCCGGCGCCGCACCCGGCTTGAGGCCCTGGATGTAGGTCTCCGGCAGCCCGTCCAGCTCCTCGCGCGTGACCTCGATCCAGTCCCGGTGCTCGGCGACGTTGCGCCGGAAGGCGACCTCCAGCTCCACCACCCGCCGTCGCAGGGCCTCGAGCTCGCTGCGCTGCTCGCGAGCCAGCTCGTGGCCGGCGCGCCGGAAGTCGCGCAGCCAATGCTCCAGCAGCCGGCGCCGCTCGCCCTCCAGGGCGGCCGCCTCATCGGTCTGGCTGAAGCTGCGGATGACGCGGTACAGGTCCTCGCGGAAGGTGATGCTCACGCCCCACTTGTGGAGCTGCTCCTCGGCGGCCTGGCCCGCATCGCGAACGGCCGCGTCGGGATGCACGTGGGCCATGAACGCCGACCGCCCGTAGCCGATGGCGATCTCGCCGGCGGCCAGCTCCACGAGCGCGAGGGTGTCGTCGAAGGTCAGCGACGGCGGCGAGACCGCACGGTCGACCAGCTCATCCGCGCGGCGCAGGGCAGCCTCGGCCTCGGCGGTGACGGTCTGGGGCGTCACCTGCCCGTAGTCGTAGAGCACGGCGGCATGGTAGCCGCTGCCCGCGTCAGGCGCCGGGCCTGGCCAGTCGAATGCGCGCCAACGCCTCGTGCCGCGCCCGTTCCAGCCCGCCGAAGGGCTCGGGCGCCGCCCAGCCGATGGCGAGCTCCAGCCTCAGCTCGGGGCGCGAGAAGCGCCAGCTGGCGGCGGCCTCGTGCAGGCGGGCCACGATCGGCTCCATGGCCTCCGGGTGCGTCTCCGGCATCAGCACGCCGAACTCGTCAGGACCGATGCGCGCCACCAGGTCCGCGTCGCGCAGGCTCGAGCGCAGCAGGCGCGCGGCCGCCAGCAGCAACTCGTCGCCGGCCGCTCGGCCGAAGCGGCGGTTGGTACGCTCGGTGCCGACGACATCCACGTTCATGATCACCACCGGCCGCCGGTACCGGGATCGGCGCGTCCGCTCGCTCGCGAGCGCGTCGGTCCAGGCCGCCAGGTTGGGCAGCCCGGTGAGCTTGTCGCGCCGGCTCACGCGATCGGTCATGCCCGGAGTGTGCGACGTGGGGGTTCCGGCTCCTATGGCCCGATAGGACCAAACTGGTACGTCCGGGAAGATGCCGGGTAGGTCAGGCGGTACGCGGGGCCGGGCCGCGCTCACCCCAGCCCGTCCACTGCTCGCGGATGCGGGCCATGCGCAGCAGATGCTCGGCGTAGGCGATGGTCTCGTCCACGGTCATGGTGCCGCGCGCGTCGTAATCGCTGCGGTACGGGTAGCACAGGCGCAGCAGGAAGAGCTGCTCGAAGCTCTCGCCGTGCCGGTTCCTGCCTGCCACCATGCGCTCCGGTGGGTGTGGTCCTGCCCATGGCATATGCGGAATGCGTGCCAGACTCGCGCGGGAGGGCCCGCGGCATGAACTGCTGCAGGCCGATGAGTTCCTGCGGCAGCATCGGTCACAGGAACATGAACAGCACCCTGACCTTCAACAGCATCCTCATCGGCTCCGAGAACCCGGACGCGCTGGTCGACTACTACACGCGGCTCTTCGGCGAGCCGGGGTGGAAGGACGGCGGCTACACGGGCTGGCTCCTCGGTGGCGGGGCGGTCACCATCGGTCCGCACAGCGAGGTCACCGGGAAGAGCGTGCATCCCGGGCGGATCATCTGGAACGTGGAATCGACCGACGTGCGGTCCGACTTCGAACGGTTCAAGGCGGCCGGCGCCATCGTCCTTCGCGAGCCGTACGGCTTCGAGGGCGAGGACGGGCTGATCGCCACCTTCGCGGATCCCGACGGCAACTACTTCCAGCTGATGAGCCCGATGCCGGCTCCCGGGGAGCAGCCGTAGCCGCTTCGGCCGCTCCGGACGCCACCGAGTCACCACCAGCTGGTGGTAAAGGAGACGATCCTGGGCGCTGGGGCCGAATTCGAGCCCCAATCGTCGCCCCTAGTGGTCCCCGGCTGGTGGATTCGCGACGAAGTGGCAGGTTCCTCGCCTTTACCACCAACAGGTGGTGATTCGACGCCAGCAGTCGGGGGCGACCCGGAGGGTGACGAAGTCACCACCACCTGGTGGTAAAGGCGACGATCCCGAGCGCGGGGGCCGAATCCGGGCCCCTTCTTGGTCGGAAGAGGTCACCGGCTGGTGAATTCGCGACGAACTGGCTGGTTCCTCGCCTTTACCACCACCTGCTGGTGAATCGGCACCAACGCCAGCAGACGGCCGTCCGTCGGGCCGGCGATACGTCCTTCGTCGGATTCGACCCGCGGCGCCGCCGCGATACCGTCGCGGCATGGCAACTCGACGCACGGTGACCGTCTCCGAGACGGTCGATGTCGCGCGCGACCGGGTCGCCGTCTTCGATTTCACCCAGGACTACGCGCACCGCGCCGAGTGGGACGACTCCGTCGTGTCGGCCGAGGTTCTCTCCGACGAGCCGCTTCGCGTCCGGCTCGAGATCAGGTCCGTCGGCCGCATGACGCTGGAGTACCAGCTCTTCCGCCGAGGTGAGCGGACGAGCGCGGCGTTCGTGGACGTCGACTCGTCGTGGGTCGGCGGTGGCGGGGGATCGTGGGCCTACGAGTCCAACGGCGACGGGACCCACTGGACGCAAACGAACACCCTCGAGCTCAAGCACCCGCGGCTGATGGGGTTCATGGCGCCGATGATCGAGCGCAACCTGCGCAGCTCTATGCGACGCGCCATGGCCCGCGCCGTCGCGATGATGGAGGGGCGCGCTCCCACCGGCTGAACCTTCCCGGTCCGAGTCACCACTGGCTGGTGGTAAAGGCGACGTTCCCGAGCGCTGGACCCGAAATCAGGCCCCTTTCTCGTCCGCAGTGGTCACCGGCTGGTGGATTCGCGACGAAGCGGCAGGTTCCTCGCCTTTACCACCAACAGGTGGTGATTCGGCGCCAGCAGTCGGGGCGGCCTGAGCCATCGGGGCCTGCCCTGGCGCCCAGGCTTGACACTATTGTGCGTCACACACTATTGTCGCAGCCATGATAGATGAGGACCTGGTCGCGGGACATCGGCAGGAGCTCCGTCGGGGGACGGTGGTGCTTGCCTGCCTCCTCGCCCTCCGCACCCCGGGCTACGGCTACGGCCTGTTGAAGACGCTGGAGACGGCCGGCATCCCGAGCGACGCGAACACCATCTATCCGCTGCTGCGCCGGCTGGAGGAGCGCGGGCTGCTGGTCAGCGTGTGGAACACCGACGAGTCGCGACCGCGGAAGTTCTACCGCACCAGCCCGCAGGGCGCGGCGCTAGCTGATCGGCTGCTGGCCGAGATGAACGACCTGACGGCGTCGCTGCACGCCCTGAATGGAGGCACCCCCCATGACCTCGCTGACTGACCGATACCTGGCCGCCGTCCTGCGCGGCATCCCCGAGCGTCAGCGCGCCGACGTTGAGCGCGAGTTCCGCTCATCGATCGAGGAGGCTGTCCAGGACCGCACCGCGGCGGGAGAGGAACGCCTGGCCGCCGAGAAGGCCGTCCTGGAGGCGATGGGCGAGCCATCACGCCTCGCCGCGGATCTGGCCGGGCGGCCCTTCCACCTCATCGGTCCGGACCTGTTCCTGGTCTACCGCCACATCCTGGTGATGCTGCTGGCCACCGGTGTGCCGATCGTGGGCCTGGTGGTGGCGGCGCTGAAGCTCGCCGGCGGCGGAGACTACTGGGATGCCCTGGCCGCTGGCGTCGGTGGGGCGTGGAATGCCGCCGTGCACATGGTCTTCTGGGTGACGGCCACCTTCGCGGTGGTGGAGCGCGCCGACGCGATGCGCGGCGCGAGGGACGAGGTCCAGAAGGCCAGCCGCCAGTGGACGGTGGACATGCTGCCGGCACTGCCGAACGTCCGTGTCGGCGCGGGCGAGATGGTGGGGGAGCTCGTGACGACCTCGCTGACCATCGGTGGCATCCTGTTCCTGCAGCAGCCCGCGTGGTTCACCGATGAGCGCGGCGACTCCATCCCGCTCTTCAACCCGGGGCTGTGGGACGGGTGGCTGCCGATCCTGATCGCGGTCCTGGTGGCGCTGGCCGCCCTCCAGGTCATGGCGTTCGTCGTGGGGCGGTGGAACGCCGTCCTGGCCTTCGTCCACGCCATCCTGCAGGTCGCCTTCGCGGTGCCGGTCGCCTGGCTGGCGCTGAGCGGCGCCCTGATCAACCCCGCTTTCGCCGAGGCGCTCGGCTGGCCCGCGCTGGCCGACGGCACCGGCCCGGCGATGCTCCTGCTGGCCGCCGCCGTGGTGGGCATCACCGCCTGGGAGATCGTGGCGGTCTTCCGCCGTGCCGGTCGCTCGGCAGCCTCGGACGGCCGCCCCGTCACCAGCGGGTCGGCCTGAGGCCGGCGCGATGCCGGGAAGAGGTACGGTGTCTGCAGCGCTCGCTGACCATGACCTACCAGACGAGCGGCCAGACCGCGCAGACCACGGTGGGTGAGGAAGCACGGCGGCAGGAGCATGCGCATCCGGCCGACGTGCATACCCACGACCACTACCACGTCACCCACCACCACACCGGCGGGCTGCTCGGCGAGTTCGAGCACCGCGCCCACTACCACAGCCACGAGCACAACCACGCGCCGCTGATCCATGCCCACGAGCACGATCCGGGGCAGGAGGCGGACGACCACGCCAAGGAGGCGCACGTCCACGACCACAACGAACCGGCGGGCGACGGCCTCTGACCGCGACGGCGCGCGGTTCAATCCCTGGAGACTGACACGGCGCTCGAGGGACCGATGCCGGGGCTCCCCGGGCGTCGTCTCCGTCCCGCGAGTGGTCGTAATTCACACCAGGTGACCGTTATTGGCGCCGATGCCCCAGCGAGTGGTCGTAATTCACACCAGGTGACCGTTAGGTGCCTTCAGCGGCCTCGATTCATGGATAAGGCGCACCTGGTGTGAATGACGACGTTTCGCCGCGCACCAGGCTTGGCACCGCACCCCACCCTGACACGGCAGCGGCGCGGCGACATCAGGCTCGAGCGCCCGCCGGCACGCTGGCGATCTCGCCGATGATCCGCGCCAGGTCGCGTGGGCGCGACCACATCGGCCAGTGGCTGGTGGGAAGGTCGACCCACGTCACGTTGCGCAGCTCATTGAGCCCGGCCAGGAATGCCGGGTTCTCCGCCCGCAGGAACTCCTGGTAGTCGGTGCTCGGGAATGCGGTGGCGATCACCGTGCTCGGAATGTCCAGCCGCGCGTCATTCGTCAGCGGTACGGAACCGCGGATGACGCCGCCGGGCTGTGGGACGGCGCGCTGCCGCCAGACGGCCTTCTGCTGCTCGCTGATCCCCTCCAGGTTCTCGGTCTCCTCGAGCTCGGACCAGACCATCGGCTTCTCGACGCCCTCGAATTCGGGGTCCATGGCGCCGATGCCCGGGCCGGTGTCGACGTAGACCATGGCCGCGATCCGGTCCGGGCAGCGGTCGCTGGCCGCGTAACCGCTGAAGCCGGCACCGCTGTGGACGACCAGCACCACCGGGCGTCCGGCCGCCTCGACGGCCTCGCAGATGGCCTGCACGTGATCCTCGGCCGTGATCGCGGACCGGTCGGAATCGGGCGCCTCCAGACCGGGGAGGGTCAACGCGGTGACGTCGTGGCCCTCGGCGCGGAGGATTTCCGCGACCTCGTCCCAGGCCCAGGCACCCAGCCAGAAGCCGGGCACCAGGATGATCGGATACTCCGCCATGTGGCTCCTTCGGAGTGCGAGTTCCGGACCCATGTTCGACCGTATTCCTGACAGCTGCGGGCAGGAACCTGACCGATCGTGTCAGGAATCGGTGCCTATGCTTGTGCGCGGACTCGCAGCAAGTGAGGTACCGTGGCAAGCCGCGAGCTGACCGTAGAGGAGATCATGGCGATCCTGCCCGAGACGCCGGGCCGCCTGTCCTCACTGACCGATGGGCTGACCGATGCGCAGCTCCATGCGGCCCCGGAGCCCGGAGCGTGGTCGGTCAACGACGTCCTCGCCCACCTGCGCGCCTGCAACGACGTGCTGGGGGGCAACGTTCGGCGGATCCTCGACGAGGACGGTCCGGCCTGGAGGGGCATGTCACCGCGCACCTGGCAGGCGAGATCCGGGTACCACGACTGGACGTTCCGGGAGGCCTTCGAGGCGTTCACCGCGCAGCGCGCCAAGCTGCTGGCGCCGCGCTGGACGGCGTCCCGCCGAGCGCCTGCGAGGAGCGGACCGCCACGGTATCGGTCCCGCCGAACAAGACCTTCCACTACAGCGCCCGCTACTACGGGTCCTGGCTGGCGTCGCACGAGCGGGCCCACCTCAGAACGCTCCCGCACATCATCGCCGCAGTGAGAGGGGACTGATGACCTCGACCGCCGGAAACGACCGTATCACGCCCCGCGAGTTCCAGGAGGCCGAAGGCACCGGAGACTGGCGCGTCCTGGGTGACGGGGCGAACGCGTTCTTCGCCAGCAGCTCGTTCGCGGCGAGCGCCCGCCTGGTGCAGGCCATCGCCGAGCTGCCCGGCGTAGGGGACCACCCACCGGCGGTCGACATCCGCGTGGGCGGCGTCACCGTGCGCCTGGTGACCCTCGTGCCCGACTACATGGGCATGACCAAGCGCGACGTGGATCTGGCGCGCCGGATCTCGGAGGCGGCGCGGGCGCTGGGCTTGAGCCCGGATCCCACGCGACTGCAGTACCTGCTCGTCATCCCGGGCGCGCCGGAGATCCGGCAGGTGATGCCCTTCTGGCAGGCGGCGCTCGGCTACCGGCCGCGGCCGGACAGCCCGGGGGAGGACCTGGTGGACCCGCAGGACCGCGGTCCAGGGTTCTGGTTCGAGCAGATGGAGGAGCCGCGCACCGACGGGGGCGGTGCCATCCACCTGGCAGTCTGGGTCCCCCGTGCGCAGGCCGAGGCCCGGGTCCAGGCCGCCCTTGCCGCCGGCGGGCGGTTGGTGCGCGACGCCTATGCCCCCGCCTGGTGGACACTGGCCGACGCGGCCGGCAACGAGCTCGACATCGCCACCATCTCGGGGCGCGAGGGATGACCATCCGCGCGGCCCACGACATGTGGCCGCAGCACGACCGGCGGCTGCGCGACGTGGTGGCCGGTCTCACCGACGAGCAGCTGGGAGACCACCGCGACCATCGTCGAGCAGCGCAGGAGCTGGGGGATGCACGGCCTGCCGCGAATCGACCTGTGTGGCGTCGAGGCGGGTTGCCATGCAGGATCCCGGCTGGGCCGATGAGCACCGAACGCCTGCCTGACGGCCCCGACACGTCATGCCGCTGATCGCCGAGGCCCATGACCCCCTGATGGCCGCCTGCGAGCGCAGAGCCCGGGCGCGCGACGGCCGACCGTCCGTCTAGCTGATCTCGGCCTCGCCGTACGCCGGCCGGCCGGTCGGCCGGTAGACCGAGATCGTCACCCCCGAGTCCATGAACTCGCCGGTGGCCTGGTCGAAGAGGGGGACGGTCCAGCCGCCGCGATCGAAGCCGTCGGTCGTGTCCTCGGTCGGGCCGCCGGGGCCCTGGTGGACCCCGTCGATCGAGAGGAACAGGGTGGATGTCAGCTGCATTCCCTTCAGGCCTCCAGCACGTCGCGGAGCTTCGCGGCGAAGGCGTCCGGCTCGCCCATCTGACCGTACTCGCCGCCCAGGAACCCGCCGTGACCGCCGGGGAAGACGACCACCTGGAGCCCCAGCCGCTCGGCGAGGGCGTGGGCCGCGCGATTGGCCATGGTCCCCACCTCGTTGCCGGCGGCCGGCACGATCCGGGTCGATGCCCGGCGCAGCGCCTCGACGTCCGGCTCGTAGGCGGGGGTGATGAGCATGTTGCCAGAGCCCATCAGCGGGTCGTTGCGGGACCCGTCGTCCTCCGCCGGCAGGCCGAACAGCGCCGGGTCCGGTGCCGGCTGGTCGGCCCAGCCGTCCGGGAACTCGCCGCGGTGGCTGACCACCGCGATGAAGTGCGCCATGCCGGCACCGAAGCCTTTGGCCTCGTACGTCTCGCCGACGGCGCGGGAAGCCGCCAGCGCGTTCTCGCGGTCGGGAAGGATCGAGGCCAGCGGTGGCTCGTGGGCGACCAGCGTGCGCACATCCTCGGGGTGCGCGGCGACCAGTGCCAGCCCCACGGCGGCTCCACCGCTGCTGCCGAACAGGTCCACCGGCCCCGCATCGAGCTCCTGGATGAGCCGATGGAGGTCATCGGCGTGGGTGTCGACGGTGACCCGGGCCGTCGGATCGGCCTTCGTGCTCCGCTCCGACCCGCGCGGGTCGTGGGTCACCACCGTACGGTCCGGGAAGTGGCCGGCCAGGGTGCCGAAGCCGGCGGCGGCCATCGGCAGCCCCACCAGGAACAGGGGAACCGCGTCGCCCGGCCCGGGCCGCACGTCGTAGGTCAGGGTGGCGCCCGGCACCTCCAGGGTGCGGGTCGTCGTCTCGGTCAGCGTCATGGTGCCCTCTCTCGCCTGCGGGTGCTGCTGATCAGACGGGCGTCCCGGCCAGACTTCATCGGTCGCCGACCGGGCCCGCCCCGCGCCCGGCCACCGCCTCCTCGGTCAACATGGCGTCGATCTGGCCGACCGCCTGCTTCAGGCCTTCCTCCATGCCCATGGCCGCCAGCTGCTCCATGGCCTCGACGGTCGGGAACTCGCTCTCGATCGACATCCGCGTGCGGCCCGGGCCGATCTCCTCGATCGTCACCCGACCGGTCACCATCGGCAGCTGCGCGTTCGGCGTGCCGTCGGCGTTGGCGAAGCCGTCGCGGTAAACCAGCCGATGGGGTGGCTCGACCTCGTCGACCTCCCAGTAGCCCCGCGGCTGGTCGCCCTCCGGGCCGGTCATGTGATACTCGACCCTGCCGCCGGGCCGCAGCTCGTGGCGGGTGACGGTCGCCGGATAGCTGGGCGGGCCCCACCAGCGCTCGAGCTGGCGGGGGTCGGCCCACAGCTGCCAGACCCGCTCCGGGGAGGCGTCGAACTCGGCCTCCAGGGTCATGGTCCGGGCGGCGGGATCCTTCCGCATGGCGGTCACGGTCATCGGTCATCTCCTTCAGTGGGGGGCTGGCTGAGGATCCGGGTCATGCGCTCCACGCGCTGGCGCCACAGCTCCTCGTACTGGTCCAGGAGGCGCCGCGCCACGTCGAGCGCCTGCAGGTTGGTGCGGACGACCTTCCGCCGCCCGACGCGGTGCTTGCTGACCAGCCCGGCGCGCTCGAGGATCGCCACGTGCTTCTGCACGGCCGCGAAGCTCATCGGGTAGTGGGAGGCCAGCTCGGCGATGCCCTCCTCGCCGCCGATCGCGCGGCGCACGATGTCGCGCCGCGTGGCGTCGGCCAGCGCGCCGAAGAGGCGGTCGTGGTCGGGGAGCATCTGCATTGGTACAACCATACGGTTGTATGATAGGCTTCGTCAACCCGCGTGACCGGTGGACCGATGAGTCGGCGCGCGACCTTCAGTCGAACCAGCACCAACCCGAAAGGAGATGACTCCGATGGCGAACCCCAAGGTCTACCCATGCCTCTGGTTCGAGCGCGACGCCGAAGAGGCCGCGGCCTTCTACACCGGCCTGCTGCCGGACAGCCGGGTGGACAAGGTGACCCGCTCGCCGGCCGACACACCCAGCGGCCCGGCGGGCATGGTCCTGCTGGTCGACTTCACGCTGGCCGGCCAGAAGCTCCAGATCCTGGCCGGCGGCCCCGAACCGGGCTTCACGTTCAACGAGTCGCTCTCGATCGTGATCGAGACCGACGACCAGGCCGAGACCGATCGGCTGTGGGATGCGCTGACCGCCGACGGCGGCGAGCCGGGCCCGTGCGGCTGGCTCAAGGATCGCTGGGGGCTCTCGTGGCAGATCGTTCCCAGGCGCCTGAATGAGCTGATGGAGGATCCCGACCCGGAGCGCGCGCGACGCGCGATGGAGGCCATGCTGAAGATGGGCAAGATCGATATCGCCGAGGTCGAGCGCGCGGCCGACGCCGTCGTCGTGGCCTGATGCGGCAGAATCCACCACGCGCAGCACGAGGAGGTGCATGACCCAACCCTGGGGCGCCATCCGGATCCGCGGCGCGCGTGAGAACAACCTGCGCAACGTCAGCCTCGACATCCCGAAGCGGAAGCTGACGGTCTTCACCGGCGTATCGGGCTCGGGGAAGAGCTCGCTGGTCTTCGACACCATCGCGGCCGAGTCGCGCCGCCTGATCAACGAGACCTACACGGCGTTCATCCAGGGCTTCATGGCCACTCCGCCGCGGCCAGACGTCGACTCGCTGGAGGGCCTGACGGCGGCGATCATCGTGGACCAGGAGCCGATGGGGGCCAACCCGCGCTCGACGGTCGGCACGGCCACGGACGCCCACGCCATGCTGCGCATCCTGTTCAGCCGCCTGGGCCAGCCGCACGTCGGCCCGGCCAGCGCCTTCAGCTTCAACATGCCGGCCGGGACGCTGCTGGGCGAGGTGGACCTCTTGCGGGGCGCACGCGGCGAGCACGAGGAGCGCGAGCTCCGGCTCGCCGGGGGGATGTGCGCCGAATGCGAGGGCCTGGGCCGCATCTCCACCGTGGACGTGGATGCGCTGGTCGACCGGGACCGCAGCCTGAACGAGGGCGCCATCACCTTCCCGAACTTCCAGCCGGGGACCTGGTACCACCGCGTCTTCCTGGAGTCCGGCTTCTTCGATCCGGACAAGAAGCTGCGCGACTACACCGATGCCGAGTGGGAGCGCTTCCTGTACGGCCCGGACCAGAAGGTCAACAGCAAGGGCCTCAACATCAACATCACCTACGTGGGCCTGGTCGACCGCATCCGGCGCCTCTACCTGGTCAAGGACCCGGAGTCACTGCGGCCCCACCTGCGCGCCGCGGTGGAGCGGGCCGCCACCTTCACCGCCTGCCCGGCCTGCGACGGGACCAGGCTCAACGCCCTCGCCCGCTCGTCGCTGGTCAACGGCAGGAGCATCGCCGACTGCGCGGCGATGCAGATCACCGACCTGCTGGCGTTCGTGCAGGCCATCGACGCGCCACAGGTGGCCCCCATCCTGGAGCAGCTGACCGCAGTGCTCGGCCACTTCGTCGAGATCGGCCTCGGCTACCTGAGCCTGGACCGCGCGACCTCCACCCTGTCCGGCGGCGAGTCGCAGCGGACCCGGATGGTGCGCCACCTCGGCTCCAGCCTGACCGATGTGACCTACGTCTTCGATGAGCCGACCGTCGGCCTCCATCCGCACGACGTGGAGCGCATGAACCGCATCCTGGAGCGGCTGCGGGACAAGGGCAACACGGTGCTGGTGGTGGAGCACGAGCCCGATGTCATCCGCATCGCCGACCACGTCGTGGACCTGGGGCCCGGCGCCGGGACACACGGCGGAGAGATCGTTTACCAGGGCTCCTACGAAGGTCTGCGCGCATCGGGCACCCTGACCGGACGGCACCTGGAGGTGCGCCAGACGTTGAAGGAGCGCGTCCGGCAGCCGCAGGGATCGATCCCGATCCGCAACGCGCGGCTCCACAACCTCCAGGACGTCTCGGTGGACGTGCCGCTGGGCGTGCTGGTGGCGGTGACCGGCGTCGCCGGATCAGGGAAGAGCTCCCTCATCCACGGATGCATGCCGCGCCACGACCCGCCGGTGACGCTCATCGACCAGTCGGTGATCCGCGGCTCACGCCGGTCGAACCCGGCCACCTACACCGGCATCCTGGACCCGATCCGCAAGGCCTTCGCATCGGCCAACGGGGTGAAGCCGGCCCTGTTCAGCGCCAACTCGGAGGGCGCCTGCCCCGAGTGCCGGGGCCTGGGCCTGATCTACACCGACCTCGCGTTCATGGCCGGCGTGGTGAGCGTCTGCGAGGTGTGTGAGGGCCGCCGCTTCAGCGACGAGGTGCTCGGGTACCGGCTACGCGGCCGCAACGTCGCCGAGGTGCTGGACATGTCGGTGGAGGAGGCCGGCGCCTTCTTCACCGAGGAGCGTGCCGTGCGCGTCATGCTCGACCGCCTTTCGGATGTGGGACTGGGCTACATCACCCTGGGCCAGATGCTGTACACTCTCTCCGGCGGGGAGCGGCAGCGGTTGAAGCTGGCGATCGAGATGAGCGGCGACGCCCAGGTCTACGTCCTGGATGAGCCGACCTCCGGCCTGCACATGAACGACGTGGACAACCTGATCGGCCTGCTCGACCGGCTGGTGGAGAGCGGGCGCACGGTGATCGTCGTCGAGCACAACCTGGACGTGGTGGCTCGCGCCGACTGGGTGATCGACCTGGGGCCGGGCGCGGGGCACGAAGGGGGCCGGATCGTGTTCGAGGGGCCGCCGGGCGAGCTGGTCAACGCGCCGGGCTCGCTCACCGGCGAGCACCTGCGCCGCCGGGTGCCGGCCGCCGAGGTGGCCTGAGCCCCGTGGTGGCCGACGGGCGCCACCCGCTCGAGCTGACGCGGGACCAGATCCTCGCCCATCGCCGACAGGTCCAGGCGCTCGACCGGCGCCTGTCGCCGGGACAGGACTCGCTGCGCCGTGCGGCCGCTCCCGGGCTGCAGGACAGCGTCCCCCGGTCGGCGCTGCACGCGCTCCACGCCCGGGTGCAAGACGTCGCGCCGGACGCCTGGGAGGATCCGTCCCTGGTGCAGGTCTGGGGGCCGCGCCACGTGGCCTACGTCGTGCCGGAGGGTGAGCACCTGCCCTTCACCCTCGGCCGGCTGCCGGAGACGGGGCGCATCCGCGCGCGCGCCGAGGATCTGGCCCGCCGCATGGAGGCGCATCTCGCCGGCCGCCGGCTGCCCATGGATGCGGTCGGCGAGGCGCTGGGCGTGCACCCCAACGCGCTGCGCTACGCGTCGCTGACCGGCACGGTCCTCATCCGCTGGGACGGCGCCCGCCAGGCCACCCTGCGGACGGTCCCACGTGCCCGGCTGTCGCCGGCCGAGGCGCTCCAACAGCTCGTCCGGCGCCACCTGCACTTCCTGGGTCCGTCGACGGTCGACACCTTCGCCCGCTGGGGCGGGGTCGATCGCGCGCGAGCGGCGGCCGCCTTCGCCGCCCTGGCGCTCGAGCTGCTGGCGGTGCGCACGCCGCTGCTGGGCGAGTGCTGGATCCTGGCCGAGGACGAGCCGGCCTTCCGCGCCGCCCCGGCGGCCCCGCCGGCCGACGCCCGCCTGCTGCCCAGCGGCGACCCGTACTACCTGCTGTGGGGCGCCGACCGCGACCTGCTGGTGCCAGACGCACGGCGCCGGGACGAGCTCTGGACCTCGCGCGTCTGGCCCGGCGCGCTGCTCGTCCGGGGTGAGGTGGCCGGCACCTGGCGGCGAGCGAAGAACGTGGTCGAGGCCTCGCCCTGGCGGCGGCTGTCTGACGACGAGCGTCGCGCCGTCGAGCGCGAGGCCGCCTCCCTGCCCCTGCCCGAGGTCACCGCCCCCGCGACCGTGCGCTGGACCGCGTAGCTGATGGCCGACCCCATCCCGCCGGAGATCCTGCTCGCCGACTACCCACCGGAGATCCAGGCCATCGCCGAGCGACTGCGCGAGATCGTGCGCGAGGCGGTGCCGGACGCGATCGAGCGGGTGCGCCCGGGGTGGCGGCTGATCGGTTACGACGTTCCCGTCGGGCGCCGCACGCGCTACTTCGCCTGTGTGTGGCCGGAGCGCGAGCACGCCCATCTTGGGTTTGCAGTCGGGTTCTGGATGCCCGACCCGGACGGCATCCTGGAGGGCGCGCACCTCGACCTGAAGAGGGTGCGCTTCGTCACGTTTCGGCCGGGCGAGCCGATCCCAGCCGCCGTGCTGGCGCGCTACGTCCGCGCGGCGGCCGATCTGGCGGCGCTGGGCATCAGGCCTCCGGCGCCGTCTCCAGGCTCGCCTGCCGGAACAGCAGGCCCGACGCGCCCCACGCCAGCACGAAGGCCACGTCCGCCGGGAGCGTCGGGCCCAGGCCGGTAGCCAGCCCGACCACCGCCACCACGACCTGGGTCGCGGCCGTGGCGAACAGGACCATCGAGGCTTCGCGCGGCTCGAAGCGGCCGATCGCCGTGCCGACCAGGCCGACCAGCACCACGAGCAGGTACATCGCGTTGCCGGCCTCGACCTCCATCATCCCGACCGCCAGGTTGATCCACATCAGGCCCAGGGCGGCCAGGACGGCGATCGCGATCGCGAGCCGCTGTACGATGCTCATCGAACGCGAGGCGGCGTACTCGAAGAGCAGGCCGGCGGCCAGCAGCAGCACCCCGGCCACGGCGAAGTCCAGGGCTCCCCACTCGACGTCGCCCACGTTCAGGGCCATGGCCAGGGCCGGGACCGCCAGCAGCGCCGCGGTGAGGAGGACCCATCGGCCCCATCTCATCACGTTTCGCATCTCCATCAGCTGAGCCACGCCCTCATGATGCATGCCAGGGCCTCGGCGGACGTCCCCAGGACGAAGGCGTGGAGCCGCCCGTCCGTCGCCCGCCGGTCGCGGCACAGGCTTGTGAAGGTTCTGGGCCACTCGCCAGCCCGATTGACCAGCGCTGAAACGCACCGAGCGGCTATCGTGGCCGCATGAGCGAGCAGGGTTGGCGCGATTTCCTCAGCGCCCAGGGAGTCGAAGACTGGGTGGTCCTCCACGGCGGCCCGACCGCGGTGTTCAAGGTCGGGTCGCTCCGGCAGGCCGCGGAGCTGGCCGCGGCGGTGGCCACCGTCCCGGGCCTGGAGGAGCGGACGATCATGACCGTGGGCCGCGACCGCCTCGTCGTGAAGCTGACCCGCGAGCTGTGGGCCACCGAGGCGCGCCATGTCGAGGTCGCGCGGGCCATCTCCGCCGTCGCGCGCGAGCGCGGCGCCACCCCCGACCGGGCCGCCGTCCAGGAGGTCCAGCTGGCGGTGGCGGCCAGGCCGGACGAGATCGACCTGCCCTTCTGGCGCGCGGTCCTGGGCTACGCGCCGATGCAGGAGGACAACGCTATCGACCCGCTCGGCCAGGGATCCACGGTCTGGATGCAGGAGCTCAACCCGGAGAAGCCGCTGCGCCACGCCATGCACGTGGACGTCTCGGTGGCGCGCGAGGTGGCCGAGCAGCGCCTGGCGGCCGCGGTCGCCGCCGGTGGCCGGATCGTGGACCAGTCTGAGGCGCCGGCGTCCTGGATCTTGGCCGATCGAGCCGGCAACAAGGTGTGCATCGCTGCCTGGCCGGATGGCGCCCCACCGGCGAACCCGGCGACCCAGGGCTGACGCTGCCGGTGGCCGTGACTGACGTCGAGGAGCGCATCCGGTCCAGCTTCGCGCGGCAGGGCCTCATGGCCACGCTGGGCGCCACGTTGGAGTCAGTCTCCGTCGGCGCCGTCGAGATCTCACTTCGTCCGAGCCCGGCGATCTCGCAGCAGCACGGCTTCGTCCATGCGGGAGCGGTGGCGGCCATCGCCGACTCGGCCGCCGGCTACGCGGCGCTGAGCCTCATGCCGCCCGATGCCGGCGTCCTCAGCACCGAGTTCAAGATCAACCTCCTGGCGCCGGCGAGCGGGGACCGGATCATCGCTCGCGGCCGCGTCGTCAAGGCGGGCCGGACGCTGACCGTCGCCCAGTCGGAGGTGTTCGCCGTGTCCGGCGGCGAGGAGAAGCTGATCGCGCTCCTGACCGCGACCATGATGGCCGTCGAGGCCCGAGACGGCATTCGCGACTGATGCGCATCCAGAGCCGATGCTGAATCGCGCCCGCCGCTGGCTGTGCGCCGCCGGGGTGCGCTCGGATCGCCTGCGCGATCCCGATGCCGTGGTGGCGGTTTTGAACCTGCGTCCCGGCATGGTGGTCGCCGACCTGGGTCCCGGCGCGGGCCACTTCACGCTGCGCATGGCCCGCGCGGTCGAGCCGGACGGGGTCGTCTACGCCCTGGACATCAGCCGGCGCACGCTCGAGGAGCTGGAGGCCGAGGCGGCGGCGCGCGGGATCACGACCCTGCGGCCGGTGGCCGTCAGCCGCCATCGGCTCGCGATCCCGCAGCCGGCCGACCTGGTGTTCGTGTCCGCCACCTACCACCACCTGCCGGAGCCGCCGCGCTATTTCGCCGAGGCGCGCTCCCGCCTGAAGCCGGGAGGCCGGGTGGTGATCCTGGAATCCCGCCGGGAAGGGCTGCTCGCCCGGTTCCTGGCACCGCACGCCACGCACCCGCGGAAGGTGCAACGAGAGATGACCGAGGCCGGGTACCGCCTGATCGCGACCCACGACGTGGTGCGCGGCTACTGGTACGGCGAGTTCCAGGCCGAGGCGCCACGGAGGAACGCATGACGCGCAGGCTGCTGGTCAGCAACTTCCAGACGCTCGACGGCTACTACGAGTCGAAGGACAAGACGTTCCATCGGTTCTTCGACTACTTCCTGCCCGAGTACGGGCGCAACGAGGCGTTCGACGTCTACAACCGGGACCTGCTGCGCGGTGCGGACACCCTGATCCTGAGCGGACGCACGTCGTTTTTGGGCAACAAGGAGTACTGGACGGGTGTGCCCTCGGACCCGAACGCGACCGATGTGCGCCGCGAGTTCGCCGACCTGATCGCCAGCATCGAGAAGGTCGTCGTCTCGAATACCCTCCAGCCCGATGACCTGGCGCCGTGGGACCGCACCACGCGGATCGTTCGCGGGCCGGAGCTGCTCACCGAGATCACTGCGCTCAAGGCGATGCCCGGCCGGGACATCGTCGTCCTGATGAGCCGGCGGCTGTGGAACGAGCTCCTCCTCCACGGCATGGTGGACGAGCTGCACATCACCATCTTCCCGGTCATCGGCGGTGAGGGCGTCCCGCTTTTCACCGGGCGGCCGCCGGTGTCGCTCAGGCTGCTCTCCTCGCGGACCTTCGAGGGATCGGGCAACGTCCTCGTCGTCTACCAACCCATCCTGGCCGATAGCGCATCTGGCACCATGGCGGGGTGACCCAGCGTTCCCCCGGGCCGAGCCGGAACGGCGACTTCGTCCACCTCCACGTCCACTCCGAGTTCTCCCTCCTCGACGGCCTCTCCCGCACCCGCGAGCTGACGCAGCGCGCCGCCGAGCTGGGGATGAAGGCCCTGGCCGTGACCGACCACGGCGCGATGTACGGGGCCATCGAGTTCTACCGCGCGGCGGAGGCGGCCGGCATCAAGCCGATCATCGGCATCGAGCAGTACGTCGCCCCGCGCGGCATGCGCGACAAGGAGGGCAAGGCCGACGCGGACTACCACCACCTGCTTCTGCTGGCGAGGAACGAGGTCGGGTATCGCAACCTCCTCAAGCTGACCACGGCGGCCCACCTGGACGGCTACTACTACAAGCCGCGCATCGACAAGGAGCTGCTCAGCCGGCATGCCGAGGGCCTCATCGGGACATCGGCCTGCCTGGGCGGTGAGGTGCTGCGCAGGCTGGCGCAGGGGGACGAGCGCGGAGCCCGCCAGGCGGCGGACGACTATCGGTCCATCCTGGGCGCGGAGAACTTCTTCATCGAGGTGCAGGACCACGGCCTGCCGGAGCAGGCGCGCCTGCACCCGCAGCTGGTGGAGCTGGCGCGGGACATGAACATCCCGCTGCTGGCCACCAACGACACGCACTACACCGTGCCCGAGCAGCACGAGGCGCACGACCTGCTGCTGTGCATCGGCACCGGGTCCAACCTGGACACGCCGGGGCGCCTGCGCTTCGAGACCAACGAGTTCTACCTGAAGCCGCCGCAGCAGATGCGTGCCCTCTTCAACGGCGAGCTGCCGGACGCCATGGACAACACCCTGCGCGTGGCCGAGATGGTGGACCTCAGGCTGGAGTTCGACCAGCTGCGGCTGCCGCACTTCCCGGTGCCGGAGGGCGAGACGCCCGGCTCGTGGCTGCGCAGGGAGTGCGAGAGGGGCCTCCGCGAGCGCTACCCGGTCATCACCGACGAGATCCGCCACCGGCTGGACTACGAGCTGGGGATCATCGACCGGATGGGATACTCGGCCTACTTCCTGATCGTGGCCGACTTCACCCGCTTCGCCAGGCAGCAGGGGATCATGACCACCTGCCGCGGCAGCGCGCCGGGCAGCATCGTGACCTACTCGCTGGGCATCACGCCGGTCGACCCGCTGGAGTACGGGCTGCCCTTCGAGCGCTTCCTCAACCCGGACCGGGTGACGATGCCGGACATCGACATCGACTTCCAGGACTCGCGACGCGACGAGGTGATCGAGTACGTCACCCGCAAGTACGGCGACGACCGGGTGGCGCAGATCATCACCTTCGGGACGCTGGGCGCCAAGGCCGCCATCCGCGACGTGGGGCGCGCCATGGGCCTCACCTACGCCGAGGCGGACCGGGTGGCCAAGGCGGTGCCCAACGAGCTGAACATCTCCCTCGACCGTGCCGTGGAGACCTCGCCGCAGCTCCGCGAGCTGATGGCCTCCGACGAGCGGGTGGAGAAGCTGATCGGGATCGCCAAGCAGCTGGAGGGCGTGGCGCGCCACGCGTCGACCCACGCGGCGGGCATCGTCATCAGCCGCGAGCCGCTGACCGAGATCATGCCGCTCCAGCGGGCCACCGACGGCCGGACCACCATGACCCAGTACGAGATGCACGCCTGCGAGGCGCTGGGCCTGCTGAAGTTCGACTTCCTGGGCCTGATCAACCTCAGCATCCTGGCCGATGCCGTGGAGCTGATCCGCCGCCACCGCGGCGTGGAGATCGACGTCGACGCCATCCCCCTCGACGACCGGAAGACCTTCGAGCTGCTCTCGACCGGCGAGACGACCGGCGTCTTCCAGCTGGAGGGCTCGGGGATGCGCCGCTACGTCAAGGAGCTGAAGCCCACCGAGGTCCGCGACCTGGCGGCCATGGTCGCCCTCTTCCGCCCGGGACCGATGGCCAACATCCCGGCCTACATCCGCCGCAAGCACGGCGAGGAGCCGGTCACGTACCTGCACCCGTCGCTGGAGCCGGCCCTCAGGGACACCTACGGCATCTTCGTCTACCAGGAAGACATCATGACGGCCGCCATCGCCATGGCCGACTACACCGGCCCCGAGGCGGACAACCTGTGCTACGCGATCCGCAAGAAGAAGGAATCGGTCCTGCGCGAGCACGAGGCGAAGTTCAAGGCGGGGGCCAAGAAGAAGGGGATCCCGCCCTCGGTGGTGGACCAGGTCTTCGCCGCCTTCGAGCCGTTCGCC
Organism: Candidatus Zixiibacteriota bacterium; assembly: GCA_035687145.1. GTDB lineage: Bacteria > Chloroflexota > Limnocylindria > QHBO01 > QHBO01 > DASRYM01. The sequence continues at coordinate 32,436 of DASRYM010000013.1, read as the reverse complement.
CGCTACGGGTTCAACAAGGCCCACGCCACCTGCTACGGGCTGATCGCCTACCAGACCGCCTACCTCAAGGCCAACTACCCGGTGGAGTTCATGACGGCCGTGCTGAACGGCTTCCGGGAGCGGGCCGAGAAGGTGGCCGTGGTGGTCGCCGAGTGCCGGCGCCTGGGGATCGAGGTGCGGCCGCCGGACGTGCAGCGCTCCGGCGCGCTGTTCAGCGTGGAGACCGATGCCGACGGCACCTCCGCCATCCGCTTCGGCCTGGCGGCGATCAAGAACGTGGGCGAGGGAGCCATCGAGGCCATCGTGGCCGCCCGCGAGGGGCGGTCGGAGGTCTCGGACGTCGCCGGTCCGTTCACCTCGCTGGACGACTTCTGCCGCCGCGTGGACCTGCGGACGGTGAACAAGCGCGTGGTCGAGTCGCTGATCAAGGCCGGCGCCCTCGCCTCGCTGGGCACGCCCGGGGCGCTGCTGGCGCGCCTGGACCTGGCCCTCGAGGCGGGGCAGCGTCACCAGCGCGACGTGGCGGCGGGGCAGGGGACCCTGTTCGATTTGTTCGCCATGCCGGTGGAGCCGGCGCCATCGGCCTCGCTGGCGCCCATCGGTCCCGGGCCGGAGGTGAACGGCGCGCCGCCGGACGACCACGAGCCGCCGCGCCGCGAGCGCCTGCGCTGGGAGAAGGAGCTGCTGGGGCTGTACCTGTCCGAGCACCCGCTGAGCGACATCGAGGCCCAGCTGCCGGAGTACGTGACCGCCTACGTGGGCGACCTGGCCGAGGAGTCGGACCAGGCCAAGGTCACGGTGGGCGGCATCATCCAGTCCTCGCGCCGGGTCATCACCCGCGCCGGGTCGACCATGCTGGTGGCCACCCTGGAGGACCTCACCGGCGCCGTGGAGGTGGTGGTCTTCCCCAAGGTCTTCGCCGAGACTGCCAACGCCTGGACCGATGACTCCGTCGTCCTCGTCACCGGCAGGGTCGACCACCGCGACGACTCGGCCCAGATCCTGTGCGAGGCGGTGCGCGCCTGGGACGATGCCGTGCGCATGGGGCCGGCGGCCTTCTCAGCCGAGCGCGACCGATTGCTCCGCGCCCGCGGCCGGCCGGCGGGCAACGGCTACCGCAACGGGAACGGTGGCGGTGGCGGGGCGGCCGTGGCCCAGGTGCCGGTCGTCTCTCCCGTCCGGGCGGGCGTGGCGGTGGCGGAGTCGGAGTCGGAGTCGGAGGCCGACGAGGCGCCGCCGCCGGCCAACGCGGTCCCCCTGAAAGTCTCGCCGCCGGTCGCGGGGGTCATCTCCATCGGCTTCGACGAGTCGGTCGCGGTGGACCGCCTGCTGCCGGCCATCGAGTCGATCACGCAGGCCATCCGCAACCGCCCCGGCGACGTGCCGGTGGTGATCAACATCCCGGTGGCCGGCGCCACGCGCCAGGTGCGCCTGCCCGACCGCGCCGAGTGGGACGAGCGGCTGGCCGAGCAGGTCCGCCGGGCGGCCGGGCTGCCGGTGGCGGTGGAGCTGCGGCAGGTCTCGCCCGAGTGACGCTGGTATCCTCGCGCTCGTGACCGAACGACAGTCCTCCGGTGCCCGTTCCGGGGCTGCCCGCGCCGTGCGGCGCCGCCGGACCGATCGCCTCGGCGACCCGGGAAGCACCGTCACCCCGTCCCGCCGTCAGACGGCGGCGACCGCCACCGTTCCGCCCGCCACCGAGGCGCCGATCAGTGATGATCAGCTGACCCTGGCCATCCTGCGGCTGCTGCGGGCGCATCCGAACCGGACCGTGGACCTCGTGCCGCTGGCCGAGGAGCTGAGCGTGAATCCCTACCGCATCCAGCTGGTCGTGGAGCGGCTCGGGCGGCGGGGAATGGTGGTGCTGCCCTTCATCGAGCCCGGCACGGCGGGCGGTGCGACGCTCACCGAGAAGGGGCTGCGCTGGTTGATCGCGCGGGAGGGCGGCAGGCCATCGGACACGCCGGTGGCGCTGAAGCCGGCGCAGGCCATGGTGCGCCCGGCGGACGAGGCGGCACGGCTGCCGCGGTCGCAGGTCTACGGGGTCAAGAGCTAGGCGGACGCGGACCCTAGTAGCGGACGCGGACCTCGGCGGGAGCCAGGCGCGGGTCGCCACCCAGGAAGAAGGCCGGGGCGTCCTCGAATCGGAAGCTGAGCGGCGGCAGGTCCGGGTCCAGCCCGCAGACGGGGCACATGACGTGGTCCTCCGCCGGGACCTCGATCTCCGCCTCGCAGTGGGTGCATACCCGAGTGACCATTGGTTCTCCCCTCCATGGTGTGGGCGGATTCGCCCGGCGCGGGTCGGTACCAGCAATCGCCGTGCCCGTCCTGCTGCTCAGACGCACCGGGGTGCGGTTTGGTTGCGTTCGGGGGCGTCGGCCGTCGGCCGGCTCGGCACAGTCGAATGGTCGTGGTTCACACCTGCTGACCAATGGGTGCCCGGATCGGCCGTTGGAGGTGCGTACCGCGCACCGGGCGTGAGTTACGACCCTTCAACGGCCCCTCTCGCCGCTCAATGTGCACCTGATGTGAATTTGCGACGGCGCCGGCTCGTGAGGCCGGAGGAGCAGGCCGCCCGTCGGGGCTAGGTGAGCAGGAACCGGCGCAGGAACCGCTTCGTCGCCTCCTGGGTCGGCGCCTCCAGGATCTGCTCCGGGGGTCCCTGCTCGGCGATGACGCCCTGGTCCATGAAGACGACGCGGTCGGCCGCCTCGCGCGCGAAATGCATCTCGTGGGTGACCACGATCATGGTCGTGCCCTCGTGGGCCAGCTCCTCCATGACGTTGAGCACCTCGCCGATGAGCTCAGGGTCGAGCGCCGAGGTGGGCTCGTCGAAGAGCAGCACCTTGGGCTCCATGCACAGCGCGCGGGCGATGGCCACCCGCTGCTTCTGCCCGCCGGACAGCCGCGACGGGTACTCGTCGCGCTTCTCCAGCAGCCCCACCTTGTCCAGGAACTTCTCGGCCAGGGCCACCGCCTGTTCCTCGGGCAGACCGCGCACGCGGACCGGCGCCTCGATGCAGTTCTCGAGCGCCGTCATGTGCGGGAAGAGGGCGAAGTCCTGGAACACCATCCCGGCGCGCAGCCGGATCTGACGGATCTGCTCCTGGTGCGCGCGGCTGCGCGCGCGCAGCGGATCGGCCTCGACCCGGACGCCGTCGATCTCGATCCAGCCGATGGTGGGCTCCTCCAGGAAGTTCAGGCATCGCAGGAAGGTCGTCTTCCCGCTCCCCGAACGGCCGATGATCATCACCGCCTCCCGCTGGCGCACTTCCATGTCGACGCCGCGCAGGACGTGGTTCGTGCCGAAGTACTTCTCCAGGCCGGTGGTCCGGACGATCACATCGCCGAGGTGGTCGGGCATCGGGCTGCCGACCGGATACCCGCTGCCGGGCGGAGCTGGTCGGCCGAGCCGGTGCTCCTGCTCGTGGGTGTGCTCGGGGTTGGCTGCGTCGACGCTCATCGGTCGCTCCTGGCCAGGCGCCGCTCCAGGCGGTCCTGGAACAGGCTGAAGATGATCGTCAGCGTCCAGTACACCGCGCCGGCCACCAGCAGGGCAGCGACCGGCTCGAAGGCGCTGCGCCCGATGCGCTGGGCGAGGAACAGGGTCTCGTGGATGGTGATGACCGACACCAGCGACGAGTCCTTGATCATCGCGATGAACTCGTTGCCCACCGCGGGGATCACGATCCGCACCGCCTGCGGCATCACGATGCGCCGCATGACGAGCCGTTCCGGCATCCCGAGCGCGCGCCCCGCCTCCCGCTGGCTCCGTGGCACGGCCTGGATGCCGGCCCGGAAGATCTCGGTCATGTAGGCGCCGTAGTTGAGGGACAGCGCCAGCACGCCGGCGGCGAGCGCGGGGAGCCTGATGCCCACGTACGGCAGGGCGTAGTACATGAAGATGATCTGCAGCAGCAGCGGCGTCCCGCGAAAGAGGGACACGTAGAACGATCCGACGCCGTTCGGGATCGGGTGTGTGCTGAGGCGGGCCATGGCGCCCAGCAGCGCCAGTCCGGTGGCGAAGGTGATCGACAGGGCGGAGACCAGGATGGTCATGCCCGCTCCGCTCAGGATCACCGGACCAGAGGTGAAGACGAAGTTGATGTCGGCACCGGACGCCAGCCACGCGCCGCCGCCGAACAGGAGGACCAGTGCGATCCAGGTGGCGACGAAGGTCGCGCTGAAGCGCCGGCGCGACCGGCCGTGCGCCAGCTCGATCTGCGCCAGAACCGTGGTCCTGTGCGCCTCGGTCCCGAGGCCTCCGGTGATTCCGGTCATTGCTGCTCCCGAAAGACACGAGGGCGGGGCCGGTGTGGCCCCGCCCTCTGGTCTTCCTGCTCAGCCTCCTAGTCCGCGGCGGCTTCCGGGTCGTAGGCCGCCATCTGGGCCGGGGTGAAGTAGTAGGGCCGCGTGAAGTCGAGGACCTCCTGGCGCTCGGCGGTCACGGTGACCGATCCCACGCTCATGTCCCAGCGGCCGCCCCAGTTGCCGGCCACCACCGCGTCGAAGGTCGGGTCGGTGAACTCGATGTCCACGCCCAGCCGCTCGGCGATCTCCTTGGCCACGTCGATGTCGAAGCCCTCGTACTCGCCGGTCTCCTCGTTGAGGAAGGACTGGGGCGGGTAGGCCGGGTCGGTCGAGACCACGATGGTGCCGGCCTCGCAGATATCGGCCAGGTGGCCGTCCACGTCACCGGAGTCGCAGGTCGGCCCCTCCTCGGGCTCGGGGGGCTCGACGCCCTCCTGCCTGGTGAGGTCGGTGCCGTCGTACCACGTCTCGGACAGCTCGCTGAGCGTGCCGTCGGCGTGCATCTGGCTGATGATCGCGTCGACCGCCTCGACCAGGGAGTCGTTGTTCTCGACGGACTTGTCGAAGGCAACGGCCAGCGGCTCGTAGAAGACCGGGTCACCGACGAGCTTGACGGGGTAGCCCTCGTCGATGGCGCCCTGGGCCGTGGGCAGCGCGGTCAGCCAGCCCTGGAACTCATCGGTCCGGCCGGAGCGCCAGGCCTCCGCGCAGTCGATGTCGGTGGGAAGCGTGGTCACCTGCATGCCCTCGGGGACCTCGGCGATCTCGCCGGATCCCTCCGGCAGGGTGAGGGTGCCCTGGATCCAGAAGACGTAGGTCGTCGACTCGCCGGCGCACACCGTCTTGCCGGCGAGGTCGTCCAGCGACTCGATGTTCTCGGCCTCTGCCTGGCACGCTGCCAGGAGCAGGGCGGCGATCGGCAACACCGCGAAACGTCGCCAAGTGCGCATTCGAACTCCTCCGGTACATGCCGCGGCGTCCCGCGGTCTCGGAACCCGCTTGGGAGCGCCGTTGTAGCACTTCGCGGGTCGCCGCGGCAAGGCGATTTCGCAGTACGGCAGGGCTACACTCCCGACCATGACGACCTCCCGCGTGACCACCCCGCTGAGCCGGGCCGAGACGCTGCCGGCTCGCTATTACCTGGATCCGCACTACCTTGAGCTCGAGAAGGAGCGCATCTTCGCCCGCACCTGGCAGCTGGTGGCCCGGACCGATGACCTCCAGCGCGTGGGCGACTTCGTCCCGGTGACCGTGGTCGACGAGCCGGTGGTGATCACCCGCGACCTGAACGGCGAGCTGCGCGCCTTCTACAACGTCTGCCGTCACCGGGCCGGCCAGGTGGCCCTGACCAAGGGGAACCGCAAGTCGCTGCAGTGCCGCTACCACGGCTGGACCTACGGGCTGGACGGCTGCCTGCGCGCCGCTCCCGAGATGGAGGAGACCGAGAACTTCCGCAAGGAGGACTTCGGACTGGTCCCGGTGCGGGTCGACACCTGGGGTCCGTTCGTGTTCGTCTGCCTCTCCGATGATGCCCCCAGCCTGCAGGAGGTCATGGGTGCCATCCCCGAGGAGGTGGCCGCCGCCGGCTACGACGTGGACCGCATGCGCCTGGTGGAGCGGCGGGACTACGTGATCGAGTGCAACTGGAAGGTGTACGTCGACAACTACCTGGAGGGCTACCACCTGCCGATCGCGCACCCGCAGCTCTACAGGGAGCTGGACTATGACGCCTACCGCGTTGAGGAGTTCCGCTACTACTCCAAGCAGCACGCGCCGATCCGGGAACTGAAGCCCGGGGAGCAGCTCGGAGTCGACCGGCGCTACCTCCGCCAGCCCGGGGCCGAGGAGGACGCCCTCTACTACTGGATCTTCCCGAACACGATGTTCAACATCTACCAGGACAACATGTCCTCCAACGTCATCCTGCCCCTCGGCCACGAGCGGACGCTGACGATCTTCGAGTGGTTCTTCGCCGAGCCGGGCACCGGGCCGGGGTGGGAGTCGATGCAGCAGACGATCGCCTTCAGCGACGAGATCCAGCAGGAGGACATCGTCATCTGCGAGCAGGTGCAGCGCGGGTTGCGCTCGCGGGCCTACGACACCGGGCGGTTCAGCGCCAAGCGCGAGAACGGCGTCTACCACTTCCAGAACCTGGTGAGGGAGTTCCTCGCCGAGTGACCGCCCCCCGCGAACGGTCGTCATTCACACCAGGTGCGCATTGACGCCGGGCGACCGGGGTCGAGCGGTTTCAATTCACGCCACGTCTGAGTTGAGACGCTTGGGCGCCCGTTTGCGGCGCGCAATGGTCACCTCATGTGAATCGGGTCGGTTCGCGAACCAGAGGATGCCGGTCGGCGGTGGCTGGACCGGCCGCCGGAGCCACGCCATCGCCTGACGGCCGCGGAGTGAGAACCGGCTGAAGAGCGCCGAATGGCTCGCCACCACCCTGCGTGCCGGACGCGCATCGGCGATGACCAGTACCGGGATGACGGCCAGGACACCGGTCCATCCGAGGTCCTGCGCGAGTGGACGGCCGATCCGCGCCTTCACATCGAGGCGGCCCAGGGTCTCCTGCAGGTCGCCCAGCGCGGTCTTGACCTCGACCAGCAGCACGACGCGCGGAATCGGATGGAACGCAACGAGGTCCACGCGCCCGCGGTCGCCGTAGCGGTTGAAGCTGACCTCGGCCCGGACGCTCCAGCCGAGCGTGGCGAGCATCTCGGCAACGACCTGCTGGAGTGCCGCATGACCCGCGTCCATGAGACGGTCGAGCTGCTCCCCCTGCCATGCCGCCATCGCGCGCAGGTTGGCGTCCAGTGCCGCGAGGACCCGGTCCACTCCGCCGAAGGTGATACCGGCCACGCGATCGCGCTCGATCCGCGACACCAGCTCCCGGGAGACGCCTGCACGGGTCGCCAGGACGGCCTGCGACCAACCTTTCCGCAGACGGAGAAAGCGGACCGCGCGCGGAAGGTTGGTGTACACGGACCGATGATGCCCCGCAGCACCTTACCTTCGGCTTACCGCACCCTTATCGGCGGAGCTCGGTCCAACGAGCGGTCGTGATTCACACCAGGCGCGCAATGAGCGCAGCGGAAGGCCGTTGGAGCGTCGCAAGCGCCCGTCTGGCGTGAGTTGGGACCGTTCGAGGCGGCTGTCGGGCGCTCAACGGTCACTCCATGTGATGCGACCCGTGGAGCCGCTGACGCGTAGAGCCACGCGGCGAGCCGACCACGCTGGCAGCGGACGAACTGTCGCAATTCACACCGGCTGCGCCAAGTGCGCGAACCTGAAGCGACGCAAGAAGAAACCGTGTCGGCTCGTTCAGAGCCAAGCCGCGGCTTAGCCGGAGCGTCTCCAGCGCAGTTCATCGAGGCTGCGGCGACACCTCCACCTGGTCCATCGACCGACGCGGGCCCTCGACAATCGACGGGTTGGAACGTGTCGGCCAGATCAGCGCAACGAGACCGAGGTCCATGACGGCAGCCCCGATCCACAGCAGGAGGCCAACCGGATACTGGTAGACCTCGAGCGTGAGCGGCGGCATGGCGATGCCGGTATTGGTCAGCAAGGCCCGGCTCACAGTGGGCACGAGGGACAGGTAGCCGCCGATCGGCGGCGCCCGGTTCGTTGACGGCGTGTACGTGTCGCAGTCGGCCCAGGTGTCGGCGGCCTCTGCAACCCGGAGACGCTCATTGGCGTCTCGTGATAGCCACCCACTCGGCAGCCGAAACTGCCACGCGGAGGGACCACCATGAATCAGACGGACCGCCAAGGCCGCTCGTGGCCTCTGGCGAAGATCGCGATCGCATCGCTCGTGGGGCTCGTCGTGCTTGTGCTCCTCTTCCCGGCGAGCGGGATCACGACCGAGCCTCCTGAGTGTTCCTCCGTGTTCGGCTACACCGTGCCGTGCGATGCCGGATGGAGCCTCGCCGCCGGAGGGGCGACGGCTGCGGTGGTTGGCTTGTTGTTCTGGATCGCTGGCCGGGGGGACGGGCAAGGGATGAGCTGAAGGCTGGCGGTTCGGCAGGCCCGCGAACGACGAGAAACCCCAGGAGCAGGGACGTCTGAACTGCGGCCCCACCAAGAGCCTGGTTTCCTCACATCTCGGCGAGAGCTCCGGCACCCACGCCAGTGTGTAGGCTTCGCGGCATGAGCGAGGCAATCCCGCGTGCGAACGGGAGGCTGACCGTCGCGCTGATCTCCGAGGTCTTCTGGGAGCCGGACGGCCATGAGCGGTTGCGCGAGCGCCTGGCGGAGGCCGTGGAGCGCGGCGCCGACCTGGTGCTCCTCCCCGAGCTCCCGCTCAACCCGTGGCGGCCGTCCACGAAGGAGGCGCGCGACGAGGACGCCGAGCCGATGGGTGGACCGCGGATGACTGCCCAGGCCGAGGCGGCCGCCGAGGCCGGCATCGGCCTTATCGGGGGGATCATCCACCGCGATGGCGCGACCGGGCGCCGGACGAGCCGCGCCCTGGCCTTCGACCGCGCCGGCAACGTGGCTGCGACGTACGAGAAGCTCCACCTCCCGGAGGAGCCGGGCTTCTGGGAGACGAGCCACTACGAGCCGGGGAGCGAGCCGCCGCGCCGGATCGACGCCTTCGGCCTGCCCGTCGGTCTCCAGGTCTGCTCGGACATCAACCGTCCGCAGGGATCGCTCCTCCTGGCGGCGCAGGGGAGCATGGCGATCCTGGCGCCACGGGCCACCGAGGAGCGGACCTATCCGCGCTGGAAGGTGGTGTTCCGGGCCATCGCGCTGACCGGCTGCTGCTACGTGCTGAGCGTCAACCGGCCGCACCCCGAGGACGGGGTGCTGATCGGCGGTCCATCGGTCGCGGTTGGACCGGACGGCGAGGTGCTGGTCGAGACGACCGACCGCCTGGCACTGGTCACCCTGGACGCGGCCGTCATCCGCAGGGCGCGGGTCGCGTATCCCGGCTACCTGCCGATCCGGGCCCGCCTCTACGCGGACGCCTGGTCGGAGATCGCGGCGGCCGACGGGGAGCCCCCGCTGGACTGAGGCCCGGGCCTATTGGGCCAGGGTGAAGCGTCCCTCGGCGAGGAGGACTGGCTCGTCACCCGGTCGGTAGTCCCGGATCAGGAACTGGCCGACGCCCCAGGCGTCGATCAGGCCACTGGCGTCGGTGCAGAAGCCGGCCACCGTCGCCGTCTGATCCACCGTCAGCGGGGCGCGTTCCTGGACCACGGTCAGCTCGCCGTTCTCCTCGATCTTCAGGACCTCCTCGAGCACCTGCGGGGCGCCGAACGGCTCAGTCAGGCTGATCGAGTGGCAGAACCTGCTGCCCGGCGTGAACGTGTCGGTCGGGTCGGTGACCTCGTTCGTGGAGTTGTTCAGCCCCGTCCCGAAGGCCACCGTCCCGGGCAGCAGGACGGTGGGCTCCGCCGAGCCCTCTCCGACGGGCGCCGAGGCATCAAGGCTCGGCGAGGGCAGCACGCTGGGCGTCGGCTCCGGGGTCGGGGTCTCCACTGGCGGCGGCGCGGCCGGCGGGATCATGCCCGACACGATGACGCCCACGACGATGGCCAGCACCACGGCTCCCAGCGCCGAGCCCATGGAGATGAGCGACTCGCGGTCAGTCGGCACCGGGCCGGATGGCAGGGTGCGCGACGTGGCCGCTGAGATCGGGACGCCACAGGAGCGGCAGACCTGGGCCCAGGAGGGGTTGGCGCGGCCGCAGTTGAAGCACTCGACGGTATCGCCGGTCATCGGGCGGGAGCCTAGCACGCGGTGCGTCCGTCACGGACCGATTCCACGCGTCGGCCGCGGTCGGGGGCGGCAGAGGCGGCGGCACACGCCTTGCATTACGCCTGCCCGGCGAGCGCGATGCTCGCCGGCCAGCCGAAGTTCCGTACCGCAGAAGGAGTGAACGTGGGCCGCATCCTGATCGGCGTGATCATCGGAGTCATCCTGGTGATTTGGCTGCTGGTCTCCTGCCTGTCGACCGTCTTCTAGGCGTCCCGAAGCGACCGGCGCAAGGTCCACGGCAAGGTGGACGAGGTACCGTGCGCTCGTGCTCAATCAAGAGGTCAACATTCCGCCTCGCATCCTTGCGGGGGACTTCGCCGGATGGCTGCGCGACGCGGTTGCCGCTCGTGGTCTCAGTTTCCGCATGGTTGCCCTGCGGACCGGGCTGGATCACACGACCGTATGCCGCCTGGCGCAGGGTGAGCGGGCGCCCACGCTCGCGACGGCGCTCGCGCTGCTGCGGCTCCTGGCCGACGACGATGCGCATGGTGCCGGAGGTGGGGGTCGAACCCACACGCCCTCGCGGGCATCGGTGTTTGAGACCGACGCGTCTGCCGATTCCGCCACTCCGGCGTCGGTGGGGTGACGGAGCAAGTATAGGCTGAGCCCCCGCGACACCCGGCTCCGGGGTTCGCCGCCTCAGGTTGCCCTGAGCTGGTTCAGCACCGTTTCGCTCACCACGCCGGGGCCGCCCAGGACGTGGATGCTCGGCGGGTTCAGGCGCGATGCCTCGCCGGCAACCGCGGACGGCAGGGCACCCGGCGCGGTCAGAAGCACGGGGTCACCGTGCGGCCCGGCCACCAGCGCGTCCGGGAAGTTGATGCCGGTGGCAACGAACAGGTGGGCCACGTTCGGCGGATAGAAGGCCTTCGTCACACCGACGGCCGTGAGGTACCGATCATCGCCGGCGATCCTGGTGACCGATGGGGCAAAGGACCGCAGCGCGTCCTCCACGGCCTGGCTCACCACCGAGGTGCCGCCCAGCACGAAGATGCGTGCCGGATCGAGGTTGTTCAGCTGGGCGACAGTGGCCGGCGGGATGTTGTCGCGCTTCACCAGCAGGATGGGCATGCCCTCGTCGGATGCCGCCGCGCTGCCAGCGAGCGCGTCAGGGAAGTTCTCGCCGGTGGCCACGATCAGCGCCTCGGCTGAGGTGAACGCGTTGCCCACCACCTGGCCGGCGGTGGCGTAGCGGTCACTGCCCGCCAGCCGGGTCACGGTCCCGGCTCCGTCACGCGTCAGCATGCTCAGCTCCGCGGCCACCGCGTCCGAGATCACGCTCGTGCCGCCCAGCACGAAGATGGTCTGTGGCTTGAGCCGCAGCAGCTCGGTTCGCGTCACCGTCGGCACCGACGTGCGGCGCACCAGCAGGATGGAGGTGTTCCGCTTCGCGGCGGCGGGAGCACCGGCCAGGGCGTCAGGGAAGTTCTCGCCGGTCGCCACGTACACCGAGCTGACGCCCGTGCCCGGCGAAGGCGTGAGGCGCTTCGACAGCTCCACGGCCGTCGCATACCGATCAGCCCCGAAGATGCGCGAGACGGTCGGCGGCGAGGGCTGCGGCGTCGGCGATCCGGTCGGCGTCGGCGTGGCTGACGGGCAGCCGGTCATGTTCACGTTCACGATCGCCGTGTTGTTCCCGGTGTTACCCGAAGGCTCATTTGCGGCCGTCACCGTCGCAGTGTTCCGCACCCGGGGGCAGGTCACGGCCGGTGCGGTCACGTCGAAGGTCACGGTGATCGAGGCGCCCGTGGCGATCGTCGGAAAGCTGCACATCAGGTTGTTCGGATCTCCCTGAAACAGCTTCCACGTGCACGAGCCGATGCCCGAGGGCGACAGCTCAAGGGACCCGAAGTCGATCTCGACGTCGGGCTCGATGGTGCTGTCGGTGAGCACGACCGACGTCGCCGTCGAGTGGCCCGTGTTGGTGATGGTCATCGTGTAGCTGTAGCTGCCGCCCGCAGGGATGCTCGTAACGGATGCCGTCTTGGCGATCGTCATGTCCGGGCCATGGGTCGCCTGGACCAGCGAGGCGGATAGCAACAGGCACAACCCGACGAGCGCCACGGATCCGGCGGCCAGGGCGAGGCGAAGGAGGGGAAGGGACGAGGCGTGGGCACGCGCGTTCACGATGGACCACCGCAGCATGTGGATGTGTCGACGCGGCGGATTATGTCCGAGCGTCATGTCGCTGTCATCACCTCGCTTCCGGCGGTCGACACCGGGCAAGGCGGGCTCGGAAGGTGTGAACATTGCAGCCCATGACACCGGCTGACCCGAGCAGGCAGGTCCAACCACGTCGCACCAGGCTGCTCCCGGACGAAGCGGCCATGGTGGAGCGCGCCAGATCCGGCGACCGCACCGCTTTCGCCCGGCTCATGGAGCACCACCAGTCGGCGTGCTACGGCCTGGCGTACCGGCTGATCGGCGACCCGGACCTGGCTGCGGACGCCACGCAGGACGCGTTCGTCCACGCCTACGAGGCCATCGGCCGATTCCGCGGCGGCATCTTCCGCTCTTGGCTGCTGCGCATCACGGCCAACGCCAGCTACGACATCCTGCGCCGCACTCAGCGTCGTCCGGCAACGACGCTGCCCGACACGGATGAGGGCGAGGCGGAGCTGCCGGACAGCGCGGCCCCGAATCCGGTGACCGAGGCGGGACGCACGGAGCTCTACCGCCACCTCGACCTAGCGCTGCGCCGCCTCCCGGAGGATCAGCGGATCGCCGTGGTCCTGTGCGACGTCTACGGGATGGACTACAACGAGGTGGCAGCCTTCACCCGGTCCGCGCTGGGCACGGTGAAGTCCCGCATCCACCGTGGCCGGCTGCGCCTGCGCGAGCTGTTGGCCGACCATCGGGAACTCTTCGAGGGCTGAGGGCGTCTGGACCGATGACGATGCAGCACGACGTTCATCCGCACGACGAGCGCCTGGCGGCGCTGGCCGGCAACGACCCCGACGTTGCCGGCGATGCGGTGTTGCGCGCGCACGTGGACTCCTGCGACCGATGCGGACCGATGGTGGCCGACCTGGCACGTCTGCAGGCCGCGCTGGCCGAGCTGCCGGACCTCGTCCCGTCCCGCCCGATCCAGCTGCTTCCGCCGGTCCCAGAGCCTGTCCGGACCGGAGCGCCCGGTGGCGGCCGGCTGCGGCGACTGTGGGCGCCGGTCATGGCGGTCGGCGCCGGGCTGGCGCTGGTGGGTGCGGTCGGTCTCTCCGGATTCGTGGACCAGGGCACGTTCTTCGCCGCCAGCGGCGGGGCTCCACAGGAGGAGGCGGCCATCGGCGGGGGAGCCGCAGGGCAGACCGCCGTCCCGGGGTCCGACGTGACGGCGGAGGATCATTTCTCTTCGCCCGGAGGGAACCCGGAGACGGCCAACGGGCAGCAGCCAACGCTCCTGGCCGAGCCCAGCAACGAGATGGCGCCTCGCGGACCCCGCGGCGACGTGGCCGTGCCGGATGCGACCGAGGACGCCGAGGCCGCGCCACCGACCGTGAGCAGCCGATCAGCCGGACCCGACCTGGAGGCGGGGTGGCTGGCGGCCGTCGTCGTCGGCGTCGGCCTCATGGCCGTCGGGCTCTTCCTGCGCTTCGGGCTTCAACCGCGAGCCGGCTGACGGCCGCGTCCGGCGAGGGGCTACGTCAGCCGTCCGGCCACCACCGCGGTCGCCAGCAGCGCCAGGCAGACGGCCGCCACCAGCACCGCCGCCCAGGCCGAGTCGCGGAACGTCCGCTCCATCGGCTCCAAGCGCGGCGGCCGGCGCGTGATCGGGATCTGGACCTCGCCCGGCGCGCGGCGCACGCGGGGGGCGGCGCGCACCTCGTCGGCGGTGGTCCGCCACGCCGCCCAGGTCCGCGCGGTGGTCGGCTGGGGCGGACGGATGGGGCGGCGCGACGCCGCCCAGTGCCCGGAGGCCGGCGTGCCGGCTGCCGGGTTGTCGCGGTCGAATGCCGCCCGCCGCTCGGACGAGGCCAGCAGGCGGTACGCCTCGTTGATGCGCCGCATCCGCTCCGACATGTCCTGGCCGGGGTGCAGGTCCGGGTGGTAGCGCTTGGCGAGGCGTCGATGGGCGCGCGCGACCTGCAGCGGCGTGGCATCGCGCGGAACCCCCAGCACGGCGTACGGGTCGAGCACCGGGCGGTCCGCCATGGCGCCGATTGTACGGCGCGGAACGGGGTCAGGCCGGCGGCATCGGGCTAGACTGGGGTCGCCCATGGCCGAGCGCAGACCCATCCTCATGCTCATCGACGGGCCGAGCCTCGTCTACCGCGGCTACTTCGCGCTGCCGCCCCTTACGACGTCGGACGGGACCCTGACCAACGCCGCCTTCGGGTTCCTGCAGATTGTGCTGCGCGGCATGCAGGACCTGAAGCCGGACTACGCCATGGTCGCCTTCGACCTCGGCAGGCCGCAGTTCCGCTTCGACGCGCACCCGGAGTACAAGGCCGGGCGCCCGTCGATGCCCGACGACCTGCGCGCCCAGTTTCCGATCGTGCGCGAGATCTGCCAGATGATGAACATCCCGATCCGGGAGCTGGAGGGGTACGAGGCGGACGACGTCATCGGCTCGCTGGTGCAGGAGGCGAAGAAGGCGGGGGTCGAGACGTACATCGTCTCCGGGGACCTGGACGGGCTGCAGCTGGTCAACGACCACGTGAAGCTGCTCACCACCAGGATGGGCGTGGCCGCCACCGTCATCTACGACGAGGCCAAGGTCATGGAGCGCTATGGCCTGCGCCCGGACCAGATGCTCGACTACAAGGCCCTCAAGGGCGACACCTCGGACAACATCCCGGGCGTGCCGGGGGTGGGGGAGAAGACGGCGATCCAGCTCCTCCAGCAGTTCGGGTCGCTGGACGCCATCTACGAGAACCTGGACCAGGTCAAGGGCAAGCTGCGCGACCGGCTGGCCGAGCACCGCGAATCGGCCTTCATGTCGCGCGAGGTGGGCCGGATCATCACCAACCTCCCGGTCGAGCTGCGCCTGGAGGAGGCGCGGACGGGCCGATACGACCGCCGTGCCGTGGCCCAGCGCTTCCGCGAGCTCGAGTTCCGCTCGCTGATCGACCGGCTCCCGCCGTCGAGCATCGCCCCCACCGGGTACGGGCCGTCCGAGCAGGAGACCGGCGGCGGGCTGCAGCTGTCGCTGGACCTGCTGGGCGGCGGGGCGCCGAAGGAGGGGGAGGGCGCTGCCGCGCCGGTGGAGGCGCCACGGGCCCAGCCCGATGCGGTCCGCGACCCGGGTGGGGCCATCGAGCATGTCGACCCGCGCATCGTCCGCTCGGACGAGGACCTCGCCGCCCTGGACTCCTGGCTGACGGCGCATGCCGACGCCGTGGGCCTGGGCTGGGCCGCGGGCGGGGGGCGCCCGCTGGAGCGGCCGCTGCTGGGCATCGCGCTGGCGGGCACCGATGGCTCAACCTGGTACCTGCCGTGGAGCGACGACCGCCGGCTGCCCGCATGGTTCAGGCGCGCCGACCGCCCGCTCATCGGTCATGACCTCAAGCAGCTGGTGACGATGCTGGCCGTGCGTGGGGTGACGCTCGAGGGGCCGGCAGACGACACGCTGGTGGCCAGCTACATGGTCAACCCCTCGTTGCGGGCGCAGACCCTGGACGACCTGGCCGCCAACCGCTTCGGGGCGCAGCTCCCCGAGCAGCCGGTCTCGGCCGAGACCGGCGCCGAGGAGGTGGTCACCGCGCGCAGGGCCGCCGCCGAGGCGCTCACCAGCCTATTGGTGCGCCCGCTGCTCGAGAAGGACCTGGCCGATGCCGCGCTCATCAACCTGTACCGCGAGGTGGAGATGCCGCTCCTCCCCGTCCTGGCACGGATGGAGCTCGCCGGGGTGGTCATCGACCGCGAGGCGCTGACCGCCATGAGCGTGGAGTTCGGGCAGCAGCTGGCCGACCTCGAGGCTCGGATCCACCACCTGGTGGGCCACCCGTTCAACATCGGCTCACCCAAGCAGCTGGAGCAGGTGCTCTTCCACGAGCTGGGCCTGCCGGCCACCAAGCGGACCCGCACCGGGTACTCGACCGATGCATCGGTCCTGGAGGAGCTGCGCGACAAGCACGAGGTGGTGTCCCTCATCCTGGAGCACCGCCAGATCTCGAAGCTGAAGGGCACCTACGTGGACGCCCTGCCCTCGCTGGTGGGCCCGGATGGTCGGCTGCACACCACCTACCAGCAGGCGGTGGCCGCCACCGGGCGGCTGTCGAGCACCGACCCGAACCTGCAGAACATCCCGATCCGCACCGCCATGGGACGGCGCATCCGGCGCGCGTTCGTCGCGTCACCCGGGAAGCTCCTGCTGGGCGCGGACTACTCGCAGCAGGAGCTGCGCATCCTGGCCCACGTTTCGGGCGACGAGGGGCTGAAGGCGGACTTCGCGAAGCACGAGGACATCCACCTGGCCGCCGCCGCCCGCGTCCTGGGGCTGGCGCCGGATCAGGTCGGCCCGCGCGAGCGCAGCATCGCCAAGATGATCAACTACGGGATCGCCTACGGGTTGAGCGACTTCGGGCTGGCGGACCGGCTGAAGATCCCGCGCGAGGAGGCGCAGCGCTACATCGCCGACTACTTCGCCGCCTACCCGGGGATCCGCCGCTACACGATCGAGATCCGCATGCTGGCCCGCGACCAGGGGTTCGTGACGACGCTGCTCGGCCGGCGCCGCTACCTGCCGGAGCTCACCGCGCGGAACTCGGCGCTGCGCTCGGCGGGGGAGCGGATGGCGATCAACATGCCCATCCAGGGCACGGCGGCGGACGGGATGAAGATCGCCATGGTCCGGCTGGACGCGGCCATGCGCGAGCGCGGCCTCCGGTCGCGGATGCTGCTCCAGGTGCACGACGAGCTCGTCTTCGAGACCGATGAGGAGGAGCTCACCACCCTGGCCGAGCTGGCCAAAGAGATCATGGAGGGCGCCCTGCCCCTGGACCCGCCGCTGGAGGTGGAGCTCAAGGTCGGCGCCGACTGGGAGAACATGGACCGATTCGTCCGCGAGGACGGGACCTGGCGGCGCATTCCGAAGTCGGCCGTCGAGGTGGCCCGCGAGGAGGCCGAGGAGGAGGTCGCGGTCGCCGCCCTGGTGGGATGAGGGAGCCACCGGGCGGCGCTATTCGGCGTCATCGGCTCCGCTGGCGAGCGGCTGACGACACGGCAACACGGGCGGCCCTTGCGGCACACTACGCTCCGTGCCGGAGCTCCCCGAAGTCGAGACCGTGGCCCGCGACCTCCAGCGCTGGGTGACCGGCGCCGAGATCGCGGATGCCGAGGTGCTCTGGCCGCGGACCATCACCAGCCCGGCGCCGGAGCAGTTCGTGGCCGAGGTTCGCGGCGCGCGGATCAGCAGCGTCGGGCGCCGCGCGAAGTCGGTGCTCATCCACCTGGCAGACGGGCGGGTGATGACCGTGGCGCTGCGCATGACGGGGGCCCTGATCGTGGCCGCTCCCGGCACGCCGCCGGACCCGTACGCGCGCGTGGTCTTCCACCTGGCCGATGGGCGACAGCTGCGCTACCGCGACGTGCGCAAGTTCGGCCGCATCGGGCTGTGGGAGGGCGGCGGGCTGCGCCGCCGCTGGGCGGCCGCGCGGCGCAAGCGCGGGATCGGCGAGCGCCGCCGGGTGCTGCGCGTCGGCGACGTCTTCGGGCGCCACGGGCCGGAGCCGCTGTCACGCTCCTTCAGCGCCGTCCGCCTTGCCGAGCGCCTGCGGGGACGGTCCGCGCGGCTGAAGTCCCTGCTCCTGGACCAGTCGTTCGTGGCGGGAGTGGGGAACATCTACGCCGACGAGGCGCTGTGGCGGGCGCGCCTCCATCCGCTGCGGCGCGCCGACACCCTGACCGACGACGAGGTGCGGCGCCTGCACCGGGCCGTGCGGGCCGTGCTGCGGCAGGGGATCGCCAACCGCGGGGCCAGCTTCAGCGACTACGTGGGCCTGGACGGCGAGCCGGGGGCCAACGCGGAGCGCCTCTTCGTCTACCGGCGCACCGGCCAGCCCTGCCCCCGCTGCGGGCGGCCGATCCAGCGCATCGTGGTCGGGCAGCGCTCGACGCACTTCTGCCCTCGCTGCCAGCCGGAGCCGTCCAGGGAGGGCGAGGCGGCGTGAAGGTCATCGGGCTGACCGGCAACATCGGCTGCGGCAAGAGCACGGTCGCCGCCATGCTGGCCGACCTGGGCGTGGCGGTCATCGACCTTGACGCCGTGGCCCGCCAGATCCGGAACAACGACGCCGAGGCGCGGCGCCGGATCGAGGCGCGCTTCGGGACCATCGACGCCGGGAAGCTGGCATCGGTCGTCTTCGCGGATGCGCAGGCCCTCAGGGACCTGGAGGCGATCCTCCACCCGCTGGTGCGCAACGAGACCCGCGCCCGCCTGGCGGAGCTGGAGGCGGCGGGCGCGACGGTGGCCTGCATCGAGGCCATCAAGCTGCTGGAGTCGCCGCTCCACGACCGCTGTGACCAGACGTGGGTCGTGCGCTGCGACCAGGCCGATGCCCTGCAACGGGTGATGGCCACCCGCGGCATGACCGAGGACCAGGCGCGCGCCCGTCTGGCCAGCCAGTCGCCGCAGGAGGAGAAGGTGGCCGCCGCCGACGTGGTGATCGACGGGTCCGCGCCCCTCGAGGAAACGCGTCGCCAGGTCGAGGCGGCCTACCGCGCCCTGGTGGAGGAACCCGAGCCTGCTCCCTAGCGGCCGGCGTTCTCGGTCTCGAACTCCGGCGGCAGCGGGACCGGGAAGCCGTACTCCTCGATGAGGCGGTCGATGGTCGATCCCTCGGTGGTGGCCACGCGGTCGTCGATCTCCGGGCGCAGCACGAACGAGAACTGCCCACCGGCCGCGCTGAGCTCGATGATCTTCTCGGCCGTGGCCAGGTCGGTGCGCATGATGTACAGGCTCCCGTTCCGCGCCAGGATGGTCAGCGACTGGAGCGTGACCTTGGTGGACGGGCCCGGCAGGAACTGCGCGGTCGTCGCCTCGGCCTCCTCGGGCGTCTGGCCCACCTCCGGGTTGATGGCCATGGTCACGATCAGGTCCACGATTTGGCCCGGCTGCAGGGTGCCGGCCACGGCCCGGTCATCGGGCACCGAGATGCTCACCGCCCGGTAGTCCGGCCCCGACGGGTCGAACTCCTCGCCCGGCTCCAGGATTGAGAACGACTGGCCGCTCGTGGTGGAGGCCAGCACGTTCTGGGTGACCATCTGGCCGGTGAGGATCGGGACGCCGGAGATGCGGCCCAGCACCTCGTCGATGCGGGTGAAGGCCGTGGCGTTGGTCTGGTCGGCGACCACGGTGGCCATGCTTACGTCCCCCTCCTCGATCGGCTTGCGGCTCGGGATGTCGCGCACCGCGACGACCACCTCGCGCATCACCGCCTCTTCCTTGCGGGTGAGGCCGCTGAACTGCAGGGCGACGTAGACCATGGCCGCCACGCCGAGGGCCATGATCAGGCCCACCGCGATGTACAGCTTGGAACGTCTGCTGTTCTTGTCGGTGTACTCGAGTTCCACGGGGTGCGTTCTCCTCGGGGGGTTACCAGGGCATCAGGCGAGCCACCTGGGCTCGTCGCAGTGCGAGGTCATTGGGGTCGGCATACGCGCCGGTGACGGCGCGGCCGAAGATCGAGTTGGCGGTGATATCGGTCACCTGGAAGACGGCGAAGCCGATGATGTCCACGTAGACGCCGTCCGAGGAGGTGGTCGCCACCGTGAAGGTGATCGGCTGGATGTGCACCACCGGCTGCCCGTCGCCGTTGATCCCGTAGGCGCGCAGGTTGAACCGGTAGCACCCCGGCGTCAGGCCGACCGAGCTGACGGTCAGGTTGGCCTGGGCGCCACTCCCGGACGACGAGGGCGTCAGGGTCGTCTGGTCCAGCGTCAGCTGTCCGGGACCGATGGTCGCCGGGTCCAGCGAGCAATCGGTGAACGAGTCCTCGTCGATGGACAGCGTCACCGGGTTGTTCACCGTGCCGTTGCTCCACTTCGTCCCGCTGGCGTTCGTGGTCGAGACGAAGATGGGCAGCACCGCCGAGCCGCCCATGCTGGCGATGGCCGCCCGGGTGGTGCTGTTGGCCAGGCTGAAGTCCCGGGTGGCGCCCCCCACCTTGACCGACACCGGGACGCGCCGGGTCTGGAAGTAGGGGTCGCCCGAGTGGCCCTCCAGCCAGACGGTGTAGATGCCGGCCGGGATTGCGTTGGTCTGGATCCCGCGCATCGACACGGTGGTGCCGTTCCTGGCCGGGATGAAGACGTTGGTCGACCAGGTCGGCTCGTTCATGTCTCCCGCCGCGGGCGGGGAGACCGCGGGGTCAGGGACGAGGTCCCATTCCGGGTGCCCGATGTCCGCCGCCTGCTCGTCACCGTGCAGGTGCAGGGTCACGGTGCTGTTGAACGCGTCGTTGCGCGTGACCTGGAAGTTCGGCCCGTTCACCGGGGAGGTGGTGGTGGACGGCACCTCGATGGCCGTCGGCGGCGAGAGGGCGAAGTCCGGGATCTGCATCACCGTGCCGTTGTAGACGGCAAGCAGGATCCGGTCGCCGACCTGGAAGGCGTCGCGGAAGTTGCCGACCACCATGGCCGAGTCATTGCCGAGCAGGGCGGCGACCTGGAGCTTCGGGTCGGCCGGATCGGTCACCGGCGGGAATCCCGGTCCGGGATAGCCGGCCAGGAGGTAGGCGCCCTCCTTGTTCTTCAGGGTGTTCTCGCTTGTCCCGGCGGTGGCCCCGTTGTAGTAGTCGCGCGAGTGGAGGTCCTCGAAGTCGCGCACGTCCAGGGCCACGAACCCGCGGAAGGAGCTCTCGTTCGAGGCCTTGGCGCCAGGGCCGTAGAGCTCGAAGATCGGCCCGGGCTCAGCCTCGCTGGCGGGGGTGCGTCCGCCGTAGCCCAGCACGCTGAACTGGTCAACGGCCCCGCTGGTGCTGGTGGCCTCGGTGGCCAGGAAGTCGCGGAAGCCGCTCCCCGGGCCGGGGGCGTTCTCGTAGCGGCGGGCGACGATCGGCAGCGCCGGGCCGCCCTGCAGCTGGCACCGCGCCCGGCCGCCGGCCTGCAGGGTGGGCACGCCCACCACTCGCGCCAGGGTCGTCTCCACGGTGGAGGCGATCGCCACCCGCACGCTGTTCCCGGCGATCAGGATCCCGCTGGTCAGGTACCCCGGATCGCCGGCGTGCCCGTCGGCGTACTCGGGCGCGCCATCCGAAGCGATGGACCAGGCCCCGCCGACCGGCGAGTCCTGGAGGTTGATCTCGGCGACGGTGCGCGCCAGGGCGGCCGCCGCCATGTCCGTCTCGCCATCGATCAGGGCGTGGCAGGCGGCGAGCGCCGCGGCGTCGGCCGCGGTCTGCAGGTGGCGCTCCTCGGCGTTGTAGCGGCCGACGTCGATCGCCACGCCGGTGAAGGCCAGCAGGATGACCATCACCAGGGCCACGATGACGATGATCTGGCCGCGCTCGCGCTGGGCGGGCGCCCGGGTGACCATCAGTTGACCACCATGGTCGCAGTCGCCCGCTGGACGAAGCGGCCGTTGGCGTCGGTGTTCAGCAGGGCGCCGATGAAGGGCACGATGATGTCGGAGCGGTAGGTGAGGGCGACCCGGATCAGGCACCCGTGGCGCGTGTCGAGATCACACTCCGTATCGGTGTCGGATGGGTCCGGGCAGTCGCTGCCGGGCGTGTCCACGTACTCGCAGTAGCTGATCTTCAGGTCACCGTTGACCTGCCCGTCGTCGCCGGTCGGTGTGGGGCAGGCGCCGCCCGTGAGCGTGACGCTGAAGTGCGGGCTCGAGGTGGAGAGCATGCCGAAGGCCTGCATGGCCGCCTGGGCCACGTCCCCGCAGCGCTGGGCGTCGTTCCACGCCTCGGTGTGGTCGAAGTCGTAGACGTAGATCGTCCCGGCGCGGGCCGCCTCGCGGGCGGCGTTGGTGAGCGTGACGTTCGCCCCGAACAGCAGGCCGAACTGCACGATGCCCACGATGAGCAGCAGCACGGGGAGGAGGACGAAGGCGAACTCCACCATCGCCTGTCCTCGCGGCGCCGGGCGGGCTGCGACGAAGGGCACGGGACGCGTGAACATCGGTGCCACGAAGCGTAGGAAGGGGCGTGCGGTTCTCCTATAGGAGGCAAGGGGTGCCCCACATCGGTACCGATGGAGGTTTCGGTAGAATCGTGGTACCCCGCCCGAACCTCCCGCCGATCGATTGAGGCCCGCCGTCCGCGATGCCCGAGTTCAAGGTTCACGCTCCCTACGAGCCCACCGGCGACCAGCCCCAGGCGATCGCCGCGCTGGCCGATGGCGTGCGCTCCGGGCTGAAGCACCAGGTCCTGCTGGGCGCCACCGGCACGGGCAAGACCTTCACCGCCGCGAAGCTGATCGAGGCCGTCCAGAAGCCGACCTTGGTGATGGCCCACAACAAGACGCTGGCGGCGCAGCTCTACCAGGAGTTCAAGGAGTTCTTCCCGGAGAACGCGGTCGAGTACTTCGTCAGCTACTACGACTACTTCCAGCCGGAGGCCTACCTGCCGCGGACCGATACCTACATCGAGAAGGACTCGTCACGGAACGACGAGATCGACCGGCTGCGGCACAACGCCACGCGGGCGTTGTTCGAGCGGCGCGACGTGATCATCGTCGCCTCGGTGTCGTGCATCTACGGCATCGGCGCACCGATCGACTACGGCTCGACGGTGCTGAACCTGAAGGTCGGCGGCCGGTACCGGCGCGACGGCGTGCTCCGCCACCTGGTCGATCTGCAGTACCAGCGCAACGACGCCCAGCTGGCTCGCTCCCGGTTCCGGGTTCGCGGCGACGTGTTGGAGTTCGCGCCGGTGTCGGGCGACTACATCGTGCGCGTTGACTTCTTCGGTGACGAGGTGGAGCGCATCGTCGAGATCGACGAGCTGACCGGCGAGGTGCTGGCCGAGCGGCGGGAGGTGAACATCTACCCGGCCACCCACTACGTCACCCCGCGCGACAAGATGCTGGCCGCCATCGCGGACATCGAGGCCGAGATGGAGGAGCGGGTCGCCCAGCTGCAGGCCGAGGGGCGCGAGCTGGAGGCCGCGCGCCTGCGGCAGCGGACGATGTTCGACCTGGAGATGATGCGCGAGGTCGGCTACTGCTCCGGGATCGAGAACTACTCGCGCCACCTGGCGCGTCGCGAGGCGGGGTCGCGGCCGTGGACGCTGATCGACTACTTTCCGACCGACTACCTGCTGATCGTGGACGAGAGCCACATCACGATCCCGCAGGTGCACGGCATGTACAAGAACGACCGGACCCGCAAGGAGATCCTGGTCGAGTTCGGCTTCCGGCTGCCATCGGCGCTCGACAACCGGCCCCTCACCTTCGAGGAGTTCGAGGACCACATGAACCAGGTGGTCTACATGTCGGCCACGCCCGGCCCCTACGAGACCGAGCGTGCACAGCGGGTCGCCGAGCAGTTCATCCGGCCGACTGGCGTGGTCGACCCCCAGATCAGCGTTCGGCCCACGGCCGGGCAGATCGACGACCTCATCGCCGAGATCCGCGAGACCGTGTCCCGCGGCGAGCGGGTGCTGGTCACCACCCTGACCAAGAAGATGGCCGAGGACCTGGCCGACTACCTGGCCGAGCTGGGGATCAAGGTCCAGTGGCTGCACTCCGAGGTCGACACGCTGGAGCGGGTCGAGATCCTGCGCGACCTGCGCCTGGGCGTGTACGACGTGCTGGTGGGCATCAACCTCCTCCGCGAGGGGCTGGACCTGCCCGAGGTCACGCTGGTCGCCATCCTGGACGCCGACAAGGAGGGCTTTCTGCGCTCCGGCGGCTCGCTGATCCAGGTCATAGGCCGCGCCGCGCGCAACGTCGGCGGGCGGGTGATCATGTACGCCGACCGGGTGACCGAGTCGATGCAGGCCGCCATCGACGAGACCGACCGACGCCGGGCCAAGCAGATCGCCTACAACGAGGCGCACGGCATCGTGCCCGAGACGATCACCAAGGCCATCCGCGACATCCACGAGGGCCTGCGCAAGGTCGCCGAGGAGCGGGCCCAGCTGGAGGTCGCCGGCAAGGAGCCCGAGGAGCTGGTCGAGATGATGGGCCGCCTGGAGGCCCAGATGAAGGAGGCCGCCCGTAACCTGGAGTTCGAGCGCGCCGCCGCCCTGCGCGACGAGATCCTCCAGCTGCGCCGCCTGCGCGAGGAGCTGAACGCGGCACCCGGGACCATCCCCGCCGACGTGTACGCCGCGGCAGCCTTGGACGGGACCGATGGCGCCCCCGCCGACCGGCCACGCCGCGAGGTCTTCAGCGTCGCGGCCCGCCCCAATGTCATCCCGGCCGGCACCCGCCGCCGGCCGCCGCGACGGCGGCGCCCGTAGGGGAGCGAGGCAATGGCCGGCACGATGCCGCATGCCATCTTCGTGGAGACCAACGCCGACGGTGCCGGCGGGGCCGTGGCCTACGCCGCCGAGCTGCCGGGCTGCGCGGTCTTCGACGACGACCCGGACGCCGCGGCGGCCGCCATGCCGCGCCGGGTGGAGCGCTTCACCGCCTGGCTGCGCGAGCGCGGCGAGCCGATGCCGGCCTTCCTGGGCGACAACTGGTACGAAGTCGAGCGCGCGGCGGCGGTAGGCGGCCCCGACGGCCTGCGCCGCGCCTCATTCTCCCTGGACGACCTGCCGCCCAGCGAGGAGGAGTTCGAGCGCTGGATCATCTGGCTGGAGCTGGCTCGCGAGGAGGTGGCCGAGGCCCTGGACCGGTTCTCGGATCCGCCGGCTGAGCTGCTGGACGCCGTCAGCACGCAGGACGCCGCCCTTGCCCGCGAGCTGGGCGGCGACCCGGGCTCCCTGCCGGCTCACCCGGTCGACCGCCTGTACGCCGCCCGCGACGCCCTGACCGATGCTCTGCACGTCGCCGGGCCGAACGCGGACGGCGTCCGGCGCGCCCTGCGGCTGGCCATCGCCGACGACCTCCGGCTGGCGGAGCGGCTGACGGAGCTCGCGCGCTGAGCCAGCCCGCTCCCAAGCGCATCCGCCATGACGGCGAGTGGGTCATCCCCGCGCCGCGCCGCGCGCCGCCCGGGACGCCGCTGCGGGCCCTGCAGGACTCGATGCCGGACTGCCCCGACGGCGCGCGTCCGGTGCTCTCCGGGGACGGCAGCGAGCGGGCGATGCTCATTGGCCAGGCGCCCGGCTGGCGGGAGGTGGCCACCGGGGTCCCGTTCGCCCACGACGCCGGCCGGCGGCTGGCCGGCTGGCTGGCCCTTGCGGGGATCAGCGTGGACGAGTTCCGGGGGCGCTGGTACGTGACATCCGTGGGGAAGTGCTACCCGGGCCGCAGGCCGGGCGCCAGCGTTGACTCGCCGCCGTCCCGGACGGAGATCGCCCGCTGTACGCCGTACCTCGACGAGGAGGTGCGCCTGGTGGCACCGCGGCTGGTGGTGCTGGTCGGCGGCGTGGCGCATCGGTATGCCTTCGGCCCTGCCGCCCGCCTGGACGACATCGTGGGCCGCCGGCTGCGCTGGGAGCGCGCGCCGGATGCCGCGGTGGTGGCGCTGCCCCACCCATCGGGCGCCTCCACCTGGCTCAACGATCCGGCCCGCGCCGAGCTGTGGCAGGCGAGCATGGAGCTCATCGCCGAGCACTGGCGTCGGCTGGAGGCGGCTCAATGACCCGCGACGTGCGGCTCGGGGTGCTGGCGGTGGCCGCGCTGGGCGCGCTGGTGTTCGCCTTCCTGGTCATCGGCTCGTTGGGGCCGCCGCGTGCGGAGATCGTTTTCATCCCGGTGGCCGACGTGCTGGACGGACCGCCGCCCGCCGAGCGCTTCGGCCGCCGGGAGGTGCGGATCGCCGGCTGGTGGGCGGAGCTGGACGCCGACTGCCGCGAGCACGGGCCGGCGGCCGTGGGCTGGCTCGAGCGTACCTGCCCGCTACGGGTGCTGATGCCGTACCAGCCGGAGCTCGACGTCACCCAGGCCGAGCTGGAGGCCAACGGCCTGCGGCTGTCGGCGCCGAACGGGCGTCCGTTCCCGTCCCGCGCCCAGCCCGGCGGCCCGAACCTTCGGCCGCAGCAGCTGGTCTTCGTCGGCCACTTCGACGACCCGGCGGCGGGGGAGTGCACCCCCGAGCGCCGGGAGCGGTGCCGGAACACGTTCGTGGTCAGCGACTACGACGGCCTCCTGCGATGAGCGGTTTCCATCGGCCGCCCCCAGCCGGCAGCGCGAGTTGTCGTCACTCGCCCGCCGGGCGAGCGTTACCGCCGTGGATCCCGCCAGCAGACGTCACCCGCACGTGTCGCGGGCCGTTGATCCCGCCAGAGGACGTCAGCCGCGATACCGCTCGCCAGATGAGCGGCTGACAACTTCGCAGGCGGGCGGCAGGCGGCCAGCCACAGCCGGCGGCCAGGCCGCGGCCGCAGCTCGGCGACCCGAATGGTCGTCACCGGCTCGCCAAGCGAGCCCGAGA
Source organism: Candidatus Zixiibacteriota bacterium (assembly GCA_035687145.1). GTDB lineage: Bacteria > Chloroflexota > Limnocylindria > QHBO01 > QHBO01 > DASRYM01. Next base: position 5,924 of record DASRYM010000013.1, on the reverse strand, counting down.
TCCGCTGGACCCCGTCATTCGTCGTCACTGGCTCCGGTGGTGAGCCGATGAGTGCTCATGTGGGCGCCGCACCGGTTCCGGGCTCCTGAGCGGAGCCGTTGACAAGAGTCGCAGGCGGCCGCCGCGCGTCGGGTGAGCGGTTGATCGCCTCCAGCACGTGAAGGCTTAGCCAGACGCATTCCACTCCCGCCCCGCCCCGGCGTCCCGACCTTGACGCCCGCCGTACCCCTCTGCGTGCTGATCTGGCCCCAAACCTGCCGTCGGCCGGACGCCACCCGCGCCGATACGCCTCCACGTGCTAACGGGTACCACCGCGGTCCTCGCGCACGTGAGAGCGCTCTCTTGACAACCGCCCATACAATGGCCTTCTGACGCGTGAGAGCGCTCTCACAGACGTTCCCACGATCGCGGAGGACCGGCATGGCAGGAATGGCAGAGCGAGACGGAACCGGCCCGGCGACCCTCGAGCAGGTGGCTCGCCTGGCCAACGTGTCGCGCGCCACGGTCTCCCGCGTCGTGAACGGCGACCCGCGGGTGGGGAGCGCGGCACGCGCCGCGGTCGAGGAGGCCATCCGGGAGCTGGGTTACGTGCCCAACCGGGCGGCCCGCAGCCTGGTGACCCGCCGCAGCGGGTCGGTGGGCGTGGTCATCCCCGAGCCGACCGCGCACCTGTTCGGCGACCCGTTCTTCCCACGCGTCCTGCGCGGCATCGCCGACGGCCTGGCCGAGGCCGATACCCAGCTCGTCCTGCTCATGCCGCAGGGTCGGACCGATGAGCTGCGCGTGGAGCGCTACGTCGGCGCCGGCCACGTGGACGGCGTCCTGCTCGTCTCGCTGCACGGCGCCGACCCGTTGCCGCACGACCTCGCCGCGCGCGGCATCCCGGTGGTGGTCGGCGGGCGGCCGCCCCGGCCGGGGATCACCTTCGTGGACGTCGACAACCGCCGCGGCGCGGCCATGGCCGTCGAGCACCTGGTGGCCATCGGGCGGCGGCGCATCGCGACCATCGCCGGCCCGCAGGACATGCCCGCCGGCGCCGACCGGCTGGCCGGCTACCACGAGACGCTCGGCGCGGCCGGCATGCCCAGCGACGGCCTGGTGGAGATCGCCGACTTCTCGCTCGACGGCGGGCGGTCGGCCATGGAGCGGCTGCTGGCGCGCGAGCCGTCCCTGGACGGGGTGTTCGTGGCGTCCGACCTGATGGCCATCGGCGCCATGGCCGCGATCCAGGCCAGCGGCCGGGACGTTCCCGGCGACGTGGCGGTGGTGGGCTTCGACGATTCACCGCTGGCCGCCGGCGCCCACCCGCCGCTCAGCAGCGTCTGGCAGCCCATCGAGGAGATGGGTCGAGAGATGGCGCGGCTGCTCACCCGGGCCGTGGCGACCCGGGAGCAGGTGCCGCGCAGCGTGATCCTGGCCACCGAGCTCGTGGTGCGCGCGTCGAGCGGTGGCCACCCAGCTGGTTCTCGCGGATCGACTGACCGCAGCTCATAGAGGAGGGTCTCACCCCATGCGACGTTCCGGTCTTCCGCCCCGAAGGTGGGGGGCGATGGCAGTGGCAACCGTCCTTCTCGCGGCGTGCGCCGGTACCCAGCCGACGGGGGAGCCCTCTGCGTCGACGGCGGCCTCCGGCGGCGCCGGCGCGTCCGAGCCGCCGGCCGAGGCGGTCGAGATCGAGTGGTACGTCGGCCTCGGCACCGGCACCAACCCCGAGCAGATCCCGATCCAGGAGGAGCAGGTCGAGATCTTCAACCAGGAGCATCCCGACATCCACCTGACGCTGACGGTGGTGGACAGCGAGGTGGCCGAGCAGGACCTGGCGACGCGGCTGCCCACCAACCCACCGGACATCATCGGTCCCATCGGCATCCGCGGGCTGCAGGGCTACGGCGACAGCCTGCTGGACCTGACCGACTACATCGAGGCAGCCGGCGTGGATCGGTCCTCGATCGAGGATGCTTTGTGGGACGTCTACCAGCTGGACGGCAAGCAGATCGGCATCCCCATGGCCGTCTACCCGTCGTTCATCTACTACAACAAGGCGCTCTTCGACGAGGCCGGCCTGCCCTACCCGCCGCACGAGGTCGGGGAGCAGTACGAGGGCGAGGACTGGACCTGGGAGACGGTCCGCGACCTCGCCATGCGCCTCACCGTCGACACCAACGGCAACGACGCCACCAGCCCGGACTTCGACCCCTCCGCCATCGAGGTCTGGGGTTTGGACGCCCAGTTCACCAACAACGACCCGCGCGCCTGGTCGACGATCTTCGGCGGGTCCGGATCGGTCCTGGCCGATGACGGCGTCACCGCCCAGTGGCCCGACAACTGGCGCGAGGGGCTGCAGTTCTTCTACGACGGCATGTGGGTGGACCACTTCATCCCGACCAAGCCGGAGATCGATGCCATTGAGCCGAACGGCAATACCTTCCAGACCGGGCGGATCGCGATGGACGTGATCCACCAGTGGTACACCTGCTGCATCTACCCGGCCGAGGGCCAGCCACCGGTGAGCGACTGGGACATCGCCGTCCTGCCCGAGGGGCCCGACGGCACCATCACCTCCAAGCTGCACGCCGACACGGTCGGCATCCTGGCCAGTACCGAGAACCCCGAGGCGGCGTTCGAGGTCCTCGACTGGATCCGCACCAACCCGGCCCTGCTCGAGGCCTGGGGCGCGCTGCCGGCGGTGACCGATCAGCGCGACGCGTTCTTCGCCGCGCTGGACGAGCGGTTCGCGCCGCTGGAGATCGACTGGAACGTCTCCATCCAGATGCTGGGGTACCCCGACGTGCCCAGTCACGAGGCGTTCATGCCGAACTTCAGCGAGGCCAACGCCGCCAACGGCGAGTTCGGATCGCGGCTGTGGACGACCGACGGCCTCGAGCTGCAGGCCGAGATCGACGCCCACGTCGAGCGGCTGCAGGGGATATTCGACGAGGCCGGCTAGCCATCACAATCCCGGGAGCGGCCCGCCAAGAGGCCGCTCCCGGCCATCTCGGCGGGCCCCGGCCCGCGGCCGGATGGGAGGTGAGCTCACCATGGAGACCACGACCGACACGGCGATGCCGGCCCTCTCCGCGCCGCCGCGCCGCAGGCTGCTCTCCGGTCCCGAGGGCCGCGAGGCGATCAGCGGGCTCGCCTTCGTCTCGCCCTGGATCGTCGGCTTCCTGACCTTCTCGGCCATCCCCATGGCTGCCTCGCTGGTCCTGTCGCTGACCGACTTCGATCCACGCCGGGCCGATGCCGTCCGGTTCGTCGGCCTGGCCAACTACCTGCGCATGTTCAACGACCCCGCGCTCATCAAATCGTCGCTGGTCACCCTGCGCTTCGCCCTGATCGTGGTGCCGCTGACACTGGCCTTCGCCCTGGGCGTGGCGCTGCTGGTCAACCACAGGCTGCTGGCCGGGCGGAACATCTTCCGGACGCTGTTCTACATGCCGCTGCAGATCCCGATCGTCGCCAGCACCGTGGTCTGGATTGGCGTCCTCAACGTGTCGACCGGCTGGCTGAACCTGGGGCTGGAGGCCATCGGCCTTCCGTCGGTGGACTGGCTGAACAACCCCTTCTGGGTCCACCCGGCGCTGGCGCTCATGGGCCTGTGGGGCATCGGCAACATGATGCTCATCTTCCTGGCCGGGCTGCAGAGCGTGCCGACCGAGCTCTATGACGCGGCGCGCGTCGACGGCGCCGGCCGCTGGGCGAGCTTCCGCCACATCACCCTGCCGATGATCTCGCCGGTGCTCTTCTACAACCTGATCATCGTGCTGATCGCCACGTTCCAGTACTTCACCCAGGCCTACGTCATCACCAACGGGCGCGGCGACCCGGGCGGCGAGACGCTGTTCTTCAACCTCAACCTGTTCCGTGAGGCGTTCCAGTTCTACAACATGGGCTACGCCTCGGCCCTGGCCTGGCTCCTGTTCGTCGTCGTCCTGGGCCTGACGCTGGTCCTGTTCCGCACCGCCGGGCGCTGGGTGTACGAGGGCGGCGACCGATGACCGCCGCGGCGCGCCCCGCGGTCCGGCCGCTTCCCGCCGGCTCGCCGCTGCGCCGGCCGATGCGCCGGTTCCTGGCCATCTCGGGCATCACCCTGTTCGCCACCATGCTGGTGTCGGTCTTCCTCATGCCGCTGGCCTACATGGCGGCCACGGCGTTCAAGAGCGAGACGCAGACCAGCACCCCCGGGGCGCCGCTGTGGCCGGCGAAGCCGGAGACCTTCACCTACCGGGGCGAGGAGTACCCCGTCTTCCGGGTCCCCACCGAGGACGGGCTGCAGTCCTGGGCGCTCGTCGAGCCACACCGCGAGGACGCGGTGTTCATCGATCCGGACGACCCCGGGGCCGGGCCGATCACCTGGGTCGGCCGCTGGCGGACCCTCGAGCAGTCCTGGAGCTTCTCGCTCGACTGGTCGAGCTTCACGCGGGCCTGGGAGATCCTCAATTTCCCGCGGATGTTCTTCAACACCTTCGCCATCGCCGGCCTGTCGACGGTGGGTGCCGTGCTGTCGGCGGTGTGCGTGGCCTACGGCTTCAGCCGCTTCCGGTTCCCGGGCCGCAACGGGCTCTTCCTGCTGATGCTGGCCACCATCATCCTGCCGTTCCAGGTGACGCTGATCCCGACCTACGCGGTCTACTTCGCGCTGGGCTGGGTCGGGACCTGGCTGCCGCTCATCATCCCGCACTTCTTCGCCAACGCCTACAACGTGTTCCTGCTGCGCCAGTACTTCCTCACCATCCCGCGCGACCTGGACGAGGCGGCCATGATCGACGGCGCGGGCCCGTTCCGCATCCTGCGCTCGGTGATCATCCCCCAGGCCATGCCGGCCATCGTGGCCGTCACCCTGTTCCACTTCTTCTGGGCCTGGAACGAGTACTTCCTGCCGCTGGTCTACCTGCAGGGCAACCCGGACCTCCAGCCGCTGTCGGTGGGCCTGGGGCGCTTCAATTCCCTGTACTCCGGCGAGCCGACGGTCATCCAGGCCGCGGCGCTGATGGCCATGGCCCTGCCGGTGGTGGTCTTCTTCCTGGCGCAGCGCGCCTTCATGCGAGGGGTCGTCTTTGGCGGGGTCGAGAAGTGAGCGGCCCTGCCCGCGCCCCGGCGCCGGACACCGCCGCCCTGGCCGCCCGCTTCCCGCGGGGCTTCGCCTGGGGCGTGTCGACCTCGGCCTACCAAATCGAAGGGGCGGTCGCCGAGGACGGCCGCGGACCGAGCATCTGGGACGTCTTCTCCCACCAGCCGGGCCGGGTGCGCCATGGCGACCACGGCGACGTCGCCTGCGACCACTACCATCGGGCCGAGGCGGACCTCGACCTCATGGCCGCGCTCGGCGTGCGGGCCTATCGGTTCAGCGTCGCCTGGCCGCGCGTCCTGCCCGACGGCGTGGGCGCGGTGAACGCGCCGGGCCTGGACTTCTACGAGCGGCTGGTGGAGGGGCTGCTGGCGCGGGGGATCCGGCCGGTCCTCAACCTCTACCACTGGGACCTGCCGCAGGCGCTCCAGGCGCGTGGCGGGTGGGGTCACCCCGACGCGGCCGCCTGGTTCGCCGACTACGCGTCCGTGGTGGCCGGGCGGCTGGGCGACCGCGTCGCGCACTGGATCACGATCAACGAGCCCCAGGTCTTCGCCTTCACCGGCCACGCCGACGGGCGCCACGCCCCGGGGCTCCGCGACTGGCCGACCGCCCTGCGCGTGGCCGATGCGGCGCTGCGCGCGCACGCGGCGGCAGCCGAGCGCATCCGCGCGCATGCCTCCGGCGCCCGGGTGGGCGTGGCGCTGGACCTCAACCTGGTGCAGCCGGCCACCGCCTCGGACGAGGACGCGGCCGCGGCCGCCCGGCAAATGGCCGTGCGCCAGCGCTGGTTCCTGGACCCGCTGTTCGGCCGCGGGTACCCGGTCGAGGCGGTTGCGCTGCACGAGGCGGCTGG
>DASRYM010000012.1:0-2294 GCA_035687145.1 Candidatus Zixiibacteriota bacterium | reverse complement strand
CTGCCGTACTTCACCACGACCGCCGGCGTGCCGACGAACGCCATCTACGGCTTCACCAGCATGCTGCTGAAGGTGCTGGAGGAGGAGCGGCCCGACTACGTCGCCGCCGCCTACGACCGCGCCGCCCCCACCTTCCGCCATCAGGCGTTCAAGGCGTACAAGGCCACCCGCCAGCGGATGCCCGACGACCTGCGGCCCCAGATCGCCGCCTCGAAGGAGATCCTCGAGGCGCTGGGCATCCCCATCGTCGAGCTGGAGGGCTACGAGGCCGACGACCTCATCGGCACGATGGCCCGGCGGGCCGCGGCGGAGGGCTTCGACGTCCTCATCGTCACCGGCGACCTCGACTGCCTGCAGCTGGTGGACACCAGGATCCGCGTGATGATGACCAGCCGCGGGATCACGGAGACGGTGATCTACGACAGCCGGAAGGTCCGCGAGCGGTTCGGCTTCGAGCCGGCGCAGCTGCCCGACTACAAGGGGCTCAAGGGCGACCCCACCGACAACCTCCCCGGCGTGCCCGGGGTGGGGGAGAAGACGGCCAGCCAGCTCATCCAGCAGTTCGGGGAGGTGGAGCGGATCATCGAGCACCTGGACCAGCTGGCGCCGAAGCTCCGCGCCGCCATCGCGGCCTCCGCGCAGCAGGTGCTGGAGAGCAAGCGGCTGGCCACCATCGTCACCGACGCCCCGCTGCGGTGGCGGTGGGACGACCTGCGCCGGCGCCCGCCCGATCGGGCCCGCATCCGGGAGCTGTTCGCCTCGCTCGAGTTCAAGACCCTGATCGACCGCGTCGGGGTGGTGCCCGAGCCCCGGGTGGACGGGCAGTACGCCACCGCCGCCTCGGCGGAGGAGCTGGCCCGGTGGGCGGAGGGCGCGGAGGCGGTGGGACTGGTCCTGGTTCGCGGCGAGGGACATCCCCTGTCGGCGCGGCTGCAGGGCATCGCGCTGTCCACCGCGCCCGGCCGGGCGCGCTACCTGCCGCTGGACGACGCGCTGCCGGAGGCGCTGCGGCCGCTGCTCGCCTCCGACCGGGTGGCCAAGACCAGCGCGGACGTCAAGGCCGACCTGCTGACCCTCGGGCGCTTCGGGCTGCGGCCCGGCGGGCTCGACTTCGACGTGGCGCTGGCCTCCTACCTGATGAACCCGGGCCGGCGCACGCACACCCTGGCCACCGCGGCCTGGGAGTTCCTGGGCTGGCAGCTCCGCAGCGCATCGCCGGCGGCGGAGGAGGGGCCTCCCGGGCAGCCCGCTGGGCAGGGCGCGCTCGGGCTGGATCGGGACGTCGCCGCGGAGGCGGCGGAAGCGGCGGACGTGCTGGGCCGGCTGCGCGGCGTGCTGACCGAGCGGATGCGCGAGCGGGAGGTCTTCGACCTCTTCCGTCAGATCGAGATGCCGCTGGCCGAGGTGCTGGCGGGGATGGAGGCCGCGGGGGTGGCCGTGGACGTGCCCTACCTGCGCGAGCTGTCCCGCGAGCTCGACCAGCGCCTGGCGGAGCTGACCGCCGAGATCTACCGGCTGGCCGGGACCGAGTTCAACATCGGCTCCCCCAAGCAGCTGGCCTTCGTCCTCTTCGAGAAGCTGCAGCTGCCGGCCCTCAAGCGCACCAAGACGGGGTTCTCCACCGACGCGGAGGTGCTGGAGCAGCTGGCCCCACAGCACGAGATCGTGGCCAGGATCCTGGCCCACCGGGAGCTGAGCAAGCTCAAGCAGACCTACGTGGACGTCCTCCCGGAGGTCATCAACCCGCAGACCGGGCGGGTGCACGCGGTCTTCAACCAGACCGTGGCCGCCACCGGCCGCATCATCACCACCGACCCGAACCTGCAGAACATCCCCATCCGCACGGAGGAGGGCCGCAAGATCCGGCGCGCGGTCGTGGCCGGCCCCGGCCGCCTGCTGCTCGCCGCCGACTACTCGCAGATCGACCTGCGGGTCATGGCCCACGTCACCGGCGACCCGGGGCTGGTGGCCGCCTTCGAGCGGGGCGACGACATCCACACCGTCACCGCCGCCGAGGTCTTCGGGGTGCCGCGCGAGGCCGTCACCCCCGAGCTGCGCCGCCGGGCCAAGGTGCTGGTCTTCGGGGTGGCCTACGGCATGACCGAGTACGGCGTGGCCGCCCAGCTCGGCGTGGGCAAGGAGGAGGCCCGCGCCTACATCGAGCGGTACTACGCCCGCTACCCGAAGGTGCGCCAGTACATGCTGGACATCGTCGAGCAGTGCCGGCGCGACGGCTACGTCACCACCATCATGAACCGCCGGCGCTACATCCCGGAGGTGCTGACCCGCAACCG
>DASRYM010000011.1:0-42932 GCA_035687145.1 Candidatus Zixiibacteriota bacterium | reverse complement strand
GTGGTCCGCGAGCCGGTGGCCCTCACCGTGGCCGCCCAGCTGACCACGTTGCCGGTCATCCTGCTCAACTTCGAGCGCCTGTCGCTGGTGGCGCCGCTGGCGAACGTGGTGGTGGTGCCGCTGGTGCCGCTGGTGATGCTGTGCTCCGCGCTGGCGGCGGCAGCCGGGGCGCTGCCGCCGGACGCCATCCCGGTGGTCGGCGACGCGCTGCGCTGGGCGACCGGCGGCGCAGCCTGGCTCTACCTGCGGCTGATGATCGCCGCCGGTCAGGCCGCAGCGGCCGTCCCGATGGCCGCCGTGGACCTGGCGGCTCCAGCCTGGCTGGCTGGCGTCTGGTACCCGGCGCTGGCCCTGTTCGGCCGCCGGTCCTGGGGCGGGAGCGATGACGGCACCATCCAGGATGCGGCGATCGACAGCATGTTGGTCCGGCTCGCGCGACCGCGCCGCGTGCTGCTGGCCACCGCCGGGGTGGTGGTGGCCGTCACCATCGCGACCCGCCCCGACGGCCGGCTGCACCTGTTCGCGCTGGACGTCGGCCAGGGCGACGCGCTGCTGGTGGTGGCGCCCTCCGGCGCGGTGGCCATGATCGATGGCGGGCCCGATCCCGACCTGGCCATGCGGCGGCTGGGAGAGGTGCTCCCCTTTTGGCAGCGACGCATCGACCTGCTGGTGCTCACCCACCCGCACGAGGACCACATCGCCGGCCTGCTCCCCGCCCTGGAGCGGTACCAGGTCCGCACGGTGCTGGAGGCGGGCATCGCCCACGACAACCCCTCCTACCCACGCTTCCGGCGGCTGGCCGCCGCCGAACCCGGGGCGCTGGTGCGGCTGGCGCGTGCCGGGGCAGTGCTGGAGCTCGACCCGGACACCCGCCTGACCGTGCTCTACCCGTCGGAGTCCGATGCGACCGCGCCGCTCCCCGAGGGAGACATCAACAACGCGTCGGTGGTCCTGCTGCTGGAGCACGGCGGATTCCGGGCGCTGCTCACCGGGGATGCCGAGGCGCCGGTCGAGCACGCGCTGCTGGCGCGCGGGCTCATCGGTCCGGTGGACGTGCTCAAGGTTGGGCACCACGGCTCGGACTCGTCGTCCACGCCCGATCTGCTGGCGGCGGCGCGGCCGCGGATCGCGCTCATCTCGGCGGGGGTTGGCAACGAGTACGGACACCCGCACGCCGTGACGCTGGAGCACCTGGCCGGCGTGGAGGTGCGTCGCACCGACGTGGAGGGGACCCTCGAGCTGGTCGTGGAGCCATCGGGCCCCCGGGTGAAGGCCCGTGGCGCGGGCGATGCGGGTAGCATCGGTCCATGGCCATTCCCACCCGCGAGCAGGCGGAACGCGTCCTGGCCGAGGCCGGCCTGCCGGAGGGGATCCTCACCCATTCGCGTGGCGTCACCCGCGTGGCGTGCGAGGCGGCGCGGCTGGTGGCCGCCGGCGGGATACCGGTCAACGGGCCGCTGGTCGAGGTCGCCGCCCTCCTCCACGACATCGACAAGCTGGAGACGCGGGCCGGCGCCGGCGAGCATGGCGTGGTGGGCGGGCAGCGGATGGTCGAGCTCGGCTGGGAGGAGCTGGCGCTGCCGATCGCCTCGCACCCGGTCACCGCCCTGCTGGACGCCGACCGCCATCCGAAGGGCTGGGAGTCGGTCATCGTGTCAGTGGCCGACCGCCACGTGGCGCAGGGGTTCATGACCACCGACCAGCGCATCGACGACCTGATCGCGCGGCACCCGCAGTACCGGGCGTCGCTGGAGGCTGCGCGGCGCCCGGCCGCAGTGCTGGAGCGAGAGGTCGCCGATGCTGCCGGGTTGAGCGTGGACGACCTGGTGGCGCGGCTGCGTGCCGCCTGGGAGGCGGGAGCGTGAGCGTCCCGCTGCTGCTGGCCCACGGCGACGACTCGTTCGCCCTGGACCTGGTGCTGCGCGCCTTCGCCGAGCGGGTCGGCGCTCACGACCGGTCCGAGATCGTCCCCGAGCGGTCACCGGACGAGGCGGCCATCGACCGAACGCTGCTGGAGGCGGGCTCGGTGGGCCTGTTCGGCGTCCACCTGGCCGTGCTGCGCCAGCCGGTTCGGGCCGCCGGGCGTTCGGCGGCCGCCACCGACAAGCTGCTCTCCCTGGTCCGCGACCTGCCCGATGGCGCCGCCCTGGCCCTGGTCGACGTCCGCCCCTCGCGGGACGTGAGCCGCCCGCCGGCGCTCATCGCGCGGCTGGCGGACGCGGTCATCGCTCGCGGCGGGATCGTGGAGGAGCGGGTGGCGCCCAGGCGCGGCGAGCTGGTGGCCTGGATCCGCCGCCATGCGGAGGCCCTCGGGACGAAGATCGACTCGCGGGCAGCCGCCGTGCTGGCCGAGCGCATCGGCGGCCAGGTGGCCGAGACGGACATCGAGCGCGGCGAGCAGACCCGGGTGGCCGACTCGGAGCTGCGAAAGCTGGCCACCTACACCGGGGAGCGGCAGATCGAGGTGGCCGACGTGGAGGCGCTGGTGGCCGACACCCGCCCGGCGAGCATCTACGCCATCACCAACGCGGTGGACCGCCGCGAGCCGGCGGCGGCGGCCGAGGCGATGCGCCGCGCGCTGGCCGAGGGGCAGCCGGTGCTGCGCATCATGGCCGCCGTGTCGGGACGGGTCTCCGACCTGATCGTGGCCCGCGACCTGGCTGCGCGCCGCGTGCCGCCGCCGGAGATCACGAAGCGGGTCGGGCGCGGCAACGCGCGGATGGCGGAGCGGCTGGTGGAGGCCGCGCGCCGCTACGAGGGCGCGGAGCTGGAGGCCATGCTGCGCGGCCTGTTCGAGGCGGACCTGGCCATCAAGTCGAACGCCATGGAGCCGGAGCCGGCCCTGGCCGCCTGGATCGGCGAGTACCTGCTGGGGACCAGGCGGGCGGCCAAGCCGGCGGGCTAGGCTGCCACCGACTCAGGCGGCGTTGGCGCGCAGGACGCGGTCGCTCTCGATGGCGAAGGTGCAGCGCGCGTTCGACAGCCCCAGGATGCCGATCAGCTGCTGGTCGACGTAGAGCTGCCGGCACGGCACGCACAGGGCGCCCGGGATGGCGAAGAAGAGCCGCTCCTCGGCAGACCCGTCGCGGAAGGCGGTGTCGAAGACGCTGGTCAGCAGCTCACCGCTGCAGAACCGGCAGGTCTCCGGCGCGCGCGAGGCGGGCACTGGCTCGTTCATGTGCCGGAGCATGGGATGGACCGATGCCTCCCTCAATAGGAGTACCGGTGGCTATCGGCCCAGTACCCGGGCAGTACCCGCTCAGACCATGCGGACGACCTGGGCGGCGTTGCTCCACAGGCGCTCCAGGCCGTAGTACTCGCGCTCCTCGGGGGCAAAGACGTGGACGATGACGCTGCCGTAGTCCAAGAGGACCCATCGGGCGCTCTGCAGGCCCTCGATGCCGATGGGCCGGATCCCGTCCTCCCGCAGCTCGTCCACGATCGCCTGGCTGAGGGCCTGCACCTGGCGCTCGCTGCGGCCTGAGGTGATGACGAAGTAGTCGGCCATGGTCGTCACCTCTGCGGTGCGCAGCAGCACGGTGTCCACGCCCTTCTTGTCCGAGGCGACGTCGACGATCTTGTGGGCCAGCTCCGAGGGGTCGACCTCGACGCGCTGCCCTGCGGGTTCGGCCAGGTTGTCTCTCCCCGTGTGCGAATCGGTCAGGACCGATAGAGTCGCCGCTCCACGATGAGCTCCTCCACGGCCCTGGGCACAAGGTAGCGGATGGTCCGCCCCGCCGCCACCCTGCGCCGGATCTCGGACGCGCTCACCGCAAGCGACGGGCCATCCAGCAGGTGGATGCGCGAGGCGGCGTCGCCGAAGCGGCGCTTCAGCGCGTCGCGCTGCGGGAATGGCGTCCCGGGCCGCGGGCCGACCGCCCACTTCACCAGCGAGAGGAGTGTTTCCGGCTCACGCCAGGTGTCGATGCTGGCCAGCGAGTCGGCGGCCATGATGAGGTACAGCTCCGCGCCGTCGTAGGTGCGCCGCAGCTCGCGGATGCTGTCGACGGTGAACGACGGCCCCGGCCGCTCCATCTCGATGGTGCACAGCTCGAAGGCCTCGTCGCCGGCGATCGCCAGGCGGGTCATCAGCAGCCGCTCCGCCGCCGAGCTGACCAGGTGGCCGGGCTTGTGCGGCGGCTGCCCGGCCGGCATGAACAACACGCGGTCCAGGTCCAGGGCGTCGGCGGCCATGGCGGCCAGCCACAGGTGCCCGACGTGGGGTGGGTCGAACGTGCCGCCCAGCACCCCCAGGCGCTGCGGATCGGCGTCGAGACGCATGCCCTCAGCCAGGACCGATAGCTCCTCCGCCGCCTCCAGCAGCGCCCGGCCGCTCACGGCTCGTCGTCCTCGTCGCCGGCCCACTCCAGCTCCACCCGGCCGATGCGGACCGTGGTCCCCGGGCCCGCTCCCCGGCGGCGCAGCTCCGCATCGATGCCCAGGCGCTCCAGCGTGCGCTGGAAGCGGTCACGCGACTCGGGGTTCTCGAAGTCGGTCCGGGCGGCGGCGGTCTCGATGCGGCGGCCACGGATCCGCAGCGCATCGCCCTCGGCCACGATCTGCCAGCCGGCGTCCAGCGGGTCGAAGCGGTGGACGCGCACCGCCTCCTCGGTCTCGCGCCGGGCCTCGGCGGCGGACTCGGCGCGCTGCAGGGCCTCGGCCAGCACCTCGCGCAGCCGGTCGAGGCCGGTGCCGTCGTGCGCCGAGACGCCCAGCGGGTCGTGGCCGGCGGCGCGCAGCGCCCGGCGCAGCTCCGGCCATCGGTCCTTGACCTGCGGCAGGTCGAGCTTGGTGACGACCATCGGCATGGGTCGCTTCAGGAGGGCGGGATCGTGGAGCCGCAGCTCCTCCTCCACGGCCTGCCACTCGGCGACCGGGTCCTCGTCGGCCCCATCGACCACCGCGACCAGCACCCGGGTGCGCTCCACGTGGCGCAGGAAGGCGTGCCCCAGGCCGTGGCCCTCGCTGGCGCCCTCGATCAGACCCGGGACGTCGGCGATGACCGCCGAGCGGTCGTCGTCGAAGACGATCACGCCCAGGTTCGGTGTGGTGGTCGTGAACGGGTAGTCCCCCACCTTGGGGTTCGCGGCCGTCAGGGCGCCCAGCAGCGTGGACTTCCCGGCGTTCGGCGCCCCGACCAGGCCGATGTCGGCGATGAGCTTCAGCTCCAGCTCGATCCAGCGCTCCTCGCCGGGGGTGCCCTTCTGGTAGTGGGTCGGCGCCCGATGGGTGGGGGTGGCGAAGTGGACGTTCCCGCGGCCGCCGCGGCCACCCCGGGCAACGACCAGGCGCTCGCCGGGAGCCAGCAGCTCACCGATGAAGGGCCCGGGCTGGCGGCGCTCCATGTCCACCTCGCGGACCACGGTTCCCGGCGGCACGCGCAGCACCACGTCCTCGCCGTTGCGCCCGTGGGCGCGCTTGCCGCCGCCGCGGCCCCCCGGCCGGGCCCGGAAGTGGCGGTGGCGCTGGAACTCGATCAGGGTGGTCATCCCGGCGGCGGCCTCGAGGATCACGCTGCCGCCGTCCCCGCCGTCCCCGCCGTCAGGACCGCCGCGCGGCACGTGCGCCTCCCGCCTGAACGAGGCCGATCCATCGCCGCCGGCCCCGGCCGCGACGAAGATGCGGGCGTGGTCGGCGAACATCGCGACGAATTCTAGCCACCCGGCGGCCGTGGGCCGCCGCGACCTACAGGTAGCGGAGCGGGTTGACTGCCACGCCGCCGACGAAGACCTCGAAGTGCAGGTGCGGCCCGGTGCAGATGCCGGTGCAGCCGATGGCGGCGATCCGCTCGCCGCGGGCGACGGCTCGGCCGACACCCACGGAGATGGCGCTGAGGTGGTTGTAGGCGGTCACGATCCCGTTGCCGTGGTCGATGATGACCACGTAGCCGCCGCCGTTGTTGCGCCAGCCGGCGAAGGTGACCACGCCGGCGTCGGCGGCGGACACCGCGGTTCCCGACGGGGCGGCGATGTCCAGCGCGCGATGGCCGGCGTTGTAGTACTGGCTGATGCTGCCGCCGGCGACGGGCCAGGCCAGCGATCCGGAGCCGATCACCGGGGCGGCGGGCCTGCGGGCTGCGGCCACCACCCTGGGCTCCGGCGTGGGAGACGGCGGGGCCACCGGCGTGGGGAGGGGCGTGGGCGTCACGCGCGGCTGGCGGCGCGACAGCATGGGATCGGACGCGAGGGGATCGGGCTGAAGCTCAAACGTGACGGTGCGGTCGGGAGGCGCCTCGCCCGCGGCGCCACGCGCCTGTGCGACGAGGTCCAATCGGAGCAAGGTCTGCTCGGGCCCGAGACCCTGCGGCTGGCCGTCCGACCCTCCGGTGCTGATGCCGAATGCCGCGGTGGCGGCCACCAGGCCGATCACCACGAGGTGCGTGACCGTCCGCCTCAGAAATCGTACGCGGAACCCGCGGCCCAGCAGCGATCGCAAATCGGGCAATAGAACGACTCCAGATGTTGGCTTTCTGGCGTTGGCCCGATCCCGCTCAGCCCCTACCGGGTGAGCAGCGTTCCCGGCCAGGATCGCGCGCTGGCGGCGATGGTACCACAGGGTTCCTAGTGCTCGACCGCCATCTGGAACGCGGGAGAGCCGGCATCGGCGAACGTGCGGTCGCCGTCGGCGACCGAGATCCAGCCGATCAGGCGGTCCCCGGTGGCATCCGCCGGCAGTTGGATCGGGATGATCACCGACTCGCCGGGCGCCAGGGCGGGGATCTCCACGTCCAGCTCGCTCAGCTCGGCCGGGGCCTCGGCCAGGTACGGTGCGTCGCTCGGCTGCCAGCCTGCCAGCAGGGAGAGGCCCTCCGGCCAGGCCTGGGTGCCGGTGTTGGTCAGCACCATGTCGAGCTGCTCGCCGGGCTCCACGGTGGGCGCCCAGAAGGGCGGCCCGTCGCCGGGGGTGGCCACCGGTTGCGCCGGTCCGGCGTGCGGCAGTGTGTAGCGCACCGCCAGCGGCCGCTCGGCGAAGTAGCGCACCAGGCCGGCGTAGATGCCCTGCGCGATGGCCGCGCGACCCTCCTCGGTGGCCAGCAGCTCGCTTTCCGCCTCCAGGGACATGGACCCGACCTCGCTGAGCACGGTCGGCATGTGCGCGGCGCGATGCGGCTTGCACCACGTGTCACCCGGCGTCTCGCAGGTGTCGCCCTCCTGCCACCGGCGGGAGACGAGGTAATAGGCCACCGCCTCGGTCCCGCGGTCCTGGCGCTCGTAGCCGGCCACGCCGTCCAGCGCGGCCACCACCCCGGCCTGGATGGCGCGCCCCAGCTTGCCGCTGCCCTCCTCGCCCCACGGCGTCTCGTCGTCGTAGAAGGTCTGGGTGGCGGCGATCTCGTAGGTCACCCCGTTCTGGGTCATCGAGTTGATGTGGATGCTCACCAGCACGTCCGCGCGGGTCACGTTGGCCAGGTCGATCCGGGCCTGCAGCTCGTCGCGCGTGCGGATGCGACCAGTCCCCTCGAAGCCGGCGTTGCCGTCGCCGTCCACGTCCCGCCATTCGGGGCCGTGGCAGCCGAGGTCGGGGTAGTCGTCGCCCGCCAGGGCGGAATCACCGGTCCGGGTCAGGACCACGTTGACGCCCTGCTCCTCGAGGAGCTCGGCAAGGGCCAGGCCGATGGCCAGGGTGTGGGTCTTCTCGGCCCTCTCGACGGTGTTGTCCCACGGGTTGGGCACGCCCCAGTCCAGGCAGCCACCGTGACCGGGATCGATGGCCACCGTGATGGCCCCCGGGTTCGGCGCATAGACCTCGCTGTCCGAGCCGGGGGCCGGCACCACCTCGCCGGTCGCCGGAGTCGCCGGGGCTGACGGCACCGACGAGACCGACGGCGCGGCGCTCGGCGAGCGCGTGACGTCCGGCTGGCCGCAGGCGACCAGGACCAGCGACAGGACGACCGTCGGGAGCGCGGCACGCAGCCTGCGCGTCGCGAGGGTCATGGGTCGCCCTGAGGAACCGGTCCCTAACGTGGCTGCTCGGAGGCCTCGACGCTCTTCGACAGCGAGACGAGGAACTCGGCGTTGTTCTTGGTCTTGGCCAGGCGCTGCATCAGCAGCTCGATCCCCTCGTTGGGGCCGACTGCGCTGAGCATGCGGCGCATGGTCCACACCATCTTCAGCGTGTTCTCGTCGAGCAGCAGCTCCTCGCGGCGGGTGCCGGAGCGCAGGACGTCGATCGCCGGGAAGATGCGCTTCTCGGCCAGCTTGCGGTCCAGGGCCAGCTCCATGTTGCCGGTCCCCTTGAACTCCTCGTAGATCACGTCGTCCATGCGGCTCCCGGTGTCGACCAGGCAGGTGGCGATGATGGTCAGCGAGCCCCCGCCCTCGATGTTGCGGGCCGCTCCGAAGAAGCGCTTGGGCGGGTAGAGGGCCACCGGGTCCACGCCGCCGGACAGGGTCTTGCCGCTGGCCGGCAGGGCCAGGTTGTACGCCCGCGCCAGGCGGGTGATGGAGTCGAGCAGGATGACCACGTCACGCCCGGTCTCCACCTGGCGCTTGGCGATCTCCAGCGTCATCTCCGCCACGCGAGTGTGGTTCTCGGTCGGCTCGTCGAAGGTGGACGAGTAGATCTCGCCCTCAACGCTGCGCTGCATGTCGGTGACCTCCTCGGGCCGTTCGCCGATGAGGGCCACCATGAGCACGGTGTCGGGGTAATTGTGGGTGATGCCGTGCGCGATCTGCTTCAGCACGGTGGTCTTGCCGGCCTTGGCCGGCGAGAGGATCAGGCCGCGCTGTCCCTTGCCGATGGGGCTGATGAGGTTGATCAGGCGCTGGGTGAGGTTCTTCTGGTCCGTCTCCAGGTCGTACATCTCGTCCGGGAAGACCGGCACCAGCGTGTCGAAGTAGGGGCGCCGCTTGGCGACCTCCGGGTCAACACCGTTGACCGTGTCCACCCGCAGCAGGCCCCAGTACTTCTCCTGGTCCTTCGGCGGACGGGTCTGGCCGGTGACCTTGTCACCGGTACGCAGGCCGAAGCGACGCACCTGCGACGACGACACGTAGATGTCGTCCGGCGACGGCATCACCCCGTGGCGTCGCAGGAATCCATAACCCTCGTCGACGATCTCCAGGATGCCGCTGGCCACGCCGGGCTGCCCGTTCTGCTCCGGGCGCCCCCTGGCGGGGGCCAGCGGCACCACGTCCAGCAGCTTGAGCACGAGGTCGGAGTGCTCCAGCTCCTCGTAGTTCTCCACCCCATGCTCGGCTGCCAGCTCGCGCAGCTCCTCGATGTCCTTGGCCTGCAGGTCGGCCAGGTTCATCCCCTCCAGCTCGTTGTCGTCCGTCGGGAACGGGCCGGCGTAGATCGACGAGTAGCCGCCGGTGGCGTAGTCATTCCGCCGGCGCTGGAACGAACGCGGCTGCTGCCGGCGCTGGCCGCCGTCCTGGCGGCGTCGTGGGCGGCCGCGGCGCTGCGACCTGGTCGTCTCTTCGCTCATGGCCGCCTCGTCTGCCAACCGAGATTCATGTAGGGGGTGCCTCGATCACGTCGGGAAGTGTGTGGGCGGAGCGACAACGGACGGCGTGGGCACGCTCGGGGATGTCGCTGTCGTCCCTGGAATGGGCGGCGCAGAACTTGGGTCAGACCTTGCGGGTCCCGGCGCGGGTGGTGATGTTGGGCCCGCCGTAACCGCTCATCTCGCCGATGAGCAGGGTCCTGATCTGACGCAGGACCGGCCGCCAGTCCAGGCCATCATACCCGAGATGCGCAATCACGTCATCAGCATTCCACTGCTGGCCGCGCGACCAGCTGCGCCGCAACGCCTCGCCGGCTTCCGGCGACCGCCACCACGTCTCGCCGTAGGCTGCGCGCAGCCAGGCCGATAGGCTGCCCTCCACCATGGCCGCCCGCACGTAACGCGCGACGTACAGGCCGTCGTCCACCGAGGCCAGGTAGCTTTCGTGGGGGTAGCTCACCCCGAGCGTCAGGCCTAGCATCCCGGCGAACTGCTCGCGGGCCAGCACCGGCTCGACCCCGGAGTGCAGGTACAGCTCGTACATCAGCTGCGCCGCCTGGGCGCGCACCAGGAGCAGGTACCAGAACGAGTGGAAGTCGGCGAAGGCCAACGCCTCCGACTCCTTCATGCCGACCCGCTCCTCCAGCCAAGCGGGCATGCCCACCAGCCGCTCGAAGAGCAGGCCGTACCCCTCGGTCAGGCTGTTGTCGCCCAGCAGCCGGTAGGCGACCGGCAGGTCCGGCGCCACGTGGGCGAAGTGCTCCGCGTGCCCTGCCTCGTGGAGCAGCGCGGCGTAGTCGTCCCAGCCGCCGCGCGGCTTCATGACCAGCCGGATGTCGTCGGGCACTGATACCGGCGTGCAGAAGGCGCGCTGCTGCTTCAGCGGCCGGCGCTCGATGTCCAGCAAAATGTTGCGCTGCCCGTCCAGGTCGATCCCCAGCCCGGCCAGCGTGCCGCGCAGCGCCGGCACCATGCCGCGGGCGTCGAACCAGGCGTCCCAGGCCGCGCCGCGGATGACGTGCTCCAGGTCGATGCGCGTCGCGTCGCCCTGCTCGATGTCGATCTCCGCCAGGAAGCGGCGCAGGGCCGCGAAGTACACCGTCTCCGACTCCAGGAGGAAGCCGCGCAGCTGGGCGGCCAGCTGCTGCGGGTCGAAGCCAGCCGTCTCGCGCACCATCTCGGCCATGTCCGCGAAGCCGAGCCCACGGACCGCCTCGTGCATCGTCTCCAGCCGCTCCTGGCGCAGCGGGTTGATGGCCTCCACCGCCTCCATGTACGAGGCGGCCAGCCCGTTGCGCTCGGCACGGCCGGTGATGTCCCCGGCCCGGGTCCACGCCTCACGGTACGGGATGCGCTCGCCGCGCCAGATGATCACCGCCCGCGCCTCGGCGGCTTCCACCCGGTCGGTCAGGTCGGCAACCGCGGCGGCGAGGTGCTGCTGCACGGCGAACTCCAGGAGGACGCGGGCCTGGGCAGCCTCATCACCCTCGCCGGCCACCAGCCCGCGGAGCGCGTCGATCGCCTCGGCCGTGAACAGGTCGGCATGGTCGGCGTAGATGGTCGCCAGGCCCATCTCCTCGTCCAGGCCGGCCCAGCCACGGTAGTGGGCCTCGTTCAGCCGGGCGTGGAAGCGCTCGAGATCGGCGGCGTACGACGCCAGGCTGAAGCGCTTGCGAACGCGCGTGGCCATGGTGGCGGTCAGCGGCCGGTCCTGGCGGCCGGGGCGCCGGTGCCGGCCGAGGGCGACGCGACCTCTTGCTGCTCCTCGGAGCCGATGGGCAGCCCGGCATGGCGCGCCGCGGCGCCGACGAAGTCACGGAACAGCGGGTGCGGCCGGTTGGGCCGGCTCTTGAGCTCCGGGTGCGCCTGGGTGGCCACGAACCACGGGTGGTCGCGGAGCTCGATGTACTCCACCAGGCGCCCGTCGGGCGAGACGCCGCTGAACCACATGCCCGCCTCGGACAGCCGCTCGCGGTAGGCGTTGTTCACCTCGAACCGATGGCGATGCCGCTCGTAGGCGATCTCGTCGCCGTACGCGGCGCGCACCCTGGAGCCCTCCTCCAGGCGCGCCGGGTAGAGGCCGAGGCGCATGGTGCCGCCCTTGTCGGTGACATCGATCTGGTCCGGCATGAGGTCGATGACCGGGTGCTCGGTGAAGACGTTGAACTCGGACGAGTTGGCGTCCTCGGTCCCGAGCACGAAGCGCGCGAACTCGATGACCGCACACTGCAGGCCCAGGCACAGGCCCAGGTAGGGCACCTTGTTTTCGCGCGCCCAGCGGATGGCCCGCACCTTGCCCTCCACGCCGCGGTAGCCGAAGCCCCCCGGCACCAGGACACCCGCCACGCCCTTCAGCTCGTCGGCCACCTCCTCGGGCTCGAGCCGCTCGAGGTGCTCCGAGCGGATCCAGCGCACCTTCACCTCCACCCGGTGGTGGAGGGCGGCGTGCTTGAGGGCCTCGGTCACGCTGATGTAGGCGTCCGGCAGCTCGGTGTACTTGCCGACGATGGCGATCTCCACCTCCGGCCGCGCCGCGCGAATGCGGGCCACCAGGTCCTGCCAATCGGACAGGTCCGGCTCAGCGTGCGGGATCTCCAGCTCGCGGGTGATCAGCTTGCCCAGCCCGGCGCGCTCCAGCTGGAGCGGCACCTCGTAGATGCTCGGCGCGGTGCGCAGCGGGATGACGGCGTTGACGTCCACGTCGGTGAACAGCGCGACCTTGTCCAGGATCTCGTCGTCGATCGGCTCGTCGCTGCGCAGGATGATGACGTCGGGCTGGATACCGATGCCACGCAGGGTGCTGACGCTGTGCTGGGTCGGCTTCGTCTTCAGCTCGCCGGTGGCGCCGATCTGCGGCAGCCAGGTGACGTGGACGTACAGCACGTTGCGACGGCCGACGTCCTTGCGCATCTGTCGGATGGCCTCCAGGAACGGCAGCGACTCGATGTCGCCCACGGTGCCGCCCACCTCGACGATCACCACCCCGTGCTGCGCCATGCCGCTGGCGGCCACGCTGCCGGTGCCCTCGCGCGCGACGCGCGCGATGCGCTCCTTGATCTCGTTGGTGATGTGCGGGATGACCTGCACCGTCCCGCCCAGGTAGTCGCCGCGCCGTTCCTTGGCGATCACCGACTGGTAGATGCGGCCGGTGGTGACGTTCGACGCCTGGGACAGGTTCTCGTCGATGAAGCGCTCGTAGTGGCCGAGGTCGAGGTCCGTCTCGGCGCCGTCATCGGTGACGAACACCTCCCCGTGCTGGTACGGCGACATCGTTCCCGGATCGATGTTGATGTAGGGGTCGAGCTTGAGGATGGAGACCGGGATGCCGCGGGCCTTCAGGATGCGCCCGATGGAGGCGGCGGTGATGCCTTTGCCGAGCGAGCTGGTGACGCCGCCCGTGACGAAGACATACTTCGGCATCGGTTGATGGGTTCCTCCGGGGTTTTTCCGATTCTAGCGCGCGCCGACGCGCCGTGCGGCCCGGAGGCGCTCAGCGAGCCGCGCCCTGCCTCTGGCACGGTCCCGCGCGTCACACCACGGATGGGTGGTGCTGCGGCGGCGCTCAGCGAGGGGTGCGGCGGAGAGCGACCAGCCGGCGGTTGGTGCGGGCCATCTGGCGGGCGGCCGCCAGCTCCAGGCGCGGGTGCCAGAGCAGCTCGCGCTGCCGGCGGAGCCGCGCCTCGAGGGTGGCGACCAGTCGCTGCACCGGGCCGCTCCGCGGGACGGTCACGTGGTTCGATATCGTCATGCGGTGCATCGCCAATGCACCGCGCGTGCCAATCCCCCGAGTCCCCTCCCCCACTAGCATGGCGGCGTGCGACGCGCCCTGGCCTGGCTGCGCCTCATCCACCCGGCGCCGGCCGCGGCGGTGACGCTGCTGTCGGCGGCCCTGGGGGCGATCCTGCTGTCGCAGGCCGGCGGCGCACCGGACGGCCGCTGGCTGTTCACGGTGGCGGCGGTGGCCGGGTCCCAGGTCTTCACCGGCGCCATCAACGACCTCGTGGACCGCGGGCGCGACCAGGCCGCCGGCCGCCTCGACAAGCCGCTGGCCGCGGGCGACACCACGCCCGGCGCCGCGCTCTGGCTCGCCTCGGCCGGCCTGGCCCTGCAGCTGGCCGCCTCGCTGCGGCTGGGAGGTGTGGCGCTGGGCCTTGGGCTGGCCGCCACCGCGTCCGCGCTGGCCTACAACCTGTGGCTCTCGCGCACCCCGCTCTCGGTGGTGCCCTACGTGGTCAGCTTCAGCCTGCTGCCGCTGTGGGTCGCGGCCGGGGTCGGCGTCCCGCTGGAGCGGGTGCTGCCCGGCGTGCCGCTGGTCGGCCCATTCGCCGCGGCGGCCCACCTGGCCAACCTGGGCCGGGACTGGGACGCGGACGAGCGGCTCGGATCGCGCAGCCTGGCCCAGGTGCTCGGCCGTCGCACCTCGCACCTGGTGGCCTTCGGACTGGCGCTGGCGGTGGGTGCCGGCATCGGCGCCGCCTTCGTGCTGTCCGGCCGGGTGGACCTCGTGACCGGTGGGTTCGGGGTGCTGGGCCTGGCCGCCATCGGCCAGGGCTATGCCAGCTCGCGCCGGCTGTGGTACGGCATGCTGCTGGCGGCGGTGTGCTGGACGGCGGCCTGGGGCCTGGCCACGGGGTGAGGACGCGATGCGGGCGCCGTCCGGGCGCCCGCATGGGTGCATGGTCTGGAAGGGCCAGGACTAGACGGTGTCCTCGATCTCCAGGTCGTCCTCCTCGGTCTCCTCGGTGAGCTTGAGCCACACGAAGAGCCCGGCGAGGATGGTCAGCGGGATCACGATCATGGCCGCCACCAGGGCGGCGAGGCTGATGAGCAGAACCTTCAACGCCTTCATCACGAGGCCTCCTGAGTCGGCGCGCCAGCGCCTTCCGGCGCCGCGTTTCGCTGCTGCGGTGCGGCCTCGATCATAGCCACAATCTCGTCCCGCGTGAATTCGGCCAGCTGGTGGCCGACCGCCCCGCCGCCGGCCTGCAGGACGCGCAGCACGAAGGAGCCGTCCTGCTCGAAGAAGAACAGGTCGCGGGCGTGCTCGCGGTCGACCCAGTTGCCGATGATGCGCAGCGCCTGCTGGTAGTAGTTCTCCAGGCCGGCGTGCGGGATCTCGCTCTCCGCCGTGCCGCGGTTGGCGGCCGCCTCCTCCATGAGCTGCGCCACCTGGTCGTCCAGCAGTTCGTAGGTGCGCTTGGTCAGCGCCCCGTAGGTGTCGGAGTCGGCGCCGCCGACGGCCACCGACAGCCCCTGCAGCAGGAAGCCCTCCTCGAGCTCCAGCAAGAGGAGCTCCTTCAGCCGTTCCCGGTCGGCGAAGGCGCCGATGGCACGCAGCACCTCCTCCCAGTCCTGCCGCGGGCTGCCCTCGTAGATCCGCATGCCACCCTCCTAGCGCCAGGGGCCGATGAGGTCGGGCGGCAGCATACTCCCTCCCGGCCGCGCGGTCACGGCCCCGGCCCGTCCTGAGCGGTGCGCGCGAGCGCCACGGCCACCGCGCCGGCGGTCCGGGCGTTGTTGACGATCAGGCCGATGTTGGCCAGCAGCGTCCGGCCGCCCGACGCCTCGGCGACCGCGTTGAGGACGAAGGGCGTGACGGCGCCGCCGCGCACGCCGGCGCGCTCCGCCTCCCGGAGGGCGAACGCGATCCAGCGGTCGACCTCCCCGGCGTCGAGCGCCACGTCGGCCGGGGGCGGCTGGACGAGGAGGATGCCGCCGGCGCCCGGCAGCTCCAGGTGAGCGCGGACGGCGGCCGCCGCCCGGGCCGGGCCGTCCACCCGGTGCGGGACCGGCAGGCCTGAGGCGGCGGCGTAGAAGGCGGGTAGCTGGTCGGTGCCGATGCCGACCACCGGGACGCGCCGCGACTCGAGGACCTCCAGGGTGGCCGGCAAATCCAGGATGGACTTGGCGCCCGAGCAGACCACGGCCACCGGAGTGGCGGCCAGCTCGTCGATGTCCGAGGAGACGTCGAAGCTGGTGGCGGCCCCGCGGTGCACGCCGCCGATCCCGCCGGTGGCGAACACGCGGACGCCGGCCAGGTGGGCGATGCGCATGGTCGCCGACACGGTGGTCGAGGCCAGGCTGCCGGACGCCAGCAGCGGGCCGAGATCGCGGGACGCGGCCTTGGCCGGCCTCGTGGAGGGGTCCGCGAGGCGCTCGAGCAGCGGCCGATCGGCGCCGAGCAGCAGGCGGCCGTTGGCCACGGCCGTGGTGGCGGGCACCGCGCCCGCGCTGCGCACCGCCTCCTCGGCGCGCTGCGCAGTCTCCAGGTTGTGCGGGGCGGGCAGCCCCTGCGCGATGAGGCTGGACTCCAGGGCCACCACCGGCCGGCCATGGTGGAGCGCGGCGCGCACTTCCTCGGAGACCTGGAGCAGGTCGCCGGCCGTCACGCCTCGCCCTCCACCCGGCCCTGGGCGCCGAGCACGCCGGCCACCCGCGCGCCCTGCAGGCCGGCCGCGGTCATGGCCTCCTGGAGCGTGGCCGGGTCCGGCGGCCACGGACCGCGGGCAAGACGCGCCAGGAGGGCGGCGGTGTAGGCGTCTCCGCTCCCCGTGGTGTCGACCACCGCGGCCTCGGCCGCGGGGACGTGAACCCGTTGGCCGGCGGCCGTGGCCGCCGCCGAGCCGGCCGCGCCCTCGGTGACGACCACCACGGGCGCCACCGTCAGGAGGGCATCGGCGGCGGCGGGCGCCGCGACGGGTGCCGTGCCGAGGAGGGACGCCGCCTCCTGACGGCTCACCACCAGCAGGTCGGGGTGGGCGGCCTCCAGGCGCCGGCGCAGGCGCGCCACGCGCACCGGGTCGGGCGGGACGGAGCCGCCGGCCACGCTCAGCCGGACCCCCGCCGACCGGCCGCCGAGCAGCGAACCAAGCACGTCGCCGCTCTCGTCGTCGAGCAGCGGGTAGCCGGAGCAGTGGATCCACTCCGCGCCCGCCAGCGCGTCCGCGGACGGCACCCGGAGCGTGGCCCGGTCCGACAGCATGCTGCGCTCCCCCGACACGTCGAGCAGGACCACCACCGTCGTGGAGCGCGCTACGGGCAGCGCGACCAGGCGCACGCCCTCGGTGCCCAGGGCGGCGCGCAGCAGGCCGCCGGCCGCGTCATCGGCCAGGCCGGTCAGCAGCGTCACCGTCTCGCCGGCCCGTGCCAGGCGGACCGCCACGTTGGCGCCCTGCCCGCCGGCGGCGAGGTGAATGGCGGCCGGCACGTCACCCGCCGGGCGCATCGGCTGGGATGGCCGCACGCTCACGTCCAGCGCGCTGTCGCCGATGACCACGTACCGGACCTCGCCTACCACGGCCTGCGGTTGGCGAAGCCCTCATCGGTCCCGTGCCAGTGCGCCACGCGGGGGTCGGACAGGCGCCAGCACAGCCAGACCGGGCGTCCATCCCGCAGGCCGGGGAAGTCGACCAGCCCCATCTCCAGGTCGCGCACCTGGACGTCCAGGCTGGCCAGGTGGCCGAGCAGGCTGCGGATGTTCGCCTCCAGCTCCTCGATCTCGCGCTCCAGCCGCGCCTCGCGCTCGGCCACGGCCTCGGCCCGATTGCCGACCAGCAGGTCGTGCAGCTCCTCGTGCGCCTGCTGGCGATGGTGGTGTTGCACCGCGAGCTGCAGGAGCACGGCGCGCACCTCCGGCAGCAGGGCGTTCGCCTCCTCGATGGTGTAGGTGCGACGGGTGGAGGCCATCGGCCCGATGGTAGCAGCGGCCGCGCTGGGCGCCGTTGCGCTCTGCTAGGATCGGCCGGACCGGCCGGCGGGCCTGCTCCGCGCCGCGACGGCGCTCGCCGGGCCGATGAGAGGACGTCCGCCATCTGAGCATGGCCGATGACCAGCGCCGCCACCGTCACCGCGGCCCCAACGATGAGGACCCCCCGGTAGGGGCGGATCCGTACACCGAGTTCGACGAGTTCGACCTGCCGAGCTACGTCGGCCCGCGCAGCTTCCAGAAGCTGCCGTGGCTGGATGACGCCGCTTTGGCCGAGCGCCGGCCGGACGCGGCGATCGTCGGCGTGCCCTACGACGACGGCGTCAGCCATCGACCCGGGGCGCGCTTCGGCCCGCATGCCATCCGCGCCGCCACCTACCACGCCGGGGCGCTGAACTCGCTCCAGCTGGACGTGGTCCCCTTCGAGTGGCTGGACGTGGTGGACGCCGGCGACGCGCCGATCATCCCGAGCAACCCGGAGCGCTCGATCGAGGTCATCCGGCGCAAGGTGGGGGCCGTGGCCCGGGCAGGGGCCATCCCGATCGTGCTGGGCGGGGACCACTCGATCACCTTCCCGTCGGCGTCGGCGGTGGCCGAGGCGGTGGCGCCGCGCCGGCTGGGAGTGGTGCACTTCGACGCCCACGCCGACACCGCCGCCACCACCTGGGGCGTGCTCCACTCGCACGGTACGCCGATGCGCCGCCTGATCGAGTCGGGCGCCGTGGCCGGCCGCAACTTCGTGCAGGTCGGCCTGCGCGGCTACTGGCCACCGCCCGAGACGCTGGACTGGATGCGACGCCACGAGCTGCGCTGGCACCTGATGACGGAGATCGAGGAGCGCGGCGCGGAGGCAGTGGTGGCCGATGCCATCGCCGAGGCCCTCGACGGGCCGGAGGTGATCTACCTGTCGGTGGACATTGACGTCCTCGACCCGGGAATGGCTCCCGGCACCGGCACGCCCGAGCCGGGCGGCCTGCTGACCCGCGAGCTGCTGCGCGCCATCCGCCAGGTGGTGTCGGCCGTGGAGCTGGCCGGGATGGACGTGGTCGAGGTCTCGCCCCCCTACGACGTCTCGGAGGTGACCGCCGCGGCGGCCCACCGCTGTGTGCTGGAAGCGCTCAGCGCGCTGGCCGCCAAGCGGCGCGATCGCGACCAGGCGCCGCGCCCCATCGACTGAGGGCCATCGGCGAGGAAGCGCGCGCAGCGCGGCGGCGCTCAGCCGCCGACGGTGAAGCTGACCCGGTCGGCGAACTCGCCGTTGCGCCGGACGACGACCTCGTAGTCGCTGGGGTCCAGGCCCTGCAGCACCAGCCCGTAGATCAGGCCGTGGGCGCAGGTCGGCGAGCAGTCCACCACCTCACCCAGCTGGCGGGTCTCCTCCAGGAGCGTGCTGCCGCCCGAGCGCAGCGAGAGGTCCAGCCGATCGCTGCCGGCGGCGTTGTCGAAGACGACCAGGATCCACGCCCGTCCGTCATCGGTCGGCCCGTCGACCTGGCAGCCGTCCAGGTCCGGCGTGTAGCCGTTGCTGCCGCAGACGTGGAGCTCGTAGACCGCGCCGTCCGGGAAGGCCACCGGCCCGTCCTCCGGCTCCGGGGTGGCGGGACCAGCCGATGCGCTCGGCGGCGGCGCCGTGGCCTGCGGCGTCGGCTCTGGAGTCGCCTCCGGCGTGGCTTCGACTGAAGGCGTCGGGGTGGCGAGGCCGACGCCGTCGTCGCCGGTGAAGATGCCCGCCAGGACGGCGCCCACCGCCAGGGCCAGGACGCACAGGGCCGCGAAGCCGATGATCGGCAGGGCCGACGATCCACCGCGCCGCTCCTCCGCGTACGGATAGGCGTAGGCGTCCTCCGGCGCGCCGTAGGGCTGATCGTCGTAGGCGTACGGCTCCTCGTACTGGGGCTCGGTGTACTGGGGCTCGGTGTACTGGGGCTGCGCGTGGGGCCGGGACCCGGCCCCGAGCTGCGGCTCCTGCGGCCAGGCCGGCTCCGCTGGGTGCTCCGCTGGGGCCTCGTGGGCCGGCGGCGGCTCCTGCACGGGCGGCGCCGGCTGGTTGGCCAGGCGGTCGACCCGGCGGGTCGGCTGCTCGTCCGGATCGCGGACCGCCAGGCGGTCCTCCGGCTCGGGGGTGAACGGGAGGTACCCGCCGCCTCCCTCATCGGCCAGCGACCCGCGCCGGAAGGCGTCGCTGGGCCGCCGGCCGCGAATGCGCGCCTCGAGCTCCTCGCGGTCCAGGCCGCGGGGCCGGATCTGGGCCGATGCCGGGATCGGCGTGCCGCATTGCGTGCAGTACGCCGCCGGCGGGGTCGAACGATGGCAGGTGGGACAGCGGATCTGCCCGGGCTTGGGGGTCATGTCAGTGCGGCATTGTGCACGCTGTCACCGCATCGCGCCAGCCGCGGGTTGCTAGGCGCCCGGCCGCTTCCACTCGCTGCCGTCGGCGAAGCGCTCCCGCTTCCAGATCGGCAGCCGCCGCTTGATGGCCTCGATGACGTGGCGGTTGGCCTCGTAGGCGGCGGACCGGTGCGCCGAGGCGGTGACGATCGCGACCGCCGCCTCGCCGATGGCCACCACGCCAAGGCGGTGCACCACCGCCACCGCGGTCCCCGGCCAGCGTGCCTCGGCTTCGCGCGCGATCTCGGCCAGGACCGATTCGGCCATCTCCGGGTAGGCCTCGTACTCCAGCTCCAGCACCGTCCGCCCGTCATCGGCGGTGTCGCGCGCCCGTCCGACGAAGGTCACCACCGCGCCGTGGCCGCTTCCCGCCACCGCCCGCTCCAGGGCGGCCACGTCGATCGGCCCATCGGTCAGGCCGTGGAACCCGCCGCCGGAGACCGGCGGGAGGAAGGCGACCTCGTCGCCGTCGACCAGCGGCTCATCCCAGCCGGCGTGGGCCGCGTTGCGAGCGGCCAGCACGTGCGGGCGGTGCGGCTCCACGGCCGGGTAGCGCTCCGCCAGGACGGCCCAGGCATCGGCCAGGCGCGAGCCCACCGGCAGCTCGAGCACCAGCCGATCGGCCGACAGGTCCCGGAGCTGCGCGAAGGTGCGCACCGTGATCCGCATCGGCCTAGACCGGGACCCCGGTCAGGTAGGTGATGCTGGCCCCGGCGATGGAGCCGGCCATGACGAAGGCCAGGCCGATGTACAGCAGGCCGGTGCTGGCCTGGAGGCTGGGGGCCCGGCTGGCCAGGATGGCCAGCACGGTGATCACGATCGGCAGCGCGATCCCCACCATCAGCCGCAGCCAGGTCAGCCAGCCGATCGGCCCGCCCAGCGGCCCGCTGCTGACGGTCAGGATGGAAACCCAGAAGGCCACGCCCTGCAGCAGGAGGGCGGCGATCAGCAGCCACATCATGCGCCGCAGCGGGTCCGGCGACAGCTTGGGCGTGACCAGGTACCAGTGCCCCAGCAGCATGGCCGCGTTGACCGAGCCGAGCGCCAGGGCGGCCGCGATCAGGTGCGTCGCGAAGAGCGTGGAGCTCAGGGTCCCGCCGGCGTTCGCCAGCGTGACCAGCGCGACCATACCCAGCAGCCCGCCGGCGATGGCCAGGCCGGAGCGCGGCCACTTCGCGATCGAGGCCACCAGGTAGGCCAGGCAGACGGCGGCGTAGGCCCACACCAGGGGACGTCGCAGCCCGGCGGTGCGGTCCGCCTCGCTGCCCGGCGCCAGGTTGTGCTCGGAGAGCAGCAGGATGGCGGCGAAGACCAGCACCAGGGCGGACATGAACAGGCGGTAGCCACGGGTCGTGCCGCCCAGCAGCTCCGTCAGGCCAACCACCAGCAGCGTGCCCCCGCCCAGCGCCGTCCAGAAGATCCAGTTGACGAAGGGGAGCGCCTCGAGCGCCATGCCGGACGTCCCCTACCGCGCCAGCGAGCCGGTGAGGCCGATCTCCACCCAGCCCTCGGGGCTGACCCGGACCGGGAAGGTCTCGACCGGCTCGGTGGCGGGCGGCACGACCGCCTCGCCGGTCCGCACGTCGAAACAGCCCCCGTGCCAGGCGCAGACCAGCACCTCGTCGCGCGGGTCGAAGCCGGCCGCCGACAGCGGGAAGTCCCGGTGGGTGCAGTTGTTCTGCACGGCGAAGAACTCGCCGGCGTGGCGCACCAGCACCAGCGGGGTGCCGTCGATCTCGACCGGGATGAGCTCGCCGTCGCGCAGCTCGTCGGCGCGCAGCACACGGGCGTAGCGGGTGGTGACCGTCATGCGCCGGCCCCCACCTGCCATGCCAGGTCGCGATCCACCCGTCCGAGCCCTACAGCGGGCGGGCGAAGGCCAGCAGCCGGGGCTCGGTCATGTCCTCGATGCTGTAGCGCAGGCCCTCGCGCCCCAGCCCGGAGTCCTTCACCCCGCCGTACGGCATGGGATCGATCCGCCAGGTGGGGATGTCGTTGACGATGACGCCGCCCACCTCCAGCTCGTCGTGCGCGGTCAGGGTGCGCTCCAGGTCGTTGGTGAAGAGCCCGCACTGCAGGCCGAAGCGGCTGTCGTTGATCTCGCGCAGGGCGGTGGCGAAGTCCGGCACCGGGAAGAGGTTGACCACCGGGGCGAAGACCTCCTCGCCGCACACCCGCGCGTCCTTCGGCACGTCCACCAGCACCGTGGGCGGGTAGAACTGGCCGTCCGGCTCGCCGCCGACCAGGGCGCGTGCGCCGCGCTCCAGGGCCTCGTTGACCCATTCGCGGGTGCGCTCCACCGCGGCGCGGTCGACCATCGGCCCCAGGTCGGTGGCCGGGTCGCGCGGGTCACCCACCTTGACCTGGCGCACGGCGGCCGTGAAGCGCTCGACGAAGGCGTCCCAGATGGCCTCCACCACGTAGATGCGCTGCACGCTGATGCACACCTGCCCGGCGTAGGCGAAGGCACCGAACACCAGGCGGCTGACCGCCCAGTCCAGGTCGGCCGTCTCGTCCACCACCGCCCCGGCGTTGCCGCCCAGCTCGAGGACCACCTTCTTCTTGCCGGCGGCGGCCTTCATCTTCCAGCCGACCGATGGCGACCCGGTGAAGCTGAGCAGCTTGAACCGCTCGTCGCCGACCATGGCGTCGCCGGTGGGCCGGTCCATGGGCAGGATGCTGACCGCTCCCGCGGGCAGGTCCGTCTCGTCCAGGTAGCGGGCCACGCGCAGCATGACCAGCGGGTCCTTGGACGGCGGCTTGAGGACGATGCTGCAGCCGGCGGCGATGGCCGGCGCCACCTTGTGCGCCGCGAGGTTGAGCGGGAAGTTGAAGGGGCTGATGCCGGCCACCGGCCCGATCGGGTAGCGGCGCACGATCCCGCTCCGCCCGCGGTTGGCCGCGTTCCAGTCCAGCGGCAGCCACTCCCCGGTGATGCGCAGCGCCTCCTCGCCGGCGGTACGGAAGGTGAGGCTGGCGCGCGCCACCTCCCCCCTGGCGTCCTTGATCGGCTTGCCGGACTCGGCGGTCAGCAGGTCGGCCAGCTCGTCCGCCTCCTCGCTGATGCGCTGCGCCACGTGGGCCAGCACGTCGCGGCGCTGGTAGCTGGCCAGCCGGCAGGTCTGCTGAAACGCCTCCACCGCGGCGACCGTCGCGCGCTCCAGCTCCTCGGGCCCCGCCTGGAAGGTGGTCGCCACCAGCTCGCCGCTGGCCGGGTTGCGGACCTCCAGCGGCGTCCCCGCCTCCACGAACTCGCCGGCAAGGTAGATGGGGACGGTGGGTGCCCGGACCTCGGTCGTCATGGTGACGTCGATTCTACCGCCACCCCGGTTCCACTCTCCGCACGCGGGTCGCCGGCGCGGTGCATGGGGCGCGGGTTGCCCGGCTCCCTATGATCAACGGCGGGGAGGATTCCATGGCATACGCTGAGCTTCCGGTTCAGAGCGAGGAGCAGCAGGACATCCGCTTCGCCCGCTCGGCGGACGGGACTCGCCTGGCCTGGGCGCAGCACGGCAGCGGGCCGCCGCTGATCAACGTCTCGTGCTGGCTGTCCCACCTGCAGTTCGACTGGCAGAGCCCGGTGTGGCGCCACCTGCTGCGCGACCTGGGCAAGTTCAGCACCCTCGTCCGCTACGACGAGCGCGGGTCCGGCCTGTCCGACTGGGAGGTGACCGACTTCTCGCTGGAGGCGCGCGTCCGGGACCTCGAAGCGGTGGTCGCCGCCGCGCGCCTGCATCGCTTCGCGCTGCTCGGCATGTCGCAGGGCGGCCAGGTGGCCATCGACTACGCGGCCCGCCACCCGGAACGGGTCACCCACCTCGTCCTCTTCGGCGCCTGGGCGGGACCACCGGAATGGACCGAAGAGCGCCGGGCCGAGGAGGACGCCTACCTGAGCCTCATCCGCGCCGGCTGGGCGCGCCACGACCCCCTCTTTCGGAGGGTCTTCACCTCGCGCTTCATCCCGGATGCCAGCGAGGAGCAGATGCGCTGGTTCGACGACCTGCAGCGCCTGTCCATCTCCACCCGGAACGCGATCGAGGCCCGCGTGGCGCGCATGGCCGCGGACGTCCGCCACCTCCTGCCGCGGGTGCGCGTCCCGACGCTGGTGATCCAGGCCCGCCGCGACCGGGCCGCGACCCTGGACGAGGCACGCGAGCTGGCGTCGGGCATCCCCGGCGCGCGCCTGGTGCTCCTCGACAGCCGCAACCACATCCTGCTCGAGCACGAGCCGGCCTGGCGACTCTTCGTCCGCGAGCTGCGCGCCTTCCTGGCCACCCCCGGTCGACAGCCGGACGAGCTGCCCTGGACCGATGGCCTGCACGGCCTGACCGCTCGCGAGCGCGAGATCCTGTGCCTGGCAGCTGATGGACTGACCAACTCCGACATCGCCGCTCGGCTGGTCCTCAGCGTTCGGACCGCCGAGCGCCACCTCTCGAACGCGTACCTCAAGCTGGGGCTGTCGGGGAAGGCGGCCCGCACCGCTGCGGTTGCCGCCATGCTGCGCGGAGGCGGCTGAGCCTTCTCGCCTGCGTGCACCCCGCCATCCGGCTCCCAACGCCCCACTGCGGTTTGCGTGCTGGCGCCGATGTGCGGCGGGCGGGGACGCCATAGCCTGCCTGCCGACCAACCGGTGCCGGTCGACATCGGCACCGGCAGCTCGAACGGGAGGACCCCATGCGACGACTCGTCACCGCGCTGCTCGCCGCAACCCTGCTGGTGATGCTGAGCGTCTCGGCCAGCCTGGCCGTGCCGCTGCACCAGCATTACCTGACCACCCCGGGCAACGGACCGGTGCCCATCGCCCTGGGCATCTGCAGGAACGAGCTCCAGCGCGCGATCGACAACCTCCACGCCAACTTCCACCTGGGCGCGCCCGGAGCGGCCTTCAGCCAGAACCCGGTGACGCTCACCACGGTGCTCCCCTGCCCCTAGCACGCGCCATGGCGAGGCATGCCGGTCGGTGAACCCTCCGGCGGCCTCGCCGCCCGCTTCGGAACCAAAGGGACCCGATGACCGACCCGCAGGAAAGCACCCCGCCTCAGCCGATCGCCCACCTGGATGGCACGGGTGCGTCGTGCGCCACCTTCACGCCGCTCGTCGCCGACCGCATGCGCCGGCTGCAACCGGGACAGCTGCTGGAGGTGATCACCGACGACCCGTCGGCCCCGGACGGGCTGCCGCCGCTCGGCGAGCTCATCGGCCAGTTCGTGGCCAACGGCGGCGAGATCTGGGCCTGCGACGCCTGCACCAAGCCACGCGGCATCACCGAGGAGGACCTCATCCCGGGCGCGCGCATCGTGAACGCGGCCTTCGTGGTCGAGCAGCTGGCCGGAGGGGCTGCGACCCTCGAGTGGTGAGGACCGTATCATCGGTCCTCACATGCATCCCGGGTACGCCGGCCTCGAGCTCGGGGTCGGCCTCTTCTTCCTCGCCGCCGCCGTCGCCGCGCTGCGTCGCGGGCGGCTGCCGTTCCTGGAGCTGGTCAGCGCCGCGGCCTTCGGCGTCCTCCTCGAGGAGGGCGACCAGCTCATCTTCGGGACGTACCACTACAGCGCTGACTGGATCGTGGTCGTCGACCGGGCACCGGTCGCCATCGGCCTCACCTGGGCGCTCATCCTGGCCGGAGCCATGCGCATCACCGATGCGCTCGGCGTTCGGCGCCGTTTGGCGCCGGTGGTCGATGCGGTGCTGGCCATCAGCCTGGACCTGGCCTTCGACGCGGTCGCCATCCGCATGGGCCTCTGGACGTGGCGCGGCGTCGGCCCCAGCGACGGCTGGTTCGGCGTCCCGGCCGGCAACTTCTACGCGTGGCTCTTCGTGGCCCTGGGCTTCAGCCTGGTGAGCCGATGGCTGCG
This sequence comes from Candidatus Zixiibacteriota bacterium, assembly GCA_035687145.1. Taxonomy (GTDB): domain Bacteria; phylum Chloroflexota; class Limnocylindria; order QHBO01; family QHBO01; genus DASRYM01. The sequence goes on along the minus strand of DASRYM010000011.1, from coordinate 17,536 downwards.
CGACGCCTCCCGCGGCCGCCCCGCGCTGGAGTGGCTGCAGCTTGCCGTGCCGCTGCCGGCCTTCGGCCTGCTGCTGGCCGGCCTGCTGCCCTTCGTCTGGCTCAAGCCGCTGACCGATGACGCCCCCGGCGGCGGGCTGCACCTGTTCGCCGTGGCATTCGCCGTCTTCTGTGCCCTGGCCGTCCGCGCGACCCGGGGACCGAACCGCATGCCGCCCGATGGCCAGCGCACGGCGATCCTTGACCTGCGGCTGGCCTTCGCCTCGCGCCTGGCGATCCACCTGCTCTTCCTGGTGGCGCTGCTCGTCCTGGGCGTGCACCGCGAGGCGCCGATGCTGCTCGCCGTGGCCCTCGCCCTGCTCGCCGCCGAGGCTCCGCTGGCGGTGCTCGTCAACCGCCGCCTGGAGGGGGCGGGGCTGGGGCCTGCCGTGGAGCGCGCCGGCGCGGCCGCTCCGGCGCGGTACCGCTGACGGCCATGCGGGACGTGCAGCGCGCCACGGCCGAGTGCGTGACGCACCTGCGCGAGCTGATCCGCATCCCGAGCGTCAACCCGCCGGGCGTGCCGGACGGCGCCGCAGGCCGCGACTCGACCGGCGGCGAGGCGGCGGCCGCCCGCTACTGCGCGGAGGTGCTCGCCGGGGCCGGCATCGCGGCCGAGGTGCTGGAGACCGTCCCCGGCCGCGGCTCGTGCTTCGCCCGCCTGCGCACGAGCGTCGCCGACCCCGACCCGCCGCTGGTGCTCCTCTCCCACCTGGACGTGGTGCCGGTCGAGGCATCCTCCTGGTCGCGCGACCCGTTCGGCGCCGAGCTGGTGGACGGCGTGGTCTGGGGCCGCGGCGCGGTGGACATGAAGGACATGGTGGCCATGGAGCTGGGCGTGATGCTGGAGCTCCATCGGTCCGGCGTGCCGCTGCGCCGGGACGTCATCTTCGCCGCCGTCGCCGACGAGGAGGCCGGCGGCCTGCACGGCGCGCTGCACTGGGTGCGCGAGCGCCCGGGCCTGTTCTCGGACGCGGACGGCCGGCCGGCGGCCGCCGCCCTGAACGAGGTGGGCGGCTACTCGATGACGGTCGGCGGGCGCCGCGTCTACGGCATCCAGGTCGCCGAGAAGGGCATCGTCTGGACCCGCGTGCGCGCCTCGGGCACCCCCAGCCACGGCTCCATGCCGTCGCCGGACAACGCAGCCATCAAGCTGGCGAACGCCGTCGGCCGCCTGGCGGCCGCGCCCCGCCGGTCGCGCGTCATCCCCGTGGTGCGCGGCTTCCTCGAGGGCCTGGGCCTGGGCGAGGTGGCGCGCCTGGCGGAGGCCGGCGACGACGCCGGGGCGCGATCGGTGCTGGAGGACATGGTCCCCGACCCGGTGCTGCGTCGCTCGCTGGACGCCATGCTGCGCGACACCGTCACGCCCACCGTCATCCACGCCGGGCAGAAGGTGAACGTGGTGCCCGGCGCGGGGGAGGCGGAGATCGACGTGCGCACCCTGCCCGGCACCGACCAGGCGGCCTTCCTGGCGTCCCTGCAGGAGGTGGCCGGCCAGGAGGTGACCGTGGAATCGGTCTTCACCATGCCGCCGGTCGAGTGCGACCCGCAGGCCGAGATCGTGCGGCTCATGGAGTCCGCGCTGCGCGCGGCTGACCCGGAGGCCACTCCCCTGCCGATGATGATCACCCCCGGGACCGATGCGAAGGGCCTCTCCCTGCTGGGCATCCCGACCTACGGGTTCGCCCCGCTGCGCCTGGACCCGGACGTGCCGTTCCTGTCGCTCTTCCACGCCAACGACGAGCGGCTGCCGGTCTCGGCCCTCGAGTTCGGGCTCCCGGTGCTGTACGAGGTGGTGCGCCGCTTTGCCGCCGACGCGGCCCTGGCGTAGCACCCGGCCTGCCACCCCGATAGGCCCGGCGTCTGCTCCCGGCTATACTCGCGCAGTTCCGACGCGACCATGGTTGACTTCTCGATGAGCGACGCAGCCGCACCGCAGGGCCAGCCCGCCAGGCGCATCCACGCCTTCGTCTTCCCCGGCCAGGGCTCACAGTACGTGGGCATGGGCAGCGCCGTGCTGCAGCGCTCGCCGGCGGCGGCCGCGATCATGCAGCGCGCGGATGCGGCGCTGGGCTTCCCCCTGAGCCGCCTCATCGCCGAGGGACCGGAGGACGAGCTGAACCTGACCGTCAACGCCCAGCCCGCCATCCTGGCCACCAGCGTGGCGTACCTGGAGGCTATGAAGGCCGAGGCCGCCGAGAGGGGCATCGAGCTGCGCCCGGTGGCGCTGGCCGGCCACTCCGCCGGCCAGTACGCGGCGGCCGTGGCGGCCGAGGCGATCGACTTCGAGACCGCCATCCGGCTGGTCCGCGAGCGCGGGCGGATCATGCAGGAGCGCGGCATCGAGGGCGGCATGGGCGCCGTCATCGGCCTGAGCGACGAGCAGGTCGAGGAGGTGGTCGAGAGCGCCCGCCGGCACGGCGAGATCAGCGTGGCCAACGCGAACGCCCCGGGACAGATCGTCCTGTCCGGGGTGATCCCGGCTTTGGTCTTCGCCCTGGAGATGAGCAAGACGGTCGGCGCCCGTCGCGCGGTGCAGCTCACGGTGAGCGTGGCCAGCCACTCCCCGCTGATGCGTCGCGCGCGCGACGAGTTCGGCCGCATCCTGGCCAAGGTGCCGTTCCGCGACCCGAAGATCCCGATGCTGGGCAACGTCCACGCCTCGGTCATCCAGACCGCGGACGGGCTGCGCCGCGAGCTGACCGAGCACCTCGTCCACGGGGTGCAGTGGACCGACTCCGTGCGCCGCATGGCGGCCGACGGGGTCACGGACTTCGTGGAGGTCGGCCCCGGGCGGGTGCTGACCGGCCTGATCCGGCGCATCACCCCGAACCTGCGCGCGCACGCCGTCGACAACCCCGGAGCGGAAGGACTCTGGCTCCCGCAGTGAAGCAGCGTCGGGTCGTCGTCACCGGGCTCGGTGTGGTCTCCCCGGTCGGCATCGGGGCCGATGCGTCCTGGGAGGCGCTGATCGCCGGCCGCTCCGGGATCGCCGACATCACGCTCTTCGATGCCTCCCCGTTCGAGGTCCGCGTGGCCGGCGAGGTCAAGGGCTTCGACGCCACCCGGTACATGGACGCCAGGGACGTGCGCCGCCACGACCGCAACACCCACTTCGCGGTGGCGGCCGCCGGCGAGGCGCTGCGCTCCGCCGGGCTCTTGGGTCCCGACGACAGGCTGGACGCCTCCCAGGCCGACCCGGGCCGCTTCGGGATCGTGATGGGCACCGGCATCGGCGGCATCGGCATGATCAGCGACGGGCTGCAGACACTCCGGGAGCGCGGCCCCAGCCGGGTGTCGCCCTTCCTGCTGCCGCACATGATCCCGGACGCCGCCTCGGGCATGGTGGCCATCCAGTACGGCATCCGCGGCCACAACCTGGCGGTGGTCAGCGCCTGCGCGACCGGCGGTCACGCCATCGGTGAGGCCATGGAGGCCATCGTCCGCGGCCAGGCGGACCTGATGCTGGGCGCCGGCACCGAGGCGGTGGTGGTGCCCCTGGCCCTGGCCGGCTTCAGCCAGATGAAGGCGCTTGGCACGCCCATCGACCCGGACACCGGCGAGTACGACCCGGCCGTCGCCAGCCGCCCGTTCGACGCCACCCGCAACGGCTTCGTGGTCTCCGAGGGCGCTGCGGTACTGGTCATGGAGGAGGCCGAGCATGCCGCCGCGCGGGGCGTCACGCCGCTGGCCGAGGTCATCGGCTACGGCTCGTCGGCGGACGCCTTCCACATGGCCGCCCCGGCCGAGCGCGGTGAGGGCAACGCGCGGGCCATGCGCGCCGCGCTGGCGCGCGCCGGCATCGGCCCGGAGGAGGTCGACTACATCAACGCCCACGGCACCAGCACGCCGCTCAATGACCGTTACGAGTCGGTGGCCATCGAGGACGTCTTCGGCGAGCACGCGCGGAAGCTGGCGGTCAGCTCGACCAAGAGCATGACCGGCCACATGATGGGTGCCGCCGGTGCGTTCGAGGGCTTCGTCTGCGTGAAGGTGGTGCAGACCGGGTGCCTGCCGCCGACCATCAACTACCGGCACCCGGACCCGGAGCTGACCCTGGACTACGTCCCGAACACGGCCCGCCAGACCGATGCGCGGGTCGCCCTCTCCAACTCCATGGGCCTGGGCGGGCACAACAGCACGGTGATCTTCCGGCGCTGGGAGGCGGACGCGTGACCGACCCGGCGCGCCGGGCGGTCATCACCGGCTTGGGCGCGGTGACGCCCATCGGCAACACGGCTGAGGAGTACTGGACCAACCTCGTGGCCGGGACGTCCGGCGTGGCGCCCATCCGGGCCTTCGACGCCTCGGGCGAGGAGGTCCGCATCGCGGCCGAGGTGAAGGACTTCGACCCGCGTGACTGGATGGACTTCAAGGCCGCCCGGCGCATGGCGCGCTTCAGCCAGCTGGCGGTGGCCGCCGCCAACCAGGCGATCGAACGCTCGGGGCTGGTGATCGACGACGCCAACCGCGACGACATCGCGGTGGTCATCAACACCGGTGGCGGAGGGCTGGACGAGGTGGCCATGGGCCACCAGACCTACCTGGAGAAGGGTGGCCCCCGCGTCTCGCCCTTCATGGTGCCGATGCTCTCCCCGTCGATGGCCGCCTGCCAGGTGAGCATCCAGAACGGGTTGCGCGGCCCGGTGGTCACCTCGGTCGCCGCCTGCGCGTCGGGGATCCAGGCCTTCATCGAGGCCCAGCGGCTGATCGAGCACGGCGACGCGGACGTGGTGATCACCGGCGGCACCGAGAGCGCCATCATGCCGGTCGCCTTCGCCGCGCTGGCCAACATGGGGGCCCTCTCCAAGCGCAACGACGAGCCGGAGAAGGCCTCGCGGCCCTTCGACGCCAACCGGGACGGGTTCGTCTTCGGGGAGGCGGCCGGAGTGATGGTCATCGAGTCGGCCGAGCATGCCGAGCGGCGCGGGGCCACGATCATCGCCGAGGTGGCCGGCGGCGCCATGACCGCCGATGCCTTCCACATCTCGGCGCCCGAGCCCTCGGGGAGCGGCGCGGCGCGGGCCATGCAGCGCGCCCTGCGCGACGCGCGGGTGGACCCGACCGAGGTCGACTACATCGTGGCCCACGGCACCAGCACGCCGTTGAACGACGCCACCGAGACGCGGGCCATCCACCTGGCCTTCGGCGACCACGCGCGTCGCCTTGCCATCAGTTCGAACAAGAGCATGATCGGCCACACCCTGGGCGCTGCCGGCGCGATGTCCGCCCTGGCCGCCGTGCTCGCCATCCGGGACGGGGTGATGCCGCCCACCATCAACTACGAGACGCCCGACCCGGACTGCGACCTGGACTACGTGCCGAACGAGGCGCGGCGGGCTCCGGTGCGGGTGGCGCTGGCCAACGGATTCGGCTTCGGCGGGCAGAACGCGGTCGCCGTCTTCCGCCGCTACGAGTAGGCCGAGCCAGACGCCCGTACCGCACCCCACCGGACCTTCGGGGCGCTGTCCACGCGGCGACGGAGGGGTAGGGTCCCGGTCATGACGGAGGTGAACGGGTTGCGCCTTGCCTTCCGCGGTTTGGTGGCCGGCCTGGCCGCCGGTTACGTGTGGCTGGCGGTCAGCATGGTGGTGGCCGCTCCGTTCGGCGACCCGCTCAGCCCGCACCGGCAGCTCGCCTCCGCCGTGCTGCCGCTGGACACGACCCGCGGCGGCAGCCTGCTCTTCGGCCTGTCCGCGGCGCAGGTCGCGGGCGGCGCCTTCGGGATGCTGTTCGCCTACTTCGTCGGCCGCTTCTTCACGGTGCGGCCCACGCTGGCCCTGGCGGCCCCGGCGCTGGCGCTGCTGGCCTGGCTGGCGGCATCGGCCTCCGCCGACCCCGAGCTGGCAGCCCAGGTGCCCATGCTGGTCGCGGTGCTGGTCTACGGCGCCGCCCTCGGCCAGCAGCTCCCCCTGCGGGCGGACGTGCTGCGAGCTCGTCCCGCCGCGCCGTCCTGGCCTCAGGCCCCGGGGTCACCCTCGACGTAGAGCTCCGGCTCGTGGAGGGGGCCATGCCCGGGCAGTGACCGCACCCAGTCGCGCAGTGCGCTCTCCGTGGTGCTGAACGCCAGCTCGTCCCACGGGATCTCGTCCGGACCGAAGCCGCGCACCTCGGACGTCTCGGCCGCCGGTCGCGGCGCGCCGCCGACCACGGTGGCCTCGTAGACCAGGGTCACGATCCCGGCGTGGGGGCGTGAGTAGGCCCCGACCAGCCGGCCGACCTCCACCCGCAGGTCGGTCTCCTCCTCGGTCTCGCGGCGCGCGCCCTCCTGGGCCGCCTCCCCGAGCTCGAGGAAGCCGCCCGGGTAGCTCCAGCGCCCCGCGCCCGGCTCGATCGCCCGGCGCGCCAGGAAGACCTGCCCGTCGCGAACCGGGAGCGTGCCCACCACGATCCGCGGGTTGCGCCAGGTGACGTGGCCCCGCGGGCAGACCAGGCGCGGCATGTGGTCGGGCTCCAGGACGCGGCGCTCCACCGGCTGGCCGCAGCCCGGGCAGTAGGCCGGGTCCTCGCCCAGGGTCAGCGGGTAGGTCCCGGAGGCGTCGCGCTGCGGCATGGGCTGATGGTAGATGGATGACAGCGCGGCCTCATCGCCGGATGCCACAATGCGCCCGCGCATCGACGGAGGAAGAGGTGTCCGAAGCCGCCCAACCCGCCCGAGCCCCGGCATCTCCGTTCGCGATCTTCCGCAACAAGTACTTCACCTACCTGTGGACCGGCCAGCTGGTGTCCACCGTCGGCGACGCGCTGACCAGCCTGGCAGCCGGGATCATCGTCTACGAGATCACCGGCTCCGTCCTGTCGGTGGGCCTGATGCTGATGGCCTCGGCCGCGCCCACCCTGGTTTTCGGCCTCATCGCCGGCGTGGTGGTGGACCGATACGACCGCAAGATGATCATGATCGTCACCCTGGTCGTGCGGGCCCTACTGGTGGCCCTCATCCCGGTGCTGGTGGTGGGCGGGGACGACATCATCTGGCTCTACGTCCTGATCCTGGCCTCCGCCTCGCTCCAGCAGTTCTTCGACCCGGCCAACGACAGCGTGCTGCCCGAGGTGGCGACCGATGAGGAGCTGTCCAGCGCCAACTCGCTGATGGCCATCGCCCAGTTCGGCTCCACCGCCATCGGCTTCGCGCTGGCCGGCCTGATCACCGCCCAGTTCAACGTGGCGGTCGCGTTCTGGATCGACGCCGGCACCTTCCTCTTCTCGGCGCTGATGATCGCGCTGGTCGAGGTCAAGCCGCTCGTCGTCGAGCACCTGTCGACGGTGAAGGACGTGGTCCGCGACCTGGGCTTCGGCGCGGGCTACATCTGGCGCACCCCGATCCTGCGCTCCATGCTGCTGCTTCGCACGCCGGTGATGCTGATCTTCGGCCTGCAGAACGTGCTGCTCCTGCCCTTCGCCTTCGAGGTGCTGGGCGCGGGCGAGTTCGAGTACGGGCTGCAGGAGGGGATCACCTCCATCGGCTTCGTGGTGGGCAGCCTGCTGATGGCGACCTACGCCGATCGCCTGCGGGAGGGCAGCTGGCTGGTGCTCAGCCTGCTGGGCATGGGCGTCTCGGGCCTGGCGTATGCGCTCTCGTCGAACATCTGGATCGCCATCGGGCTGATCGGGGTGAGCGGACTCCTGAACGCGCCGTCGTTCGTGGCCAGCCGGCTGATCGCCCAGCGCAACACCACCCGCGAGGTGCGCGGGCGCGTGTTCGCCACCTCCTACGTCGCGCGCGACGTCGTGTACATCGCGGGCATGGCACTGGCCGGCCTGGCCGATGTCATCGACGTGCGAATCATGTTCGCGGCCAGCAGCCTGGCCCTGGTCGTCGTCTCGCTGATCGGCGCGGCGCTGCCCGGCATCGGCCAGCCGGCGGCCGAGTGGCGGCGGACCATCACCCTGCTGCGCACCGCGCCGCGTCCGGCGCCGGGTGCCGCGCGGGCGGCGGTGGCCGCTGACCTGGAGGCGCTGGGCCGCTACGTGCCGGCGCTGGCCGGCATGGCCCAGCGCGACCGCGACGCGCTGGTGGCCCGCGCCCGGGTGATCGAGGCCGACGCCGGCACGTCGGTCATGCGCGCCGGGGAGACCGGGGACAGCGCCTACTTCGTGCTGGCTGGTCGGGCCGTGGCCGGGCTGGCCGGGCCGGATGGGGAGTATCGGACCCTGTCCAGCATGGGCGTGGGTGACGTCTTCGGCGAGATCGCGGCCCTGACCGGAAGCCCGCGCACCGCGGACGTGGTGACCGAGGAGAAGACGACCCTGCTGGAGGTCCCGGCCGAGGTGCTGCGCCACCTGATGCACATCCCGGAGTTCAGCAACCTGGTGCTGGGCAAGATGCAGGAGCGCCTGGCGCGGTCGACCACCATCGGCGACCTGCCGCGCTTCGGCCGCATCGACCACAACACCCTGCGTCAGGCTCGATCGGAGGGTGCCGCCGAGGCCAGCTGATGCTTCGGGCCGCCCGTCATCGCCGGCCGGAGGGCCTCGCGGTCCGCTGAGGGTGGCATCGGTACAATCGCACCGATGCTCCGCCCCGTGCGCCTCTACAACTCCCTGACCCGCCAGATCGAGAACCTCGAGCCGGTCACGCCCGGGCGCGTGACGATCTACACCTGCGGCAGCACGGTGTACCGCTACGCGCACATCGGCAACCTGCGCACCTACCTGTTCGGCGACCTGCTGCGCCGGGTGCTGCGCTACCTGGGCTACGAGGTCCTCTACGTCAAGAACATCACCGACGTAGGCCACATGCGCGAGACCGGCGAGGACCCGATCCTCACCGCGGCCGAGGTGGAGGGCAAGACGCCGCGACAGATCGCCGAGTACTACACGCAGGCCTGGCTGGAGGACGAGCGGCTGCTGAACATGGAGCGCGCCGACGTCATGCCCAAGGCCACCGATCACATCGCCGAGATGATCGGCCTCATCCAGGTGCTCCTGGAGCGCGGCCTGGCCTACGAGGTGAACGGCAACGTCTACTACGACGTCAGCGAGTTCCCCGGTTACGGGCAGCTCTCCGGGCAGCGCCTGGACCAGATGCGGGCCGGCCACCGGGTGGACGTCGAGCCCGACAAGCGCGATCCGGAGGACTTCGCCCTCTGGAAGCGCGCCGAGCCGGGACGGGTCATGAAGTGGCCGTCCCCCTGGGGCGAGGGCTTCCCCGGCTGGCACATCGAGTGCTCGGCAATGTCGATGAAGTACCTGGGGCGCCGCTTCGACATCCACACCGGCGGCATCGACCTGAAGTTCCCGCACCATGAGGGCGAGATCGCGCAGTCGGAGGGGGTGACCGGCGAGCGCGTGGTCAGCATCTGGATGCACGGCGAGTTCCTGACCCTGGGCGACGCCAAGATGGCCAAGTCGGCGGGCAACGTGATCCGGGTCAGTGACCTGCCCGAGAAGGGCTTCGAGCCGCTTGCCTTCCGCTACCTGGCACTGACCGCGCACTATCGGTCGAAGCTGGACTTCACCGAGCAGGCCATGCACGCCGCTGCCTCAGGCCTGCGCCGCCTGCGGCGGGCGGTTGCCGAGGGAGGCTCCGACGGGGCCGATGTCGACCTGTCGGCCGCACCGATGGCCGATCACCGGGCGCGGTTCGTGGAGGCCATCAGCGAGGATCTGGGGCTGCCGTCGGCCCTGAGCGTGGCACACGCGGTGGCATCGGCCGATGACCTGACCCCGCCCCAGCGCCGCGCCCTGCTGCTGGACTTCGACCGCGTGCTGGGCCTGTCGCTGGACGCCCCGCCCGAGGAGCCGCTGACCGAGCTGCCCGAGGGCGCGGCCGAGCTGCTGGAACGGCGAGCGGCGGCGCGCGCGGCGCGCGACTTCGCGACCTCCGACCGCCTGCGCGACCAGCTGGCGGCCATGGGCGTGGAGGTGCGCGACACCCCGGAGGGTCAGGTCACCACCGTCCGCCGCTAGGAAGCCGAGTGGGGCGAGGGGCCGGCAGACGGCCGGCCCCTCGTTCGTTGACCCTCCAAGTCTTGACCGAGCCGGGGTCGGCGGAGGTCGGTGAGCCGGTGAGGTGCCGGTTCAGTCGGGGGGTGGGATGACGATCTGCGTACCGACCACGAGGTGGTCGGGGGTGGCGATCACCGACCGGTTCGCCTGGTAGATGCGCTCCCAGCTGGACTCGTCGCCGTAGAAGCGTTGGGCGAGGTCCCGCAGCGTGTCCCCCGCCTGGATGACGTAGCGGGCCGGCGCCGCCGCCGATGGGGGATCGGTGGGTCCCGGTGCCTGGGTGACGACTGCCGATCCGTGCTGCAGCTGCTGCTCCGGCTGATGCGAGCTGAGGGCCACCGGCAGAAGGAGCAGGATGGCCGACGCCAGCACCCCGCCGGTCAAGGACCGGACCAGAAGGACCTCCAGGTCGATCCGCACGTCGGCGAGGTAGTGCCACATGGCCGCCAGTCGCCGCGCACGCCTCGGGCCGGCGGGGACGGGGGCAGGCGCCACGTTGGCCGCCGCCCGGCCCTGGCGGCTGGCGCTGGGCGAAGTCGCGCGAGGGGGCTGCGTCCGGACGAAGGTCTCGCCGATCGTCTCGCGGATGGTCGACCGCAGGGCGCCGCGCGGCACGCTCCGCGGTTTGGCGCAGCGGAGACAGGTCCTGGCATCCTCGGCCCAGCACCCCGAGCAGACGAACAGCGAGCAGCTTGGACAGAAGGTGTACCGGCGGGCATCGGCGCCGCACCGCTCGCATCCGATCTCAGCGCGATGGATCACCTTCCCCGCTCCAACGACGTCCACAGTGCATCGCATCCGCGATCGCCTCGCCATGGTACGCGCTGGTGGCCGGCGGGACCAGATCGACCGCGAGCGCCGGGGCCCCCTTACGATGCGAGGAGCAGCAGGAGCGGAACGGCGAACACGATCCCGACGAACGCCGCCAGGCGGGCGGGTGAAACCAGTACCACCTCCTGCATCCGGAAGACGCCGCGCCGCACCGACCGGTAGGCGAGGGCGAGGATGAGCAGGGTCACCAGCGTGATACCGGCGGCCAGGGACAGGACGATCCTGGGGGCGGCATCGTTGCCGAGCAGGATCGCCACCAGCAGGGTGTCGACCAGGGTCGTGATGTTGGCACCCGCGATGTAGGGCAGGATCTGCTCACGGCGCAGGAATCCGCGGGAGACAGCGGGCACCAACAGGCTGAGGGCCACCGACACCGAGAGCGTCGCGAGCGCCACTGCCAGGCCGATGCCGAACATGGTCCATGGCCCCACGTACCAGCGCGCGCGAGCGCCGGTATCGGCGGCGTTCAACTGCGGCAGCAGAACATCCACCAGGCGGAACGACGCCAGCAGCAGCAGCAGGCCGGCGACGAACGTGAGCCCGGCACCGATGCCCGTCTCGAGCCGAAGGGCGGACTCGATGGCGCGCACGACTGGAGCCGTGGCCGCGTCGGTAAGGTCGAAGAATACGGGTGGAGGCGTGAGGCTCAGCGAGTCGAGCACGCCAGACCGCAGGAGCAGCAGCCCGGCGATGCCGCCGGGGAGGTAGATGATCGCCGTCAGGGAAAGGGCCAGGACGCCGATCGAGATCGGCGCACGGCGGCCCACGGCGCGTCCCGTGAGCGCGTACGCCGCACCCACCACCAGCACGACGAACGCCGCGCCCAGGCGCGAGCCGACGATCATGCCGTAGGCCTCGTCCACGTCGAGGAACTCACCGTCGAACAGCGCGAGGGCCGAGGCGGCCACCGGCGATCCAGACAGCACCAGCAGCGATCCGAGCCAGCCGATGCCGACGGCGTCCAGCACCCCGCCCACAGCCTCGCCCAGCGCTGGCGCCAGACCGCGCGAGCCGTCCTTCATCAGGGCCAGGGCGACCAGGAAGACCCACAGTGCTGCCAGGCCGACCAGCATCTGGCGGGCTACAGCGAGCGGCCGGCGTCGGCGCCTGCGCTCGTCCGTCGTGGACGCCTTTACAGCCTCCTCGGCGAGGACGGCAAAGGGCGCGGGATCGGCGTCACCCCAGACCGCGATGTGGTCGATGGCCGCTGCACGCGCGGACTCGTCGACGGCCTGCGCGCGGGCGGCAGGTCGGTGCCGATCAGGAACGTCGGGCGGCGAGGACACGGCGCGCAATAATAGCGGCCCTCCTGCGGGCAGCGGACGCGGCCCGGAAGGGAGCCAGCACTCGGCGAGACCGCTGGACGGAGTCGCCGGCGGGAACCGTTAGGAGCAGCGCACCCATGCAGATCACGGTCGTTGGACTTGGATACGTCGGCCTGGTGACGGCCACGTGCCTGGCGCGCCTTGGCCAGGAAGTGATCGGGCTGGAGGCCGATAGCGAGAAGCTGCGGAGGCTGGAGCGTAACGAGCCGCCGTTCTTCGAACCGGGGCTGGATGGTGAGCTGGCCGTCCAGCGCCACGAGGGCCGGCTACGGGTCACGTCCGATGCATCCGAGGCCCTGCGCGACCCTGAGGTCGTCCTGATCTGCGTCGGCACGCCCTCGCGTCCGACAGGCGAAGCGGACCTGCGGGCAGTGGATCGGGTCATCGACAGCCTCGCCCGCGAGCTGCAGAACCACGCCGTCATCGCGCTGCGCAGCACGGTGCCGGTCGGCACCACGCGCCGGGTCGAGGCACGTCTCAACGAGGTGCTACGGGAGCACGGCGCGCCGGCCGGGGTCCCGGTCTTCGCCAACCCTGAGTTCCTGCGCACCGGGCGAGCAATGGAGGACTTCCTCCGCCCGTGGCGGGTGGTGCTGGGCAGGACCGACCTGCCCACCGAGGAGCACACCGAGCGCCTGCTGACCCTGTACCGACCCCTGGACGCGCCGACGCTGGTCTTCGACGCCGAGAGCGCAGAGCTGGTGAAGAATGCGGCGAACGCCTACCTGGCCACCCGCATCAGCTTCATCAACGAGCTGGCGGCGCTCTGCGAACGCGCCGGCGCCTCGATCGACGCAGTGATCGCCGGCATCGCCGGCGATCCGCGCATTGGCGGCGAGTACCTCCGCCCCGGCCTGGGCTACGGCGGCTCGTGCCTGCCCAAGGACGTGCGGTCGCTGATGGCCATGGGTATTGAGTACGGGGTGGCGATGCGGGTGGCGCGTGCGGTCGACGCCGTGAACCAGGACCAGCCGAATCGCGTGGCCGACCGCCTCGCCGAGGAGCTCGGCGGGCTGGCGGGCCGGAGCATCGGCATACTGGGCCTGGCCTTCAAGGCCGAGACCGATGACATCCGGGACTCCCCGGCGCTCAGCCTGGCCCGGGCGCTGCACCGCCGGGGAGCCACCGTCCGCGCCTGTGATCCGCAGGCCTCGGCAGCCGTGGCCGCCCGCGAGCCGTGGATTGAGATCGCCGACGGCCCGGCAGAGGTCGCCGAGGGAGCCGATGCGGTGGTCCTCTCCACGGAGTGGCCCGAATACGTGACCCTGGACCTCCGGGAGCTGGCGTCCCGCATGGCGCGGCCGGTGCTGCTCGACGCCCGCAACGCCCTCGACCCGAAGGGGGCGGCGGCCGCCGGGCTGCGCTACCTGCGCGTCGGAACACCGGCACCAGCGCCAGAGGCTAGCCGCCCGTCGGCCCTTCCGAGCGAAGCCAATCGGCAAAGCGCCTGAGGCCGTCCTCGAACCGCATCCTCGGCTCCCAGCCAAGGACCTCGCGGGCTCGGGTGATGTCCGCATGGGTCCCGAGCGCATCGCCGACTTGGTGAGGCGCGTCGTGCCGGATGGCGCGCACGCCCAGGACCCGCTCGAGGGCCTCGACCATGGCGCCGTTGGTGATGGGCCGATCGCTGCCGACGTTCACGACGAGGCACGGAGCGTCGGTCGCGGCCAGGCGCACGAGGGCGTCCACCACGTCCTCCACGAAGGTGTAGTCGCGCGGGATGGTCCCGGACCCGAAGACCTGGATCGGCTCGCCGCGGAGCATGCGTGTCGCGAAGGTGTAGATCGCCAGGTCGGGGCGCTGGCGCGGGCCGTAGACGGTGAAGAGGCGCGCGACGCTCACCGGCAGCCCGGTGACCGCGTGGTGAGCGTGCACCAGCGCCTCGCCGGCGACCTTGGTGGCGCCATAGGGCGACACCGGCCTGCCACGGGCCTGGTCCTCCTGGAACGGGCGCCGCTCGTCGTTGCCGTAGATCGAGCTGGATGACCCGAACACCACCCGCGCCCCGACGGCGGCGCTGGCGGCCAGCGTGTTCACCAGCCCTCCGACGTTGATGTCCACGTACGGGCCGGGGTCCGCGATCGACGGACGCACCCCGGCCCGTGCGGCCAGGTCAAAGACGACCTGCGGGCGCGCCTCCTCCATCACGCCCCGCAGGCGGTCGCCGTCCCGTGTGTCGCACTCGTAGAGCTGGAATCGCGGGTTCGTCGCGGCCGTCGCCAGGTGGCGACGCTTGCGCTCGGCGGGGTAGAACGGGTCGAAGGAGTCCACGGCGGCCACCATCCACCCATCGGCCAACAGGCGGTCGACGAGGTGGCTGCCGATGAATCCGGCGCCGCCGGTCACCAACGCACGCGGGGTCGGGTCACTCATGCGCTCACCCTGCTCGTGGGTCAATCCCTCCGTGGTCGTACGAACCGTCGCCAGCCCACCCAGCTCACGCCCAGCGACACTAGCACCCAGGCGAGGTAGGCGGCGACGACGGTCGCCGCGCCGAGCGAGTCGGGCGTTTCCTGCGGCCGGAGGGCACGGATTGCCAGCACCACCAGGATGGCGGCGAACAGCCCACCGCTCATGCCGATGAGCGTGGTCGCCAGCCACAGAAGGTAGGGGCGCACGCGCGGACGATACGGCATCCGCCGTCGCCCGACGAGCGATGCCGCGGTGCGAAGCGTCAACACCGCCCGGTGGCAGCCGTGAACTGGCCTCTCGACCGAAGCCGGGCTAGACGCGATAATGCGGCCCCGCTGCTTCGAGGGGTGACCGGAGGACCATGCAGGTCGGGGTCAGTCTGCTCCGCGCTGCCCGCCGCCGCGCGGCTCGCCTGCCAGTGCTGGCGCTCGCGCTGGCGCTGCTGGCGTCGACCCTCTGGCTGCCCGCTCCACCGGCCGTGATCGCCGTGCCGGGCCAAGCCCCGTGCACGCACATGATCGAGGCCGAAGTGGACGTGATCGACACCAACCGTCGCCGGTTCAGGGACGTCGCTCCCGGATCGGTGCTGTGCCTGGAAGCCGGCACGCGCGGCAACATCAAGCTGCGGAACCTGCATGGGACCCCAAGCCGGCCGATCATCGTGCGGAACGCCGACGGGCCGGTGACCATCACCGGCACCCTGTTCCGCGACGGCGGGATCATCATCTCGGCTAGTACCTACCTGCGCGTCACCGGCAGCGGCCTGGATGCGCCGGCGTGCGGCGTGGGGCGCCCGCGCGCCGAGCAGCGCTGCGGCATCATCGTGGACGGTGCGCGCAAGGGCGTGCTGATGAACACCGACCAGGGGGTCCTGCACGACATCGAGATCGACCACGTGGCGGTCCTGCAGGTCTCCCAGGTGGACAAGACCCGGGGCATCGCCATTCATCCACTCCCGGGACAGCTGATCGGCGGCATGCACATCCACCACAACTACGTCTCGAACAGCCTGGCCGAGGGCATCTACATCGGCAGTGAGCCACACGGACAGCCATTCGAGACGCTGGCCAAGGTGGAGCGCGTCCACGTGCACCACAACCTGGTGGAGAACACCGGCTACGACGGGATCAAGCTCAAGGTCGCCATCCGTGACGTGGCCGTGCACGACAACGTGGTACGTCACGCTGGGCTGTCCAGGACGCCGGCGCACGAGGGCGGCATCAAGCTCGCCTTCAGCGTGGGCGACTACTACCGCAACGTCGTCATCGGTGCGGTGGAGGGCATCCGTACCGGGCGAGAGCTGGACGATCCGCAGTCTCGCTACTTCGGCAACGTGGTGGTCGACGTGATCGCGGTGGGCATCGATGTCCCCGAGGACGGATCGCAGGTCTTCGACAACATGGTCGTCGGCAGCGACGACGTGGGCATCAGCGTCGGTGGCCGGAACACGGTGGTGCGCAACAACATCGTCGTCGACGCCGAGGTGCCGCTCCTCCTGGGGCGTCCGGAGGTCGCGGTCGGAAACGTCGCGGCGGGCGACCTGGAGGGCGGCTACTGGGACCCCGACGCGTCCACCTGGCTGAATCCGCAGATTGTGGTCCGTCGCCTGCAGCGGGCCCTGGCACCACGGTGAGCGCCGCCCCTGGCGGCCGCCCGCCGGATGGCACCCGCTCGGTGGAGCAGGTGTTCATCGTGGGGCTGCCGCGAACAGGCTCCACGCTGACCCGCGCCATCCTGAACCGATCGCCCCTGGTGCGGATCTCGGGTGAGACCCATTTCCTGGCCCCACGGTCGCGCTTCGGCCGGCGCCGGCGGTACGGCTACGGCGAGCGGCTCATCTCGCAGGCAGACCTCACCACCGACGACGGGCTGCAGTGCGTCGTCGATGCCATTTACCGCGAGCGTGGCAAGAGCTTCTGGTCGCGCCTGGCTGCGTGCGTGGAGCGGCCGACCCTCGAGGCGCTGGTGCGCAGCGCCGAGCGCACGCCACGCGGCCTGTTCGACGCCGCCATGCGGGCCTTCGCCGGCGACCGTCCCGTGCGCGGCGACAAGACCCCGGAGCACGTGTTCAGCGTCCCGACCCTCATGGAGTGGTTCCCGCGTGCGCGGGTCATCCACACCTTTCGTGATCCGCGCGCCATTCACGTCTCGCTCCGCCGCAAGGAGCAGATCGATCGGCTCGGGCCGGTGGCGCGCCTCATCCGCCGCACCGGCCCCCTGGCGGAGCTGTACGTGGCCTCGACGGTGGCGGTCGACTGGCGGCGGATGGCGAAGCTGCACCGGCGGTACGCCGCGACCTACCCGGGCCGCTACCGTCTGGTGCGGTTCGAGGATCTGCTGGCCGACCCCGAGCGCGTGACCCGCGAGCTGTGCGAGTTCGTAAACGTACCCTTCCAGGCAGAGATGCTCGAGCAGGAGGTCCTCAACTCGAGCTTCCGCCCGCAGCGCGGCCAGGCCGGCATCGACGCCGGCGCGGCCGAGCGCTGGCGTCACCACCTCTCCCCCATCGCCCGGTGGTGGATCGAGCTGTGGTGCCGCCGCGAGCTGGCGGCCTTCGGCTACGGCCAGTAGGGGTTCGGGGCGGCATACCCGGCGCCGTTGACGAACGATCCCTTTCGCGAGGTGACGTTATCGATGACCCGCACGTCGACGGCGTCGCGCAGCGGCGCGGTCGCCCCCGCGTTGGCGATGACCCCCGCGTACGCGGCGTCCGCCGCCTCGGGCGTCACCGACAGGCCGCCGCAGCGCGGGCTGGCGGCCAGCTGGCTGGCCGGGGCATCGACCTTGTACCCGAAGCCGTCGGCCACGTTGCCGGCCAGGTACACGCTGCCGGCCACCAGGTCGGGGGCCACCTGACTGGTCTGCGCCCGCCACACCTGGGCGCGGGTCGTCTCCGGCCCGGCCCGGAACCAGTTGTTGACCAGGTTGGCGCTGCGCGGGTTGCCGTGGGCCGCGTCGGTGCCCCAGTTGTAGATGACGTTG
>DASRYM010000010.1:0-12615 GCA_035687145.1 Candidatus Zixiibacteriota bacterium | reverse complement strand
GTTCCACGACACCGTCGCCCGCGCAACGGCCCTGCCGAGCTTCGTGGACTTCTACAATCGCTCGAGACCGCACTGGTCACTCGGAGGCCAGCCGCCGATGAGCCGCGTCCCGACCGTCAACAACCTGATGGGGAAGAACAGCTAGCCCTCCTCGCGCTCCGTCGCCGGACCAGCGACCGGCTGACGGGGCGTGACCCGCACCTCATCGCCGAGTGGTGCCGGCGTGGACAGCGGCGGCTCGGTCGAGGTCGAGGGCGGCCCGCCGGTGACCAGGCTGCGCGGCTCCTCGCCGCGCGCGGTCGGCCAGACGTCGACAGCCTGCTCGGCATGGATGATGTGCATCACCGCGTTGATCAGGGCCAGGTGGCTGAAGGCCTGTGGGAAGTTCCCCAGGTGCCGCCCGGTCTCCGGGTCGATCTCCTCGCCGTACAGCTGCAGCGGGCTGGCCAGCGACAGCAGGCGCTCGCAGAGGCGCCGCGCGCGGTCCAGCTCGCCGATCTCGACCAGGGCCGAGACCAGCCAGAACGAGCAGATGATGAAGGCGCCCTCCGCGCCGGAGAGGCCGTCATCGGTCTCCTCCACCCTGTAGCGCAGGACCAGCCCGTCGCTGGTCAGCTCGTCGGCGATGGCCAGCACCGTGCGGCGGATGCGCTCGTCGTCCGGTGGGAGGAATCGGACCAGCGGCATGAGCAGCAGCGAGGCGTCGAGCGCGGTGGTGTCGTAGTGCTGGGTGAAGACCCCCCGGTCGTCCACGCCGTTGGCGCAGATGTCGGCGTGGATCTCATCGGCCGCCTTCTGCCAGCGCTCGGCCAGCTCGTGGTCCTGGCGCAGCCGGGCCAGGCGCGCGCCGCGGTCGGCCGCCACCCAGCACATCAGCTTGGAGGACGTGAAGTGCTTCGGCTCTCCGCGGACCTCCCAGATGCCGCGGTCCGGCTCGCGCCAGTGAGCCAGCGCGTTCTCGACCTGGTCCACGATGATCGGCCAGATCGACTCGTCCAGGTGGTCGCGCGACTTGGTGTGCAGGTAGGCCGAGTCGAGCAGGGCACCCCACATGTCGTGCTGGCGCTGGGCGTAGGCGGCATTGCCGACCCGCACCGGGCGCGCCCCCTCATAGCCCGAGAGGTGGTCCAGCGTCCGCTCCGGCAGCTCCCGCTCCCCGCCGATGCCGTACATGATCTGCAGGTTCTTGTCGGCCCGCGCCACCTCGGCGATGAAGTGGATGTAGTCGCTGGCCTCCCAGTCGAAGCCCAGGGTGTAGAGCCCCCACAGGGCGAATGTCGAGTCGCGGATCCACGAGTAGCGGTAGTCCCAGTTGCGCTCGCCGCCGGGGGCCTCCGGCAGCGAGGTGGTCGGCGCGGCGACCACCGCCCCGGTGGGGGCGTAGGTGAGGCCTTTCAACGTCAGCGCCGAGCGCTCCAGGTAGGCCCGCCACGGATGGTCCGGGAAATGGCCGCGCGCCAGCCAGTGTTGCCAGTGGTGCGCGGTCCACACCAGCCGGCGGTAGGCCTCGTCGCCGGTGCGCGGCGGCTTGACCCCGCCCCAGGAGAGGGCCACGAAGCGGGTCTGACCCTCCTTCATCAGGGTGCGCGCGATGGCCTTGGGTCCCTCGAATCCAAGGTTCAGGTCACCGGTCAGCAGCAGCTCGACGTCGCCGTTCGGTGAGCGGCAGAGGCCCTGGCGGTAGCCCTCCTCGGTGTACGACCACTCCCCGAAGTGCCGGCCGTAGTCGAAGCGCGGCTCGCACTCCATGACCAGCTGCACCGAGCCGTTCACGCAGCGCACCATGCGCAGCAGGATGTGCTCGGCGTCGTAGTCGGTCGGCGCCCGCCGATGGGTGTGGGTGCGTCGCTCCTCGCTGTGCCATGGGCCGATGAGCATCACGTCGCGCACGATGATCCAGCCGGTGCGCGTCCCCCAGCTGGTCTCCAGCACCATGGTCCCGGGCACGTAGCGCCGATGCGCCGGCACCCGCTGGTCGGCGGGCCCCAACCGGAAGCCGCCGGCGTCGCGGTCCAGCAGCGCGCCGAAGACGCTGGGCGAGTCCATGCGCGGCAGGCACAGCCACTCGACGTTCCCCGAGGGAGCCACCAGCGCGGTGGTCTCGCAGTCGGACAGGAACCCGTAGTCGGCGATGGGCGGGAACGGCGATCCGCCGTACGTCGGCCGTCCGGGCCCGATCGATTCCATTCGACCGTTCGCTCGAGCACGCATCGGCCTACCTCCAGGCGAGGGCGACAAGTGTTAGCACGTCGCGGCTCCTTTGGCCATACCCCGGGTCGGCTAGGCTTGAGGCCGATGGTCCACGTTCCAGCCTGTCCGCACTGCGCCGCGCCCGTCGAGCGGCCGCTGACCTGCGGTCGCTGCGGCTGGCAGTGGTACGCAAACCCCATGCCGGCGGCCGGGACCCTGGTGGAGCGCGCCGTCGACGGTGACGAGCCGCGAGTCCTGCTCCTGCGGCGTGCCGTCGAACCCGGCCGCGGCGCCTGGGACCTGCCGGCCGGCTACCTGGAGGCCAACGAGTCGCCGGAGCAGGCCGCGCTGCGCGAGACACGCGAGGAGGCCGGCTTCGAGGTGACCCTGGTGCGCCTGGTGGGCGTCTACACCTCGCGGCCGGGCAACGCAGTCAGCGCCATCTACCTGGCCCGGCCGCTGGACCCGGCCGCGGTGGTGGCGGTCGACGCCGAGTCGGACGGCCACGCCTGGGTGTCGCGCGTCGAGGTGCCGGACTGGATCGGCCGCATGGCCTTCCCCTCCATGGCCGCCGCGCTCGAGGACTGGGCGAGCGGCGTGACCGGCCGGCCGCGCCAGTGGTAGCCGGCGCCTGCGCTACACTCGCACGCGATGTCCGACCTTCCTGACTCCCACGTCAAGGTGGCCGTGACCGGCGCGGCCGGCCAGATCGGCTACGCCCTCCTGTTCCGCATCGCCTCGGGGCAGATGTTCGGCGCCAGGACCACCATCGACCTACAGCTGCTCGAGCTCGAGGCGGCGCTCCCCGCCCTGGAGGGCGTGAACATGGAGCTGGAGGACTGCGCCTTCCCGCTCCTGCGCCGCGTGGTGCGCACCGCCGACCCCGACGAGGCGTTCGCCGGCGCCAACTGGGCGCTGCTGGTGGGCGCGGTGCCGCGCAAGGCGGGCATGGAGCGCAAGGACCTGCTGCACATCAACGGCGGGATCTTCAGCGCCCAGGGACGGGCCATCGCCGCCAACGCGGCCGACGACGTACGGATCCTGGTGGTCGGCAACCCGTGCAACACCAACTGCCTGATCGCGCGGGCCAATGCGCCGGACATCCCGGACGACCGATGGTTCGCCATGACCATGCTCGACGAGAACCGCGGGCGCAGCCTCCTGGCGCGCAGGGCGGGCACCACCGTGGACCAGGTGGAGGACCTGGCGGTGTGGGGCAACCACTCCTCGACGATGTTCCCCGACTTCTACCACGCCACCATCGGCGGCCGGCCGGCCGTGGAGGTCGTCGGTGACGAGGGCTGGCTGCAGGGCGAGTTCCTGACCACCGTCCAGCAGCGCGGGGCGAAGATCATCGAGGCCCGTGGCCAGTCCAGCGCCGCCAGCGCGGCCAACGCGGTGATCGACACCGTGCGCAACCTCACCGCGCCCACCGGGAAGATGTTCAGCGCCGCCATCCCGGCCCCGGCCGACCGCTCGGGCTACGGCATCCCGGCGGGCCTGATCTTCAGCTACCCGCTGCGGGCCACCGCCCCGGGCAGGGTGGAGATCGTCCAGGGCATCGAGCACAACGCCTGGGCCCAGGCCAGGATCGACGCCACCCGGGACGAGCTGCTGGAGGAGCGCGCCGCGGTCGAGGAGCTGGTGGCGTGACCAGCGAGACGGCGCCGCGCACCCAGACCGCGCGGCTGAGCTTCGACGGGCGCGAGGTCGAGCTGCCCGTCATCCGCGGCACGGAGGACGAGCTGGCGGTCGACATCACCCGGCTGCGGTCCGAGACCGGGCTGATCACCATGGACCCCGGCTACGCCAACACCGGGTCCTGCACATCGGCCATCACCTACCTGGACGGCGAGCAGGGCATCCTGCGCTACCGCGGTTACCCGATCGAGCAGCTGGCGGAGCAGAGCACCTTCCTGGAGGTCGCCTACCTGCTGATCTACGGCGAGCTGCCCACCCGCGAGCAGCTGGACCGCTTCGAGGCCGAGATCACCCACCACACCCTGATCCGGGAGGAGATGCGCCACTTCTTCGACTCCTTCCCGCAGGACGCGCACCCCATGGCGGTGCTGGCGGCCGGCACGGTGGGCATGAGCACCTTCTACCCCGACGCCCAGGAGATCTTCGACCCGGCGGCGGTCGAGATCACCACCATCCGGCTGATCGCCAAGCTCCCGACGCTGGCGGCCTGGTCGTTCAAGAAGGCCATCGGCCAGCCATACGTCTACCCGCGCAACGACCTGGGCTACGCCGCCAACCTGCTGCACATGATGTTCGCCGTGCCGTCGGAGCCGTACGAGGTCAAGCCCCAGGTGGCCGAGGCGCTGGACCTGCTCCTCATCCTGCACGCCGACCACGAGCAGAACTGCTCGACCTCCACGGTCCGCATGGTGGGCAGCTCCCACACCAACCTGTACGCGTCCATCAGCGCCGGCATCAGCGCCCTGTGGGGACCGCTGCACGGCGGTGCCAACGAGGCGGTCATCAAGACCCTGGAGCGCATCGTGGCCGACGGCGGCGACGTCAAGAAGTGGGTGGACCGCGCCAAGGATCCGAGCTCGAGCTTCAAGCTCCCCGGCTTCGGGCACCGGGTCTACAAGAACTTCGACCCGCGCATGAAGATCATCAAGCGCGCCGCCGAGCGGGTTCTGGCCGCCACCGGCGCCGACGACGAGCTGTTCGAGGTGGCCAAGAAGCTGGAGGAGGTGGCCCTCAACGACGAGTACTTCATCCAGCGCAAGCTCTACCCCAACGTGGACTTCTACTCGGGGCTGATCTACCGGGCCATCGGCTTCCCGACGAACATGTACACCAACTGCTTCGCCATCGGCCGCCTGCCCGGCTGGATCGCCCAGTGGCGCGAGATGCTCGCCTCCAGGGAGACGAAGATCGGGCGGCCGCGGCAGATCTACACCGGCGCGGAGCGGCGCGACTACGTCCCGATCGACCAGCGCTAGACCGATGGCGCCCGGCGTCACGCTGCAGGTCGGCGCGGCGCTGCCGCCCGAGGAGGTCAACGCCGCCTACGCCTGGGTCGAGTGGCCGCAGCGCGAGGCGTGGCGGTTGGAGGCCATCGGCCGTTCCTGCACGTGGATCGCGGCCCGCGACGGCAATGGGGCGCTGGTCGGCATCGCCCGCATCCTGGACGACGGCGGCCTGCACGCCTCGCTGTGGGACGTCATCGTGCGGCCGGACATGCAGCGCCAGGGGATCGGGCGCGCCATGGTGGAGGCGGCCCTGGGGCACTGCCGGGACCGATCCCTGCTGGTGCTGGTGAGCACCCCGGCGGCGGCAGGCTTCTTCGAGCAGCTGGGCTTCGTCCCCGAGTCGCACGGGCACGTGGCGATGTACCTGCGTCCGCATCGGTCCGCACCCAGCCTGGGATGATGGTCGCATTTGTGACTGACGCAGCCTTGATGGGTTACGCAACACTACGGGGGCCATGCGACTGACCATCCTGGGCCGCAGCCCGGCCCGTCCCAACCCGGGGGAGGCCTGCGCCGGCTACCTGGTCGAGGGCGGCGGCTCGCGGATCCTGCTGGACGTGGGCCCCGGGGTGGTGGCGCAGCTGCTGCGGCGCAACACGCCCGACGAGCTGGACGCGGTGGTCATCAGCCACATGCACACCGACCACTGCCTGGACCTGGTCACCCTGCGCTACAGCTATCCCTGGGTGGACGTGGCCAGGAAGCGGCTGAAGGTCATCGTGCCGCCGGGCGCCACCGCCCAGCTGACCGAGCTGGCACTGGGCGCGGGGTACGCCGACTTCTTCGACAAGAGCTTCACCTTCGTCGAGCACGACGGGACGTCGCCGATCGAGATCGGCAACCTCCGCCTGGAGCCGGAGCGCACCCAGCACTACGTGCCGACCTGGGGGTTCCGCATCACGGCCCGCGGGCCGGAGGAGGACAGCGGACGCGTGCTCGGCTACTCGGCCGACGCGGGACCGTGCGACGCGCTGCCGCGCATCGCCGACCGCGCCGAGATCTTCCTGTGCGAGGCAGCGCTGCGCTCCCTGGCCGAGGACGACTCCGCCCGCGAGAGCCGCGGCCACCTCTTGCCCGGTGAGGCCGCCTCCGTGGCGGCTGCCGCCGGCTCGCGCAGGCTGATCCTGACCCACATCCCGCTCCAGGACGGCGGGGAGTGGGCCCTGCGCGAGGCCCGGGCGGTCTACTCCGGCGCCCTGGAGATCGCCGAGCCGCAGCGCACCTACGAGGTCTGATCGGGCCCCCGGCCCTCCACGCCCTCCACCCGCGCCCGCGCGATGTAGCGGTCCGCGGACCAGACCGCCAGCGCCCACAGGACCGACAGAACCAGGGTGAGGCCGATGAGGACCGCCGCCGCGCTCAGCGCCCCGGATCCGAAGCTGCCGCCGAGCATGAGGATGCCGGCGGCGCCGATGGCCACCGTGCCACCGATCATGGCCAGCCCGATCTTGGCCGCGGTCACGACGAACCAGCCCAGCGAGTGGTCCTGGGCCCGCCCGGCGAGCCACAGGATGGTCGGCCCACCCGCCCCGAAGAGCGCGACGTAGAAGCCGACGCCGCTGAACAGGGCATCCAGGCCCAGCCGCTCGCCCAGGAAGAGCGCGGCAAAGACCCAGGCGGCCAGCAGCGCGGACGCGGCCCCGATCCCGATGAGCCACACCAGCAGCAGCGTGGCGGTGCCGGTCGACAGGCGCTCAACCAGCTCCCCGTCGCGGCCCTCGGCCAGCTCGGTGGGTCCGTCCTCCGGGAGGTGCGACGGCGTCTCGCTCATTCCCCGGCCTCCTCGGCGAGGGGCTCGGCCACCTCCCGCACCACCAGGCGCAGGTTCTCCGGCCCGAGCCGCGGGACCAGGCCCAAGATGACGTGGCTGGCGCCGGCGGCGACCATCTCGCGGGCGGCCTGCAGCGCCGCGCGGCGATCCTCGCCGGTCGAGCCGGTGGCCACCTGGCCGGCGAAGGTGAAGCCGGACGGGTCACGGCCCGCGGCCTCCAGGGCACGCAGCATGGCGTCGCGTTTCTCCACCAGGTAGGCCGTGTCGCCGGAGCGGTTGCCCGGCATCAGCCAGCCCGAGGCGGCGCGCGCCGCCAGGCTGATCCCGCGGCGCTTCTGCCCGCCGAGCCAGATCGGCGGCCCGGGCTCCCCGACCGGCGGCGGGTCGTTGACCGCGCCGCGCAGCGGGTAGAAGGGGTCGTCCAGGCTGACGCCCGGCTCGCGGCGCGCCTCCGGGCCGAACAGTGCCCGCAGGACGGCCACCGCCGACTCGAGGCGGCTGATCCGCTCCCCGATGGGCGGCAGCGGGATGCCGAACATCTCGTGCTCGCCCTCGTGCCAGCCCGCGCCCAGGCCCACGATGAAGCGCCCGCCGGTGACGTGGTCCATGACGGTGGCCTGCTTGGCGAGCACGGCCGGGTGGCGGAAGGTGTTGGCCAGGACCGCCTGCCCCAGCCACCTGCCGGGAACCCGGTGTGCCAGCGCGGCCATCAGGGTGAAGGCCTCCCAGGCCTGGCCCCCGCGCTCGCGGGTGGCATCGGTCAGGTGGTCCGCCATCCAGCCCGCCGCCAGCACCGGCTCCTCCCCGGCCGCCGCCCAGGTCTCGTCCAACGTGGCCCAGTCAACGTCGGTCGGCGTGGTCTTGAACCCGATGGTCAGCCGGCCGCTGAGGGGATCGCGGGGAAGGCCGTGGGTCATCCGGCAGCGGCGGGCACGGCGGCCGCGACAAAGGCGGCCTCCAGGTCGGCGATCAGGTCGTCTGCCGCCTCGATCCCGACCGAGAGGCGCACCAGGCCCGGCGGCACGGCGCACGGGGAGTCGGCCACCGAGGCGTGGGTCATGGCCGCCGGCAGCTCGATGAGCGACTCGACCGCGCCGAGCGACTCGGCCAGGGTGAAGAGCCGCGTGGCGCCCACGAAGCGGCGCGCCACCTCCAGGTCATCGGTCGCCAGCTCGAAGCTGATCATGGCGCCCGGCAGCCGCATCTGGCGTTCGACGATGGCGTGGGCGGGCTGGTCGTGGAAGCCGGGCCAGTTCACGCGCCGGACCTCCGGCCGTCCGTTGAGCCAGTAGGCGATGGCCCGGGCGTTGGCGCAGGCCCGCTCCATGCGCACCGCCAGGGTTCGCAGGCCGCGCATCACCAGGAAGCAGTCGAACGGCGACGGCACGGCGCCGGCGGCGTTCTGGTGGAAGCGCAGCTGCTCGGCCAGCTCGTCGTTGCTGGTGACCACCAGGCCGCCGATCACGTCCGAGTGCCCGCCCAGGTACTTGGTGGCCGAGTGCAGGACCAGGTCGGCGCCCAGCTCGAGCGGCCGCTGCAGGTAGGGCGTGGCGAAGGTCGAGTCCACCACGGTGAGCGCCCCGTGGGCGGCGGCCAGGCGCGCCACCGCCGAGATGTCGACCACCTTCAGCATCGGGTTGGTCGGCGTCTCGACCCAGACCATGCGCGCCGGCGCATCGGTCCCGTTGCCGCCACCGGCGATGGCCGCCGCCACCGCGTCCAGGTCGGTGAGGTCGACCGCGTCGGTCCTGACCCCGTAGCGGGCCCAGACCTTGTCGGCCAAGCGCCAGGTGCCGCCGTAGACGTCGTCGGACATCACCACCCGGTCGCCGGGCCGGGTGAGGAACAGGATGTTCTGGGTGGCCGCCAGGCCGGAGGCGTAGGCGAATCCGTGCTTCCCGCCCTCCAGGTCGGCGATGGCCGCCTCCAGCGCCCGCCGCGTCGGGTTATCGGAGCGCCCGTACTCGAAGCCCCCGCGCGTGCGGCCCACGGCATCCTGCTTGAAGGTGGTGCTCATCTGGATGGGGGGCACCACCGCGCCGGTGGCCTCGTCCGGCTCCCAGCCGGCATGGACCACCCGCGTCTCGAACTTGTCGGTCATGTGGCGGCCATTCTGCCACTGATGCGTCGGCGGTTCGCGCCGCCCCGCCGGGCGCCACGCGACGGCCTGACGCAGGCGACAATGGGCCCGATGCCCGTCTCCAGGCCCCCTCCTCGCGGATGAGAGTCGCGGCGCGCGGCACGAGGTCGCCGATCTGCCGGTACGTCCACGTCCGGGTGCGGAAGATTGGCCTGATGCGCAGCGCGGGGTAGCCGCCGTGGGCGTTGGAGACCCACGTCATCAGCTCGGGAAGCGTCTCGACCATGCCGCCGGGCCCTGCATCCGTTCGCATCCGGTGCCAACCTGACGATGCGATTGCCGCATCGTGCGCCCTCGGCACTGCGGCCTTCCTGGGGCGGGCATCGGTCAGGCCTGCGGCGACAGCGCGCGTCATTCCACCCATGACAATGACATTGTCAGGGTCCTTGACAAGGTAGGCGCCGTGTGGGTATGTACTGCACTGTCGGAACCCTCATGGAGATTCGCGATCAGGAGCTGAGCCAATGGCGTCCGCGACCAGTCCGTCGAACCCTCGAGAGTCCCACCCGCCGCTGCGCATCGCGCTGCTGGCGGCGCCCATGGAACCCGTCCCACCGGTGGCCTACGGCGGCACCGAGCGCGTGGTGGCCGCCCTCGCCGAGGAGCTGGCACGGCGCGGGCACGACGTCACGGTCTTCGCCTCCGGCGACTCGAAGGTCTCGGCCCGACTGGTCCCCGTCATTCCCGTCGCCCTGTGGCGACGCGGCTACCGCGGAGACGTCTCGTCCTTCATCGCGGCCGGGATCGCCGAGTGCTGGCGGCGGGCCGACGAGTTCGACGTCATCCACTCCCACGTCGAGGGGCTGGGCTTCCTCATGGCCCGCCACTGCCCGACGCCGGTCCTCTCGACGCTCCACGGGCGCCTGGACAGCTTCGGCATGCCGCAGCTCCTGAACGCCTTCAGGGACGTGCCGCTGGTGGCCATCAGCCACAGCCAGCGGCGCTGGGCGCCCGAGGCCAACTGGGTGGCCACCATCCATCACGGCCTGCCACTCGACCGGGCGCCCTTCGGCGACCGGCCCGGTGAGTACCTGGCCTTCGTGGGCCGCTGCACGCCGGAGAAGGGCGTGGCCGAGGCCATCGAGCTGGCCACGCTGAGCGGGATGCCGCTGCGCATGGCGGCCAAGGTCCATGACCCCGAGGAGCAGGAGCACTTCGAGGAGGTCGTCCGGCCGGCCATCGACGACGGCCGGATCGACTGGCTGGGCGAGCTGCCGCCGGCGCAGCGTGACCCGATGCTGGCCTCGGCGCTGGCCACGCTGATGCTCGGCGCCTGGCCGGAGCCGTTCGGCCTGGTGGCCATCGAGTCGCTGGCCTGCGGCACGCCGGTGATCGCCCGCCGCGCCGGGGCGCTGCCCGAGATCGTGGAGCACGGGGTCGACGGATTCCTGGTGGACGACGTGGCCGAGGCCCGGCTGGCCGTCGAGCTGGCGCCGCGCCTGAACCGGGAGGAGATCCGGCGGCGCGCCCTGGCGCGCTTCGGCGTGGAACGCATGACCGACGCCTACGAGAACGCCTACCGGGCGTTGCTCAGCGCGCGGCGCGCGCTGCGCCCCGTACCGGCAAGCCGGGACGCGGCCTGATGGCGGACCCGGCTGCGCAGCCACCGCGTCCTGCAGGGGCATCGGCTCCCGAATCGGGACCGGTGTCGGTCCTGACCTGCGCCCAGTGCGGGAAGAAGAACCGGATCCGGCCCAGCGTCAGGGGGACGCCGCACTGCGGTTCCTGCGGGCGTCCCCTGCCCTGGCTGGTACAGGGCACGGATGCCACCTTTGACCAGGAGGCGGCGGCATCGGTCCCGGTGCTGGTCGACCTGTGGGCCCCGTGGTGCGGGCCCTGCCGGGTGGTCGGCCCGATCGTCGAGCAGCTGGCCGCCGAGTTCGCCGGCCGCCTGAAGGTGGTCAAGGTGAACGTCGACGAGAACCCGCAGCTGGCGGCCCGTTACGACGCGCGCAGCATCCCGACCCTGCTGGTCCTCCAGGGTGGCCGGGTGGTGGACCGCATGGTGGGCGCCCTGCCGAAGTCGCAGCTCACGGTGCGGCTGACGCCGCACATCCTTCGGCGGGGCGCCTGACCGCGGGCGGCGGAGGCGCCTATCGGGTCTGCGGGAAGCCCAGGTCGACCTTCGAGGTCGACGGGTCCGGCCAGCGCGCGGTCACGATCTTGGCCCGCGTGTAGAACTGGATGCCCTCCGGCCCGTACATGTGCAGGTCGCCGAACAGCGACGCCTTCCAGCCGCCGAAGCTGTAGTAGGCCACCGGCACCGGGATCGGCACGTTGATCCCGACCATGCCCACCGGGACCTCGAACTGGAAGCGACGCGCCGCCCCGCCGTCCCGGGTGAAGATGGCGGTGCCGTTGGCGTACGGGTTCTGGTCGATGATCCGCACCGCGTCGGCGTAGGTCGGGACCCGCATGATCTCCAGCACGGGGCCGAAGATCTCGTTCTGGTAGCACTCCATCTCGGGCGTCACGTTGTCGAGCAGGCTGACGCCCAGGAAGAAGCCGCCCTTCTCCCGGTCGTAGAGGACGTGCTGCCGGCCATCGGCGCGCAGGGACGCGCCCTGCTGTACGCCCTTCTCGATGAAGGAGGCCACCCGGTCACGGTGCTCGCGGGTGATGAGCGGGCCCATCTCGACCCCCTCCTGATCGCCGGGGCCGATCCTGATCTTCGGCAGGCGCTGCTCGATGGCCTCCACCAGCGGGTCGGCCACGTCGCCGACGGCCACCACCACGCTGATCGCCATGCAGCGCTCGCCGGCCGAGCCGTAGGCGGCCGAGACGGCGGCATCGGCGGCCATGTCGATGTCCGCATCGGGCAAAACGACCATGTGGTTCTTGGCGCCGCCCAGGGCCTGCACCCGCTTGCCGTGCCTGGTGCCCGTCTCGTAGATGTGGCGCGCGATCGGCGTGGAGCCCACGAAGGAGACCGCCGCGATGTCGGGGTGCTCCAGGATGCGGTCGACGGCCACCTTGTCGCCGTGCACCACGTTGAAGACCCCGTCGGGAACGCCCGCCTCCTGCAGCAGCTCGGCCAGGTAGACCGATGCCGACGGGTCCTTCTCGGACGGCTTCAGGACGAAGGTGTTCCCGCAGGCGATGGCGTTGGCGAACATCCACATCGGCACCATGGCCGGGAAGTTGAAGGGGGTGATGCCGGCCACCACGCCCAGCGGCTGGCGGATCTGGTAGACGTCGATGCCGGTCGACGCCTGCTCGGTGAAGCCGCCCTTCAGCAGGGTCGGGATGCCGGTGGCGAACTCGAGGTTCTCCAGGCCACGCTGCACCTCACCCAGGGCGTCGCTGCGCACCTTGCCGTGCTCACGGGTGAGGAGCGCCGCAATCTCCTCGCGGTGCTGTTCCACCACGTTGCGGATGCGGAACATGATCTCGGTCCGCCGGCTCAGCGACGTCGAGCGCCAGGCGGGGAAGGCTTCCCGGGCGGCCGCGACGGCCGCATCCACCTCCTCCGCGGAGGCGAAGTCGACCTCGCGCGCCACCTCGCCGGTGGCCGGGTTGTAGACCGG
>DASRYM010000009.1:0-55726 GCA_035687145.1 Candidatus Zixiibacteriota bacterium | reverse complement strand
GGTGACTGTAACCGCCACGATGCGCCCGGATATGCGGGGGCGGTATGCAGCAGCCAGGCTGGAGGGCTTCAGGTTGGCCGATTCAGTCGGGCACTGACTATCCGGCCCCCTGCCTGGCGGTTACAGTCATGGGGCGTATGGGGCGCCACATGGGCGTGGGGCGTATGCGGCGCCACCCGTAGAGGGACGGGCTCAGCCGTCCACCAGCACGTGGTAGATCGCGCCGCCGCCCAGGTCGGCCACGTAGATCTCTCCGTCCTCATCGGTCCCGAAGGCGGTCACCTGCAGCCCGCT
Source organism: Candidatus Zixiibacteriota bacterium (assembly GCA_035687145.1). Classification (GTDB taxonomy): domain Bacteria; phylum Chloroflexota; class Limnocylindria; order QHBO01; family QHBO01; genus DASRYM01. Next base: position 55,432 of record DASRYM010000009.1, on the reverse strand, counting down.
CTCGAGCACCACCTTGGGGGTGCTGGTGCCCTCGTCCACCTGGAGGGTGAAGATCAGCCCCGAGCAGTAGTCACCGGAGACGTACACCCCGTTGAGCTGGGGCTGTGCCTCGCCGCGGTACACGTGGCCGCCGGTGACCGAGCAGCCCTGGTCGTGGCTGTACTCGGCGATGGGCAGCACGAAGCGCGACTGGTCGCAGGGGAAGGCGGTGCAGTGCCGGCCTTCCATCACCGCCCAGCCGTAGTTCTCGCCCCCGCGCGAGTCGCCCGGCTGCCGGTTGATCTCCTCCCACGCGTTCTGGCCGACGTCGGCGATGTACAGGTCGCCCCACTCCGGGTCGAAGCTGAAGCGCCACGGGTTGCGCAGGCCGTAGGCCCAGATCTCGGGCAGACCCTCGCCGGGACGGATGCCCTGGGGTGCGAACGGGTTGTCGGGCGGGACGGCGTAGGCCTTGCCCCGGTCGGGTGGCGCGTCGACGTCGATGCGGAGCACCTTGCCCAGCAGCACCTGGCGGTTCTGCCCGTTGCCGAACGGGTCGCCACCGCTCCCGCCGTCGCCGAGCCCGATGTACAGGTAGCCGTCCGGGCCGAACTCCAGCTGCCCGCCGTTGTGGTTGGGGAACGGCTGGGCGTGGGTCAGCAGCACCCGCTCGCTGTCCGGGTCGGCGCTCAGCCCGTCGCGCGCGGTCAGCTCCGACACGACGGTCGCCCCGTCGCCGGCGCGGCTGTAGTGCACGAACACGCGTCGGTTGCGCTCGAAGTCGGGATGGAAGACCAGGCCCAGCAGGCCGCGCTCGCCGCCGGCCAGGATCCGATCGCTGAGGTCCACGAAGGGCTCGGGCCGCACCCTCCCGTCCGGCTCGACCACCCGCACCCGCCCGGCGCGCTCGTTGACGTACAGCCGCCCGCTGCCGTCGCCCGCGTTGGTGATGCCGATCGGCTCCTCCAGCCCCTGCGCCAAGAGCTCGACCCGCAGGCGGTCCGGCCCGGTGGGCAGCGGCGGGACGGTCGATCCCGTCGGCTCGGGCGTCGGCTCCCGCGTGGCGCCCGGCGAGGCGGTCCCTTCCGAGGTGGAGGACGGCCCGGGGTTGGCCGGAGGGCCCGACGGCTCCGCAGGCGGTGTGGCGCGGCCGCAGGCGGCCAGCGCGAGGGTGAGCATCCCCGCCATGCCGAGCGCCGCCACCCGCGCCACGGCCGGCGGCTTGCACGTCTGCGCGGACGATGCGCTACGGTTCCGTCCCAGACCGATGACCAGCACCACGCCACGCAGCACGCCGGCGAGCCACGACCCGGACGTCCGCGGTGAGCCCGGTCCGGACGAGGTCGGCACCCGCCGCACGATCATGATCAGCGGCATCTGGCCGCTGGTGGATGGTGGCCGCCACCCGCTGAAGCGGGTCGTCGGCGACGTGCTGCTGGTCACTGCCGATATCTTCGCCGACGGGCACGACCTGCTGGGCGCGGCCCTGCTGCTGCGCGCCGAGGACGAGGAGGGCTGGCGCGAGGCGCCGATGCGCCTGGTCGAGAACGACCGCTGGTCCGGCCGCATCGCGCTGGAGCGCAACGCCCGCCACCGCTACGCGATCGAGGCCTGGCGTGACGAGTTCGGCTCGCTGCGCGAGGCGCTGCACAAGAAGGTGGAGGCCGGCGTGCCGTACGGCACCGAGATCGCCGAGGGCCGCGTGCTGCTGGAGGCGGCCGCCGAGCGCGCGGCAACCGGCCGGGCCAAGGGTGCGCGCGACGACGCGCGCACCCTGATCGCGGCGCTGGCCACACTGAAGCGGGCGCGCTCGGACGCCACGCGAGCCAACGTCCTCCTGGACGAGGCGCTGCTGGCCGCCGCCCGTCGCCACCCGGACCGTTCGGCGGCCACCCGCTCGCCGGAGCTGCCGCTCATGGTCGACCGCGAGCGGGCCCGCTTCGGCGCCTGGTACGAGCTCTTCCCGCGCTCCCAGGGCCGCGACCCGCAGCGGCCGACGGCCACCACCCTGGCCGAGGCGGCCTGGCGGCTGCCGGAGATCGCCGCGCTGGGCTTCGACGTGGTCTACCTGCCGCCCATCCACCCCATCGGGCGCACCAACCGCAAGGGCCGCAACAACAGCCTGCGGGCGGTGCCCGATGACGTGGGCAGCCCGTACGCCATCGGCTCGGCCGACGGCGGGCACGACGCGGTGGCTCCCGAGCTGGGCGGGCTCGAGGCCTTCCATCGGTTCCGGCGGGCGGTGGAGGAGCACGGCATGGAGCTGGCGCTGGACCTGGCCATCCAGGCCTCGCCGGACCACCCCTGGGTCAGGGAGCACCCCGAGTGGTTCCGCCACGCACCGGACGGGACGATCAAGTACGCGGAGAACCCGCCGAAGAAGTACCAGGACATCTACCCGATCGACTTCTACAACCCCGACCCAGAGGCGCGGAAGGCGCTGTGGCGGGCCTGGCTGGATATCGTGCTGACCTGGGTGGATCGCGGGGTCCGCATCTTCCGGGTGGACAACCCGCACACCAAGCCGATGCCCTTCTGGCGCTGGCTGATCGCCGAGGTGCAGCGCGACCACCCGGAGGTGATCTTCCTGTCGGAGGCCTTCACCCGGCCCAAGGTGATGGATGCCCTGGCCCGCATCGGCTTCACCCAGAGCTATACGTACTTCACCTGGCGCGAGACCCGTGACGAGCTGCGCGCCTACTTCACCGAGCTGACCGGTGGGCCGATGCGCGACTACTTCCGGGCCAACGCCTTCACCAACACCCCGGACATCAACCCGCATCACACCGACCACGGCCGGCCGGCATTCGTGATCCGCACCGTCCTGGCCGCCACCCTGGCGTCGAACTACGGCATCTACTCGGGCTGGGAGCTGTGCGAGAGCGCCCGTCTCGACGGCCGCGAGGAGTACCGCGACAGCGAGAAGTACGAGATCCGCGCCCGCGACTGGGACGCGCCGGGCAACATCAAGCCTTTGATCGCCGACCTCAACCAACTGCGCCGCCGGTGGCCCGCGCTCCAGCTCTACGACAACCTGCGCTTCGAGGAGGCGACCGGGGAGCGCACCCTCTTCTACCGCAAGGCCCTGCCCGACGGCGAGCTCGACCCGCTGACCGGCTTCCCCTTCCGCTGGCGCGACCCGGTCTACGTGGCCGTCAACTGCGACCCCACCCGGGCCGAGCGGGCGGTGCTGCACCCCGACCTGCCGGCCATCGGCATCGGTTGGGACGAGCCGTACCAGATGGTCGACCTGCTCAGCGGCGCACTGCGCACCGAGCGGGGCGCGGACGTGCCGGTCGATCTCGTCCCGGGCGACGAGGCCTTCCGCATCTTCACCATCCGGCCGGTTCCGGGCCGCTGACGATTGGCTACGCTTCGCACATGACCCAGCTGGAGGAGCGACAGGCCGCCGCCCGTCGGGCCGTGGCCGACGAGGCCAGGGAGCGGGCCGCCACCCAGCCGTGGCCGGCCAAGGCGCGCGCCCTGGACGACGACCCGCTCTGGTACAAGGACGCGGTCATCTACCAGCTCCACGTGCGGGCCTTCCATGACTCGAACGGGGACGGCATCGGCGATTTCGTGGGGCTCACCCGCAAGCTGGACTACATCGCCAGCCTGGGGGTCACCGCCATCTGGCTGCTGCCGTTCTACCCGTCCCCGCTGCGCGACGACGGCTACGACATTGCCGATTACACCAACGTCCACCCCGACTACGGAACGCGCCGCGACTTCCGCACCTTCGTGCGCGAGGCACACCGCCGCGGGCTGCGGATCATCACCGAGCTGGTGGTCAACCACACCTCGGACCAGCACCCGTGGTTCATCGAGTCGCGCTCGTCGCGCACCAACCCGAAGCGGAACTGGTACGTGTGGTCCGACGACGACCACAGGTACCGCCAGGCGCGGATCATCTTCACCGACAGCGAGCAGTCGAACTGGGCCTGGGATCAGGCCACGCAGCAGTACTACTGGCATCGCTTCTTCAGCCACCAGCCGGACCTGAACTACGACAACCCGCAGGTCATCCGGGCCATGATCCGGGTGATGCGCTTCTGGCTGGACATGGGCGTGGACGGCCTGCGCCTGGACGCGGTGCCCTATCTGGTGGAGCGCGAGGGGACCAGCTGCGAGAACCTGCCGGAGACGCACGCGGTGCTGAAGCGGCTGCGCGCTGCCCTGGACGAGAAGCACCGCAACCGCATGCTGCTGGCCGAGGCCAACCAATGGCCCAGCGACGTGCGCCCCTATTTCGGCGACGGCGACGAGTGCCACATGGCCTTCCACTTCCCGCTCATGCCGCGGATCTGGATCGCGCTGCGCAAGGAGGTGCGCACGCCGATCGTCCAGATCATGGAGAGCACCCCGCCCATCCCCGACAAGTGCCAGTGGGCGCTCTTCCTGCGCAACCACGACGAGCTGACGCTCGAGATGGTGACCGATGAGGAGCGCGACTACATGTGGGCCGAGTACGCGGCCGACCGGCGGGCTCGCATCAACCTGGGCATCCGCCGCCGGCTGGCGCCGCTGGTCGACAACAGCCGCCGACGGATCGAGCTGCTGAACTCGCTGCTCCTGTCGATGCCCGGCACGCCGGTGATCTACTACGGCGACGAGATCGGCATGGGCGACAACGTGTACCTCGGCGACCGCAACGGCGTCCGCACCCCGATGCAGTGGAACGGCGACCGCAACGCCGGCTTCTCGACGGCGGACGCGGCGGCCCTCTACTCGCCGATCATCGTCGACCCGGTGTACGGCTACCAGGCGGTCAACGTGGAGGCCCAGGAGCGGATCCCCGGCTCGCTCCTGCACTGGATGCGGCGCATCATCCGCATCCGTCGCCAGTACCCGGCCTTCGGTCGCGGCTCACTGGAGTTCCTGCACCCGGCCAACCAGCACGTGCTCGCCTTCCTGCGCGAGTACCAGGGGACCACGGTGCTGTGCGTGGTCAACCTGTCGCGCTTCAGCCAGTACGTGGAGCTGGACCTCTCGCGCTTCGCCGGACGGGTGCCGGTGGAGCTGGTCGGCCGCGTGCGCTTCCCGCGCATCGGCGAGCTGCCGTACCTGCTGACCTTCGGCCCGCATGGCTGGTACTGGTTCGAGCTGACCGATGGCGCCGATGGCGCCTGACGCCACCCGCGCCTCGCTCGCCGCGCGGGCGGCCCACCTCGACGCGCCATGGCTGGCCGCGCGACGCTGGTTCCGCAGCAAGACGCGGCCGCTGTCGAGGGTTGAGGTCGCCGACGCGGCCGCCCTGGACGGGACCTGGCTGCTGGTGCTGGCGGCGCGATTCGCCGATGGCGGCGAGGAGCGCTACCTGGTGCCCGCCGTGCTCGAGGGCGACCGGCTGCGCGAGCCGCACGACGGCGACGGGGCGTGGCGCGCCATGGTCGAGTGCATGGCCGCCGGGCCGCGGGAGGTGGCCGGCCTGGTCGGGCGCTTCGTCTTCGAGCCTACCCCGGCGCTGCCCGGGCTGCTGGACACCCAGGGCGGGATGGCCGAGCGGCGCTTCACCGTGGAGCAGTCGAACACCTCGGTGCGGCTGGGGGACCGGGCGGTGCTGAAGATCTACCGGCTGCTGGAGCCGGGGATCAACCCCGAGCTGGAGGTCAACGCCTTTCTGACCCGGCTCGGGTTCCGCTACGCGCCGCCGCTGGGCGGGACGGCCATTTACCACGGCCCGGACGGCGAGCCGGCGGCGGCGGCCATGCTCCAGCAGCTGGTGCCGTCGCGCGGCGACGGATGGGACTGGGCCCTGCGCTCGCTGACGTCGCCGCCGGACGGTCCGCTGCGCGCCATCGCCGGCGCCTCGCAGATCGGAGGCGTCACCGCCGAGCTGCACGCCGCCCTTGCCGCTCGCCCCGAGGAGCCGGGCTTCCCGGCGCGGGAGGCGACCGCCGACGAGCTGGAAGCATGGTGCGCGGCCGCCAACCGCCAGCTGGAGGCCGCCCTGTCCGTGCTGACCGGGCCCGAGGCCGAGCGCCTGGCCCGCCTGGCACCGCGCATCCGGGAGCGCTTCGCCGCCATCCGCGACGTGGAGGGCGCCCGCCTGTCGCGCATCCACGGCGACTACCACCTGGGCCAGCTGCTGCGCACCGACGAGGGCTTCGTGGTGGTCGACTTCGAGGGCGAGCCGGCCCGCCCGCTGGCCGAGCGGCGGCAGCCGGGGTCGCCGTTGCGGGACGTGGCCGGCATGCTGCGCTCGCTGGACTACGCGGCGCGCACCGCCGAACGCCGGCTCCCGGACCAGCCCATCGACGCCGATGGCTGGCTGGCCGACGCGCGGAACGCGCTGCTGACCGCCTACGGGCTCATCGGCTCCGGGGAGGAGACGCTGCTGACCGCCTTCGACCTGCAGAAGGCGTGCTACGAGGTGGTCTACGAGGCCAACAACCGCCCCGACTGGCTGTGGCTGCCGCTCGGGGCGCTGGAGCGCCTGGCCGGGTGAGCGCCCAGCCGATCCGCGTCTGGCGCGGCAATCCCTATCCGCTGGGCGCGACCTGGGACGGCGGGGGCGTCAACTTCGCGATCTTCAGCGAGAACGCCAGCGGGGTGGAGCTGTGCCTGTTCGACGAGGGCGGCACCGAGACCCGCATCGGCCTGACCGAGCAGACCGACCAGGTGTGGCACTGCTACCTGCCCGACGTGCGCCCCGGCCAGCGCTACGCGTACCGCGTCCACGGGCCGTACGAGCCGGGACGCGGGCATCGGTTCAACCCGGCCAAGCTGCTGATCGACCCCTACGCCAAGCGCGTCGACGGCAGCGTCAACTGGACCGATCGCCTCTTCGGCTACCTGATGGGTGGCGACCCCGACGAGCCCGACGACCGGGACTCGGCGCCGGACGTGCCCAAGTGCGTGGTGATCGACCCGGCCTTCGTGTGGGGCGAGGACCGGCCGCCGAAGACGCCCTGGGAAGAGACGCTGATCTACGAGGTGCACGTCAAGGGCTTCACCCAGCGCCATCCTGACGTGCCGGCCGACCTGCGCGGCACGTACGCCGGGCTGGCCTCCCCGGCGGCCGTCGAGCACCTGACCCGGCTGGGCATCAGCGCCGTGGAGCTGCTGCCGGTGCACCACCACGTCAACGAGCGGCACCTCATCGAGCGCGGCCTGACCAACTACTGGGGCTACAACACCATCGGCTTCTTCGCCCCCGACTCGCGCTACGCCGCCACCGAGGACCCGGTCGGGGAGTTCAAGAGCATGGTGCGCCGCCTGCACGACGCCGGGATCGAGGTCATCCTGGACGTGGTCTACAACCACACCGGGGAGGGCAACCACCTGGGCCCCACGCTCGCGTTCCGCGGCATCGACAACGCGGCCTACTACCGGCTCAATCCCGAGGACCCGCGCTACTACGTCGACTACACCGGGACCGGGAACACCCTGAACGCCACCCACCCGCGGGCGCTGCAGCTGATCATGGACAGCCTGCGCTACTGGATCACCGAGATGCACGTCGACGGCTTCCGCTTCGATTTGGCCTCGGCCCTGGCCCGCGAGCTGCACGACGTGGACAAGCTGGGCAGCTTCTTCGACATCGTCCACCAGGACCCGGTCATCAGCCAGGCCAAGCTCATCGCCGAGCCGTGGGACGTCGGGCCGGGCGGCTACCAGGTGGGCAACTTTCCGGTGGGCTGGGCCGAGTGGAACGGCAAGTACCGCGACACCGTGCGCCGCTTCTGGCGGGGCGTGGGCGGCCAGACCGCCGAGCTGGCCTACCGGCTGACCGGATCCTCGGACCTGTACGCGCAGTCCGGCCGCCTGCCGCACGCCTCGATCAACTTCGTGACCGCCCACGACGGCTTCACGCTCCACGACCTGGTCAGCTACGAGCGCAAGCACAACGAGGCCAACGGCGAGGACAACCGGGACGGCAGCGACGACAACGAGAGCATGAACTTCGGCGTGGAGGGCCCCACCCACGATCCGGCCATCGCCGCCGCGCGCGAGCAGCAGAAGCGCAACTTCCTGGCCACCCTGCTGCTCAGCCAGGGGGTCCCCATGCTGCTCGGCGGGGACGAGATGGGCCGCACCCAGCGCGGCAACAACAACGCCTACTGCCAGGACAACGAGATCAGCTGGTTCGACTGGGACCTGACCGATGCCGGCCGCGCCCTGCTGGACTTCACCAGCGGCCTGATCGCCTTCTTCCGGGCTCACCCGGTGCTGCGCCGGCGGCGCTTCTTCCAAGGCCGGCGCATCCGCGGCTCATCGGTCAAGGACCTGACCTGGTACGGGCCCGACGGCTCCGAGATGACCGATGAGCTGTGGCAGGCCGAGGTGCAAACCATCGGGCTGCGGCTGGCCGGCGACGCCATCGAGGAGCGCGGCCCGCGCGGCGAGCCGATCGAGGACGACACCCTGCTGATGGTCCTCAGCGCCGCCGAGTCGCCGACCACCTTCCGCCTGCCGGCCGACTCCGGTCGCGCCTGGGAGCTGGTGCTCGACACCACCCGGCCCGATCCGCCGGCGACCGGGGACCGCGCGCGGCACCCGGCCGGTTCGACCTACGAGGTCGCCGCCCGGTCGGTGGTGGTCTTCATCCTGCCGCGCGAGTGATCGTCCGCTCGTACCGCGACGCGTGGAAGCGCCGGCGGATCGTGCCGGCCGCCGTCCGGCGCCGGCTGGAGGCCGCCCTGGGGTCGCCGGCGCCAGGAGGCCCGCCGCCGGTCGCCGTGGTGCGGCCCGGCGAGGCGCTGCCGCTCCCCGGCGAGGTGGTGCTGGAGGACGGCACGCCCCTGGGCGGCGCCGACCGGCTGCCGCCGGACGCGCCGATCGGCTACCACCGCCTGCGGCTGGACGACCGCGAGGTGCGGCTCATCACCCCGCCGGCCTCCGGCTGCCCGCTGCCCGCGCGACGCGCCTGGGGCTGGTCGGTGCAGCTCTACGCCGCGCGCTCGGCGGGAAGCTGGGGGATCGGCGACCTGGCCGACCTGCGGGCCCTGGCCGAATGGGCCGCCACCGCTGGGGCCGGCCTGCTGATGGTCAACCCGCTGAATGCCCCGGCCCCGGTGACGCCGGTGCAGCCCAGCCCCTACTTCCCGGGGACGCGCCGCTTCCTGAACCCGCTCTACCTGCGCGTCGAGGAGGTGCCCGGCGCCCAGCGGCTGGGCGGGGAGCAGCTCGGCCGCCTGGCGGCGGCCGGGCGCGAGCTGAACCGTGCGTCGAGCATCGACCGCGACGCGGCCTTCACCCTGAAGATGCAGGCGCTCGACGCGCTGTGGCGGGCCGGCGCGCCGCGGGAGGGCCTGGATGCCTTCCGTGCTGAGCGGGGCCACGCGCTGCGCGACTGGGCGCGCTGGGCCGTCATCGCCGAGCACCACGGCCCGGCCTGGAGCCGCTGGCCGGAGGAGCTGCGGCGGCCCGATGCGCCCGGCGTGCCCCGCTTCGCAGCCGCGCATGCCGATCGGGTCGCCTTCCACGAGTGGGTCCAGTGGCTGCTGGACGAGGAGCTGGCCCGCGCCGGCCGCGCCCTGCCGCTGGTGCAGGACGTGCCCATCGGCATCGACCGCGAGGGCGCCGACGCCTGGGCCTGGCAGGACCTGATGGCCCTGGACGTGAACATCGGCGCGCCGCCGGACCTCTTCAGCCGCGCCGGCCAGGACTGGGGGCTGCCGCCGTTCATCCCGCACCGGCTGCGCACCACCGGGCACGAGCCGATCATCCAGACCCTGCGCGCCACCCTGCGCCACGCCGGCGGCCTGCGGATCGACCACGTCATGGGCCTCTTCCGGCTGTGGTGGATCCCGCTCGGCAACGACCCGCGCGACGGCGCCTACGTCCGCTACCCGGCCGACGAGCTGCTGGCCGTCCTGGCCGTGGAGAGCGCGCGGGCCGGGGCCTTCGTGGTCGGCGAGGACCTGGGGACGGTGGGCCGCGGCGTGCGGCAGGCGCTGCAGCGGCACCGCATCCTGTCGTATCGGCTGGTCTACTTCGAACGGCGGCCCCCGTCGAGCTACCCGCCCGCCTGCCTGGCGGCGGTGACCACCCACGACCTGCCGACCCTGGCCGGGGCCTGGACCGCCGCCGACCTGGAGGCCCAGCGGCGGGCCGGCCTGGAGCCGGACGCCGAGGGCCTGGCCCGGCTCCGCGCCCGGCTGGCCGCGGTCGCCGGCCTGCCGGAGGACGCCAACCTCGACGAGGTTGTGCTCCGGGTGCACGCCGCGCTGGCCGCCTCGCCGGCCCTGCTGGTGACGGCCACCCTGGAGGATGCGCTGCGGATCAGCGAGCGGCCGAACCTGCCCGGGACCACCGACCAGCATCCGAACTGGGCGATCCCGCTGCCGATGCCGATCGAGGAGCTGGTGCGCGACCCCTTCGTGGCTCGCCTGGCCGGGGCGCTCACTCGCCGGGCGGGCGCCAGCGCCCGGAGACGGTAACGGACGCAGCGGGGCCACCAGGTCGCCCCGGGACCGGCGATGGACGGTCAGCCGGGACGCAGGAAGAGGGTCGCCAGCGGCGGCAGGGTGAGGCGCACCGAGGCCGGCTGCCCGTGCCAGCCGACCTCCTCGGCCTGCACGCCGCCGAAGTTGCCCACGTTCGAGCCGCCGTAGTGCTCCGAGTCGGTGTTCAGCGCCTCCACCCAGCGACCCGCGCGCGGCACGCCCAGCCGGTAGTCGTGGCGCGGCACCGGCGTCAGGTTCTGGACGACCACCATCAGATCGTCGCCGGCGGCCCGGATCCAGGAGTAGACCGATGACTCCACGTCCGAGGCATCGATCCAGGCGAAGCCACCCGGCTCGTCGTCGCCGGCCCACAGGGCGGGGGCGTCGTGGTAGAGGTGGCCGAGGTCGGTCAGGAAGCGGCTGAAGCCGGCGCGCAGCGGGTCCAGGCCGCGCTCCCAGGGGAGCGCGCGGTCATGGTCCCACTCCTGCCAGGGCGCCAGCTCGGTGCCCATGAAGAGGAGCTTCTTGCCGGGCTGGGCGTACATGTTGGCGAGGAGGCAGCGCAGGTTGGCGAAGCGCTGCCACTCGTCGCCGGGCATCTTGCCCAGCAGGGAGCCCTTGCCGTGCACCACCTCGTCGTGGGAGAGGGGCAGCACGAAGTGCTCGGTGTGCAGGTACAGCCCGCGGAAGGTCAGCTTGTTGTGGTGGTAGCGGCGATGCACGGGGTCCTCGTGGAAGTAGGAAAGGGTGTCGTGCATCCAGCCCATGTCCCACTTGAAGCCGAATCCCAGACCGCCGAGGTAGGTCGGCCGTGAGACGCCGGGGAAGGCCGTCGACTCCTCGGCGATGGTCACCACCCCCGGGAAGCGGCCGTAGACCTTCTCGTTCATCTCGCGCAGGAAGGCGATGGCCTCCAGGTTGTCGTTCCCGCCGAAGCGGTTCGGGAGCCACTCCCCGGGCCTGCGCGAGTAGTCCAGGTAGAGCATCGAGGCCACGGCATCCACCCGCAGCCCGTCGACGTGGTAGCGGTCGCACCAGAACAGGGCGTTGGCCACCAGGAAGTTGCGCACCTCGGGCCGCCCGTAGTCGAAGATCAAGGTCCCCCAGTCCGGGTGCTCGCCGCGCCGTGGGTCGGGGTGCTCGTACAGGGGCGTCCCGTCGAAGCGGCGCAGGGCGAAGTCATCGGCCGGGAAGTGGGCCGGCACCCAGTCGACGATGACCCCGATCCCCGCGTTGTGCAGGGTGTCGATCATCGCTTTGAAGTCGTCCGGCGTCCCAAAGCGCGCGGTCGGGGCGTAGTAGCCGGTCACCTGGTAGCCCCACGAGCCGTCGAAGGGGTGCTCGGCCACCGGAAGCAGCTCGACGTGGGTGAAGCCGTAGCGGCGGCAGTGCTCCACCAGCCGCTCCCCGGCCTGGCGATAGCCGAGCCAGGAGCCGTCCGGGTTGCGCGCCCAGGAGCCGAGGTGCACCTCGTAGATGGCCATCGGGGACCGATACGGGTCGCGCCGGGCGCGGTCCGCCATCCAGGCGCCATCGGTCCAGATGAAGGCGTCCAGGTCCCAGACCCGAGATGCCGTCTCGGGACGAACCTGCATGCTGAAGCTCAGCGGGTCGGCCTTGAGGCGCAGGCTGCCGTCTCGGCCGACGACCTCGTACTTGTAGAGCTGGCCGGGACCGACCCCCGGCACGAACAGCTCCCACACCCCCGAGGCGCCGAGCGAACGCATCGGCAGCAGGCGGCCGTCCCAGCGGTTGAAGTCGCCGACGACCCGCACGCTGCGGGCGTTCGGCGCCCAGACCGCGAACGCCACCCCGGCCGTGCCGTCCACCGTCCGCGGGTGGGCGCCGAGCACCTCCCACAGCCGTTCGTGGCGCCCCTCGCCGATGAGGTGCAGATCCAGCTCGCCCAGGGTCGGGAGGAAGCGGTAGGCGTCGTCGTGCTCCCAGGTGTTGCCGTCCGGGAAGCGGAAGCGCAGCCGGTAGGCGACCGGCGGGGCGACGTCCGGCAGGAGGACGGCCCACAGCCCGTTGCCCAGCCTTTGCATCGAGACCACCTGGCCGTCGCGGAGCAGCACCTCCGCGCCCGAGGCATCGGGGTGGAAGGCGCGCACCACCGTCCCGCCGGCGGCCGGGTGGGCACCCAGGATGGCGTGCGGGTCGTGGTGCTCGCCGCGCGCCAGGCGGACGGCCTCGGCCTCCGGGACGCCGAGCTGGGCGGTGGGCGTGGACATCGGTCTAACCATAGCGGGCGATGCCAGCAGGTTCCGTGCGAGGGCGGGCTCCTGCGGATCACCACCGGCTGCCCCACGACTGCGCGGCTTCCGGGACCCTGCACGATCCCGGCGCCCCGGCCGGCATGCGCCCAGGGACTGTAACCGCCACGCAGCAGGCCCGATATGCGGCCCGTGACTGAACCGGCCACCATCAAAGCCTCCAGCCTGGCCGTTCCATACGCCGGGTGGATATCCGGGGTCATCGTGGCCGTTCCAGTCGCCCCATGTTTACGGCCGGCCCGATCCTGGCCGTTCCATACGCCGGGTGACTATCCGGGCAGACGCAGCGTCGCGCCGGACGGAGCGGAGGCTCCGAGGAGGCGTGTGCTAGGGTTTGGCCCGCGTCGACGAGGTGACGGCGCGCACCGGTAGCACAACCTGCGAGCGACCGCCCTGACGTGCCACGGGCCGGTCGCGGAGCCACCTGGCGGAGGCAAGTTGGGACTCTTCGACGGCCTGCTCGGGCTCCTGAGCCACGACGTCGGCATCGACCTGGGAACGGCCAACACGCTGGTCACCGTGCGCCATCGTGGGATCGTCATCAGCGAGCCCAGCGTGGTGGCCATGGACACCCGCACCAAGCGGGTGCTGGCCATCGGCGCGGAGGCCAAGCGGATGGTGGGCCGCACCCCGGCCAACATCGTCGCCATCCGGCCCCTGCGCGACGGGGTGATCAGCGACTTCGACGTCACCGAGCAGATGATTCGCTACTTCATCCAGAAGGTGCACGACCGATACGCCCGCATCCCGCGGCCGCGGGTGCTGGTCGGCATCCCGTCGGGCGTGACCGAGGTCGAGAAGCGCGCGGTGCGCGACGCGACCATCAACGCCGGGGCGCGCTGGGCGCGGCTCATCGAGGAGCCCATGGCGGCGGCCATCGGCGCCGGCCTGCCGGTCTCCGAGCCGTCCGGCTCGCTGATCGTGGACATCGGCGGCGGCACCACCGAGGTGGCGGTCATCAGCCTGGGCGGGATCGTGGTCAGCCGGAGCGTGCGGATCGGCGGTGACGAGATGGACGCCGACATCGTCAGCTTCGCGCGGCGCGAGTACAACCTGCTGATGGGCGAGCGAACCGCCGAGGAGATCAAGATCGCCGTCGGCTCCGCCTACCCGGCGCCGACCGAGCGCACGGTGACGTTCCGCGGCCGTGACCTGCTCACCGGCCTGCCGCGCAGCGTGGAGGTCAGCAGCGAGCAGATCCGCGAGGCGCTGGAGCCGTCGGTGGTGCAGATCATCGACGCCATCAAGGAGACCATCGAGGAGACGCCACCGGAGCTGGTGGCCGACATCATGGACCAGGGCATCGTGCTGGCCGGCGGCGGAGCGCTGCTCTCCGGCCTGGACAAGCGGATCGCGGAGGCGACCCAGATGCCGGTGCACGTCGCCGACGATCCGCTGACCTGCGTGGTGCGCGGCACCGGCCGCGTGCTGGAGGACCTGGACGCCCTGGAGCGCGTGCTGGTCAGCGAGCAGTACACGCGCGCGCCGCGCTGAGGCGGCGCGGCGCCATCGGTTCGCCCGACCGATGATCGGCAGCCCGCACCGCCGGACCCGCACCGGGCTGTGGTTCGCGGCGTTCGCCATCGTCTCGCTCCTCCTTCTGCTCGCCTCGCGGACGGATGCCGCCCTCTCCCTGCAGCGCGTCACCTCCCGGGCGCTCGACCCGGTGCGCCAGGCGATCGGCGGGGTGGGGGAGGGGATCGCCGGGGTGTTCGGCGTGATCGGTGAGATCGACCGGCTGCGCACCGAGAACGACGAGCTGCGGCGCCAGCTGGCCGCCGCCGAGCAGCGCATCGCCGAGCTGACCGAGGCCGCCGCCGAGAACCGCGAGCTGCGCGAGCTGCTGGGCCTGACCGAGTCGCTCGACATGGACCTGCTGCCGGTGCGGATCGTCAGCCGCGACCCGTCCAACTTCACCTGGGAGGTGGGCATCGACGCCGGCACCGACCAGGGGCTGCGGGTCGGCATGCCGGTGGTCGGCTCGGCGGAGGGCGCCGGCGCCCTGGCCGGCTCGGTGGTCTCGGTCGGGCCGGACACCTCCACGGTGCGCCTGATCGTCGATACCCGCTCAGCGGTGGTGGCGATCGACCAGCAGTCGCGGGCGTTGGGCCTGGTGCGCGGCCAGCTCGGGGGCCAGCTGGTGATGGTCCAGGTCGACGTCACCGAGCAGGTCTCGGAGGGCGACACGGTGGTCACCGCCGGGCTCGTCCTGGAGAGCGGCAGCGGGCGCAGCCCGTACCCGCGCGGGCTGCTCATCGGCACCGTGCAGGCCGTCCAGCCCGACCCCAACGCCCTGACCCAGACCGCCTTCGTGCGGCCGGCGCTTGACTTCGACCGCCTGGAGCGGCTGCTGGTGGTGACGGCCTTCGAGGACTCCTGACCGCCGGCGCGTCCCAGGTCACCCGGCCGGCATGGTCCCAAGGTCAGCGTGCGGTTCGGACCATCGGGGCATGGGCTGAGCCGCATCGGGCTCCTACGGTTTCGCTGGACCGACAGCGACCACGAGGACCCATCATTGCGCGACCGACTCCGGACCTTTCTCGCCTCCTCCCTGGCCCTGGCCCTGGCCTGGGGTGCCCTGGGCGTCAGCCCCGCGACCGCGGCAGGCGCCAAGGTGGTGATCATCGTCGGGCCCACCGGCGCCCAGACCGACAGCTACCGCCAGGCCGGCGACCAGATCGCGGCCAGCGCCCAGGCGGCCGGGGCCAACGTGGTCAAGGTCTACTCCCCGAGGGCCACCTGGCCGAAGGTCAAGGCGGCCGTCGAGGGCGCCAACATCATCGTCTACCTGGGCCACGGGAACGGCTTTCCGAACCCGTACGGCAGCAGCGAGCTGCCCGATCGCCACAACGGCTGGGGCCTGAACCGGACCGAGGACAACGGGGACCAGGACAACTGGTCGACGACGATGGTCTACTGCGGCGAGAAGGCGCTGCTCGGGACGCTGACGCCGTCCGACGGCGTGCACCAGTGGAACTGGTGCGGCGGCAAGGACAACACCGACGGCATCAACCCGGCCCCCGGCTTCGTGATGATCTACAACCGCGCCTGCTACACGCCGGGCGCCGGTGAGTCGTGGGACGCCAAGGCCAGCGAGTCGGTGGCTCTGCAGCGGGTCCGCAACTACAGCGCCCCGGCCCTGAAGCTGGGTGCCAGCGCCTACTTCGCGACCGACATCAACGCCGCCGCCCTTGTCGAGACGATCCTCGAGAACCCGACCATGCCCTACTGGCAGGTGGCCGAGTCGGCGCCCGGCTACAGCGCGTCGGCGCAGCGCCAGTTCGACCATCCTGACGTGACTGGCGCCCAGATCTGGATCCAGCGCACCAGCGCGCTGGGCAGCATGGACTACTGGTACGCCTACGCCGGCAAGCCGTGGGTCTCGTTCGCCAACCCCGACGCGCCGTTCAACAGCCGGCTCACCGCGGAGCGCTACGCCGGCCCCGACCGCTTCGCCACGGCGGCGGCCGTGTCGGCGGCGACGTTCCCGAACCCGGGCGTGCCGGTCGCCTACGTGGCCACCGGATCGGACTTCCCCGATGCGCTGGCCGGCAGCGCTGCGGCCGCCCACCGCGGTGGCCCGGTGCTGCTGGTCACCTCGGGCGTGGTGCCCTCGGCCACGGCCCAGGAGCTGTCGCGCCTGAAGCCGCAGCAGATCGTGGTGCTGGGCGGGACCGGCGTGATCTCGCAGGCCGTGGCGGAGGACCTGGCGAAGTACGCGACCACCGGCACGGTGCGCCGCCTGGCGGGGGCTGACCGCTACGAGACCGCGGCCGCGATCTCGCGCGACACGTTCCCGGCCGGCGTGCCGGTCGCCTACGTGGCCACCGGTGCCAACTTCCCCGATGCGCTGGCCGGCACGCCGCCGGCGGGGAGCCAGGGCGGCCCGGTGCTGCTGGTCACGAAGTACACCGTGCCGGCAGCCACGGCCCAGGAGCTGGCGCGCCTGAAGCCGCAGCGGATCGCGATCCTGGGCGCCACCGCGGTGGTGTCCAGCGCCGTGGCCGACGAGCTCGAGTCGTTCACCGCCGGCGCGGTGGAGCGGCTGGCCGGCGCCGACCGCTACGCGACGGCGGTCGAGGTGAGCGAGGACGCGTTCTGGGACGGGGCGGACACGGTCTTCGTGGCCACCGGGCTCAACTTCCCGGACGCGCTGGCCGGCGGGCCGGTGGCCGGCATGGAGGGCGCACCGCTGCTCCTGGTCCCCGGCAGCTCGGTGCCGGCGGTCGTCAAGGAGGAGCTGCTGCGGCTCGACCCGGACAAGGTGGTCGTCCTGGGCAGCACCGGGGTGGTGAGCTCCGGCGTGGTGACCCAGATGAAGCTCCTCTTCCCTGCGGAGTGACCGGGGCGCGCCGAGGGATGGGGGGCCCATAGGTACCATTCCGCGCCCCGTCGCGGTTCGGTACGGTGCCCGGCGGTGTGGTGTGAGGCAGAGCATCACGGTCCCGGAGGGGAAGGAGGCCGAGGGATGGAGACGACGACGCGGCGATCGCTGCGATGGATGGCAGTTGCCCTGTGGCTGGCCGCCGCCCTCCTCAGCGGCACGCTGATCCCGGTCCGTGCCGCGGACCCCACCGAGAACCTGCCAGCGCCGCCCGAGCCGCCGGCTCCCGGCACGCACGGCGAGTGGCTGGCGGACGCGCCGCCGCTGCCCGCCGACCTCACCGGCGACCCGATGGCCGAGTCGGGCCGGGCCCAGGCCCTGGAGAGCGGCACGAGCTTCGACACCTTGGCCGTCCCGCGCCTGCCGAACGGGCTGACCCGCGAGGTGCTCGGGTACCTGCCCTACTGGGAGCTGAGCAGCGCCGACATCGACGCGCTGCGCTACGACCTGCTGTCCACCATCGCCTACTTCGGCGTGTCCGCCCGCGGCGACGGGACGCTGGCCCGCACCAGCGGCGGCGTGCCGACCGCCGGGTGGCAGGGCTGGACCTCCAGTGCCATGACCACCGTCATCAACCGCGCGCACCAGCGCGGCGCGCGGGTGGTCCTCACCGTGACGATGATGGCCTGGTCCGGCGAGTACACCGCCATGTCCCAGCTGCTCAACAGCAGCGCCAACCGGGCCAGGCTCATCAACGAGATCGCCGGCGTGCTCAAGGCGCGCGGCGCGGACGGGGTGAACCTGGACTTCGAGCCGGTGCCGACCAGCCTGAAGTCGCAGTACACCACCTTCGTGCGCGAGGTGAAGGCCGGTTTGGCCAAGGCCGGTGCCGGCTCCTACGTGACGGTGGCCACCATGGCCGGCGCCGCGTCGTGGGCCACCGGCTACGACCTGCTGGGCCTGACGGCGGCCGGCGCGGCCGATGCGATCATGGTCATGGGCTACGACTTCAGCTGGAGCGGCTCGGCCCGGGCCGGCGGCGTGGCGCCCATCTCCAACCCGTACATCCTGGACGTCGGCGAGGCAATGGACGCCCACCTGGCGTTGGGCGTGCCACGCTCGAAGGTGATCTGGGGCGTGCCCTACTACGGGCGCTCGTGGCCGACCCAGAACGATGCGCTGAACGCCCGGACCTGCACCAGCACCACCATCTGCCCCGGCGCCAAGCTCCTGTCGCCGAACGGCTCGACCAGCCTGACCTACGTCGGTGCCCGCGACCTGGCGGCCCAGAAGGGGCGCCGCTGGGACGCCACCGGCCAGGTGCCGTGGACGGCGTGGTACGACAGCGCCAACGCGGTCTGGAAGCAGCTCTACTACGACGACGCGGCCTCGCTGGCCGCCAAGTACGACCTGATCCGCTCGAAGGACCTGGCCGGCGCCGGCATCTGGGCCCTGGGCATGGACACCGGCCGCACGGAGCTGTGGGGCGTCATCAACGCCAAGTTCCTGCGGCGTGACACCCGGCTCGGCGGCGCGGACCGCTACGCGACCGCGGCCGCCATCAGCCGGGAGGGCTTCCCGAGCGGCGCGAAGGTCGCCTACCTGGCCACCGGCGCCACCTTCCCCGACGCGCTGGCCGGCGGCGTGAGCGCCGCCCTCGACGGCGGGAGCGGCGGTCCCGTGCTGCTCACCAGGCGCGACGAGCTGCCGGCGGCCACGGCCGGCGAGCTGGCCCGCCTGAAGCCGGAGCGGGTGGTGGTGCTGGGTGGCACGAGCGCGATCAGCGACGCGGTGGCCAATGCCGCCGCCGCCCACGCCGTCAACAGGACGCCGCTGCGCCTGCACGGCTCCGATCGGTACGCCACCGCCGCGGCGGTCAGCCGCCACGCCTTCCCAAACGGCGCCCAGGTGGCCGTGCTGGTCACGGGCGCCAACTTCCCGGATGCGCTGGCCGGCGGGGTTCTGGCCGCGCGCCAGGGCGGACCGGTCCTGCTGGTCACCGGCACCACGTTGCCGGCGGCCACGGCCGCCGAGCTGGACCGCCTGAACCCGTCGCGCATCGTGGTCATCGGTGGCACCGCCGCGGTCAGCGACGCGGTCCTCAACGCGGCGGCCAGGTACGCGACCGGTGGGTCCGCGCCGGAGCGCATCCAGGGCGCCGACCGCTGGTCGACGGCAGTGGCGGTCAGCAGGAAGGCATTCCCCACCATCCCGGAGCGGGTCTTCGTGGCGACCGGGATCGACTTCCCCGACGCGCTGGCGGCGGTGCCGGTGGCAGCCAGGATCGGCGGCCCGCTGCTCCTGGTCCGGACCGAGGCGGTCCCGGCCGCGACCGACGCCGAGCTGTACCGCATCAACCCGCCCAAGGTCTACGTGCTGGGCTCCACCGCCGCGGTCAGCGAGCAGGCGGTGATCCAGATCCACGAGGCCTTCCACTAGCCGATGCCGGCGCCGGTCCTACCCGGCGCCGGTACCGATCGGTCCTCGATGGAGGGCCGATCGGGCCATGTTCAGCGGCCCGGTCACGCCCCTAAGGTGCGCAGCGGATTCATCACCAACCTTCCCGCGCACAGGGGGACACATGCTGTCGCCACATCACCGCCACGGACGGGTCGTCGCCGTCGCCGCGACCCTGGTGCTGCTCCTGGGGGCGCTGACCGCCGCGCCCGCCCTGGCCGTCGACGGCCAGTCCTTCGTCTCGCTGTCCAACGCCAATCGCGCCCAGCGCGGCAAGCCGCCGGTCGCCTGGCTGCCGGCCGTGGACACGATCGTCGTCGAGCGCGCCAACCAGATGGCCAGGCGCGACAGGCTGGAGCACGACCTGGCCTACGTCCAGCGCCGCCTCGATGAGCTGGGCGTCTGCTACACGGGCTACGGCGAGATCATCTACTGGGAGCGGGGCTACGGGAGCTTCGACCCGGCCCGTGCCGTGGAGGCCTGGTACACGTCCACCAGCGGCCACCGGGAGATCATGCTCGGCGACTACGACGCCGCCTCCGGCAGCTGGGCCAGGAACTCGAGCTCCGGCGGCGTGTTCGCCGTGATGGTCTTCGTCAACGTGTGCGGCACCGTGCCGACCACCACGGACCCGGGCGAGGCGGTGCGTGTCAACGGCGCCGATCGCTACGCCACCGCGGCCGCGCTGAGCAAGGCCAGCTTCGGCGCGGGCGTCCCGGTCGTCTTCGTCGCCACCGGCGCCAACTTCCCCGATGCGTTGGCCGCCGGCCCGGCGGCGGCGAAGGAGGGCGGGCCGGTGCTGCTCGTCGGCCGCGGCTCGATCCCGTCGGTGACGGCCGCCGAGCTCGATCGCCTTGACCCCGGCCGCATCGTGGTGCTGGGCGCCGCCGGCGCGGTCTCCGACGCGGTGGTGCAGGCGCTGCACAGGTACACGACCGGGTCCGTGAAGCGCGTCAGCGGCGCGGACCGCTACGCCACGGCCGGGGCCGTCAGTGCCACGTTCTTCCAGAAGGCATCGGTGGTCTACGTCGCCACCGGCGCCAACTTCCCGGACGCGCTGTCCGGCGGCGCCACCGCCGGCAAGGACCGCGGGCCGATCCTGCTGGTCAAGCGCGACGAGGTGCCGAAGGCCACCGCCGACGAGCTCAGGCGCCTCAAGCCCAGCCAGGTCGTGGTCCTCGGCAGCTCGGCCGTGGTCTCCGACCAGGTCGCCTCGCAGCTGGGCAGGCTCAGCGGCGGATCGGTGCAGCGTGTGGCGGGCGCCGATCGCTACGCGACGGCGGTGAAGGCCAGCCAGGCCGAGTTCGGCCCCGGCGAGCCCTCCACGGTGTACGTGGCCACCGGCGCCGCCTTCCCGGACGGGCTGACCGCCAGCCCGGTGGCCGCCACGGTGCCCGGCCCGCTGCTGCTGGTCAAGCCCACTGAGCTGCCGTCCACGGTGGCATCCGAGCTGAAGCGGCTGGCGCCCGACAAGGTCGTGGTCCTGGGCAGCACCGGCGCGGTGTCGAGTGCCGTGGTGAGCGCCATCAACGCGGTGGTGCCGTAGGCGAGCACCCGGGGGCGGGCGGCGCGCGGGCGGCCGGTCACGGGCCAGGCGCTAGAATCGTCGGCTCATGACCTCCATCGCCCAGGCCCGCCGCTCCGACGGCCGGGCCCCCAACCAGCTGCGCCCGGTCAAGATCGTCACCGACTATTTGAAGTTCGCGGAGGGATCGGTCCTCATCCGCGTGGGTGACACGCGGGTGATCTGCGCGGTCACCATCGAGGACCGGGTGCCCGGCTGGCTGCGGGGCAAGGGCACCGGTTGGGTGACGGCCGAGTACAGCATGCTGCCCCGGGCGGGGAGCGAGCGCTCCCAGCGCGAGGCCAGCACCGGGCGCATCGGCGGCCGCACCCACGAGATCCAGCGCCTGATCGGGCGCGCCCTGCGCGGGGTGGTGGACCTGGCGCAGCTCGGCGAGCGGACGATCACCGTCGACTGCGACGTCATCCAGGCCGATGGAGGGACCCGCACCGCGAGCATCACCGGCGCCTACGTGGCCCTGGCCCGCGCCCTGCGCAAGTACGGCATGGGTCACCTCCTGACCGGCCAGGTGGCGGCGGTCAGCGTGGGGATGGCCGGCGGCTCGATCCTGCTCGACCTCAACTACGCCGAGGACTCGACGGCGGACGTCGACTTCAACGTGGTCATGACCGATGACGACCGCTTCGTCGAGGTGCAGGGCACCGCGGAGCATCGGTCCTTCGACCGGGCCCAGATGAACCAGATGATCGACCTGGCCGCGGCCGGCATCCGGCAGCTGTTCGAGATCCAGCGCGCCGCGGTCGAGGCCCCCGCCGCCGGGTGAGCGACCTCCTGCTGGCGACCCGCAACCGGGGCAAGCAGCAGGAGTTCCGGCGCCTGCTGGAGGGGATCCCGGGGCGGGTGGTGGTGCCCGAGGACCTGGGCCTGGACCTGGAGGTGCCCGAGCCGCACGACACCTACGCCGAGAACGCGGCCGCCAAGGCGGAGGCCTTCTGCCGCGCCAGCGGCCTGCCGGTGCTCGCCGACGACTCGGGGATCGAGGTCGCGGCCCTGGGCTGGGGCCCGGGCGTGCACAGCGCCCGCTTCGGCGACCCCGACCGAAGCAACGCCGACAACCTCCTCGAGTGCCTGGCCGGCGCCACCGACCGCCGGGCGCGGATGGTGTGCTGGCTGGCCCTGGCCATCCCGCCGGCCGAGGCGGGCGGCGACCCGGCCATCGAGCTGTTCAGCGGCGTGGTCGAGGGCAGCGTGGCGACCGAGCCGCGCGGGGCCGGCGGCTTCGGCTACGACCCCGTGTTCCTGCTCCCCACCGGCCGCACCACGGCCGAGCTGGACCCACGCGAGAAAGACGCCATCTCGCACCGTGGCCGGGCGGTGGCCGCCGCCCTGCCCCGCATCAGGGAGCTGCTGGCCGGCTAGCCCCCATCGGGACATGACCCGTCAGTCCGGTGCGGACGGGAGGCCTATGGTCATGTTTCGCGCGCTCGAGCTGCGCTCGTACATTCGGCGGTGCGTCTGGGCACGGGGGCGTCGCGGCCATCCGGCCTGGGGGAATCCAACAGCCGCTGATAGCCGGGAGCCGAGCATTGCGTCGACCTTCTTCCCTCCTCCTCCTCGTCCTTCTCCTGCTCTTGAGCCAGGCCGCGCCGGCGGGCGCGGGCCAGCCGTCCGAGCCGGACGTCTTCGTCGCCGATGACGGCACGCCCGGCTCGTTCGACGCCAAGCGCGACCGGGAGGCCGAGCCGGCGCACGCGCCGGACCGCGTCATCGTGCGCTGGAAGGACGGGCAGACGCGGGCCGTCGCCAGGCTGGGCCAGATGGGGCTGGCGGCCAAGGCCCAGCTGCGCGCCGCGCACACCACGCTGGTCGCCACCAACGGCCGCCCGGTGGACGAGGTGGTCGCCGAGCTGAGCCGTGACCCGGCCGTGGCCTGGGTGGAGCCCGACTACGTCATCCACGTGGACGGCGGCCCGGAGGGAGCGGTCGCGTCCGTCACCGTCAACGACCCGATGACCGACGGCCAGTACTCCCTGGACCGCATGTGGGTGCGCACCGCCTGGGGGATCAGCACCGGCGGCTCGAACGTGATCGCCGTGCTGGACACCGGCGTGTGGAAGGGTCACCCGGACCTGACCGGCAAGCTGGTCGACGGCTACGACTTCGTCAACGAGGACTCCAACCCGGCCGACGACAACGGCCACGGCACCTGGGTGTCCGGGATCATCGCCGCCCGCGTGAACGACAACTATGGCGTGGCCGGCATCAGCTGGTCGGACAAGATCATGCCGGTCAAGGTCATGAACGAGAGGGGCTCGGGGTACACCTCGGACCTGATCGAGGGCCTGCGCTGGGCGGCCGACCACGGCGCCGACATCATCAACATGAGCATCGGCGGCTATCCATCGTCCTCGTCCCTGCACGAGGCGATCAAGTACGCCTACAGCAAGGACATCGTGCTGGTCGGCGCGGCGGGCAACAACCGCATCGAGCAGAGCCACTACCCGGCCAGCTTCCCCGAGGTCATCAGCGTGACCGCCACCCAGGAGGACGACGAGTTCACCAACTGGTCCAACTACGGGCCGCTGGTCGACGTGTCGGCGCCGGGCGCATCGATCCTGACCACCAACTGCGACCGCAACTCGGTCAGCCAGTGCATGTACGCGGGGCGCCACATCATCATCAGCGGCACCAGCTTCGCCACGCCGAACGTGGCCGGGGTGGCGGCACTCATCCGCGCCAAGCACCCGGAGTGGACGGCCGCACAGGTCGCGCAGCGCATCAAGAGCACCGCCGACGACCTGGGCTATCCGGGCTGGGACAACCGCTACGGCCACGGTCGGGTCAACGCCACCCGCGCGCTGGGCGGCAGCACCCCGGCTCCGGCCTCCTCGCCGGGCGACTCGATGGAGAGCAACAACACCCTGGACGCCGCGCGGGTGGTGGGGCTCAACCAGCGCTGGTGGCCCAGCCTGCACCCGGCCGGCGACGTGGACGTCTTCGCCTTCGACATCCCGCGCCCCGGGCGCTTCACGCTGACCGTGGGAGCCGTGGTCGACCGGCAGCGGGTGCCGAAGAGCGCTTTGCCCATCGACCCCGTGCTCGAGGTCTACGGCAACAACCGCCACCTGCTGGCCACGGTCGACAACCCCTCCGACTCGACGGCCACTGAGACCTTCTCGATCCAGATCACCGGCGCGGGTCGGATCTACCTGCGCGTGACGAACTGGCTCCCCAACGGCAGCCGCCAGGGCTACCTGATGGAGAACGAGTACGTCGACAACGTGCCGCCGGCCATCGCCGACCGCGACCCGGCGCCGAACGCCACCGGCGTGCGCTTCGACCGGCCGATGACCATCACCTTCACCGAGGCGGTGACCGGTGTCGGCGCCTCCAGCGTGGTGCTGCGCCAGGGCGGCGAGGTGGTGCCGGCCGCGGTCTCCTACAGCTCGAGCGCGCGGCGGGCGACGGTCACCCCGACCTCGCCGCTGTCGGGCGACACGCTCTACACCCTGAGCGTCACCGGCGCCGTCAAGGACGCGGCCGGGAACTCGCTGGCCGCGCAGTCGTGGAGCTTCCGCACCGGCGCCGCCCCGATCCGGCTGGCCGGGACCGACCGCTACGCGACCGCCGCCGAGGTGAGCGAGTTCGGCTACCCGTCCGGCCTGGAGGTGGCCTACGTGGCCACCGGCGCCGCCTTCGCCGATGCCCTGGCCGGCGGCGCCCTGGCCGGGCGTCAGGGGGCGCCGATCCTCCTCGTCAAGCGCGCCGAGCTGCCGGCGGCCACGGCCGCCGAGCTGGGACGGCTCAAGCCGCAGCGGATCGTGGTGCTGGGCGGCAAGGTCGCCGTCAGCGACGCCGTGCTGAACGCGCTGAAGCCGTACGCCACCAGCGGGAGCGTCGAGCGCATCGCGGGCGTCGACCGCTATGCCACGGCGGCCGAGATCAGCCGCAGGTTCGGCACCGGCGTGCCGGTCGTCTACCTGGCCACCGGCAGCACCTTCCCCGATGCGCTGGCGGCGGGCCCGCTGGCGGCGCGCAGCGGCGGACCGGTCCTGCTGGTGACCCCGACCAGCGTGCCGCCGGCCACCGCCGCCGCGCTGGATCGCCTGGATCCCGGCCGGATCGTGGTCCTGGGCGGCAGCGGCGCGATCAGCGACGCGGTGGTCAACGCGGTGAAGGGCTACGCCGGTGGCCAGGTCAGCCGCCTGGCCGGGGCCGACCGCTACGAGACCGCGGCCAGGATCAGCGCCAGCCGCTGGGCCACCGACGGGCCGGACACCGTGCTGCTGGCCACCGGCGCCACCTTCGCCGATGCGCTGGCCGGCGGGGCGTACGGCGGCCTGCTGGACGCGCCGCTGCTGCTGGCCGGCACCGGGCCGCTGCCGGCGGCCACCTCGGCCGAGCTGGCACGGCTGAACCCGGCGCGGGTCATCATCCTGGGCGGCACGGCAGCGGTGAGCGACTCGGTGATCCTGGAGGTCCACGCCCTGCTGGACTGAACGCCGGCCGCGCGGCGTCCGGGCCGGGCCGGGGCGTGCCCCGATCGCGCCTCGGCTAGAATCGGCGCGCCCAAGGAGGTCGCATGTCGCAGCGCCCCGCGCGCATCCACCCGACTGCCGATGTCGCCGAATCGGCGCAGATCGGTCCCGGCACGAGCATCTGGAATCAGGCCCAGGTGCGCGAGCGCGCCCGCATCGGCGCCGACTGCATCATCGGCAAGAACGTCTACGTCGACGCCGACGTGGTCGTCGGCGATCGGGTCAAGGTCCAGAACAACGTGAGCCTCTACCACGGAGTGACCGTGGAGGACGGCGTCTTCATCGGTCCGCACGTGTGCTTCACGAACGACAGGCTGCCGCGTGCCATCAACCCGGACGGCAGCCTGAAGACCGATGCGGACTGGGAGGTCGGCCCCATCCTGGTGCGCCATGGGGCCGCCCTGGGAGCGAACGCCACCATCCTGCCGGGCGTGACCATCGGGCGCTGGGCGCTGGTCGGCTCCGGGTCGGTGGTGACCCGCGACGTGGCCGACTACGAGCTGGTGGCCGGCAACCCGGCGCGCCGGCTGGGGAGCGCCTGCCCCTGCGGCCAGCCGCTGATGGACGCCGACGGCGCCCCCTACCGCGGGCCCTGCCCGCGCTGCGGCCGTCGGTTCCCGCCGGAGGAGGCCGGCGGGTGAAAGTCCTGACCGTGGTGGGGGCGCGGCCGCAGTTCGTGAAGGCCGCGCCCGTGTCGCGCGCCCTGCGCCGGCGGCACGACGAGCTGCTGGTGCACACCGGCCAGCACTACGACGCGGCCATGAGCGAGACCTTCTTCCGCGAGCTGGAGATCCCGGCGCCGGACATCAACCTGGAGGTCGGCTCCGGCCCGCACGGGGCGCAGACCGGGGAGATGATGCGGCGCCTGGAGCCGGTGGTGCTCGAGCACCGACCGGACGGGGTGCTGGTCTACGGCGACACGAACTCGACCCTGGCCGCGGCGGTGGTGGCCGCCAAGCTGGCCTATCCCGACGGTCGACGGCCGTGGCTGGCCCACGTGGAGGCCGGCCTGCGCTCCTTCAACCGGGCCATGCCCGAGGAGCGCAACCGGGTGGTCGCCGACCACCTCTCCGACCTGCTGCTGGCCCCCACGCCCGCGGCCATGGACAACCTGGCCCGCGAGGGGCTGGCCGGGCGCGCCGAGCTGACCGGCGACGTGATGGTCGACGCCTTCCGCTGGGCCGAGGCGCGGGCCGATCCGTACCTCCCCGCGGTGGCGCGCGCCAACCCCGGCTACGTGCTGGTCACCCTGCACCGCGCCGAGAACGTGGACCGTCCCGACCGGCTGTGCACGCTGCTGGAGGCGCTGGCCGTGGACCGGCCGGTGATCTTCCCGGTCCACCCCCGTACCCGCCGCAGCATGGAGGCCGGCAGCCTGCAGGTGCCGTCCAACGTGCGGCTCGTCGACCCGGTCGGGCACCTGGCCATGGTGGCCCTGGAGCGCCACGCCGCGGCGATCGCCACCGACTCGGGCGGCGTGCAGAAGGAGGCGTACCTGGCCGGCGTGCCGTGCCTCACCCTGCGCACCGAGACCGAGTGGGTGGAGACCGTGGAGGCCGGCTGGAACCGCGTGGTCGACGGCGACCGGGCGGCGCTGCGGGCCGCCCTGCAGGACGCCGGCTTCATGGACCGCTCGCGACCGCGCCCGGCGCTGTACGGTGAGGGTGACGCGGCCGCCCGCGTGGTGGCCGCCCTGGAACGATTGGAGGCAAGCGCAGCGTGATTCCGATCGCGCGCCCGCAGATGGGCGAGGAGGAGAAGCAGGCGGTGTGGTCCGCCCTGGAGTCCGGGTCGCTGGCCCAGGGCGGCCGGGTGCGCGAGCTGGAGGAGCGCTTCGCGGCCTTCGTCGGAGTCCCGCACGCGGTGGCCACCAGCTCCGGTACGACCGCCCTGCACCTGGCCCTGCTGGGGCACGGCATCGGCCCCGGCGACGAGGTCGTCACCGTGCCCTTCACCTTCATCGCCAGCGCCAACAGCGTGCTCTACACCGGGGCGCGCCCGGTCTTCGTGGACGTGCGCGAGGACGACTTCTGCATGGACCCCGAGCTGGTGGAGGCGGTCATCTCGCCGCGCACCAGGGCCCTCCTGCCCGTCTCCCTCTACGGGCAGCCGGCCGACCTGCCGGCCCTGGAGGCGATCGCGGAGCGCCACGGGCTGGCGCTCATCGAGGACGCCGCCCAGGCCCACGGTGCCGCCATCGGCGACCGCCGCTCCGGATCGTGGGGCACCGGCGCGTTCAGCTTCTACCCGACCAAGAACATGACCACCGGCGAGGGGGGGATGATCACCACCGCAGACGCGGAGCACGCCGAGCGGGTGCGCCTGCTGCGCGAGCACGGCATGAAGGTGCGCTACCACCATGACACGCTGGGCTACAACTTCCGGATGACCGATGTCCACGCCGCCATCGGACTGGCCCAGCTGCCGAAGCTTCCCGCCTACAACGAGCGGCGGCGGGCGATCGCGGCGCGCTACGACGCGGAGCTGGGCGGGGTGATCACCCCGCGCGTGCGGCCCGGCGTGACCCACGTCTACCACCAGTACACGATCCGGGTGGCCCGCCGCGACGAGTTCGCCGAGCGGCTCCGCGAGCGCGGGGTGGGGACGGGCATCTACTACCCGATCCCGGTCCACCGCCAGCAGCCGTTCATCGAGCGCGGCTACGGCGACCAGCGCTTCCCGGTCACCGAGCGCCTCAGTCGCGAGGTGCTCTCGATCCCGGTCCACCCGTCCCTGACCGATGCCGAGGTGGACGCCGTCATCGCCGCCGTCAACGAGACGGCCGCGGAGCTCGGTCCGCTGGAGGCGGAGGTGCGCGCGTGACCGACGGCTCGACGCCGGCGCGCACGCTGCGCGCCGGCGTGGTGGGCCTGGGGATGATGGGCCGCAACCACGTCCGCGTCTGGGACGAGGCCGTGGAGGGGGTGGAGCTGGTCGCGGTCGCCGACCCGAGCCCCGAAGCGCTGCGCCGCGCGACCCATGGCCGCTCCCTGGCCGGCTACGCCGATGCCGCCGAGATGTTCGCCGCCGAGCGGCTGGACCTGGTCAGCGTGGTGGCCCCCACCTCGCTGCACCGCCCCATCGTGGAGGCAGCGCTGGAGGCCGGCATCCACGTCCTGGTCGAGAAGCCGATCGCCGCCACCCGCGAAGAGGCGGAGGCCATGATCGAGGCCGCGCGGCGCGCCGGCCGGCTGCTGACGGTGGGCCACATCGAGCGCTTCAACCCGGCGATCCGCGAGCTGCGCCGCCGCCTGGCCGACGGCGAGCTGGGCCGCGTCTTCGAGATCAGCGCCACGCGGCTGGGACCCTTCCCCGCGCGCATCCGGGACGTGGGGGTGGTGGTCGACCTGGCGCCGCACGACATCGACGTGATGCGCTTCCTGCTGGACGCCGACCCGGTGCGCCTCTACGCGGAGACCGAGCAGCGCATCCACACCGAGCACGAGGACCTGTTCGTGGGGGTCATGAAGTTCGCCAACGGAGCGGTTGGCGTGCTCGACATCAACTGGCTGACGCCCACCAAGAAGCGGACGCTGTCGGTCACCGGGGAGCGGGGCATGTACGTGGCCGACTACATCGCCCAGGACCTGGTCTTCTACGCCAACCCGGCCGACGCCTCGGTGGCCGAGGGCGAGATGGTGCGGCGCCACGTCGAGCGCCGCGAGCCGCTGGCGGTGGAGCTCGAGGCCTTCGCCCGAGCGGTGCGCCAGGGCGGCCCGCCGCCGGTCGACCCGCACGAGGCGATGGTCGCCCTGCTCCTGGCACGGGCCATGGTGGAGGCCGCGGCCGCGGGCCGGGTGGTGACCGGGCCGGAGCTGGCCGGGGTGCTGGCGTGAGGATCGCGGTCGTCGGGCTGGGGCACATCGGCCTGCCGCTGGCGGTGCAGTACGCCAGGCGCGGCCACCAGGTCACGGGCTGCGACGTCGACGCACGGATCGTGGAGGCGGTCAACCGCGGCGAGTCACCGCACCGCGACGAGGAGGCGCTGATCCGCGGCGTGCCCGAGCAGGTGGCCGCCGGGCGGCTGCGGGCCACGACCGACGACGCCGAGGGCGTGCGCGGCGCGGAGGCGGTGGTGGTCATCGTCCCGGTGGTGGTCGACGAGCGGCGCGAGATCGACTTCGGCCCCATCGACGCCGCCACCCGCGACATCGCCCGCGGCCTGGAGCGCGGGGCGCTGGTGGTGTACGAGACCACGCTACCGGTGGGCACCACCCGCGACCGGCTGGGCCCGCTGCTGGAGGAGGGGAGCGGCCTGCGCGCGGAGGCCGACTTCCACCTGGCCTTCTCCCCGGAGCGGGTGCTGGTGGGGCGCGTCTTCGAGGACCTGCGCCGCTACCCGAAGATCGTGGGCGGCATCGGCCCGGAGAGCACCCGGCGGGCGGTCGACTTCTATCGCGCCGTCCTCGACCCCGGCACCGAGGTGCGGGCGGTGACCAACGCCGAGACGGCGGAGATGACCAAGTTGGCCGAGACGACCTACCGCGACGTGAACATCGCGCTGGCCAACGAGTACGCGCGCTACGCGGCGCGCCGCGGCATCGACGTCACCGAGGTCATCGAGGCGGCCAACTCGCAGCCGTACAGCCACATCCACCAGCCGGGAGTGGGCGTCGGCGGCCACTGCATCCCGGTCTACCCCCATTTCCTGTTCAACACCGATCCGCAGCTGCGGCTGCCGCCGCTGGCGCGGCAGATCAACGAGGGCATGGCCGGCTGGACGGTGTCGCAGGTGCGCGAGCGCCTCGGCGCGCTGGAGGGCGTCCCGGTGCTGGTGCTGGGCATCGCCTACCGGGCCGACGTCCGCGAGGACGCCTTCAGCTCCGCCTTCCGGTTGCGCGACGAGCTGCTGGCCGCCGGCGCGCGAGTCCTCGGCCATGACCCGTACTTCGACGCCGAGCACCTGCGGGAGATGGGCTTCGAGCCGTGGGACCCGGAACGGCCGGAGCCGGTGCGGGTGGCGGTGCTGCAGGCCGGCCACCGGGCGTATCGGTCCATGGACCTCGCGAGGGTGCCCGGCCTGGAGCTGGTGGTCGACGGGCGCAACGCGCTGGATCGCGAGCGGGTGGAGGCCGCGGGGCTGGCCTACGCCGGCATCGGGCGCTGACGCCCCATGGCCGAGACGCCGCGGGTGGGCCTCGCCGCCGGGCGCGGGGTGTGCGTGGTCCTGCCGACCTACAACGAGCGCGAGAACCTGGAGGCCATGGCCGCCGCCATCCTGGAGGCGCTGCCCGAGGCCCGGCTGCTGGTGGTGGACGACAACTCGCCGGACGGCACGGGCCGGCTGGCCGACGCCATCGCCGCCGCCGAGCCGCGTGCCGCGGTCCTGCACCGCCCCGGGAAGGAAGGGCTGGGGGTCGCCTACCGCGAGGGCTTCCGCTGGGCGCTGGACCAGCCGGAGGTGCGCGCGGTGGTCCAGATGGACGCCGACTTCAGCCACGACCCGCGCGACCTGCCGCGGCTGCTGGCGCCGCTGATGGAGGATGCGGACCTGGTGCTGGGCACCCGGTACATCCGCGGTGGCGGCACCGCGGGCTGGCCGCTGCACCGCCAGCTCATCAGCCGTGCCGGGACGCTCTTCGCGCGGACCGTGCTGCTACTGCCGTACCGCGACCTGACCGGCGGCTTCAAGGCCTGGCGCCGCGAGCTGCTGGAGGCGATCCGGCTGCGCGACGCCACCGCCAGCGGTTATGGCTTCCAGATCGAGACGACCTGGTGGGCGCACCGTCGCGGGGCGCGCATCCGGCAGGTGCCGATCACCTTCCGCGAGCGGGTGGCCGGGCGGTCGAAGATGTCCGGCCGGATCGTGCGCGAGGCGCTGCTGCTGGTGATCCGGCTGCGGGCGCAGGCGGTGGTCGACGCGCTGGCCGCCGCGCTGGGCCGCCGCTGAAGCGGTCACTGAGGCGGGTGAGCCCGGTGGCGCCTGCGCAGGGCATCGGCTAGCATTTTGCCTCGCCCATCGACCTCGACCCCTGATCACCCCCTGCGCACGAGCATCCGAGCATGGCCTTCCGCAACCGACCCGTTCTCGACCGCAAGCACCGCCCGCGCTGGCAGGACGAGCTGCGCACCCAGCAGCTGGTGGTGGCCGGCTTCGCGCTGGCCATCGCCGTGGCCATCGGCCTCTTCGCGGCGGCCGCCTGGAGCACGTACTACGACAACAACCTGCGCCAGGTGGCGCTGGTCGGTGACGAGCCGGTGCAGCGCGGCGAGGTCATGCGGCGCCGGGACATCATCGCCTCGGAGCTGTCGGCGCGATTCGCCGACCTGAACGCGCAGCTGGGCGGGGCGCGCGACTCGGTGCTGCAGCAGCAGATGACCGCCCTGCAGTCGACCTTCGAGAACCTGGACGCCAACGCCTCGGACGCGGTGGTGACCGGCAAGGTGCTGGAGCAGCGCGCCGCCCAGCTCGGCCTCAGCGTCAGCGAGGAGGAGCTGGAGGCCGAGCTGCGCGACCGACGGACGATCCCCGAGCGCCGCAAGCTGTCGCTGATCCTGGTCTTCCCCGAGAAGGACGAGGGCGCGTCGGAGGAGGCCGAGCCGACCGACGAGGACTGGGAGGCGGCGCGCGCCGAGGTGGAGGCCATCAAGGCCGAGATCGAGGCCGGCGCGGACTTCGCGACGTTGGCCGCCGAGCGCAGTGACGACGACACCAAGGCGCAGAACGGCCTGCTGGGCTGGATCGAGGCCCGGGACCCGGTCTTCGGCGAGTACTTCGCTGCCGCGGAGGGCGCGAAGGCCGGCGACCTGCTGGGCCCGCTGCAGAACGACACCGGCTGGTACCTCCTCAAGGTGGAGGAGGTCGCGCCGGCCCACGAGGACACCAACCTGGCCGAGGCCCTGGCGCGCAACGGGGTCTCGGACGAGGCCTACCGCCAGCACGTGCGCCTGGAGCTGCTGCGCGAGAAGTTCCGCGACTACTTCGGCGAGGTGGTGGTGGCCAAGTACCAGCCGCAGCAGAAGGTCGGCCAGATCTTCCTCCAGAACGATGCCGGCCAGCCGGTCCCCAAGCTCCGGGTGCGCCACCTGCTGGCCCAGCCGATCCCCGGGGCCGATGACCAGTCGGAGGCCACCGACGAGCAGTGGCAGGCTGCCCTGGAGCGGGCCCGGGAGCTGCGCGAGCGCGCCGTGGAGCTGGCCGACGAGGACTGGTGGGAGCTGGCCGAGGAGTCGGACGACTCCGGCTCACAGAACCGCGGCGGCTTCCTGGGCTGGTACGACCCGGCCGGCCTGGCCAGCCAGTTCGTGCCGGAGTTCGCCCAGGCCGCCACCGACCTGGAGATCGGCGAGATCAGCGAGCCGGTCCGCAGCGAGTTCGGCTACCACATCATCCAGGTCACCGAGCGCCGCACCAGCGCCATGGAGCTCGCCGAGCGGCTGGTCTCGGAGCTGCGCGAGGATCCCGGCCGGTTCGCCGAGCTGGCCTCCACCTACAGCGAGGACGTGTCGACCGCCCGCGAGGGTGGGGACCTGGGGTGGGTGATCCGCTACCAGTACGACGCGGCCCGCGATCGGGCCATCTTCGGCCTCGACGAGGTGGGAGAGATCTCCGACCCGGTGGTCACCGCCAACGGGATCTACATCTTCAAGCTGGAGGACAGCGCGAAGCTGAAGCTGGTCCCGGAGAGCCGGCGCGAGTCGGTGGCCACCAGCGGCTTCAACCGTTGGCTGGATGAGCTGAAGGCCGATTCCCGCATCTGGGTCGACCCCGAGCTGGCGCCGTCCACCACCACCGCCGCCGGCTGAGGTGCGCGCGGGAGTGAGCGCGCGCGGGCTTGACGACCTGCTGGCCGCCGCCGGGCTCGACCCGGCCGACGGGCTGCAGGTCGCC
Organism: Candidatus Zixiibacteriota bacterium; assembly: GCA_035687145.1. GTDB lineage: Bacteria > Chloroflexota > Limnocylindria > QHBO01 > QHBO01 > DASRYM01. Next base: position 22,114 of record DASRYM010000009.1, on the reverse strand, counting down.
TCCGCGGCCCGCCTGCCATCGCTCCCCTTCGACCCGGGGGTGCCGCTCCTCATCCTGCCCGCGACGGTCACGGAGGCCGATGCGCCCTCCACCGAGGCCGATGCGCCGATTGCCGATGCGCTTGCCGCCGATGCGCCCGTCCTGCCCGGGCGCCACGCGCGCTCCGGCCTCCACGCGGTGCTGCTCGCGCTCTACCCGGCCGCGCACCCGGTCCGGCCGCTGCCCTCGGGGCCGGTGCGTCGCCTGGAGACGCTGAGTGACGCCGAGCTGGCCGCCGGGACCTGGCTGGTGCCCGCCCTGGAGCCGCTCGACAACCTCGCCTCGCCGCACGGCATGGCCGCCATCAGCGCCCGGCTGCGAGCGCCCGATGGCTGCCCGTGGGACCGACGCCAGACGCACGCCAGCCTGCGCCCCTTCGTGCTGGAGGAGGCCTACGAGCTGGTGGACGCCATCGAGCGCGGCTCGCCGGCCGACCTGGCCGAGGAGCTGGGCGACCTTTTCCTGCAGATCATCCTGCACGCGCAGCTGGCGGCGGAGGCATCAGCCTTCGACCTGACCGATGTGTACCGCACCCTGGGCGCCAAGATCGTGCGCCGCCACCCGCACGTGTTCGGCGACGTCGAGGTCCGCGACGCGGCCGAGGTGATCCGCAACTGGGAGGCAATCAAGGCCGGGGAGCGGGCGGAGGCCGCCGGTCCGGCGGCGTCGCCGTTCGACGGGGTGGCGCGGGCGCTGCCCGCCCTGGCCGCCAGCCGCGAGATCCAGGAGCGCGCCGCGTCGTTGGGCTGGGACTGGGAGTCGGTGGACGGCGTCTGGGAGAAGATGCGCGAGGAGCTGGACGAGCTGCACGCCGCCGGCCGGCTGCCGGACCACGAGCGGCGTGACGCCAGCCTCCACGAGCTGGGGGACGTGCTCTTCGCGCTGGTCAACCTGGCCCGCTGGCTGAAGGTGGACCCCGAGGAGGCGCTGCGCGCCGCCAACCGGCGCTGGATCGAGCGCTACCGGCGGGTGGAGGCGCTGGCCGCCGAGCGCGGCGTGGTGCTGGCCGACCTCTCGCTGGAGGAGAAGGACCGGCTGTGGGACGAGGTGAAGGCGTCGCCGTGAGCCGCATCGCGATCGTGGTCCACGCCATCTACCCCGGGGACCCGCGGGTCCGCCGCCAGAGCGACGCCCTGACCGATGCCGGCCACGAGGTCGACGTCTTCGCCCTGCGCCAGCCCGGCGAGGCGGCCGAGGCGACGCGCGGCGCCGAGCGCGTCATCCGCCTGCCGGTCAACCGCACCTTCACCGGCTTCGCCGGGCACATCGCCGAGTACCTTGCCTTCGCCGGGCTGGTCGCCGTGCGGCTGGCCCGTGAGCACCGGCGCCGGCGCTACGACCTCGTGCAGGTGGCCACCGTGCCCGACTTCCTGGCCTTCGCCGCCGCGCCCGTGAAGCTGGCCGGCGTACCCCTGCTGCTGGACCTCCACGAGGACATGCCGGAGTTCTTCCGCGACCGCTTCGCACACCCCGTGCTGCGACCGCTGATGCCGCTGGTGACCGGCACCGCCCGCGGCGCCGCGGCCTTCGCCACCGAGCTGATCACCGTCCACGAGCCGCTGCGCCAGCTGTCGATCGCCCGCGGCGTGCCGCCGGAGCGGATCTGGGTGGTCATGAACTCGGCCGACACCCGGCTCTTCGACCCGTCCCGCCACCCGCGCCGCCCGTTCATGGAGGACGGCGAGCTGCGCCTCATCCACCACTCGAACCTGCAGCGCATCTACGGCCTGGAGGTGGCGGTGCGGGCGGTGGCCATGCTCGACCCGGACCGGCCGCCGCACCGGCTGGACGTGTACGGCGACGGGCCGTGGCGCCCGCGCATCGAGGCGGCCATCGCCGAGACCGGGGTCGGGGACCGGGTCCACCTCCACGGCCGCGTGCCGCTGGAGGCGCTGCCGGCACTGCTGGCCGCCTCGGACATCGGCCTGGTGCCCTCGCTGCCCGAGCCGTACCTGCAATACTCGCTCTCCACCAAGCTGCTCGAGTACGCGGCCATGGGCGTGCCGGTGATCGCCAGTGACCTGACCACCTTCCGCCACCACTTCACCGATGATGCGGTGCGCTACGTGCCCGGCGGCGACCCGGCAGCGCTGGCCCAGGCCATCCGCGAGCTGGCCGCCGACCCGCAGGCCGCCCAGCGCCTGGGCGCCGAGGCCCACCGCCAGGCGGCCGCCTACGACTGGAGCGTGCAGGCCAGGCGCTACCTGGAGATCGTGGAGCGCCTCACCGCTCGCTAGTCGCCGCCTCCTCCGGGAAGTGCAGCAGGCAATGCCGGCCCTCGCCCCAGGCGTAGCAGCCGAGCTCACGCCGTCCCTCCCAGGCCTCGGGGTGCGCCTCGGCCCACAGCGGGAACTGGGTGCCGGTCAGCACCATCCAGCGCACGCCCGCGTCCGCGTACAGGTCACCGCTGTTCACCTGGCTGCTCGCCCAGCGGACGTGGATCGGGACCGGGGCGGTCATGGCCAGGAACGGCGCCAGGCCGCCCTCCACCGGAGCCGGGTCGCGGCCGATGAGCGACGCAACCTCGGCCTGCAGGCGCGGCCCTTCGTGCGTGGCGGCGAGCGCCCAGCTCGCGTAGCTGGCCATCCCGGGAGCCACCACCAGGGCTGCCGCCAGTCCGGCGGCCAGGCCGGTCGCGATCGGCCGCAGGCGTGACAGCCAGGCGCGTGCCGGCGGCAGGGCGAACCCGGACAGCACGGCCAGCGCCGGCAGGTAGGGGAGCGCGTAGCGGTTCGGCCGGTAGGAGGCCACCAGCAGGACGCCGACGCCGAGCACCAGCCAGCCCACGGCGGCCCCGGCCAGGACCTTCTGGTCGGGAGCGAGGCTCCGCCAGCGCAGGACCGCGGCCAGCAGGCCGGCCGCGCCGACGGCGCTGAGCGGCAGGGAGAGCAGCACCGTCCGGTCCGAGCGGCCGGGCAGCGGGTAGGTGACCACGCGCTCCACCAGCTGGCCGAAGTTCTCCGGCAGCCGCTGCTCGGCCCAGATCTGCAGGACGAAGCCGATCCGCTCCGCGTTGGGCAGGCCGATGAGCAGCACCCAGCCCACGCCCATGGCGGTCACCACCGCCGCGGCCAGGAGGGCCCTGACCCGCCAGGCGCGGTCGCCGGCGACCAGGATGCCGGCCAGGATGCCGAGCACGGAGAAGAGGGCCAGTGGCTTGCTGCCCACCGCGATGGCCAGCAGCGCGCCGGCGGCGACGGTGATGGCCAGGCGCGGGGGTGCGTCGCGCCAGACCAGGAGCGCCAGGCCGCCGGCCAGCGACAGCAGCACGATGTCCTCGATGAAGACCAGTCGCCCGTAGTACAGGACCAGGGCGCACGACCCAAGGGCCAGGCCGGCGAGCACACCGGATGCCGCTCCCAGGCGGCGGCCGGTGGCCAGCCCGATGAGCGCCACCGCGCCCACCGTGCAGAGCAGCGCCACGATGCGGGCCTGGACGATGCCCACCCCCATCAGCGCGAAGCCGGCCGCCTGGGCCAGGGTGAACGGCAGCTGGACGAGGTGCAGCGACCAGTTGCCGGCACCCCAGTCGCCGAGCAGGACCACGTTGCGGGCGCCCATCACGTTCCAGCCCTCGTCGGTGAACGGCGAGTTGCTGAAGGTCACGCCCGCCGCCGGGTCGGCGGAGAGCTGTGTCCCCAGCAGCGCGGCCAGGGCGATGGCGGGGAGCACGCTCCACGCTGACGTCCCGCCGTGGCGCAGCCGCCCCATCACGGAGCGCGGCCGGCGTTCGGCGCCGCCGGGCCGGCCGCCGCCTCCACCATGTCCAGCAGGAGCGGCGCGATCCAGGCGGCCCCCGCCTCGGTGAAGTGGGTCTGGTCCCAGGGGCCGTCACGAACCTCGACGCCGTCGACCGAGGTCGGGCACGGATAGCCGGCCGGGCACAGGTACCGATCGATCTCGGTCAGGTGCACGCCCGGCCGGCCCCGGATCCGGTCGAACAGCACCTCGGTGGCGGCCCGGATGGCCGCGTCCTGGTACTGGACCTCCGCGCAGCGCTCGGCACGCGGCGACCCCGCGCAGCCGGCCGGGTCGGTGGAGCGGAAGGGGGGCATGACGATGACAACCTCCGACCCGGCCTCGAGGAAGCGGTGCAGTACCGACTCCCACTCGGCCACGAGGTCGTCGATCCACGCTTCGCTGCCCGGCAGCAGCAGCTCGCCGCTCGTCGTCCGCCGCGCCAGGGTGGACTGCAGGTCGTGCCACAGCACCACGTCCGGGCCGGCGGCGAGCAGCGCCTCGTGCGCGCCGCGCACCCCGCGGCATCGTTTGTCGAAGCTCGACAGCACCCCCTGCTCGCTGAAGAGCGGGTCGTAGCCCACCGGGCAGCCCGCGAACGAGGCGTCTATCACCCGCCAGCCCCGGGCGAGCGCCTCAGCCTGCAGGGCTGGGACCGCCGACACCATCACGGAGTCGCCGACCAGCCCGATGAGCCGAGCATCAACATCCCCCGAGGGCATGACCGGCGCCCGCGGCGTGGCCCCGGCCAAGGGCGCGCGGCTGGAGACCGCCACCCCGGGCGGGGTGGCCCAGTCCGGCAGGCGCGCCCCGCCGGTGGCCAGCACGATGACCACCGCCACCGAGGCCGAGGCTGCCGGCACCACTGCCAACAGCCGGCGCGGGCGGAGCTCCCAGCGGCCGATGCGGGCATCGCGCCGGATGGGCCGCTCGACCAGGACGTAGGAGGCGGTGGACAGGATGAGCGTCACGGCCACCGCCACGGCGGCCGGGCCGAGCGCCGACGTGGCGCCCAGCAGCTCGTTGACGGCGAGGATCACCGGCCAGTGCCACAGGTAGAGGCCGTAGGAGATGAGGCCGATGGCCACCAGTGGCCGCAGCGACAGCAGGCGGCCGAGGCGGCCGCCCCCCTCCAGCCCGCCGATCAGCACGGCGGTCGCCAGCGCGAAGGCCAGCCCGCCCCCGTGGTAGTAGATCGTGGCCTCATCGGTGAGGAACACCATCTGTGCGAGGATCACGGCCAGAGCCGGAATGGTCGCCGGCCGCGCCCGGTGCAGGATGCGGCTCCGCCACCCACCGCTGAGGCCGACCGCCAGCGCTGCGCCGACCAGCAGCTGGTAGATGCGCGCGTCGGTCCCGTAGTAAGCGCGGGAGGGATCGGCTGCCGACCCGAACAGCAGCCACAGCGCGGCCACCGAGGCCGTGCCGAGAAACACGACCACGCCCAGCAGTGAGCGAAGGCCGAAGCGCCCCAGCACCAGCCCCACCACCAGCGGCCAGGCCAGGTAGAACTGCTCCTCGATGGCCAGCGACCAGGCGTGGCGCACCGGCGAGGGGGCGGCGAACGCAGCGAAGTACGACTCGTCCGTGGCGATGAAGCGCCAGTTCGCGACGTAGAAGAGGGTGGCCAGCATGTCGCCCCGCGCGGCCTCGGTGGCCACCTCGTCGCCGGCCACGGCCACCCCGATGGCCACCGCCACCAGGACCAGCAGCAGCGCCGGCAGCAGGCGGCGCACGCGCCGCGACCAGAACCCGAACAGGTCGATACGGCCGCGGCGTGCGTGCTCGGTGATCAGCAGGGTGGTGATCAGGTAGCCGCTCAGCACGAAGAAGAGGTCGACGCCCAGGAACCCACCCGGCAGCAACCGCTCGTCGAGGTGATAGGCGATGACGCCACCGACGGCGATGGCGCGCAGGCCGTCGAGGAAAGGCCGGTACCCGGCTCCGCGCTCAGTGAACATCGGCTCGCATGTGCGCGTCGCAGGGTACCCGCCCGACGATCTCGGCGCTCAGCCAGCGGTACGCGGCAGGCCTTTGTCGGCGCGCAGGTGGCGCAGGAAGCTCGCCCGCGCCGCGTCCGTCGTAAGATGGGCCGGCGGCGGTTGGGGCCGAGTCCCCCGGTTGCCGCGGGCGGGGCGTAGCGCAGCCTGGTAGCGCACCTGCTTTGGGAGCAGGAGGCCGCCGGTTCGAATCCGGCCGCCCCGACCAGCCTCGTCCGCCCTCCGCATGAGGTGCCGAGCCGATGACCTTCGCCGCCGCGGACGTTCGAGCCGCGCTGGCGCGCACCCCTGAGGCCCTGCGCCTGCTGCTCGACGGCCTCCCCGAGCCGTGGCTGGCGGCGCGGCCCGCGGAGGGCGAGTGGAGCGCGCACCAGGTGGTCTGCCATCTCGCCTACGTCGAGGAGACGGACTGGATGGTGCGCGCCCGGATGATCGTGGAGGAGGGGACCGCCCGGCCCTTCCCGCCGGTCGACCATGGCGACCAGTCCGGCCGCTACGTCGGCCTCGGCACCGACGCGGTACTCGAGCGCTTTGGGCGCCTGCGCGCCGAGAACCTGGCGGCCCTCGACGGCATGGGCCTGACCGATGCCGACCTCGGGCTGCGCGGCCTGCACCCGACCCTGGGGGAGGTCACGCTGCGCCAGCTGCTGGCCACCTGGCTGGTGCACGACCACAACCACGTGGCCCAGCTGCAGGGGTCGCTGGCCGCGCACTTCGTGGGCGAGGTCGGCCCGTGGCGGTCGCTCCTCGGGATCCTGGACCGGGTGGACGGCTGAGGACGCCACTGGGCCGGTGCTGACGCTGATCGCGGCCTTTGGTCTGGCGCTGGTGGCCGCCTGGCTGCTCACGCCGGTGGTGCGCGACGCCGCCCACGGCGCGGGGCTGCTGGACGAGCCGGAGGCGCGCAAGGTGCACCAGGTGCCGATCCCGCGCCTGGGCGGGGTGGCCATCGGCGCGGCCCTGTACCTGGGCATGGCCGCCGCCCTGGTCGTGGCGCGCGCCACCGGCGCGCCGCTCAACCTGGAGACCGGGCATCTGCCGGGCATCCTGGTCGGCGCGGCGCTCATCGCAGGCGTGGGGCTGCTGGACGACCTGCAGGGCATGCGGGCGCGCGTCAAGTTGGCGGCCCAGGTGGTGGTCGCCCTGGTGGCCTTCGGCATGGGCCTGTCCATCGACCGCCTGAGCGGGCCGTGGGGCACGGTCGAGCTCGGCCCGTGGGCCCTGCCGCTGACCGTGGTCTGGGTGGTGGCCCTGATCAATGCCGTCAACCTCATCGACGGCATCGACGGGCTGGCCTCGGGGGTGGCGCTCACCGCGCTGGCCGCCTTCTTCGCCATCGGCCTCATCCACGGCGGCACGAGCCCGGTCATGCCGGTGGTGGCCGCCGCCGCCGGCGGCGTCATCGGCTTCCTGCGCTACAACCTGTACCCGGCCTCGATCATCATGGGCGACACGGGCTCGATGCTGATCGGCTTCGTGCTGGCCGCCCTGGGGATCAGCCTGACGCAGGCCGCAGGCGGCGGTGTCCCGCCCTGGGTGCCGGTGATCGCCGTGGGCGTGGCCCTGGCCGACATGGCATGGGCCATCCTGCGCCGGATCGCGGCCGGGGCGCCGGTCCTGGCGCCCGACAAGCGCCACATCCATCACCAGCTGATGGCGGGTGGGCTCTCGCAGCGCGGGACGATGCTGGCCCTCACCGCCGTCTCCGCCGTGCTGGGTGGCGTGGCGGTGCTGCTGGCCCTGGCCGCGTCCTAGCCCGGCGGGCCGGCGGCATCGGTCGTCAGGTACCAGCCCTCCACGTTCTCGGCGCCGAAGAGGCGCTCCATCTCGGCCCGAATTGCCCCGCGGCGCGGGATGAGCAGGTAGTTGACGGTCGGGTCCAGCGGCGGGTCCACGAACTCGGGCAGCCCGAGCACCACACGCTCGATGTCCGGGCCGGTGATCAGCGGCAGCAGGCTGGCCAGGTCGCCGGCCCGGTCGCGCGGGAAGTCGGTGACCACCGTGTCGCCGATCGCCTCCAGCACCGGGGGCAGCTCGAAGACGAGGTCCAGGCGCGCGAGCTCGCGGCGGAACTCGAGGAGCACCCGCTGCTGGCGCTCGGCGCGCAGGAAGTCGTTCTGCGGCTGGCGGGTGCCGTCCGGCATCTCCATCCAGCCCTGCCGGATGCGGGCATAGGCCAGCGCCTCGGCGCCGTTGTAGTGGTGGCAGCCGGCCTCCAGCGTCACGCCGTGCTCGCCGCTGCCGATGGCGGTGTACGCCGGGTCCACCAGCCTGCCCTCCAGGCACAGCTGAAGGCCGCCGACCGCGTCCACCAGCTGCTGGAACCCGGCGAGGTCGACCTGGGCGTAGTAGTGGATCGGCAGCCCCAGGTAGAGGCCCACCGCGCGCTGCAGGGTGCGGATGCCGCACGCCTCCTCCGCGTCCGGCGGGAGGTCCGGGCACCAGAGCGGGACGTCGCCGGCCGCGTCGCTGGCCAGCTGGTTGATCTTCTGCGGGTAGAGCCCGTCCGGGTACACGCTCCGATCCGGGAGCGGCAGGAACCCGGTGTCGCGCGGAACCGAGACCATCACCGCGGTGCGCGCCACCGGGTCGACGCTGACGACCAGGATGGTGTCGGTCAGGGCGTGCTCGCGCCCCGGCGCCGCATCGATGCCCAGGAGCAGGAAGGTGACGCGCTCGGTGCCGTCCCAGCTGAACTCGGGCTCGTTCAGCGGGTGGTCCCCCTCATCGTTCGTGCCCAGCCCACCGCCGGTCCACGGCACGCCGCCGCCGAAGACGTCGGACAGCGTGTCCTCCACGGTGGTCACCACCATCCCCGCCCAGGTGTGCATCACCACGGTCGCCACGATGAGCACCGCGACCAGGGCGGTGCTCGCCGCCCGCCATGGGCTCTCCGTCAAGGGGCCCGGTGTCGGGCGGGCGAAGCCGACCTGGGCAATGGCGAAGATGCGCCACAGCATGAGGACCAGGTCGAGGACCAGCAGCCCGGTCAGGAAGGTGCTCGAGAAGAGGCTGTTGCGCACCTCGTCGGCCCACAGCAGCGCGACCAGCGCTCCGCCACCGACGAGCAGCAGCACTGGCGTCGCCAGCATGACGGCCAGCAGCGGCTGGCCGGCGTACGCCTGGCCAAGGCCCGGCAGCACGAAGGAGAGCGCGGCCGCCAGCGCCGGATGGCGTGGGCGCACAGGCTCGACCATGGCACCTCGGTAGGATCGGCCTGCCGGCCGATGTGCATGCCGCGGACCGGCTGTCCGCAGCGGGATGGGGCGCAGATTCTAGCATCCGGCCCTCGCTCACCCTCCGAGCAGGCCCACCGCCCGAGCGCCGCCGATTGTGGTGACACCGGTCGACGGGCTTGGGTGGTACGGGTGGGTTAGGTGACGCCAGTACCTTTGCGCCATGACGTTTGGCGCCCGTAGACTACCGATGGTCGTGCCCGGACCCGCCTGCGCCGGTTGGGCGAATGACCGCTGGAGTGGGTGCCTTGGGGATCGAGCTCATCTTCATCATCGTCACCGGGGTCATCGCCGCCCTGGGCGGGGTCGCGGCCGTCCTGGCCGGGCTGTGGGGGTCGCGCCGGACCGGATCCGATTCTGGCCTCGACGCGGAGCCGAGCGAAGGGGTGATGGACAAGTACGAGCCGGATCGGGTGCGAGCCCAGGACGGGGTCGAGGCGGTCTACGGGTCGGCGGTACGCATCCTGTGGTGGGTCTCGATCGTGGCCGTGCTCATCGGGGTTGGCCTGTCGGACGCCTTCGACGAGTCGCAGGCGGCGATCTACCTGATCGGCGGAGTGGCGGTCGCGGTCGTGGTGCTGCTGCACGACGTGCTCCCGACGCGCCTGCGCGGCGGCCTGGTGGCGGCCCTCGAGGTGCTGCTCGCGCTCGGACTGACCAGCGCGCTCCTGGTGCTGACCGGGTACGGCGGCTCGCCGTTCGCCTTCGGCTACCACCTGACCGCCGTGGCGGTGGCGCTGGCCCTCGGCGGCAGCGCCGGGCTGGGCGTGGCCGCGCTGGCGACCCTCGCCTACCTGGGCGTGCTGGCCCTCGATCCGGGGCTGCAGGCGTACCGGGGCGCGGACCTGCTGCGCTTCGGCCTCACCATCGGCGCCATCTGGCTGCTGGCCTACGTGGCCGGCGTCTTCGCCTCCGGGGAGCGTCGCATGCGGGACACGGTGCTGCAGCTGTCACGGACCGATGCGCTGACCGGCCTCTTCAACCGCAGCCAGCTCTTCCCGACGCTCGAGCAGGAGGTGCAGCGCACCCGTCGCAGCGAGCGCGGGTTCTGCCTGCTGATGATCGACCTGGACGGGCTCAAGGCGGTGAACGACTCCCACGGCCATCACCGCGGTGACCAGGTGCTGCGCTCGCTGGCCACCGTCATCCGCCGCTCCATCCGCGCCACCGACACCGCCTACCGATACGGCGGAGACGAGTTCCTGGTGCTCCTCCCCGAGACCGACTTCGCCGGCGCTTTCGTGGTGGCCGAGAAGATCCGGATGGGCGTCGAGGAGGTCGGCCTGGCCACCGGCGGGGGAGACCTGCTGACCAGCGTCAGCATCGGCCTGGTGTCGTGCCCGGAGGACGGCACCAGCGCGGAGGAGCTGATGATCGCCGCCGACCGCGCCATGTACCAGGCCAAGTCGCTGGGCAAGAACCAGATCAGCGGCAACCCACGGCCGCCGCGGCTCCCGTACCGGCCCGAGCCGGGCGAGGGCGAGCCGGGGCCTCCGGCGGAGCAGGGGTCACCGGTCGAGGGCGGTCAACCGAATGGGGAGCCGGCGCCCGGCTTCGGCCGGGCGGAGCAGCCGCCCCGGGAGCCGCCGATCGCGGCGGCTCTCCCCGTCGAGCCGGACCCGCGGGTCCGGGTCCCGGTCGGGGAGCCGGCGCGGGCCGCGGCCAGGGACGACCACAACGGCGAGCTCCTGGACGAGGAGGAGGCCGATCCCAGCGAGGTGCGGCGCCACATCGCGGCGGCGCGCATGCATCTCGATCCCGACCACCAGATCCGGCGGGCCATGGACGCCTTCCTCTCCCCGTCGCGCCCCAACGGGGACCCGCACTAGGCCGCCGGCCCCGGATCAGGCCTCGGTGAGGGACGAGCCGACCGGCACGATCTCCCACCAGACCACGCCGGGTGGCAGCACCACCGGCTCGCCGCTGTCCGCGTAGGTCCAGGTGGTGCCGGCGTCCGCCGCCGGCCGTGACCAGCGCACGTCGATGGCGGTGCCGTCGACGTACAGCGTCCCGCTGCCCGAACCGACCAGGTGCTGCAGCCGCCGCGGGTTGCCGGCCGGGTCGGGGTCGTCGTAGACCGTCTCCTGGGTCACGCGCTGCACCACCACGGTGCGTGCGGTGACCGGCTGTCCCGTGGCCTCGTCGTGGATCTCGACGCCGGCGTCCAGCCGTCGCCACGCGCCGAGCTCCTCGTCGAAGCGCCAGCCGATGCGCCAGTACGAGTTCGTCCGGATCTCCAGGCGGGCGACGGCACGGCCTCTGGGGACCTCCGGCTCCGGATCGAAGGCGAGCTGCGGGCGCAGCTCGCGCACGTTCGCGGCCAGGCGGTCGAGCGCGGCATTGCTGCCGAGCGCGGCCCGCACCGCCTCGACGTCGCCGTAGAGGTTGTGCGGCGCGGCGTTCGTGCCATGGCGACGGAACCAGGGCCAGGCCCCGGTGATGCCGTTGGCGTACGGCATGCCGGCCGCCCGGAAGCGCGAGAGCGCGCCGTTGCTGGCCCCGAAGCCGACGGTCAGCACCCCCAGGTCCTGCCACAGGTCAATGTTGTAGTAGCGCGCGCTGCGGATGGGGCCGGTCATCCCCAGGGTGGGCTGGCAGAGGAAGACGGCGGTGAAGCGGGTCGTGTCGCCCTCCACCGTCGCCTCCACCACCATGTCGGCCCGGGTCAGGTTGCGCGCCGGGCGAGCGGCCGGGTGATTCTCGATCTGCACCGCCAGCGCCGTGCGGTCCAGGAGCGCGGGGTCCGCCGCCGGCAGCCCGTTCAGCGGGCAGCGCGCCGCCGGCTCCGGGGTCGGCGCGGGGCTGGCAGTGGCAGCGGCAGACGGCGGGACCGTAGCGCGCGCCGTCGGGCGGGGCGAGGCGGTCAGCGTCGGGGTCGCGGAGACCGAGGCGGTGTCGCGCGGCGACAGTAGCCACATGGCGGTGACCGCGAGCACCATCGTCATCCCGGCGGCGACCGAGACCTGCACGCGACGGGAATGCAGCAGTTGCATCGGAACGCATGGTACTGGTGAGGCGTCCCTGCTCCATGGCACCATTGGCCCATGAGGGTCCCCCGGGTGATCGACGCGCGAGCCGTGGCTGCCCCGAGCGCTGAGGCGCGAGCGGCCACCCCGCAGGCCGCGCTGGCGGCCCTGCTGTCCTTCCTGTTCCCAGGGCTCGGGCAGGCGTTCAACGGACAGTCGCGGCTCGCCTGGCTGCTCGCAGCCCCGATGCTGGTGCTGCTGGCCGTCGCGGCGGTGGTGCTGGTTGGGGCCTCGGACCGGCTCCTGAGCCATATGCTGCAGCTGAGCTTCCTGGCCGGGCTCATCGTGCTGGATCTGGCCCTCCTCGGCTGGCGTCTGGTGGCCATCGCACAGGCGCACGCCGAGCGGGAGCGCCTTCACCTCGGGCGCTGGACGACCTGGGTGACCGGCCTGCTGCTGGTCGCCACCCTGGCCATGCACGCCCTGCCTGGCTGGTACGCGCTGAAGGCGGTCGACACCCTGACCACCGTGGCCCAGGGCGGCGGCGAGTCGCGTGGCGGCGAGGGCATCTCACGCATCCCGGAGCTGGACGACCTTCCTCAGCCCTCCGCGCAGCCGGAGGTGGAGCGCGGCGAGCGCGTCAACGTGCTCCTGGTGGGCGTCGACTCCGCGCCCAACCGCACCACGCAGCTGACCGACACCATGCTGGTCGCCAGTTTGGATCCGAGCACCGGCCGCAGCGCCATGGTGTCCATCCCGCGCGACCTGTACGGCGTCCCCCTGGGGGACGGGCGGGTGTTCAACGCCAAGCTCAACTCGCTCATGGCCTACGCGGCCGCACGGCCGGCCGAGTTCCCGCTGGGAGGAGTAGGGACCCTGAAGGCCGCGCTCGGGGAGCTGCTCGGCGTGGACATCCACTACTTCGCCGCCATCGACCTGCTCGGTTTCAAGCAGGCGATCGATGCCCTGGGCGGCGTCGACATCACCGTGCAGCGCGCCATCCGGGACCCGCACTACTTCAACGAGTTCAACGTAAAGACCGGGTTCTTCATCGAGCCGGGGCGCCATCACTTCGACGGGAGCACGGCCCTCGCCTTCGTCCGCTCGCGGATGGGCGAAGGCGACAGCGACTTCACGCGTGCCGATCGCCAGCAGCAGCTGCTGGCCGCGGTCCGCGAGAAGCTCACCGCCGGCAACCTGATGCTGGCGCTGCCCGGCCTGCTGGACGCCATCAAGGCATCCCTGTCGACGGATGTTCCCTCGGAGCGCATCCCGGATCTGGCCCAGGCCGTCCAGGAGGCCGATATGTCCGAGCTGCGCCGCATCGTCCTTCAGCCGCCGGAGTACATGACTGCCGATCCGCGCTCCGCGGCGGGGTACATCCTGATCCCGAACCTGGAGGCCATTCGCGCCGTCGGCCAGGAGATGCTCTCACCGGAACCCGAGCCGAGCGCGGGGCCGGGCTGATGGCGGGCTTCGCCACCCGCGCCATCCGCGCCGCGAGCCGGGTGCCGCCCGCACCGCAGGCGCCGGTGAACGTGCCGATCTACCAGAGCAGCACCTTCGAGGTGGGGTCGGCCGAGGAGCTGGCGGAGCTGCTGGAGTTCTCCCGCCCCGGGCACTCGTACACCCGCTACTCGAACCCGACCCACGCCGCCCTGGAGGAGGCGCTGGCCGAGCTGGAGGGCGCCGAGGGCGGCCTGGTGACCGCCTCCGGCATGGCGGCCATCCACGGTGTCGTGATGTCCGTCCTGCGCACCGGCGACGAGCTGCTGATCCCGAGGGCGGTCTACGGCGGCGTCATCGGCCTGGCGCGAGCCGTCCTGGAGCCTGCCGGGATCGCGGTCCGCGCCGTGGACACGACCGATGCCGGGGCGACGTCCGAGGCGATCGGTCCGCGCACGCGCCTGGTGTGGCTGGAGACCATCAGCAACCCGACCACCGCCATGGCCGACGTGGCGGCCATCGCCCGTGCCGCCCACGAGCGTGGCGCGCTGGTGGCGGTGGACAACACCTTCGCCTCGCCGTACCTGGCCAACCCGTTGGCGCAGGGCGCGGACTTCGTGGTCCACTCGGTCACCAAGTACATCGGTGGCCACTCGGACCTGACCGGCGGGGCCGTCCTGGGAAGTGCCGAGCGGGTCGCCGCCGCGCGCAGGGTCGTGATCAACGCCGGGGGCAACGCCTCGCCGCTGGATGCCTTCCTGGCGCTGCGCGGGCTGAAGACCCTGGCCCTGCGCATGGAGCGCCACTCGTCCAACGCCCTGGCGGTGGCGACCGCCCTGGAGGGCGCCCCCGGTGTGGCGCGCGTCCTCTATCCGGGGCTGGCCTCGCACCCGCAGCACGCGCTCGCCCGCTCGGTCCTGCGCGACGGGAAGGCCGGCGGCATGCTGGCCATCGACCTGGCCGGCGGGCGGGCCGCGGGGGAGCGCTTCCTGGACGCCCTGCAGGTCGCGGTCCATGCCACCAGCCTGGGCAGCGCCGAGACGCTGTGCAGCCATCCCGCCTCGTCGTCGCACCGGCAGCTGTCGGAGGAGGAGCTGCCCGCGTCCGGCCTGACCGCCGGCATGGTCCGGATCTCCATCGGCCTGGAGGACCCGGAGGACCTCATCGCCGACCTGAGGGCTGCGGCGGAAGCATCGGCGGCCTGAGGGGGCGTCGTGGACCGGTCAAGCGCCGTCGCCCGTCGGCCGGCCGCCCTCGATCGGCTCGGGCAGGGGGCCGAACGGATCCTGCGCCTCGGGGCCGACCCGCGCCTGGGACTGGCGCTGCTGCTGGTCGCCGGGGCGTGGAACGCGGTCGCCGCGGCGGTTCCGGACGGTGGCCCGCTGCTGGACGGCGCGCCCTACGTGGTCCTGCTGGGCGCGATCCTGCTGAGCGGCCTGGCGGCGGTGGCCGTGCGCCTCCCCGCGGCCTGGCGGGAGTGGCGGCGGCCGGGCCTGCCCCCCGTCGCCGAGGGCGCGCTGGTTCGTGAGCTGGAGCTGGAGGCGCCGCCCGGCCCTGCCGAGCGCGCCGCGCTGACGGCGGTCCTGCGCCGCAACGGCTACCGGGTTCGCGAGCACCATGCCCGCGGACGCTGGGGACTGGCGGCGGTGCGTCGCGGCTGGTCGCGGTTCGCGGGCCTGGGCAGCCATCTCGCGCTGGTGCTCCTGGTGCTGGGTGCCGCCGTCGGCACCGCCTTCTCCTCCGAGACGACCTTCAGCCTGCTGCCCGGGCAGCAGGCCCTGCTCGACGCACCGCGTCCCGGCTTCACCGATGCGGTCCGCCTGGACGGCTTCCACGCCGAGTTCGGGACCGATGGCCGCCCGCGGCGCCTGGACACCGCGGTCACCTTCCTGCGCGACGGTGAGGCTGTCCAGGCGGCGGTCCTGCAGGTCAACCGGCCGGGCGAGTTCGGCGGCTACCTGGTCCACGGCTGGACGTACGGGCCGGCGGCGACCCTGCGCGTCACCAGCCTGGCCGGCCGGCCGCTGGCGGACGCCCCGCTGGCACTCGACCGCAGCCTCAACGGCCGCCCCTACGCCGAGCTGGAGCTGCCCTCGGCCGGCCTCAGGGTGACCGCCCTGCTAATCGACGCGGAGGCCAACCGGCTGCGCGTCGGGGTGGCATCGGGCGCCCGACCGCTGGACGCCGGCGATCTCGATCCGGGCCAGACGGTGCGGCTCGGGGCGGTCGAGGTTCGCCACCTGGGGATGACCTCGTACGTGACCTTCCTCTCGCGCCGCGATCCGGGGATGCCGCTCCTCTTCGGCGGGGCCGCCCTGCTGACCGCCTGCCTGGCGGTCGCCTTCTGGCTGCCTCGGCGCCGGCTCGGCCTGGTCGAGACCGATGCCGGCCTGCGCCTGGTCCTGCGGGGCGAGCGCTTCGACCGACCCGCGCGCGAGCTGGACTCACTGGCCGCCGCGCTGCGCGCGGCGTTGGGAGCCACGACGCCATGACCAGCGTGGTTGACCTGTGGCGGGCGATCGAGCCCTCCGCCCGGCTGCTGGCCGGCCCGCCGGAGGCGCTGATTCGCCCGGTGCGTGGCGTGGCGCGCACCCGCAGCGCCCCGCCCCACCTGCCGCCGTCGGGCGAGGCGCAGCTGCTGGTGGTGGACGGCCGCCTGGGCCTGTCGCCGACCGTCGAGACCCTGGTGCTGGCGCTGGCCGAGGCCGGGCTCGAGCCGGCTGCGGTGCTGCTGGCCGCGGCTCCGGGTGGGCTGGCCGTGGATCGTGGGGCATCGGCCTATACCGTGCTGGCCAGCGAGCATCCGCCCGGCGCCCTGGCCGATGCCGCGGCGCGCTACCTGGCCGACGAGCGCGGCTGGCTGGCAGGCGTGGCGAACGAGCTGCGGCTGGCCTGCGCCGAGGCCGGGCTCGCCGAGCCGGAGCTGAGCGCCCCCGCCGGCCTGGTCGCGGCCAAACTGCGGCGAGGGGTGGCGGTGACCGTCGATGGCGAGCTGCGTACCCTGCACGCCCGCCCCGCGGGCCGCGCCCTGGCGGCCCGCTTCGCCGCCATCCACCGTCGCCTGCCGGGGCTGGCCGGCGGCGGCCGGGCCGAGATCGAGCACCGCATCCTGGAGGGGCTGTGGGTGCTCGAGCGCCGGCTGACCCCGACCGCGTCGGTCTGGGTGTTCGACGACGTGCCGCTGGCGGCGGTTGACGAGGTGGCCGCCGCGGCGGTGGCCGTCACCCTCCGCGCGCTCCTCCGACGGCCCGCGCCACCGCGCGTGGAGCGCGCCGGGCGCGAGGTCGACCACGAACCCGGAAAGGGACCGCCACCCGACCTGCCACCGGTGCTGCGCGAGACGCTGCTGGCCGTGGCGCGCGCCAACGGCCGTACCGCGACCGCCGCCCGGGCCCTGGGCGTGCACCGCAACACCGTGCTGTACCGCCTGCGGCGCGCCAGGGCGGAGCTGGGTCTGGACCCCCGGCGCCCGGAGGACGCCCTGCGCATCCTGAGCCGCTGGGCGGTCGACGGACGATGACCGCGCGAGCGGTCGCGTCGGCGGCGCTGCTCGCGGCCGGGCTCCACGCCCTGCTGGGCGGGCTGCTGCCGTGGTTGAGCTTCTCACGGCCCCTGAGCGACGCGCAGCCGGGCACCGCCTACGCCCCCTACACCGCCGCCGGCCTCGCCCTGGTGTGCGCGGCCGCGCTGCTCCTGCCCCCCGCCGCGGACCGCCGACGTCTCCCGCTGGTCGTCGCCGCAGCGGTGCCGCTCATCGTCGCTGCCGCCGCGCTGCTCCTGAACCTCTCGCACGTCGTGGATCCCGGCCTCCGCACGCCCGAGGTCGTGCGGTTGCTGGCCCTGGCGGCCCCGCCGGCGGCGGTGCTCGCCCCCGCGGTGCTCGCCGTGACCCTGCGACGCGACCCGGCCCGGCGTCCCGTCCACCTGCCGCGCCGGCTCCACGGCCGGCTGCTGGTGGTCGTGCTCGCCACCTTCGGCGCGACAGTGGCGTTGACCATCGCGCAGGGCGCACCGTTCGGCTGGGACGAATCGGTCTACGGGGTGCTGGCGCGGCACTGGGTGGAGAGCACCCCGTCCACCGGATGGGGCCCCCATCGGCCCCTGGCGCTGTCGGGGCTGGGCGTGGTCCCGGTCCTGCTCGGCGGTGCGGACTGGCAGTTGCGGGCGGTGGGGCTCTCTTTCGGGCTGGCGCTGGTGGCGGCCACGTGGCATGTCGCGCGGTCGATGAACGGCGGCTTCTCCGGCGTGCTGGCGGCATCGGTGGTCGCCGGCTCCACGTCCATCGCCTTCGACGCCAGCCTCTTCCTCACCGACATCCCCTCCAGCACCCTGCTGGTGCTGGGCCTCGGAGTCCTGTGGCGCGCCGTCGAACGACCCGGGGCGGTCGGCTGGTCGCTGGCTTGGCTGGCGCCGATCGTGGCGGCCGCCTTCTACGTGCGCTACGGCGCCGCGGTCCCGGTGGTCGGCATCGGCCTGGCGGCCGCCCTGGCCTGGCCCATGCGGCTCGCGGCGGCGTGGCGGCAGGTGGCGGCCACCCTGGCCCTGCTGGCGCTCCTGCTGGTCCCGCACGTCGCCTTCTCCATCGCCCAGACCGGGACGCCGCTGGGCATCGTGCTGGTCGGGCAGTCGGCGGCGGCGCCCGCGGCGGCCGGGGACGGGCTGCTCGAGTACCTCGACGCCTTCCCGGCGCCGCTCGCCGGCTTGCTGCCGGCGGCCTTCATGGTCCTGGGCCTGGCCGGATGGGTCCACCGATTGGCGCAGGCCGGCCGGCGGCGAGCCGTGGACCCGGGGGCGCGCGCGCTGACCCTGCTCGCCGTCCCCGCCCTGTTCCAGGTGGTGACCCTGGGCCTGACCATCCACGCCGAGCCGCGCTACGTGTACTCCGCGGTCGTCCTGCTGGTCATCGCCGGCAGCCTGCTGGTGACCGATGCCGCCCGGGCGCGCGATCGCCCCGGGCGCGGCGTGCTGGTCACGGTCGGCCTTGCCGCCGCGGTCAGCATGGCCGTCAACCTGGTGGCGGTGCCGCAGCTGGCGCGGGACCGGACACGCGACTGGGGCTGGGAGCGAGAGGTGGGGCTGCGCATCGCCGAGCTGGCGCCGGCCGGGGACTGCGTGGTGGTGGCCCACAGCGTGCCGCAGACGACCTGGTATTCGCGCTGCCACGTCGTTCCCTTCGGCACCAGCCGCGAGGCTGCCGCCAGTGCGCTGCCCGCGGCCGATGCCCGCTTCCTGGTGATCCGCGCCGACGGCGCCGGGCAGCCGGCGGACGACGTGCTGCTCGCCTACCTCGAGCGGGCGGAGCCGGCGCCCGTGGCCGTCGTCTTCGGGGCGGACGGTCGGGAAGCCGCGCGGGTCTACCGCTTCGCCGAGTGACGGATGTTCAGCGCGCGCCGGGAAGCCCCAGCCGCTGCCGGACCCGCTTCACCACCTGGCTGTAGCGGCGCACGGTGCGCGCCGTGCGGCGGGTGGTGAACGTGCGCGGCGCGCTGAGCAGCGCCTCGCGCAGCGGGGCGTCCCCCTCCAGCTCGATCAGCGTGCCGCCCCGCAGCAGCTCCCAGAGGGTGTGCGCGTCGGCACCGGCCAGCTCGGGCTTGCCGTGCCGTCGGGCCACGTCAAGCGCCCGTCCGTTCTCCACCTCGCTGGAGCGGGCGTTGAAGACCTCCACGGCGTCCACGGCGGCCACCAACTCCTCGTCCAGCGCGTCGCCACGGTGGCGGTAGGGGTGTGGCAACACCGCGATGCCGCCCTGGGCGTGGATCTCGCCCACCGCCTCGTGGAAGCGGCGCGAGCGCACCTCCTCGGTCAGGAACAGGCCGATGAGGTCGGCACGCTCCGTGGCGTACTCGGCGCCGATCACCACCTCCAGGCGCGGGTCGTGGTTGGCCGCGGCCACGGTCAGCGCCCCGGCCAGGGTGTTGTGGTCGGTGACGCACAGGAAGTCCAGCCGCGCCCGGCGGGCGTGGGCCAGGTAGGCCCACGGCGGCAGCAGGCCGTCGAACGAGTGCCAGGTATGGAGGTGGAACAGCCCGCGGCGGGTCCCCATCAGGCCCTCCTTCCGAGGGCGGCGCGCGCCAGCGTCCCGGCCAGCTCGACCAGGTGCGGCAGCGGGTCGCCGGCCCGCAGGTTGGTGCGCGCACCACCGAACCAGTCGCCCAGGATCGTCCGCCATGCTCCGGGGCGTGCCAGCAGGTGGCGCAGGTCGTTGCCCAGCGGCCAGCAGAAGCGCAGCTCACCGGTCGGGGGCGGCACCGGCTCCAGGCGCTCGCCGCGGGCGATGCGCACCAGGTCACCGGGGAAGTCGGCTCCCGCCGCGAGCATGAGGTCCAGCGAGCCCCAGAACTTGGGATTGACCTCCATCAGGTACAGGCGTCCATCGGCGTCGTGGCGCTTCAGCTCGACCATGGCCACCCCGTGCCAGCCCAGGGCGTCGAGGAGCCGTCGGCCCGCCGCCAGCACGTCGGGATCGTGCTCCAGCTCGCAGCACGTGCTCTCGCCCCCCTCTGGCGGGAACTCACGCACCCGCCGGTGCGCCGCCAGGCGCACGCAGCGGCCGTCCTGGTAGGTGGCGAACACGCCGTAGCCGCGACCGACGATGCGCTGCTGCAGGATGGGCATCACGTCCGTCCCCAACCCGTGGCGCTGCTGCCAGGCGCGCACTGCGGCCGTCGTCTGGCCCGGGTGGTCCACGTAGCCAACGCCGGTGGTGCCCTCCATCGGTGCCTTGACCACCAGGGGATGGCCGACCTCCTGCGCCGCCCGCTCCGCGTCGTCGATGCTCCGCGGCTCCGCCGTCCGCGGCACCGCCAGGCCGACCTCGGCGGCCAGCTGCATTGCCTGCCGCTTGTCGAGCGCCCGGGCCATGGCCTCCGGCGGGGCGATGACCACCGCCGTCCCCGGTCCCCAGCGGTCGGCGGTGCGGCTGAGCGCCTCGCAGGCGCGCGCCCCGACCGGGATGATCAGCTCGAATCGATGCCTCCGCACCACCCGATCGAGCCAGGTCACGAACTGAGCCTCGGACGGCGGTGGACCGATGAGCAACCTGTGAGCGAAGCGCGAGACGCCCGCCATCGCCAGGCGGCGCGGCGCGGTGACCCATACCTCGTGCTCCCGACCCAGCGCGCGGACGATGCCCAGCGCGTTCTTGTAGTGGCCGTCGGTGACCAGGATGCGCATGCGCTGCGCACCCTACCATCGGTCCCCGTGCCCGGGCGGCCCCGAGGCCGCCCGTTGTGCACCATGCACAAAGGTTGCGGCCCGCGCGGCCGGCCGCGGGGCTGCCGGCATCGGTCCGGGGAGCCTAGCCTTCCGCTGTCCCGACAACCACCGCGAAGGAGCACGATCGACGTATGGCCCGCAAGGAACTCGACGCCGCCCTCAAGCTCGCCGAGGAACGCAACCTCAGCTTCGTCAGCCTGCAGTTCACGGACATCACCGGTCACGTCAAGAGCGTGCAGGTCCCGATGCACCAGCTGGAGGAGGCGGTCGAGCACGGCAAGTGGTTCGACGGCTCGAGCATCGAGGGCTTCGCGCGCATCGCGGAGTCGGACATGTTCCTGGTGCCGGACCTGTCCACCTTCGCGCCGATCCCCTGGGAGCCGGGCATCGCCCCCGACGGGACCAGGCTGACGACCGGCGCGGCCCGCGTGATCTGCGACGTCTTCACGCCCAACGGCGACCCGTTCCCGGGTGACCCGCGCTGGGTGCTCCGCCGCCAGATGGAGCGCGCCGAGAAGATGGGCTACGTGCTGAACACCGGCCCGGAGCTGGAGTTCTTCCTCCTGCGGCGCTCGAACGGCTCGGTGGAGCCGCTGCCCCATGACGCGGCCGGCTACTTCGACCTCTCCGAGGATTTGGGGACCGAGGTCCGCAAGGAGATGATGAACGACCTGGAGGCCTTCGGCATCAAGGTCGAGACGGCGCACCACGAGGTGGCCACCGGCCAGCACGAGATCGACTTCCAGTACTCCGACGCGCTGCGCACGGCGGACAACGCGATCACCTTCAAGACCACGCTGAAGGCCGTCGCCGCCCGCCACGGGCTGTACGCCACCTTCATGCCCAAGCCGTTCTTTGGCATCAACGGCTCGGGGATGCACACCCACCAGTCGCTGTGGGACATCAAGCGCAACCGCAACGCCTTCGCCGACGAGCGCGACTCCTACGGCCTGTCGGACGTCGCGCGCAGCTACGTGGCCGGCATCCTGGAGCACGCGCGGGGCATGATCGCGGTGCTGGCGCCGCTCGTGAACTCCTACAAGCGCCTGGTGCCCGGCTACGAGGCGCCGGTCTACATCGGCTGGGCGCGCATCAACCGTTCGGCGCTGATCCGCGTGCCGCAGATCAGCCACGGCCAGCTGAACTCGACCCGCATCGAGCTGCGCTGCCCCGACCCGGCCTCGAACCCGTACCTGGCCTTCGCCGCCATGCTGGCCGCCGGCCTGGACGGCATCGAGCGCAAGCTGACCCCGCCGGACCCGGTGGAGGAGAACCTCTACCACTTCGATGCCGCCAAGCTGGCCTCACGCCAGATCAAGCAGCTGCCCGGCACCCTGCGCGAGGCGATCGACGAGCTGCGGGCCGACGACGTCGTCTGCCAGGCGCTCGGCGAGCACATCTTCGAGCGCTTCATCGAGGCCAAGACCGAGGAGTGGGACGAGTACCGCATGCAGGTCACGTCCTGGGAGGTCGA
>DASRYM010000008.1:0-11453 GCA_035687145.1 Candidatus Zixiibacteriota bacterium | reverse complement strand
CCTAGCCCGGATTATTCACGAATGGTGAAAGAGAAGAGCCACCGAGCCCCTCAACGGTGCTATAGAAGCGGTATCGAGACGTTTCTACGCCCGTGCGCGAGGAGGCCCGATGGCTACAGACTGTATAGCTCAGACGACCTTCCGGTTCCAGCGAATTCGCCAGGCCGTCGTCGCCCGGTTCGATCAGCCGGAGGCCAGCTCCGACGGTGGCGCGATCCTGCTCAAGCGTGTCGACGAGGCCCTGGGCTTGACGGCCCGTCTGGCGGCGGCGCTGCCGGACCCCCGGCAACCCGGCAAGGTCCAGCATTCCATCCGGGACCTGCTCCGGCAGCGCGTGTTCGGGCTGGCCTGCGGCTACCCCGATGGCAACGACGCCGCCCGGCTGGCCCATGACCCGCTGCACAAGCTCCTGCTGGACCGCGACCCCGTCGCCGGGGTGCCGCTCGGTTCGCAGCCTACCCTGTCGCGCTTCGAGAACGCAGTGTCGCGCCCCAGCCTCTACCGCCTGGGCGTGGCCTTGGCCGACACGGTCCTCCAGTTCCATCGCACCCGCCTCGGCGGCCGGGTGCGGCGGATCACCATCGACGTGGACACCACGGACGACCCCACGCACGGTCAGCAGCAATTCGCCTTCTTCAACGGCTACTACGACACCTGGTGCTACTTGCCCCTCATCGCCACGGTCACCTTCAACGACGAACCGGCCCAGTACCTGGTCGCTACCCTCCTGCGGCCTGGCACCGCGGCCTCGACCCGGGGCGTCCGTGGCCTGTTGCGGCGGCTGTGCTCCCGGCTGCGCGCCACTTTCCCCGGCGCCCGGCTGCGGGTTCGGCTGGATGCCGGCTTTGCCAGCGCCCCGCTGCTGACCTTCCTGGAGCGCGAAGCGGTGGAGTACGTCGTGGCCTGGCCCGCCCATGCCCGGCTCCGGCGCCGGATCCGCCGGCTGCAGGCCCGTGCCCGGGCCCTGGCCCGTCAGCGGGGCCGCAGCGTCCGCCTCCTCGCCGCCACCGGCTACCGGGGCCCGCGGTGGCCGCATCCCCGGCGGCTCATCCTCAAGGCCGAGGTGCTCTACTACCCCGGCCGCGCTCCCAAGGACAATCCTCGGTTCGTGCTCACGAATCTGCCCCACCACCCGGCGACGGTCTATGCGATCTACTGCGCCCGCGGCGACATGGAGAACCGGCTCAAAGAGCTGCAGCACGGCCTGGCCAGCGACCGGACCAGCTGCTCGCGCTTCGGCGCCAATCAGCTGCGCCTGCTCTTCGCCGCAGCCGCCTATGTCCTGTTCCAGGTGCTCCGCGCCCACGCCCAGGGGACCCCCTGGGCCGGGGCGCAAGTCGCCACCCTGCGCGAGCGGCTGATCAAGGTCGCTGCGTGGATCCACCGCTCCGTGCGGCGCATCGTGCTGCACCTGCCCCGCAGCTGTGCGTGGCGAGAGCCCTGGCGGCAGCTGGCGGCGGCGCTCGGGGCCACCTGACCCCGCCCGCGGCCGTGGGCGTCGACCCGACCCGGGCCTCGGTGTCTCTGCCGCGGGCGTCCTCGACCGGTGCCACCAGAATGGCGCGTCGCCACGGAGGGCTGCAATGACACCACCTCGGCCGCCCCGGTGGTCGCCACCCCATGATCGAGGCGTGCTGGCCTCCCTACGCGTCTGGCGGTGTCGGCCCCGTGCGTTCATGAATAATCCGGGCTAGGCTAGGGTGAGAGTGGCGTCGTCATGAGGTCCTGAATCTCGCTCTGACCGAGGGCCCGGTTGTAGACACGGACCTCGTCGATCAGCCCCCGAAAAAATTCACCCCAGATGCTGTTACCCCCGATCCGGAGCGGACCGTTCGTGGCGACGGCGGCACCGGTCAGGGGCCGGCTGGCCACCTGGGTGCCGTTCACGTAGAGTCGCAGCGTCGCGCCGTCATACGTCATCGCGAGGTGGGTCCAGGTGTTGGCCGGCAGCCGCGTGCCGCCTCGGAGCTGCTGCTCGACTCCGCCAATGGTCAGGCCGGCCGCCGGCTGCTTGTTGGGAGAGCTGCTGGCATGGAGGAAAAAGGCGACGACGGTACCCGAGCCTTCCTTGGCGACCACCGTGCGCCACCCGGTGGGCCGGGTCGTCGCGTTCACCCAGGCGGCGAGGGTCATGCCATTCGAGAGATCGAGGCCCGGCGCATCGGGGACTGTCAGCCAGTCGTTGATCCCGTCGAAAGCCAACGCGCGACCGAATCGTCCATTGGTGGTCCGCGTGGCTCCGGAGATGCTCCCGTGGCTGCCGTTGCCGGACACATCTAAAACAGTCGTTCCGCTGCCCTCCTCGAACGCGTAGGCGGCGACCAATCCACCAGGAGAGCCAGCACCGTTCGCGACGGTCACCAGCAACGGAGCCGAAGTCGTCAGCCGGCCAGCGGCGTCGCGGGCGACCGCCGTGAGGGTGTAGTTGCCATTGGCTAAGCCCGTCGGGTTCCACGAGACGGCGTACGGCGGGGTACTCACCTCGCCGCCCAGTGGCGCGTCGTTGAGGAGGAACTGCACGCCGGTCACGCCCACGTCATCGGATGCCGTTGCGGACACGACGACGTTGCCTGAAACGATGGCGCCGTTGGCTGGTGCGGTGATGGCCACCTCTGGCGGGCTGGTGTCGTTAACCGTCACCTGAACGAACTCGGCAACGGAAGGAACTCCCGCACTGTTGACGAGGAACAGTATGTAGTACCCCGGGGGAGCGATGGTCCCGTTCGCGGGCGCCTGCACATCGAGACCGCCGGCCGCCGGCTCAAACGCCAACGGCACGTAGCGCTGGTCCTGGTCCAGATCGTGGGTGACAGCGCCGGGCCTGAGGAGCGTGACCGAGGCAATGGAGGCTCCGTCGGGGGTCTCGACGAAGAACGGGGAGCCGTAGGTGATCGATGCTGGAGCTCCGGTGATGGTGGGACGAGGGCCGGCGAATAGATACGGCGGAGCGAAGATCTCGGCCCGGAACTCATCTGTCACCGGCTCGAACCGTCCACTGCCGGCGACCGGGACACGTCCATCAGGCAGCAGTGGTCTGGGCGTTCCATATTTCCGTTGGCAGGACGGCTGGCGCCGAGACCTCGTCGGAGTTCTGCACGCCGCCGGTGGCGGCGACGTTGCCATCGGGTAGCAGGGCAAGGGTGTGATAGACGCGGGGGAAGGCCATCGAGGCGACTTGGCGCCACGACGGCGCGGTTCGGTTCATGTCCAGGACGTACGCGTTCGCGGTGCCGGGATACGGCGCGAGGTCGACGTTGCCCGGCGCCCCTGTCTTCAGGACGACACCGGGGCGATACATCGCGGCGCTGCCGCCGTCGAGCGGCCGCGGATCGACGAGGCTCCATGTCCTGGTGACGAGGTCGATGACGTACGCCGCCGTGTTGGCTTCATCGGAGCCGGCGTAGAGCACCCGGCCGTCCGGGAGCACGAAGATGAATGGGTACGGGGGCATCGCGAGCCGCGCTTCGTTGAGCTGAGTCCAGCTGTGGCGGACTGGATCGTGGATCTCCGGCGTTTCGGCCAGGCACGTCGGGCAGGGTGGTGGCGTCGGGTACCAGCGGGGAAAAGCCATGGGCGCTACCGGTTCCCAGGTCTGTGTCGTCGGATTGAACACATTCGCGTCTCGGAGGCCGACGAAAGCGGCTCGATTGCCGCCGACGACGAGCGGTCGCCCGTCACCAAGAGTAACCTGGCTGCCGCAGAAGATGTCGGTCAGGGTGTTTGGTACGGCGGTGAACGTACCCAGAGCAAGATTCGAGAGCCAGGCGTCTCCTGGGGTACGGTCCCACATGAGCACGTGGCCGGTGCGGAGGAGGACCATATGGACGGCCACGATGGGGAGAGCGAAGGGAGGGGACCACTGCCCGACCCTCGAAGGATCGGCCGGGGAACCATTGCTGACGGACACCGTGACCGGTGCGGAGGTCGTCTCGTTGCCGGCCAGGTCCCGGGCTCGGGCCGTGAGCACGTAGGATCCGTTGGCGACGCCCGCGGTGTCCCAGAGGACGCTGTAGGGCGCGGTGCTGTCGTCGGGGCCGAGCGGAACGTCGTTGACGAAGAAGCGCACGCCAGCAATACCGACGTTGTCGGAGGCGGTCGCGGAATCGTGACAGTTCGCGACACGGTCGATCCACTCGATGGGGCCGTGATGGTCACCAGAGGGGGATCCGGGTCGGACGGATCGGCTACGGTCGTGAAAGAGACAACGGACTCGCTCGCAGAAATCTCCGAGTGGTCGGCGCGAGCGAGGACGGCGGAGAGGATGTGCGGCCCCACCGGGACGTTCAGGAAGCGATAGCTCCCGTCGGGGTCCATATCCATCACGGTGGGTCCACCATCAAGCCGGGAGTGGCCATGGTTCGTGTGGGTGAGGTCCCCGGAGAGTGTATATCGCACGGCGAGGGTGGTGCCGCTGATCACCGCCGGGTTCCGGCTCCGTGATGATCAGAAGGGGCGGTGGGGTGGCCGGCCGGTAAGTGGTGTCGTCAATGCCCAGGGCCCACGCCGCGGTGAAGCTCACCGTGACCACCGTCGAGGCTCGCGTCGAGTTCGTAACGATCAGCTGCATCGAGCCGGTGGCGACGGGACGACTGAGCGTCTGGCCCGCATCGTCGGAGAGCGTCAAGGTCCCGGGCTGAGTGGTGAAGACGCTCAGACTCACCAGGACCCGGGGAGCCCGTGCGAACGCGAACGTGCGCGAGGTTCCGGACGGCGAATCGAAGAAGATATGATTGGTGAAATCGACGTCACAGGCGCTCTCCCACCGCCAGCGCCCGGTCCCGAAGTCGATTCCCCGAAAACTCCCTGAAGCAGGTCGAAGGACGAGCCGGGTGGCGCCGGGTTGTCGAAAGTAACCGTGGTCGTCTGGGTCAGGAGCTGGGTCGGAGAGACGGTGGCCAGCAGCGCGTTGAGAGCGGTCAGGAGGAGCACGAGCCAGCCGCGCGAGCTGAAGGTACTGGAGCGCAGCAAGGCGAGACGCGAGCCGTGTTGCGTCATGGCGGTCCTCGTCTCCAGCGGTCAGAGACGGTCCGAAGGCGAATCCCGCCGCGCTCGCGGCGACGGTCTGAATCACCCGTCGTCGAGCAGTACGTGCAGATCGTGGGTCATGTCTTCCACGGAGGTACCGGAGGTAAACATCAGGCGAAGGCGTCCGTACCGGTCGACGACGTAGACCGGCGCCGAATGGTCGAAGCGGTCGACCTCGGAACCCGGTCGGGGCCGGACCTGCTGGGCGACCACGCCGTACGCCTGGCGGGCGCGAGCGAGGTCCGCCGGCGTCCCGGTCAGGCCGACAATGGTGGGGTCAAAGGCGCCCAGCCTCGCTGCCATCAAGTCGGGCGTGTCGCGGGCGGGGTCGACCGTTACGAAGACGATCTGCACCTGAGGGGCGAGCGGTCCGAGCTGGGCTCGAGCCTGAGCGAGCTTCGCCAGAATAATTGGACACACGTCAGGGCACGACGTGTAGCCGAAGGTCAGCAGGACGATGTGCCCGCGCTGCTGGCTGAGGCGGAACTCGGCCCCGCCGGAAGCCGTCAGCCGGACCTCTGGCGCGAGTCGCGGCGGTGTGAGCACCGCGGCGCGGAAGCTCGCGTCACGGCCGGCCAGCGCGGAACCGGCACCGGCTCGGGCGTTGACGGGCAGGGCAAAGCTCACGACAGCCAGGGCAGTCAGGAACCACGACGGCGAGAAAACACTTCCGGCTAACCTGGTGCTGAGGCCGTGTATCATACGAAGCTCACCCGTCTCGCGCTCAGCCCTTCGGACGCCTTCGGTACGAGCCGGAGGCCGGGAGTTCTCCTAATCCAGCAGCGCCCGGCTGTCAAGCGGCCCGCGGTCCTCGTGTAGGGAGCAGATAATCTGTCCGCTCCCGAGCGAATGCGAAATGTCCGCTTTGCGGGCGGCTCCGGCTATACCCGGAACAGCCAAGGGAGGTGTCCATGGGCTTTGCCGCCCGGAGGGCCATACCCCTCGGCCAGCCCCGCCGGGCCCTCGACGCCCACCCCGGCTGCCGGCAGGTCCCCAACCGTGAGCGGACAGATCACTTGTCACAACCAAGCGGGCATTTCATTTGACAGCAACAGCGGCCCACGATCCTCGGCGCCAGCGTCGATTTCCGCCGCCAGCGCCGGTGGCAGGGGCCCGCCGTCTTCCGGCCATGGATGGCCGACACGCCAGCGGAACTTCTCGTTTGACAGGGCGCAGGAACTGGGCTACCTAGTCCGACAATTGTCGGGGTAGACGTCGGTCCGAGCAACGGTGGAAACGGTGCCGGGTCAGGGGCGGTCGTGTGGGCGTTAGCTAATTAGCTACGAATGGCGACGAGGTGGACGATGCCGGGGCGCCTGATTGCCGCAGGGACGCTCGGACTGGTCGTGCTCCTCTGGGTGGTGGCGACCAACGCCCAGACGACTGTTGTCGACTTCGACGCCCCGGCGCCCCCGGGATCGTCCGGTGGTCTCCTCAGTGGCCCCTTTCAGGGCATCGATTTCGGGACGGGTCAGTGGCGGTGGGAAGGACCCTATAGCGTCGATCCGACGAACCACATCTACTTCGACTCGGCGGCGGGAACGAGCCGCACGCTTCGGTTCTCGCCCGGGCCCCGCATCCTCGTGAGCATGCGCGTGTTCACCACGGTCGCCGGCACTCTGACGCTCTCGGACGACCGCGGTCAAACGGTAACGCGCGGTATCGGCACCGGTTCGATGCAGACGGTCGTTACCGGCTGGAACCAACCCTCGACCGTCGTCACGGTGAGTTTTAGTGCGGGCTGGGAACTGGGGGTCGATGACATCGTCCACCAGGCCTCGGGCGGTGTCTCGGACACCGTCCCACCGACCGTGTCGATCACGGGTCCACCGAGTGGGGTGCCGGTCTCGGGCGTTGTCACCGTCACCGCCGACGCCACCGACAACGTCGGCGTGGTCGGCGTGCAGTTTTTTGTCAACGGAGCAGCCCTGGGAGCCGAGGACACCCAACCCCCGTACGCCACGTTATGGGACACGACGGCCGTGCCCAATGGGACTTATGTGCTGACGGCCCGGGCGCGGGACGCGGCAATGAACCAGGCGACTTCGGCCCCCGTCGGCGTGACCGTCGCCAACGGGGCCGTCGGCGGAGCAGGTTACGCTCTCCGCTTCTACGGCAACGGCGCCAACGACATCGACCGGGTCAAGATTCGGATCGACGATCCGGCGACCACGACTCCGGGGCCTCCGGCCGACGTGGGGGCGACCGATTTCACCCTGGAATTCTGGCTGCGAGCGCTGGCAGTCGAGAATCAGGCCCCTGCCGTGGCGTGCGGCCCCAACAACAACTGGATCTACGGCAACATCGTTGTGGACCGTGACCGCTTCAACCAGGGCCGCGCTTTCGGCGTCTCGATCGCTGGTGGCGTCGTCGTGTTCGGCGTCGTCGGTGAGGGCACTGGCATGCTCACGCTCTGCGGCACCACCAACGTGCTCGACGGTCGGTGGCACCACGTCGCGGTGCAACGGCGCCGCTCGGACGGCTGGTTGTGGCTCTTCGTCGACGGGCGGCTGGAGGCGCAGGGCGACGGCCCGGACGGCGACGTCTCGTACCCCGACGACGGTGTGCCCGGCGACTTTTGTGGCGGCCCGTGCACCAACAGCGACCCGTTTATCGTGCTGGGTGCCGAAAAGCACGACGCCGGACCGCAGTATCCGTCGTTTGCCGGATGGTTGGACGAACTGAGAATCTCGGACGTGTTGCGGTACACGGGAAGCTTCTCGCGTCCGACCGCCCCGTTCGTGCCCGATGAAAACACCGTGGCCCTCTACCACTTTGACGAGGGCAGCGGGGATCTGATCACTGATCATCGCGGCGTCAGAGCGGGACCTAGCCACGGCCTGCGTCGGTTCGGGGGAAATCCGGCCGGGCCGGTGTGGGTGGTGTCTGACGCGCCCCTGGGGCCGAGCCCGGTTGGCATGGGGGCCTGGTCGCCCGTCATTGACCTGCCGATCGTCGCGGTGAATGTGATGATGCTGCCGACGGGGCAGGTGCTGATGTGGGACGCTTACGAGTTCGGTCAGGACGCCCGGCTGTGGAATCCAGCCCTCGGGACGTTCACCTCGGTTCCCATCAACACGACGAACATCTTCTGCTCCGGCCAGGTCGCCCTGCCAGACGGCCGGGCATTCGTGGTGGGAGGCCACAGGGCGAACTTCGTTGGTCTGGCGGATGCAAATGTCTTCGACCCGGTTTCGCAGACCTGGACACCGGCGCCGCCGATGGCGATGCC
The DNA here is from genome assembly GCA_035687145.1 of Candidatus Zixiibacteriota bacterium. Taxonomy (GTDB): domain Bacteria; phylum Chloroflexota; class Limnocylindria; order QHBO01; family QHBO01; genus DASRYM01. Next base: position 3,196 of record DASRYM010000008.1, on the reverse strand, counting down.
GCGTTGGTATCCCACCAGTACCACGCTGCCGGACGGTCGGGTTCTCGTGGTGTCGGGGTCGACGGCCTGCGAGGGGTGCATCGCGGACGTCCCGGAGGTCTACGATCCCGTGGCGAACACGTGGACGCAGCTTCCGGGCGCACGCATGTCGATGCCGCTCTACCCGTTCATGTTCGTCCTCCCCGACGGCCGGATTCTCTTTGCGGGTTCCGACGAGGCCACCACGACGACCCATGTTCTCGACCTTACCACCCAGACGTGGACGATGGTCGACCCGGTGGCCGTTCCGGGCGGAAGCGCGGCGATGTACTGGCCCGGCGTGGTGCTGAAAGCGGGCGCGCCGGCGAACACGTTTCGACCGGCGGAACCGGCGGTCGAGACGGCCTACGTTCTCGACATGAATCAGCTGTCTCCGGCCTGGCGACAGGTCGGCTCGATGGCGTTTCCTCGCGCGTACCATACGCTCACGGTGCTGCCTGACGGCACGGTGGCGGTGACGGGTGGGGTCCGAACGACCGGGCTCGCCACCGGCGAGGCCGTGCTTCCGGCGGAGATCTGGAACCCGGCAACCGAACGCTGGTCAACGATGGCCAGCGCTCAGATCCGGCGCTCGTATCACTCCACGGCGCTCCTGCTCCCGGACGGCCGCGTGCTCGTCGCTGGCAGCGGACGGTCAGGGGATGTCAATCAGCTGAACGCGGAGATCTTTTCGCCACCCTATCTTTTCCGGGGCGCGCGACCGGTGATCACCTCCTCGCCGGCGGTCGTGTCCGTCGGTACCCAGTTTTTCGTCGGGACACCCGATGCCGACGATGTCGCGGCGGTGGCGTTGATCCGCCTAGGCGCGGTGACGCACGCGGTCGACATGGAGCAGCGCTACGTCCCGCTCCAGTTCCAGCCTGTCCAGGGTGGCCTGCTCGTCGGGGCGCCGGTCAGTCTGAACATCAGTCCGCCGGGCTATTACATGCTGTTCATCGAGAACACCGCTGGTGTGCCATCGGTGGCGGCCTTCGTCAGGGTCGTCGGCGCTGCAGATGTGACCCCGCCCACGGTGACCATCACGGCACCGACGACCGCCTCGACCTTCACCACCTCCGCCAGTCCAGTCGCCATCGCGGGCATCGCCGGTGACGATGTGGGGATCACCCAGGTGACCTGGACTAACGACCGAGGGGGCCAGGGCGCAGCGACGGGGACGACGGCCTGGTCGGTCCCGGCGATTGCCCTCCAACTGGGGACCAACGTCATCACGGTCACCGCCCGGGACGCCGCGGGCAACGTCGGCACCGACACGGTGACCATCACCTACACGCCGTCGGCCGCCGGCCCGGTGGCGGCGTACGCGTTCAACGAGGCCAGCGGCGGCGCGGTGCTCGACTCCTCCGGGAACGGCCATCACGGCACGATCTCGGGCGCCACCCGCACAGCACAGGGCAGGTTCGGTGGCGCGCTAGTGTTCGACGGGGTGAACGATTGGGTCACGGTCCCGGATGCGCCCGCCCTCGACCTCTCGACTGGGATCACGCTGACAGCCTGGGTGAATCCCACGACCGGGCCCTCCGGATGGCGGACGGTCATTGCCAAGGAGGGCTCGGGCACCGTGGTGGCCTTTTTCCTCCATGCCAGCAGTTCTCCGAACAATCAGCCGGCCGCCGGCGTGACCATTGGCGGCGTCGAGCAGCAGCTTCGAGGCGGCACGCGGCTGCCGGCCAACACCTGGACCCACCTGGCGATGACGTATGACGGCGCGACGCTGCGACTCTACGTGAACGGCACCCAGGTGGCCAGCCGAGCCCTGACCGGCGCCGTCGTCGGAACCGACAGTCCGTTGCGGGTCGGCGGTAACGCGATCTGGGGCGAATTCTTTCAGGGGCGAATCGACGAGGTGCGCGTGTACAACCGGGCCCTCACCCAGGCCGAGATTCAGGCCGCCATGAACGCCCCGATCTCTCCGTGAGACGACGCCACCAGTAGCCGGGAGGCGGGACGCCTCGGCCGGGCTGGCTTGCGTCGGTGATCTTTACGGTTACAGCAGCCTCCCGCCGGGCCTGGCGCTTTAACTGGCCGGATCGCTTGGGGTTCCCGCCTCGGCACGCCGGTTGCGGCATAAGCGTCCATCCAGCGGCTGAGCCCGGAAACCTTGTGATCGCGAAAGTTCCGATCAGCGGCTCGGGCCGGGCTCGAGGAGGAGTCTCATGGAACGGCGCAGGGAATCGAACTGGCTCTCGGTTGCAGCGTTTGTCTTGGCGGCGAACATGGTCTTGGCATTCGCGGGGGCCGGTTCTGCTCCCGCGCTCGCCGGGGGCAAGGGGGGAGGAGGACGTCAGGACTGCTGGATGACTGGCGGCGGCAGCATCTTCCCGGCGGGCGGCCCGGTGGAGTACGGTGGGGATCCCAGGATCACGCACGGTTTCGTGCTTCACTGCGTCCCCCGAAACAGCGACAACCTTCAGATCAATGATCATGGCACGGGCTGGAATTTTCATCTGGCGACGCTGACCAGCGCGATCTGCATCGATGACCCGGCGATCGAGCCGAATCCACCCGATGCGACCTTCGACACGTTCGTGGGTCAGGGGACCGGTCGGTGCAAGAACGGGTTCACCGGACAGGAGGCAGACTGCACGGCGGCCTGGACATTCACCGACGGTGGGGAGCCCGGCGGCTGCGTGAGGGATACTGCAGTCATCGAGGTGAGAGATCTCAACGGCAACCTCCTGTTCAGCGTCTCCGGGGTCGTGGACTGCGGCAATCACCAGGCCCACAGCCAGTAGGATCTCGGAGAGCAGGATCGGCGCCGCGACGAGCGCGGCGCGCGTCGTCATCGTCGGCGGCGGCGTCGCCGGGTGCAGCATCGCCTATCACCTGGCCGCGGCCGGCGTGAGCGACGTCCTGGTCCTCGAGCGGGGCGAGCTGACCGGCGGCTCGACGTTCCACTCGGCGGGTCTGGTCGGCCAGCTGCGGGCCTCCGACGCGCTGAGCCGTCTGCACATGCGGAGCGCGGCGATCTACGCCCGGCTGGGCGCCGAGACCGGCCGCGACCCGGGATGGCGGCCGGTCGGGAGCCTGCGGCTGGCCGCCTCGCCCGAGCGGCGGCGGGAGCTCGAGCGCCAGGCGCGGCGGGGTCGCGCCCTGGGGCTGCCGGTGGAAGTCCTCACCGCCCGCGAGGCGCGCGAGCGCTTTCCGCTGATGAGCC
>DASRYM010000007.1:0-6091 GCA_035687145.1 Candidatus Zixiibacteriota bacterium | reverse complement strand
GGCGGGGCCGTGGCTGCGCGTCCAGCAGGTCGGCCATTCGGGGGCGCGCTTCACCGCGCACGCCGCGCTGGACGAGCTGCTGGCCGGCTACGCCGGCGCCCCGCTGCTGACGGTCGACACCGGCGAGCTGGCGGCCCGCGTGGCCCAGCTGCCGGCCGTGGCCGAGGCGCGGGTGGAGACGCGGCTGCCGAACAGCCTGGCGGTGACGGTCGTGGAGAAGGAGCCGGCCATCACCTGGCGCACGCCCGCGGCCCTGCTGGTGGCAGCGGCCGATGGCAGCGTCATCGCCGAGCTGCCGCTCGACGCCGACCTCGGCGACGGGCTCGCCGGGCTGCCGTCGGTGGTCGACGAGCGCCGCGACAGCCGGCTGCTGACGGTGGGGGACCGGCTGCCGGCCGCGGAGCTGGCCACCGCCCGCCGCCTGATGGAGCTCGACCCGGAGCTGCTCGGCTCGACGGCCACGGCGCTCGACGTGCGGCTGGACGACGAGCACGGCTTCGTCCTGGTCTGCCCCGAGGGTGGCTGGGAGGCGGCGCTCGGCGTCTACGGGCTCGATCCGCGGGCCACGCCGGGCGAGGCGGAGGCCCTCCTTCAGCGCCAGGTGGCCGCCATCAGGACCCTGTTCAGCGTCGAGGACGAGGCGGGCGTGAGCTGGCTGGATGCGCGGAATCCGGGGAAGGTATATTGGGCGCCCTAGTCATCGCCGCGGTCCCGGGCGTGTGCTCCGCGGCCTGCAGCGGAACCGTGCCGTATGTGGCTCCCCCTGATCGGTCTGGCACTCGGCATCGCGCTCGGGCTGGTGCTGAACGTCAATGTCAGCCCGGACCTGGCACGCTACAGCGCGGTCGGCATCCTGGCCGGCCTGGACTCGGTGCTGGGCGCCATCCGCGCCGAGCTGGACGCGCACTACGACAACCGCGTCTTCCTCTCGGGGTTCGTCACCAATGCCCTGGTGGCGGTGGCGCTGACCTTCGTCGGCGATCGGCTGGGGATCGACCTCTACCTGGTGGCTCTCTTCGCCTTCGGGCTGCGCATCTTCCAAAACGTGGCGCTCATCCGGCGTCACTTCCTGTAGGCTCGGGCGCGCGCCGGAACGCCGCGTCCGGGGCACGACCGAACCACCGGAGGTAACTTGGACAGGGAGACGGTCCTGGTCGCCATCGACGCCGGGACGACCAAGGTCACGACACTCATCGGCGAGGTGGGCCGATCGGGTGACGTCAACATCATCGGCTACGGGATCGCCCCGTCGGTCGGGATGAAGAAGGGGATGGTCGCCAACATCGACCAGACCGTGAACTCGATCGCCACCAGCCTGGAGAAGGCCGAGCGCCTGTCCGGCTACAAGATCAGCTCGGCCTTCGTCGGCGTGGGGGGCAGCCATATCACCAGCACCAACAGCCGTGGCGTGGTCGCCGTCTCGGGCCACAAGCGCGAGGTGGCGCGCGAGGACGTGGCCCGCGCCACCGAGGCGGCCAAGGCCATCCAGGTGCCGTCCAACCGCGAGATGCTGCACGTCATCCCCCGCGGCTACATCGTGGACGGCCAGGAGGGGATCAAGGACCCGCTGGGGATGAGCGCCGTGCGGCTCGAGGTCGAGACCCACATCGTGTTCGGGGCGGCGACATCGGTCCAGAACCTGTCGAAGTGCATCGCCAACGCCAACGTGCAGATCGACGAGCTGGTCATCAGCTCGCTGGCGGCGGCGGAGGCGGTCCTGACCGATACCGAGAAGGAGCTCGGCGTGCTGGTGGCCGACATCGGCGGCGGCACCACCGACATCGCCATCTTCACCGATGGCGCGATCTTTCACTCGGCGGTCCTGCCGGTGGGAGCCATCAACGTCACCAACGACGTGGCCATCGGCCTGCGCACCAGCCTGAACCTGGCCGAGGAGATCAAGATCAAGCACGGCACCGCCGACCTGCGCGACGTGCAGCCCGAGGAGCTGCTCAACGTGGCGGTCCTGGGCGACGGCGGCGGGCAGACCATCCAGCGCCGCAAGCTGTGCGAGATCATCGAGGCCCGGATGAGCGAGATCTACTCGCTGATCGCCGAGGAGGTGAAGCGCTCCGGGCACGCCGGCATGCTGCCGGCGGGCGTGGTGCTGACCGGCGGCGGGGCGCGCCTGGCGGGCGCTGCCGAGCTGGCCAGGGAGGCGTTCCAGATGCCGGTGCGCATCGGCTCGCCGCAGGGCGTGGGCGGGCTGATGGACCAGCTCAGCAACCCGGCCTTCAGCACGCCCATCGGCCTGCTGCTGTGGGGCGCGCACCACGCCGGCGAGGAGCCGATCGGCTACAGCGCCGGGTCGCCGCTGGCCGGCGTCGGCGGCCGGGTGGTGGACTGGATCCGCGGCCTCTTCCCGGGCTGACCGTCCCGGTTCAGGCGTGGTCCCGGGGCACGCGCTCCACCCACTGCGCGCGCCACTCCGGCGCCTCGAACGGCGGAGCGAAGAACTCGGTCTCGCGGTAGACCTTCCCGTCGCGCAGCTCGATGAAGGACACGATGTGGTACGGCGTGCCATCGGGGTAGACGATGTGGCCGTGGCCGAACCAGAAGTCACCGCTGCCGGCGACGCGGGTGACCGTGAACGAGGGCGACAGGGCGTACCGGTCCTCGCTGCCGACCAGCCGGTCGATCTCGCCGCTGGGCAGCCCCCCGGGGTAGCTCTCGTGGATGGCGCGGTACGCCTGCGAGCTGGTGATCCGCTCGCCGGACTGCGGCCAGTCCAGCCGCCACTCGGGGTGGCGCAGGCCCTCCATGGTGTCGAAGTCCTGGTGCAGGTCGGCGTCGAGGTAGCGACGCACGACCTCCTCGTTGCTGAGCCCGGTCACCTCACCGAACACCTCCGGTGCGTGGTGCGTCGGCCGGAGCGTACTACCCGCCGTCAATCGGGCCCGGGACCCGACGCTTCGGCCGCCCCACCGCTCAGCAGCTCGCGGACCGCCTCCAGCAGCTCGTCCACGCCGAAGGGCTTGGTCATCAGCCGCACGTTGCCCAGCCGCGCCGCCTCCCCGCGATGGGTGGCCAACCGGCCGGGGTCGGCCGAGATGACGATGATCGGCAGCCGGTGCAGCTCGGCGTGCGAGCGCGCCAGGCGGACCACGTCCCAGCCGGACAGCCAGCGCTGGTCCGGTGAGAGCAGCAGGTCCACGATGATCAGGTCCGGCCGCGCGTCGCGGATCTCGTGCAGCCCGGCGTCAACCGCCGGGGTCACGTCCACCACGTAGCCCCCCTCGGCCAGGATGTCGCGCACCAGGTCGAGGGTCTCGACGTTGTCGTCGACCACCACGATGCGTTTGGCCACGTGGCGCCGCCATGCAAGTTGCCGGCCAGCGCTCGCCGAGCGGGCGAGCCGAGCCGGCGGGCGGGCGCTGTGGAGGGCGGCGCCACCGGTCCACGAGCAATCTGGGCGATGTGGATAACTCGGCCGGGATATGTGGAAAAATCCGGCAACGGCGCTCCGAGCGGCTCGCTAGAATCGGTCAAACCCGCGGCGAGACGGGTTGCAGGTCAACACCCAAACCGCGCAGGGAGACCCCTTCGATGCCGCTTCGGTCGGACGCAGAGCACTTCGCACTCATCAAGGTCATCGGCGTCGGAGGCGGTGGCAGCAACGCCGTGAACCGGATGATCCGCGCCGAGATGATGGGCGTGGAGTTCATTGCCGTGAACACGGACGCGCAGGCCCTCCTCCAGAGCGACGCTCCCCACAAGATCCGCATCGGCGACAAGATGACCCGCGGGCTGGGAGCAGGCGCCGACCCGCAGGTCGGCCAGCGGGCCGCCGAGGAGGACTCGGAGAAGATCTACGAGGCCCTCAAGGACGCGGACATGATCTTCATCACCGCCGGCATGGGCGGCGGGACCGGGTCCGGCGCGGCCCCGGTCATCGCCGAGATCGCCAAGGACCTTGGCGCTCTCACCGTGGGCGTGGTGACCAAGCCATTCAGCTTCGAGGGCATGCGTCGCAAGCTGGTGGCCGAGCAGTACACCGAGACCCTCAAGGAGAAGGTCGACACCCTGATCACCATCCCCAACGACCGGCTGCGCGAGGTCGTGGACAAGAAGACGTCCATCGTGGATGCCTTCCGGGTGGTGGACGACGTCCTGCGCCAGGGCGTGCAGGGCATCAGCGACCTGATCACCGTGCCGGGCCTCATCAACCTCGACTTCGCCGACGTCAAGACCATCATGCGCGACGCCGGCTCGTCGATGATGGGCATCGGCATCGGTACCGGCGAGAACCGGGCCGTCGAGGCGGCCCGGGCCGCGGTCATGAGCCCGCTGCTCGAGGTCAACATCACCGGCGCGCGCGGCATCCTGTTCAACGTCACCGGCGGCTCGGACCTGGGCCTGTTCGAGGTCAACGAGGCGGCCGAGGTGATCAAGGAGGCCGCCGACCCGGAGGCCAACATCATCTTCGGCACGGTGATCGACGACCGCATGCGCGACGAGGTCAAGGTCACCGTCATCGCCACCGGCTTCGACTCCACCAGGAAGGCCCGCCAGCCGGGCCGCACGGTCGGCGCGTCGGCCGAGGTGGCCGGCGGCATCGAGTCCAGCCTCGACGAGCGCAGCCGGGAGATCCTGGCCGAGATCGAGCGGGAGCGCGAACAGCGCCGCTCGCTCGAGGAGCAGATGCCCGAGGCGTCGCCCTTCGCCGCGTCCTCCACGGCCGAGCCGGAGCAGCCGCGGGTCACCGAGCGCCAGCCGGTGCCGGTGCGGCCGATGGAGCGCTCGACCTACGGCGACACGGACCTGGACATCCCGTCGTTCCTGCGACGCAAGAGCGAGTAGCGGCCTTCCACCTTCCCTGGACCGATGCGGCCCGGCCGGCTCCCCCGGCCGGGCCGTTCGGTGTCCGGCAACGTCCGCGCTTCGGTGGTCGGGGTTTTGCGCCGTGTGCATGGGGCGTACGGAGCGGCCAGCATCCGGCCGGCGGCATCCACGTGGTGAATGCAACGGCCATGATGCCCCCGACAAATTCGGGGGGCACATGAAGCGGCCACCATCTGGCCGGCGGCATCCACGCGGTGAATGCAACGGCCATGATGCCCCCGACATATTCGGGGGGCGTATGAACCAGCCAGGCTGGAGGCCCTGAAGGTGGCCGTTTCAGTCGTGGGCTGCATATCGGGCCGTCTGCGTGGCCGTTACAGTCGTGGGCCGTATGCCCCGGGCAGGCGACGCAGGTGCCGTACCCTGCAGCTCGATGGAGCCCGTTCCCGACCCCATCCACACCCCGCAGCTGATCCGCTCCCGGGTCGACGTCCTGCTCGCCCGGCTGCGCGAAGCCGCCGAGGCGGCCGGGAGGGACCCGTCCGGCTTTCGGCTGGTGGCGGTCACCAAGGGCTTCGGCGTGCCGGTGGTGCGTGCCGCGCGGGAGGCCGGCCTGGCGCTGTTCGGGGAGAACCGGGTCCGGGAGGCGGTCGACAAGGTCGCCGCCGTCGCGGATGCCGAGTGGCACATGATCGGGCACCTGCAGTCGAACAAGGCGCGTGCCGCGCTGCAGCTGTTCAGCGCCATCCACTCGGTCGACTCGCTGCCCCTGCTGCGCCGCCTCGAGCGACTGGCGCACGACGAGGGCCGCCAGCCGACGCTGCTCCTCCAGGTGAACGTCAGCCGCGAGCCGGCCAAGGCCGGCTTCGACATCGACTGGTTCGCGGCCGAGGCCGGGCACCCCGGCGAGCTCGTGACCAGCCTCCGCGAGCTGCGCCACGCCCGGGTGGCCGGGCTGATGACCATGGCGGCCTTCGGCATCCCGCCCGAGGAGCAGCGACGGACGTTCGCCACCCTGCGCGAGCTCCGCGACCGGCTGGAGGACACGCTCGGTGCGCCGCTGCCCGAGCTGTCGATGGGCATGACCGCCGACGCCGAGGCCGCGGTCGCGGAGGGCGCGACCCTGGTCCGGGTCGGGACCGCCATCTTCGGCCACCGCCCGCGCTAGGTTTAGTTCTCAATCAGGTTGTTGACGGGTGAGGGCCCGTATCCTCCGGCTGCTGGTTAGGTAGCCACAGTGGAGGAGGGGCCCTCGTGTCTCATGCTAATGCGCGGCTCACGCCGCGTGGTCGGCTGATCCTGGTCGAGC
>DASRYM010000006.1:0-17873 GCA_035687145.1 Candidatus Zixiibacteriota bacterium | reverse complement strand
GGCGGGTGCCCAGCAGGTTGCCCGCCCCGCGCAGGGCGAGGTCGGCCTCGGCGATGACGAACCCGTCGGTTGAGCTGCGCACCACCTCCAGGCGGCGCTGCGCCAGCTCATCGGTCGCATCCGAGAGGAGGATGCAGAAGGACCGATGCGGCCCGCGGCCGACCCGCCCGCGGAGCTGGTGCAGCTGCGCCAGGCCGAAGCGCTCCGCGTCCTCGATGAGCATCACGCTGGCGTTCGGTACGTCGATGCCGACCTCGATGACGGTGGTGGCCACCAGCACGTCCAGGTCCCCGGCGGCGAAGGCCTGCATGGTCGCGTCGCGAACGTCGGCCTTCTGCTGGCCGTGCACCAGGCCGATGCGCAGCTGCGGCAGCGCCTCGCGCAGCCGCTCGGCCTCGGCCTCGGCCGAGGCGGCGGCCAGCTCCTCGCTGTCGTTGACCAGCGGCACGACGACGAACGACTGCCGCCCCTCCGCCGCCTCGGCGGCCAGGAAGTCCTGGATCTTCGGCAGCGCGGCGCGGGTGCGGATCTCGGTCCGGATCGGCTGCCGGCCGGGGGGTGGCTGCTTCAGCGTGGAGATCGACAGGTCGCCGTAGAAGGTGAGCGCCAGGGTGCGCGGGATGGGCGTGGCGGTCAGGGCCAGCACGTGTGGTTCCAGGTCGGTGCCCTTGGCCTGCAGCGCCGCCCGTTGCGCCACGCCGAAGCGGTGCTGCTCGTCGACCACCGCCAGGCCCAGGCGCGGGAAGGTCACCGCCTCGCTGATCACGGCGTGGGTGCCGACCACCACATCGGTCATGCCGCCGGCGATGGCCTCATGGATCTCCCGCTTGCGGCCCGGGGTCAGCGAGCCGGAGAGGAACTCCGAGCGAACCCCGAGCGCATCGAGCAGCGGCGCCAGCCCCAGGTGGTGCTGGCGGGCCAGGATCTCGGTCGGGGCCATGAGCGCCCCCTGCCAACCGGCGCGCACCGTCCCGGCCAGGGCGATGGCGGCCACGGCGGTCTTGCCCGACCCCACGTCGCCCTGGAGCAGCCGACGCATCGGCGTCTCCGAGGACAGGTCGGCCACGATCTCCTCCACCGCGCGGCGCTGGTCATCGGTCAGGTCGAACGGCAGGGCCGCCGTCAGGCGGGCCAGCTCATCGGGCTCGATGGCGATCCGTGGCGCCCGCATGGACTGCCGGGCGACGCGCGCCTGCGCCAGGGTCAGCTGCAGGGCGAGCAGCTCGTCGAAGGCCAGGCGGTCCAGCGCGGCCGGCACGTTAGCCGCCTCTTCCGGGAAGTGCGCGTCACGGAGGGCATCGGCCAGCACCGGCAGGCGCCCGCGCTCCTCGGGGAGCAGCGGATCCTCCACGGCCGGCAGGGCCCGGTCCAGGACGCGGGCCAGCAGCTCGCGCACGCGCCGCTGGGTGACGCCCGATACGAGACGGTAGACCGGCACCACCCGCGCGGTGTGGATCGACTCGCGGCTGGCCGGCGAGAACTCCGGCGAGGTGAACTGCGGCCGCCAGCCGCGCATCTGGACCTTGCCGCTGACCACCACCTCCATCCCCTTCCGCAGCCGGGTCTCGATGAAGCGGCGGCCGAACCAGATGGCCTCGGCGGTCCCGGTGTCGTCGGCCAGCTGGGCGATCACCCGCTGCGGCCGCTTCCCGAAGCCCTTCTCCACCCTGACGTCCGTGACCCGGACCCGGGCGGACTGCTTCTCGTCGGGGATCAGCTCGCCCAGCGGCCGCAGGTCACTGAAGTCGTCGTAGCGAAAGGGCAGGTGGAAGAGCGCGTCGCGCGGCGTGACGATCCCCAGGCGTGCCAGCGTGCCCGCCCCGCGGCCGAGCTCCGGCAGGACCGCCCGGATCGGCCGGTCGAGGTCCTCGGGGCTGAGCGTCCGCAGAGCTGCAGCGCGTTGCACCGCCCGATCCTAGCGTGCTACCCTTCACGCGTTCCGGTGCCGCCAACCGCGGGGCGCCGGATCGTTTCGTGATTGGAGACGTCCCCATGGCACGTGAGTGCGAGATCTGCGGCAGGAAGCCGATCACCGGCTGGAACCCGCAGTCGGTCGGGATGAACCGCAAGCGCGCGCTGCGCCGATGGCTCCCGAACCTGCAGACCGTCGTCGTGCAGCGCGATGGCCGGCCCGTCAAGGTCAAGGCCTGCTCCGGCTGCCGGCGCACCCTCGAGAAGGTCTAGCCCCCTCGCGCATCCGTCGCGGATCCGCCCGCTTCCGGGTGGTTCGTTCGTTCGATCGGCCGGCGCCAGCCCGATCACCAGCCGGTGGTGGTACCGACGACGAGGTGCGTGCTTCGTCGCCTACCCCGACAGGTCGCGGTCCGAGTCCAGGACCAGGGTGAACGGCCCGTCGTTGGTCAGCTCGACCTCCATCTTGGCCCCGAAGCGACCGGTGGCAACCTCGTGCCCGGCAGCCCGCAGGCGGGCCACGAAGCGCTCGACCAGGCGCTCGGCAAGCTCGGGATCGGCGGCATCGATGAAGCCCGGCCGGCGACCGCGCCGGACATCGGCATACAGCGTGAACTGGCTGACCACCAGGAAGGCTCCGCCGGCAGTGGCCATGTCCACGTTGGTGCGCCCCACGTCGTCCTCGAAGTAGCGCAGCACCGCCAGCCGGTCGGCCATCCGATCGGCGATCTCCTCGGTGTCGCCGGCCCGCACGCCCACCAGCACCACGGCGCCCGGACCGATCTCCCCCACCACCTGGCGCAGCACCCGGACGCGGGCCTGCGCCACGCGCTGAACGACGAGCCGCATGGCGGCGCCCTCAGCCGCCAGGTGAGTTCGACGCCGCGGGAGACCGCGATGCCGCGGACGATCCGGACGAGGCCGTCGGCGGCTCGACCACGCCCCCGCCGGGACCCGCGTCCTCGCCCTCGCGGGGCGGCCCCAGGGCGGCCGTGGTGAATCGGGCCTGGGCGTTCCAGATCATCCATCCCTGGGCGGCGTTGTCGCGCAGGGCCTTCATCTCGGCCTGGATGTCGGCGGCGGTGTAGGCGCGGAACGGCCCATAGCCGAAGTCCTGGATCCACGGCCGGATGACCATCGGCAACCCCTTCGCCTGCTCGTTCATGATCTCCAGGGTCTGGTCGATGATCTCGTACGGGAACTCGTTGGGCTGCGCGATGCCGAAGGTGCCCGGCCCGTAGTGGCTGGGGTAGACCATCGGGCAGAAGTAGTCGACGTAGGGCATGATCACCTCCGGCCGCTGGCCGATGCCCTGGTCGTCGGGGGCGATGAAGCTGATCGGGAACACGTCGGCGCCCAGGAAGGCGCGCTCGGTGGCCAGCCGCTCGCTCACCAGGCGGAACAGGCGCCGGATGGCGCTCAGCCGGAACGACTGCAGGTTCGGCAGGTTCGTCTCGGCCACGCTGTAGTCGCCGTCGCTGAAGAAGCGCACGTAGTCGAGCTGCACCTCGTCGAAGCCCTTGTCGGCCAGGTCGCCGGCGATGGCGGCGATGTACTCGGCCACGCCCGGGTTGAAGGGATCCAGCCAGATGCCGCCGCCGAAGTCGGTCCACGGCTCGCCGGTGGCCCGGTTGCGCACCGCCAGCTCCGGCCGCGACGAGCCGACCGTGTTGTCCTTCATGACCACCATGCGGGCGATGGTGTAGATGCCACGCTCCTTCAGGGCCGGCAGCAGCTCGTCCAGGTCGAAGATCGGCCGCCGGTCGGCGCCGGACTCCACGGCCTCGGGCAGGTCGGTCTCGTAGTACAGCCAGCCGCCGGTCTCCTTGACGTCGATGACCATCGCGTTGGCCTCGGTGCGGTCGATGATCGACAGCAGCTCCTCCAGTCGCCCGGCGCCCTCGAACACCGCGGCGGGGGCGTACAGCGCGCGCGCCTCGAACGGCTCCAGCGCCACGTCCTTGCTCATCTGCTCGTCGATCGGCACCTCGGCCAGCCGGTACCCGGCGCGCTTGTAGATCAGCGTGCCCGCCTCGGGCACCCCGGTCAGCGCGTAGCTGCCGTCCGCATCCGTCCGCACGTAGTGGTCCATGCCGTCCACGAAGACCCGCACGCCGGCGATCGGGGTGCCCGCGGCGTCGGTCACCGTGCCGCTGACCACGTTCGGGCGCAGCTCGACCTCCAGCCCGCCCTCGTCGGGGACCGTGCCGCTGGCGGGGTCGTGGCCGGCGGCGGTCACCTCCACCTCGTCACCCGGACGCGCCATGACCACCGCGGTGCCGTCCTCCCCGGTGAGCACGGGGCGGCCGTTGACGCGCACCTCGGCGTCCGGGATCGCCATGTCGGAGCCGCGGCTGACGGCCCGCACCGTCACCTCGCGGGGCTGGACCGGCGTCGGCTCCGGCGTGGGCTGGAAGGGCAGCGGGCCGTTCTCGCCACAGGCGGTGACGACCAGGGACAGGACCAGGAGCAGCAGGAGGGATCGCGGGGCGCGGGACAGGGTCAGGGTTCGCTCCTTTCAGTGACGAATGGCGTGTCAGCCGCCTCCGCGGCGGCCTCGCGCGCGGCGCGCTTCAGTGCGTCGACGACGGGCCTCAGGTCGCCCTGGTTACGGTACAGCGCCGTGCCGGTGACCAGCACGTCTCCTCCCGCAGCGTAGGCGGCGCCGATGGTGTCCGGGCCGACCCCGCCGTCCACGCCGATCGGCAGGTCCAGGCCGCGGCGCTCCGCCTCGCCGCGCAGCCAGCGCAGCTTGGGCAGCACCTCGTGCATGAACTCCTGCCCGCCCCAGCCGGGATGAACGGTCATGACCAGCAGCAGGTCGATCTGCTCCAGCCAGGGCACGGCCGCCTCCGCCGGGGTCTCGGGGTTGACCGCCAGGCCCGGCGAACGTCCCGCGGCGCGGATCTCGCGGATCACGGCGGACGGATCGTCATCGGCCTCAACGTGGAAGACGATGACGTCGCTGCCGGCATCGGCGAAGCGTCGCGCGTAGCGCAGCGGCTGGCTGATCATCAGGTGGGCGTGGTACGGGAGCGTGGCGTCGTCGCGCACCGCCTCGACCACCACCGGCCCCATGGTGATGTTGTCCACGAAGTGGCCGTCCATGACGTCGAGGTGAATGGAGTCCACGCCGCCGTCCACGGCGCGGCGGACCTCGTCGGCCAGCCGGCCGAAGTCGGCGTTCAGGACGCTGGCGCTGATGTGCGGCGGCCGCACGGTCATGAGCGCACCAGCGCCCCCCGGGCCGATGGTTGGACCGAGGCGGCCGCGCGCTCGCGCGCCGGCCGTGGCAGGACCTTGCCCGCCAGCTGGGCGTGCAACTGGCCGCAGGCGGCCTCGATCTCCCGCCCCCGGGTGTCGCGGACCGTGACCGCCACGTCGGCCGCGCGCAGCACGTCGGCGAAGGCGGCCACCCGCCGCGGCGGCGTGCCGCTCCAGCGGGAGCCGGGGGTCGGGTTCAGCGGGATGAGGTTGACGTGGCTGCGCCATCCGCGGGCCAGCCCGGCCAGTGCCTCGGCCAGGGGCAGCGTGTCGTTCACGCCGTCGATCATCACGTACTCCAGGCTCACCCGCCGACCGGTGGCGTCCGCGTAGCGGCGGCCGGCGGCGAGCAGCTGGGCCAGCGGCCACTTGCGGTTGAGCGGCACCAGCTCGTCCCGCAGCTCGTCATCGGCCGCATGCAGGCTGATGGCCAGGTTGACCTGCGGCAGCTCGGCGATCATGCGGTCGATACCCGGCACCACCCCGGAGGTGGAGACGGTGATGTGCCGCGCCCCGATCCCCAGCCGCCGCGGGTCGTTGAGCAGGCGCACGGCGGCGAAGACGCGGTCGGCGTTGTTCAGCGGCTCGCCCATGCCCATGAACACGATGTTGTAGTGCCCGGTGCGCTGCCCTGGCCGCCACTCGGGGCCCAGCGCCTGCCACGGCGCCCGGTGCCAGTGCAGCACCTGGTCCACGATCTCGCCGGGCGCCAGCTGCCGCCCGAAGCCGGCCTGCCCGGTGGCGCAGAACGGGCAGTTCACCGCGCACCCGGCCTGGGACGAGATGCAGATCGTCGTCCGCTCCCCGCCGTCGCGCCGCGGGTAGCGCATGAGCACCGACTCGATGCGCTGGCCGTCGTGCAGCTCGTGCACCGCCTTGGCGGTCAGCCCGTTGTCGGCGGTCAGCACGTGCGAGGCGACGATGGTCGAGAAGCGGTACGCCGCCTCCAGCTCGCGGCGCAGGCGCCGTGGCAGGTCGGTGAGATCGGCGAAGGAGGTGACCTCCGGCCGGTGGACGCCGGCCACGATCTGCTCGGCCCGATACGCGGGCTCGCCGCGGGCATCGAGCCACGCGGCGAGCGTTGCCGGGTCGACCTCGCTGATCGCCGGCCGCGGGCCGGCGAGCGGCAGCTCAGTCACGGCGCCCGGCGATCAGCATCAGGTAGTACAGGAAGGTCAGCAGCGCGGTCAGCGCGGCCGCCACGTAGGTCCAGGCCGCCGCCTTGAGCACGTCGCGGGCGCCGGTCTGGCGCTCCCCGACCATGCCCAGGCTGGAGACGAAGGCCAGCGCCTTGCCGGAGGCGCCGATCTCCACCGGCAGGGTGACGAAGGTGAAGAGCACGGCCGCCCCGAAGGCGATCAGACCGACCCAGGCCAGGGACAGCATGTTGAAGATCAGGCCCGCGATGATCAGCCACGGCGCGATCCCCGAGCCGAACTGCACGGCCGGCACGATGGCCTGGCGCACCGCCATCCACGGGTCGCGCTCGCGGTCCTGGAGGGCGTGGCCCACCTCGTGGGCGATCACTGCCGCAGCGGCCACCGACAGGCTGTCACCCGGGACGCCGATCCCCGGCTGCCTGGGGTCGTAGAAACCCAGCTCCGACCGCCCGGAGACCGCGCTGGACACGCGCAGCACCTTGCCGCGCGGGTCGTAGTGATCGGTCAAGTGGCCAGGCACCGGCTCGATGCGCACATCGGTCAGGCCCTGCCGGTCGAGCAGGCGACGGGCGAAGTCGAAGGCGTTCATGTTGATGCCCGAGTCGACCTTCGACCACTTGGCGTAGGTCGAGCGCACGCGCCACGCGGCCCACCCGGTGATGGCGATGCTGGGAAGCATCACCAGCAGCACGTACGTGAAGAAGTCCATTGTCGTGTCGCTACCTCCTTGGGAGCAGCTCGAGTATACCCGCGCCTGATGAAGGTTCGGTCAAGGACCGATGGAGAGGCGTCCACCCGTTTGCCCGGCGACCGAGCCTTCGGCACGCCGCGTGCGGGATGGAGGGCCCTTGCCACCGGGACGACCCCGAAATGAACGAGGAGGAACGACATGCCGACCCACCGATCCGAGCGAGCCATCCGCGAGGCACGCGCCGCCTACGGGCGCATCACTGGCCGCGACCGCCCCGGGCCCGCACGCTACCTGCTGGTCGGGATCGTCGGCGCGCTGGGGGGTGCCGCAGCCGCGTTCCTGTTCGATCCACAGCGGGGCCGCACCCGCCGCATCCAGCTCGGCGACCGGACCGCCGCCCTGGTCCGCGGCCTGAAGCGCGGCCTGGCGCGCCGGCAGCGGGCGGTGACCTCGACCCTGGCCGGCAAGGCCCAGGCGGCGCGGCATGCCGGCGAGGAGGGACCGCTGCCCAACGACGAGGCGCTGGCGGCCAAGGTCACGAGCGAGCTCTTCCGCGACCCGTCGGTGCCGAAGGGCGGGATCAACATCAACGTCGAGCAGGGCCGGGTGGTGCTGCGCGGCGAGGTGCCCGACGAGGGGATGCGCCGCGCGCTCGAGAAGTCGGCGGCCGCCATCCCGGGCGTATGGGACGTGGAGAACCTGCTCCACCTCCCCGGCGAGCCGGCTCCGACCGCGCGGGCCTAGCGCCCGGGAGGCGCCACCGCTCCCAGCAGCACGTGGTCGCGTGGCACGCCACGCCGCCACGCGTCGCCGGGCATCGCCGGCCGCCCCTCGGGCTGCACCACGTCGAGCGCCAGCGCGCCCTCCCCGCACGCGACCCTCGGCTGCTCCCCGGGGAGCAGCGCGCCGATCGGCACGTCGTCCACGCCGGCCACCGGGTGGGCGGCGCGCACGTGCAGGCGCCGGCCGTCGAGGGTGGTCCACGCCCCCGGCCAGGGCTGGAGGGCGCGCACCTGGCGGTCGATCTCGGTCGCCCTGCGGCGCCAGTCGATCCAGCCGTCGGCGCGGGTGAAGGGACGGCTCATGGTGGCCGCCGCCGGGTCCTGCGGCCGCGGCTCCAGCGCCCCCACCACCCATCGATCCAGCTCGGGAGGCACCTTCTCGGCCGCCAGCTCGGCCAGCCGCCGCTCCAGCTCAAGCGCCGTCTCGCGGCCCTCCAGGGGCAGCTCCCACTGGGCCACGATCGGCCCGGCGTCCAGCTCGGGGGTCATGACCATCAGCGTCACCCCCGTGACCCGGTCACCGGCCAGGATGGCGGCCGCCACCGGGGCGGCGCCGCGGTGCCGCGGCAGCAGCGAGGGATGGACGTTGAGCGGCGGCCGCGGCGCGAGCTCCAGCAGGTCGGCCGGGACCAGCTGCCCGTAGGAGGCCAGCAGCAGTCCGTCCGGGGCGAACGCGCGGAGCAGCCGGCGGCCCTCGTCGGAGCGCAGGCGGACGGGCGTCTCCACCCGCAGCCCGTGCTCGCGCCCCCAGGCGGCCACGGGAGAGGGACGAGGCTGCAGCTTGCGTCCGGCGGGGCGGTCGGGCTGGCTGACGATGAGCAGGTCGTCGGCAGCGGCGGCGACGCGCTCCAGCAGCGGGACGCCGAAGCTGCCGGTGCCCAGGAAGGCGAGCCGCCCGAGGCGCCCCACTAGATGCCTGCGGCGGTCTCTTCCTGCACCTCGTCCGGGGAGTCGGTCACGCGGACCAGCTCCTCGAGCGACTCGAGGTAATCGATGTAGAGGATGCCGTTGAGGTGGTCGATCTCGTGCTGCAGGGCGCGGGCGAAGAGCTCCTCACCCTTGATGCGGAACTCCTTGCCGTAGCGGTCCCTGGCCTTGACCGTGACCTTCGCGGCACGCTTGACCTCGGCCACGAAACCCGGGATGGAGAGGCACCCCTCCCAGTCCACGATCTCACCCGAGGACTTCACGATCTGCGGGTTGATCAGCTCGGTGACCCTGTCCTCCAGCTCGATCACCGCGACCTGCAACGGCACCCCCACCTGGTTGGCCGCCAGGCCGATGCCCGGGGCATCGCGCATGGTCTCCAGCATGTCGTCGAGGAGCCGATGCAAAGACGCGTCGAACTGCGTGACCTTCCTGGCCTTCTGGCGCAGGATGGGCTCTTCGGCGGTCAGGATGCGGCGGATGACCATGGCCCCATTGTACGGGAGGCCGGGACGGCGCCGATCGGCGGGCCGCCGACCCTAGAGCAGCGACTCCGGGTCGACGTCGATGGCCACCCCGGCCGGCACCCGCTCCAGCGCCGCGCGGCGAAGGGGGTCGCGGGCGGCGCGCAGCACGACCTGGAAGCGCCAGCGCCTCGCCGAGCGGGCCACGTAGGCCGGCAGCGGGCCGTGCACCTCGACGCCCGGCAGCCGTACCGCGGCGGCCGCCGCCTCGGCGCGGGCCTCGGCCCGCGCGCGGTCCGGATCGGCGACCAGCAGGCGGGCCAGGACCGATGTCGGCGGATAGCCCAGCAGCCGCCGGCGCGCCAGCTCCTCGTCGGCGAAGCCGTCGACGTCCATGCGCGCGGCCGCCCTGACCGCGTAATGGTCTGGGTTGTAGGTCTGGATGATGACCCGCCCCGGCATCGGTCCACGTCCGGCCCGGCCGGCCACCTGGGCCAGCAGCTGGAACGTCCGCTCCGGCGCCAGGTAGTCGGGCAGGTTGAGGGTCACGTCGGCGGCGATGACGGCCGCCAGGGTCACGCTCGGCAGGTCGAGTCCCTTGGCCGCCAGCTGGGTGCCGACCAGCACGTCCAGGCGGCCGTCGCGAAAGTCGTCGTAGATGGCCTCGAAGCTGCGCCGGGTGGCGAGCGCGTCCGAGTCGAGCCGCGCCACCCGCAGCCGCGGGAAGCGGGCGCGCAGGTCGGCCTCGACCCGCTGGGTGCCGGCGCCGAAGTAGCGGATGCGCGCCGAGTCGCAGCGGGGGCAGCGCCGGGGTGGCTCCGCTCGACGGCCGCAGTGGTGGCACCGCAGCAGCTCGTCGGTGGCGTGGTAGACGAAGGGCAGGTCGCAGTCCGGGCAGCGCAGGCTCTCACCGCAGTCACGGCACAGGACGAAAGTGGCCGCGCCGCGGCGGTTCATGAGCAGGATCGCCTGCTGCGCTCCCGGCTGCAGCTCGGCCAGGGCGGCGGCCAGGGAGCGGCTGAACACCGAGCGGTTGCCCGACTGCAGCTCGGCGCGCAGGTCCACCACCTCGATCTGGGGCGCGCTCCCCACCCGGCGCTCCCGCAGCCGGGCCCGCTCCACCATCCCGCCGCGGACCCGCGAGAGGGTCACCACGTCCGGCGTGGCCGTGCCCAGCACCAGCCGCGCGCCGGTAAGCGCCGCCCGGCGGGCGGCAGCCCAGCGGGCGTCGTAGCGGGGCGTGCGGTCGGACTTGTAGCCGGCGTCGTGCGCCTCGTCGATCACCACCAGGCCCAGCCGCTCGAGCGGGGCAAAGATCGCGGTGCGCGTGCCGACCACCACCCGTGCCTCGCCGCGCAGGACGCGCCACCACTCGTCGTGGCGCTCGCCGGCCGACAGGCCCGAGTGCAGCACCGCCAGCCGATCGTCGGCCACGGCGGCCACGCGGTCGGCCAGCTGCGGGACCATGGACAGCTCGGGCACCAGCAGCACCGCACCCTGCCCGGCCTCCAGGGCCGCGGCCACCGCCGCCAGGTAGACCTCCGTCTTGCCGGCGGCCGCCACGCCCTCCAGGAGCAGCTCTCCGCCGGGAGGCAGCGCGGCGATGCGGTGCAGCGCCTCGGCCTGCTCGTCGGCCAGGGCGTCGGTGAAGGTGGCCGCCGGCCCGCGGTGTGCGAGCGGGTCACGGGCCACCTCCCTCGTCGTCAGCTCCGCGGCGCCGATGGCCGCCAGCCGGCGCGCCGGGGCCAGCAGCGATCCGGCCTCCACCCCCAGCACGGCGGCCAGCTCAGGGAGGGTCCGCTCCCGGCCATCCAGCGCCTCGAGCATGGCCCGCTGCAGCGGGGCGCGACGGCCCGGCTGCGGGCCGCCGGGCAGCGGGCGGAGGACGCGGACGGTGCGGGCCTGGACCTCCGGCGGCCGCAGCGTCCAGCGTGCCCGGATGGCGCCGCCCCGTCGCAGCTTGTCGACCCAGCTCTCGCGCCCGCGGCGCGGCGCGTGGCGCAGCAGCGTGGCGTGGCTCACCTCGCCCTCGGCAGCTGCCTGCACCAGCCCGTCCGGCAGCGCCGCCGCATCGAGCACCTCCCAGCGGCGCTCCAGCCGCGACTCGAGCCCCGGTGGCAGCATGGCGGCCAAGGTGGTCCCCACCGGCGCCCGGTAGTACGCGGCGATCTCGAATGCCAGGGCCAGCAGGTCCGGCGTCAGCATCGGCCCGGAGAGGACCGCCTCCACCGCCTTGAGGTCCGGTCCGGCCGGCGCGTCGGGCTCGAGGGGCATCAGGTAGCCGAGCGCCAGGCGGCGCCCGTAGGGCACCAGCACCAGCGACCCGGGCTCGGCCGGCTCCAGCTCCGCCGGCAGGCGGTAGCTGAACGTGCGCTCGGGGCGGTCGGCGATGGCGTCGACCGCCACCGCCACGGTGCGGCCGGCGTCGGGGACGGCCGCCATGGATCCCTCCCTGGCGATCAGAGCCGGACCTGGCGCGGCGGCTCGCGCCGGGCCTCGGCCTGGATGATCTCCCAGATGCGCTCGGCGGCCCGCTCGGGGTGACCGGTCTCGTTGACGACCACGTGGTCGTAGTCGTCGACCTCGGCCATCCAGCGCTGTGCGTCGCGCCGGCGGCGGGCGAGCGACTCGGCCGTCTCCGAGCCGCGCGCCTGCAGGCGCTCCTCCAGGTCGTCCAGCGAGGGGGGCATGACGAAGATGAGCAGGGCGTCGGGGACGCGGGCCCGCACGTTGCGGGCGCCCTCGGGGCTGATGGTCAGGATCGCGTCCCGCCCGGCGGCCAGGATGCCGCGCACCTGGTCGATGGGCGAGCCGTACCAGTGGCCGTGGTTGTTGGCGTGCTCCAGGAGGCCGTTGGACTCGATCAGGGCGCGGAACTCCTCATCGCTGACGAAGTGGTAGTGGACGCCATCGGTCTCGTCGGGACGGCGGGCGCGGGTGGTGACGGTCACGATGGGGACCACCTGCGGATGGCGGCGGGCCAGCTCGGCGACGATCGTGCTCTTCCCCACCCCGGGCGGCCCGGAGACGACCACCAGCATCGGGTTGGGGAAGGCCATCCGCTTCGGTTCGTCCATCATCCCTCCTCCACCGCGGCGCCCACGCCGATCGGCAGCCGGCCCCCGAGCCCCGCCGTATCGATCCCGGCCGCCAGCAGGCACGCGGACAGGTCGGCCGGCAGCTGGCTCCAGGCGCGCAGCCGCCGCCCGTCGCTCGGCCGGTCCAGCTCGAGCACGGCCGCGTGCAGGAACTGGCGCTGCAGCCCGCCCGGGCCGATGCCGCCGCCGTAGCGACGGTCGCCGGCGATGGGCAAACCCAGGTACGTCAGGTGGGCCCGGATCTGGTGCGTCCGCCCGGTGCGCGGCCGGAGCGAGAGCAGCGTGTAGCCGCCGCCCGCGGCCAGCGCCTCGTACTCGGTCACCGCCTCGCGCCCACCGGCCACCACCGCCATCCGCTGCCGCTCGCGCGGGTCACGGCCCACCGGTGCCTCGATCCGTCCGCGTGGCGCGGGTGCCTCGCCGCGCACCAGCGCAAGGTACTCCTTGCCGACGGTCCGCTCGCCGAACTGGCGCATCAGGCTGGTTTGGGCGGCGTCGGTCAGGGCCACCACCAGCAGCCCCGAGGTGTCCCTGTCCAGGCGGTGGACGATCCCGGGCCGCTCCACGCCGGCCACCGACCCCAGGCTGCGGCCGGTGCGCCGGGCGTGGCCGAGCAGGGCGTTGACCAGGGTGCCCGAGGCGTGTCCCGCGCTGGGATGAACCACCAGCCCGGCCGGCTTGTCGACGATCAGGATCGCCTCGTCCTCGTAGGCCACCGTCAGCGGCAGGTCCTCCGGGGCGAGGCTCCGGTCCGGCTCCGCGCTCAGCTCGACCGTCAGCGTCTCCCCGCCCCGCAGCCGATCCGAGGCGCGCGCCCGCCGTCCGTCGACCAGCGCCCGCCCGTCGCCGATCAGCCGCTGGGCGTGCGCCCGCGAGATGCCGGCCACGGCGCTCACCGCCAGGTCGAAGCGACCGGACGGGGCCACGCCCGTTACCACCTTCGTCTCGGAGGCCGTGGCGCGGCCGCTCATCCCGCCGCCTCTCGGCGTCGCGGGTCGGCGAACGACAGGTAGATCACCAGCGCCGCGATCCCGATCGTCAGCGACGCGTCCGCCACGTTGTAGGTCGGGAAGCGCGTGTCGCCGAAGCCCATCGACAGGAAGTCGGTCACGTAGCCCTGCCGCACCCGGTCGATCAGGTTGCCCAGCGTCCCGGCCAGGATCATGCCCAGCACCACCTGCATCACCCACGGCGCGCGACCGACGAAGGACCGATGGAACCAGGCGATCATGACCAGGGCCAGCACGGTGACCGCGTACATCAGCGGCAGCTGCCCGGGGAGCAGGCTGAAGGCGCCGCCGGTGTTCTGCACGTGCCACAGCATGATGAGGTCGCCGATGACCTCGATCCGCTCCCCCACCTCCATGGCATCCACCACCAGCGCCTTGGTCAGCTGATCGGCGCCGACCAGCGCGGCGGCGGTGAGGAGCAGGATGGCGAGCGCGCCGAGCCCGGTGGACCTCGGCGCCTCGCTGCTCATCGGCCGATGGTACGCGATCGGCCCCGTCACCCGCGCTTCACGGCCAGGCGGACGCGCCGGCCGTCGACGTCCGTTTCCTCGGTGGCATCGGCCCCGTCCAGCGCGGCATCCGGCGCCAGGCGAAGGTCGACGGCCAGCACCTCCTCCGCCAGCCAGCCACGGTGTCCGGAGAGCTGCTCCACGGCGGCCGCGTCGCCCCCCACCGCCACCGCGATGCGGTCGCTGATCTCGTAGCCGGCGGCCTTGCGCAGGTTCTGGAGCCGGTGAGCCACCTCGCGGGCCAGGCCCTCCGCCTCGAGCTCCGGGGTGAGCGCCGTGTCGAGCGCCACCAGCACGTCGCCCTCCTCGGCCACCTCGTGCCCAGGACGGGCGCGGGCGGTGAGCTGGAACTCGTCCGGCGCCAGCACCACGCCGCCCACCTCCACGGTGCCGTCGTCGCGCAGACGCCAGTCGCCGGAGCGGGCGCCGGCCATGATCTGGCGCACCGCGGCGCCGTGCCGCGGGCCGATGACCGGCAGCAGCGGGAAGAGCGTGCGCTCCACCATCTCCGACTCGTCGGAGAGCAGCTCCAAAGCCTTGACGTTGAGCTCCTCCAGGATCTGCTCGCGCAGCTCGTCGGCGATGGCGACGTCGCGGCTTAGCGCGCCGCCGGCCGACGCCGGCAGCTTGACCCTGATCGCCGCCAGCGGCTGGCGGGTGCGCACCCCGGACGCGGCCCGCGCGGTGCGGCCGGCGCCCACCACCCGGCGGGCCAGGGCCACCGCCTCCTCCAGCGCGGCATCACGCCACTCGGGTCGCGGGCTCGGGAAGTCGGTCAGGTGCACCGAGTCGGGCGCCTCGCCGTCGACCGACACCACCAGGTTCTCCCACATCGTGTCGGCCAGGTGCGGGACGAACGGCGCCAGCAGCCGCACGAGGTCGACCAGCACCCGGTACAGGGTGGCGTGCGCGGCGCGCTTGTCCGCGTCCAGCGCGCCCTTCCAGAAGCGGCGCCGGTTGCGGCGCACGTACCAGTTGGACAGCTCGTCCACGAAGGACTCGATGGCCCTCGTGGCGCGCGCCGCGTCGTAGTTGTCCAGCGAATCGCGCACCTCGGCCACCGTGGCGTCCAGGCGCGAGAGGATCCAGCGGTCCAGCAGCGTGCGGGCATCGGCCTCTCCATCGGTCCAGGCGCCCTTCGGCGTCCAGCCGTCCAGGCGGGCGTAGGTCACGAAGAAGCCGTAGGTGTTCCACAGCGGCAGGAAGAAGCGCCGCACCTCCTCGTGGGCCAGCCCGTAGCCGAAGTTCATGTTCACCGCTGGGTTGGTGGAGCAGAACATCCAGCGCATGACGTCGGAGCCGATCTGCTCGGCCGCGTCGTCGAACCAGATGGCGTTGCCCTTCGACTTGTGCATCTCCTCGCCGTGCTCGTCGCGGAGCAGGGCGTAACCGAAGAGCGTCTTCATCGGCGGCCGGCCGGTCATCACCGTGCACTCGGTGAGCAGCGCGTAGAACCAGTTGCGGAACTGGCCGGGGAACGACTCGCTGATCCAGTCGGCCGGATACCACTCGCGCCAGTACTCGCGGTCCGAGTTCCACTTCAGGGTGGAGAGGCCCACGATCCCGGCGTCCAGCCACGGGTTGCCGACGTCGGTGATACGCCTGGCCCGCGCCCCGCAGGAGGCGCACGCGATCTCCACGGCGTCGACCCAGGGGCGGTGCGGCGAGTGCCCCTCGAACTCCTCCCAGCCCGCCACCGCGCGCTCGCGCAGCTCCTGGCGCGAGCCGATGACCTCCCACGCCTCGCACGCGGTGCACTGCCAGATCGGCAGCGCCAGGCCGTAGTAGCGCTTCTTGGAGATCATCCAGTCGGACATGTTCCGCAGCCAGTCGAGCTCGCGCTCCTCCAGGCCGATCCCCTCCGGCAGCCAGCGCACCTGGCGGGTCGCCTCGGCGAGCGGCTCGCGCAGCGGGTCCATGGCGATGAACCACTCGTCCACCAGCCGGAACACGACCTGCGTCCCGCAGCGCCAGCACACCGGATAGGAGTGCGTGAACTGGTCGCGGGCCACCAGCAGGCCCCTGCGCTCCAGGTCGTCGGCCACCTCCCGGGCCAGGTCGGCGCCCGACGGGTCGTCGGCGCCCGCGTAGCGCCCGCTCTGCCAGCCAAAGCCCTCCCGGAAGACGCCGAACTCGTCGATGGGATCGACCACCGCCAGCCCGTGCTCCTTCGACAGCGCGAAGTCCTCCTGTCCGCAGCCGGGGGCGATGTGCACCACCCCGGTCCCCTCCTCGTCGGAAACCTCGTCCCAGCCGATGACCCGGTGCTCCACCCCGGCGGCCTGCACGGCCGGCAGCTCGTCGAAGGGGCCGGCGTAGGTCAGGCCCACCAGCTCGCTGCCCGGCGCCTCGCCGAGCACCTCGGCGTCGGGCGCCACCCGCGGCAGCGAGCCGCGGCTCAGCCACCACCGGCGCCCGTCGCGGCCCCGGACACGGAGGTAGGTGAGGTCGGGGTGCACGGCGGCCGCCACGTTCGAGGAGAGCGTCCAGGGCGTGGTGGTCCACACCAGCAGGTCCTCGTCCTCGTGGCCGGGGGTGGTGATCGGCAGCCGCACCGTCACCGCAAGGTGGGTCAGCTCCCGGTAGCCCTCGGTGGCCAGCTCCATGTTCGAGAGCCCGGTGCCGCAGCGCGGGCACCAGGGCATGACGTCATGGCCGCGGTAGATCAGCCCGCGGCGGTGGCACTCGGCCAGGAAGGCCCAGATCGTGTAGTTGTTCTCGTCCGAGTTGGTGTAGTAGCTGTTCTCCCAGTCCATCCACATCCCCAGGCGGATGGACTGCTCGGTGATCCGGTCGGCGAAGCGCTGGACGCGCGCCTTGCAGTACTCCACGAAGCGGTCGATGCCGTAGGCCTCGATGTCCCGCTTGTTGCGGAAGCCCAGCTCCTTCTCGGCCTCGACCTCGATCCACAGGCCCTGGCAATCGAACCCGTTCTGGTAGCGCTGCCGATGACCGAGCATGGTGTGGTAGCGCTGGTAGAGGTCCTTGTAGGTGCGTCCCCAGGCGTGGTGCACGCCCATCGGGTTGTTGGCGGTGATCGGTCCGTCCAGGAACGACCAGCGCTCGGTGGCCTGCGCGTTGCGCGCCAGGTAGCGCTCCATCGTCCGGCGCTGGCGCCAGACCTCGATCTGCTCCCGCTCCAGCACGGGCATGTCCAGCCTGCCCGATACCGCCTTGAACACCTTCCGTTCCTGCACCTGCCTCACAACGAAAAGCCCGCCCCGGAACCTCCGGGACGGGAGCCTGTCTCGACTTCCCGCGGTACCACCCGCGATTGACCGTGCTCGGCACGGCCCACTCGTCGCGCCACGGGTCCAGCCCCTGCGCATGGACCGATGGCGCCGCCGTCGCTATCGGGTGGCGAACCCGGGAGGCGTTACCCACGGCGCTGACCGCTTGGCGCCTCCGGCTCGGGAGGGATGGCTCACCGCCTCGGCTCCGCCCGCTCTCACCGTCCGGGCTCGCTTCTCGGGACCGATGGTGGCGGGAGTCGCGTCTCCGTCACCGCCGCTCTTTGCGTTGATCGTTTCCGCGCCTGATGGTCGCAGCGGGGCCGCTCCCCTGTCAATCCGCGGGCCAAAGCGCGGGCCTTCTGCCCAGGTCCCGGCCGCCGAGCGGTCGAGACTCACACCACACCGTCACTGGGTCAGCCAGAGCGTCCGCGAAGCGTCTCCGTGGGCGCCGCAGCTGCCGTTCACCCGACCAGCGAGCGCCCGATCAGGATCAGCGCCGCCAGCGCGCTGACCGCCACCGGTCCCAGCAGCCGCGGGAACCAGGTGCGGGCCATGAGCGCCGCCAGCGAGCCGGCCGGCCCGGCGAGCACCAGGGCCATGGCCAGCATCCGCAGCTCCGGCAGAGGCAGATCCAGCCGTCCCTGGTACGTGGCCCAGGCCCACAGGCCGGCGGCCGCCAGCGTCGGCAGCGCCACGAAGGCGTGGGCCACCAGCACGCCCGGTCGCAGGGACGTCGCCGGCCGCGGGACGCTCACGCGCCGCCGCGGCAGCGAGGGCATCCGCGGCCGCCGGCTCGGGCGCGCCTCCGTCATCTCGGCGGGCAG
>DASRYM010000005.1:0-19660 GCA_035687145.1 Candidatus Zixiibacteriota bacterium | reverse complement strand
GCCCATGACGGCTGCCAGCCGAAGATCGGGAAGAGGTTGCCCCACCCCATCATCAGGTACTGGTGCACGACCAGGTAGGCGGTGTAGACCGCCCAGTAGAGGATCAGGCCGCTGGGGAAGAGGCCGCCCCACACGATGGTCATCAGGGGGAACAGGTAGACCATGGTGGTGCTGGTCGCGGCGGTGGGGTCGTCCGGGTTCGGTCGCGGGCTCGTCATCTTGACCTGAATGAACTGGAGCACCGCGGCCAGGATCGCCAACCCGGAGATGGCGAAGCCGCCCTCGCCCAGGGTCAGGGCGAAGACGTGATCGACCCGCGCCAGGTCGAGGTTGAACAGCCAGCCGACGGTGGTGTCGACGTGCGCGTCCAGCTTGAGCGGGTCGATGAGCTGGCAGTTCAGGGGCAGGAACTGCGGCAGCTGGTTGAACTCCGGGAGGTTGCACGGCCCCTGGAAGGCCACCGTGTACTCGTTCGCCCGCTCCGCGGCCTGCACCAGGCCCTGCGACTGGAGCGCCTCGAACGCCGCCCGGTTGCCGTCGTTGACGGTGAAGTTCTGGATCAGGCCCGATGCGCGGATCAGGGCCTGGTAGAGGGCCAGCAGGATCGGCAGCTGGATGAGCACCGGCAGGCAGCCGGCGGCCGGGTTGATCCCGTGCTCGCGGTAGACCGCCATGGTCTCCTCGGAGATCTTCTGCCGGTTCCCCTTGTGCTTGCGCTGTACCTCCCGGATGAGCGGCTGCACGCGCTGCATCTCGCGCTGTGAGGCGATCTGGCGCACGAAGAGCGGGGCCAGCAGCGTGCGGATGGCGATGGTGAAGACGATGATCGCCAGCGCGAAGTCGAAGAACGGGATCTTGTAGAGCGCGACGAGCAGGTTGAGCAGCGGCAGGAAGAAGATGTCCCAGGGGGGCGTGAAGTGCTCGATCCCCAGGAACCCGGCGGCGGTCACGGGAGGCAAGTCGGCTCTACCTCAGCGGACCGGGTCGTATCCGCCGGGATGCAGCGGATGGCAGCGCGCGATGCGCTTGGCGCCCATCCACGATCCCTTGAGCAGCCCGTAGCGCTCGATGGCGGTGTAGGTGTACTGCGAGCAGCTGGGCGTGTAGCGGCAGCTGGGAGGCATCCAGGCGAAGAGCCGTTGGTAGCCCCGAATCATGCCCAGCCCGATCTTCCTCATTTCACGATCCCCGATCGCTCCAGGAGCGATCCAAGCGCGTCACGCAGCTCCGCGTACCTGGCCGTCGCCGCCTCGGGGCGCGCGATCAGCAGCAGGTCCCATCCGGGACCGATGGCGTCAAGCCGCTCTCGCACGACCTCGCGCAGCCGCCGTCGGACCCGGTTCCGCTGGACCGCCCCACCCAGGCTGCGCGGCGTGCTCAGCCCGATCCTCGTCTCCGGCCGCCCGGTGCGCAGGCTTCGCAGCACCAGCAGTCGGGTCGAGCGGGCCGTCCCGTTGCGCCCGAGCGCCTCGAAGTCCGCCTTGTGCCGAAGCATCGGGAAGGGCGGCACGAGCGCAGCTCGACTGCGTCAGGCCGTGAGCCGCTTGCGTCCCTTAGCGCGACGTCGGGCAAGCACGCGCCGTCCGGCCTTCGAAGCCATGCGGGCGCGGAAGCCATGTTCCCGCTTCCGTGCGCGCTTCTTGGGCTGGTAGGTTCTCTTCATCGGTGCGTGCGTCGTCCTCGTTCAGCGGCGGGCGTTCGGAACCGGTCGGAAACACACGAACGGCTGGCACCGAGGCCAGCCACGCGCGACGCCGTCATCCGGCTCGTCTCGCTCTGCGCCGCGATTCTAGGGCCGCCTTCGAAAGGGTGTCAAACGCCCATGGCCGGTCGCAACGCATGCCGATCGTCGAATACGTTCGTTCGCGGCCTTGCCTGTTGCGGCCGTCCGGCGACCGGCGTTGCCGGGGCGGAAAGCCCGCTGCTAGTATGGCCGCACCCCCGCGGCCGACGCCCAAACGCCGGGCTCCAGCGGCCCGGAGAGGTGTAGGATTCCCGGTCCCGATACCCTCCGATACCGTCCGTTCGAGCATTCTGGAGTCGGCGATTGATGGATGCGAAGCAGGTATGGCGTGCCGTCCTCGGTGAGCTCCAGGTCAGCCTCTCACCGGCCAACTTCGAGACCTGGCTGAAGGACACGCAGCTCGTCGAGATCGACGACAACCGCTATCGCATCGCCGCTCCAAACGGGTTCGCCCGCGACTGGTTGGACAACCGATACCGCACGCTGGTGAGCCAGACCCTGGCCCGCGTGGTGGGTGGATCGGTCCAGGTCGAGTTCGTGGTGGCCGACGCCCCCGGCCCCATCCCCGAGCAGCAGGACGAGGACCGGCTGGCGCTGCCGCCCGTCTCGGCCGGCGGCAACACGGTCAACCTCAACGCGCGGTACACGTTCAGCAACTTCATCGTGGGCAGCGCCAACCGCCTGGCCCACGCCGCCGCCCTCTCGGTGGCGGAGCGCCCCGGGCACGCCTACAACCCGCTCTTCCTGTACGGCGGGGTGGGCCTGGGCAAGACCCACCTCATGCACGCGGTCGGCAACGCGGTGGCCGCCAAGTTCCCGCGCAAGCGGATCCTGTACGCCACCAGCGAGAAGTTCACCAACGACTTCATCAACTCCATCCGCGAGCAGAAGATGGAGGACTTCCGCAACCGCTACCGGCGCATCGACGTGCTGCTCATCGACGACATCCAGTTCATCGCCGAGCGGGAGCGGACCCAGGAGGAGTTCTTCCACACCTTCAACGCCATCCACGAGGCGGGCAAGCAGATCGTGCTGTCCAGCGACCGCCCGCCGAAGGCGATCACCACCCTCGAGGAGCGGCTCCGCTCCCGGTTCGAGTGGGGCCTGATCGCCGACCTGACGCCGCCGGACCTCGAGACGCGCATCGCCATCCTGCGCTCCAAGGCCGAGGACCAGCTGAACCTGATCCCGGCCGAGGTCATCGAGTTCATCGCGCGCAAGGTGGTGAGCAACGTCCGCGAGCTGGAGGGCGCCCTCAACCGGGTCATCGCCTACGCCAGCATGTCCGGGATGCCGATCAACATCGAGCTGGCCTCGGCGGTGCTCTCCAACGTCATGTACAACCCCAAGAAGCGGTCGATCACCCCGCAGCGCATCGTGCGCGCGGTGGCCGACTACTACGGGGTCAACCTGGACCAGCTGCGCTCCAGCAAGCGCGACAAGGCCATCGTGGTGCCGCGCCAGATCGCGATGTTCCTGATCCGCGAGGAGACCGATATCTCCCTGCTGCGCATCGGCGCCGAGCTCGGCGGGCGCGACCACTCCACCGTGTTGCACGCCTGCGACAAGATCGCCCGCGAGCTGGCCGAGAACGACGAGATGCGCCGCGAGATCAGCGCGGTGCGGGAGATGATCTACTCCGAGTGACCTCAGGCGGACCGCCGAACGGCGGCCGTTCGTGGAAAACCGGCCCCAAACGGTGGATATCCATGGGCAGCTGTGGACAAATCGGCCCGCGGTCGAGCCGGGGAGGGCGCACCCTTATGCACCGTCAGGCGCCGCGATTCCCACCATCAATCCATGGCCGACGGGCCGGTCGTCCACCATCGCCCTGGCAGTTGTCCATGCCGATACGGGGCTCCGCGAGCACGGGGTTGATCGGCCGTCCACACCGTCCACACCCCTACGAGGGGCGATGACGGAATGGGTATGCTTCTCTTGAGGTTTCGTAGGAGATGGAGCGCGCAGGCCAGGTCGTGGACACAGCGACCGCCGGCACACGCGGTGAGGGTGAGGGCTCGATGAACGTCTCGGTGATGCAGGAGAACCTGGCGCGCGGCCTGGCGGTGGTGAGCCGGGCGGTCAGCACGCGCGCGACCCTACCGGTGCTGGCCAACGTCCTGCTCAAGACGGAGAACGCGGGCCTGAAGCTGACCGCCACCAACCTGGAGATCGGCATCACCTGCTGGGTGCCGGGCAAGGTGGAGGCGGAGGGTGAGATCACCGTGCCGGCGCGCCTGCTCACCGACCTGGTGGCCTCGCTGCCCAACCAGCGCATCGACCTGGTCCTGTCGCCCAGGGACCGCACCCTGAAGGTGACCTGTGGCGGCAGCCGCTCCTCGATCAAGGGCATCGATGCCGACGAGTTCCCGGTCGTGGCGGCCATCGGCGAGGACCCGGTGACCAGCGTCGACGCCCGGGCCCTGCGCGAGGCCCTGAGCGAGGTGGTCTTCGCCGCGGCCACCGACGAGAGCCGCCCGATCCTGACCGGGGTGCTGACCAAGCTCTCGGGCAGCACCATGACCCTGGCCGCGGCGGACAACTACCGGATCGCGGTGCGCGAGGTGCAGCTGGCGCGGCCGGTGAGCCCGGAGCAGACGATCGTGGTCCCGGCCCGCTCGTACTCGGAGCTGATGCGGATCCTGCCCGACAGCGACACGGCCATCGACATCACCGTCACGCCCAACAAGAGCCAGGTGCTGTTCCACGTCGACGAGACGGACCTGGTCAGCCGCCTGATCGAGGGCCAGTTCCCGAACTACGAGCCGGTCATCCCCACCAGCCACACCTCGCGGGCGGTGGTCGACCGCGAGGCCTTCCTGGCCGGGACGCGCCGGGCCCAGATCTTCGCCCGCGACAGCGCGAACATCGTCAAGGTGGAGGTGGGCGGCGACGGGCAGGGGATCAGCATCACCGCCCACGCCGCGGACGTCGGCGAGAACGCGGACCAGCTGGACGCCACCGTCGAGGGGCAGCCGACCACCATCGCCTTCAACGCCCGCTACCTGACCGACGTGCTGTCGGCCCTGAACGCCGCGGAGGCGGCGCTGGAGCTCTCCGGGCCGCTGGCCCCGGGCGTGATCCGCGGGGTCGGCAAGGACGACTACGTGCACGTCATCATGCCGGTCCGCACCGCGTCGTAGCGGTCGCGGGACGCAGGCTGGACCGATGACGGCGCCGGCGAAGGGGAGCGCCCGATGCGCCTGACGCGCCTGCTGCTCGAGGACTTCCGCAGCTACCCGGCCGCCGAGCTGCGCCCCGAGTCGGGGCTGACCATCGTGGCCGGGCCCAACGGGGCGGGCAAGACGAACCTGCTCGAGGCGGTGTACGTGGCCATCACCGGCCGCTCGCACCGCGCCGGCACGGAGGCCGAGCTGGTGCGCCACGGGGCGCCCTTCGCTCGGGTGCGGCTGGACCTGGGCTCGGACGACGGGGGCGAGAGCGCGAAGCTGGAGCTGCTGATCCCCGGCACCGAGCCGCCGCCGGGTTTGCGCAAGCGGCTGCTGCTCAACGGCCTGCCACGCCGCGCCGCGTCGGTGGCCGACGTGGTGCGCGCCGTCCTGTTCCGCCCCGAGGAGATGCTCCTCCTGGTGGGTGCGCCGTCGGAGCGCCGCCGCTTCCTGGACGCCCTCCTGGCCCAGCGCTCGCGCGGCGGCGCCCGCGACCTGGGCGAACTGGCCCGGGTGCTCGCCCAGCGCAACGCCCTGCTGCGAGCCATCCGCCGCGAGGAGGCCGGGGAGGAGGGCCTCGGCTTCTGGGACGAGCAGCTGGCCCTGGTCGGGGCGCGGGTGATGGCCGCTCGGCTGGCGCTGGTGCGCGACCTCGACGCCCTGATCCCGGACCTGCACGACGCGGTGGCCCCCGCCGACGAGCAGGGCGAGCGGGTCCGTCTGACGTACACCGACACCCTGAAGGACGCCTGGCCGGACCGGCGCCCCGACGGCGTGACTGCCGAGGAGCTGGCCGATGCCTTCCGCCGCCGGATGGCCGGCGCCCGGCAGAAGGAGATCTGGAACGGCGTCAGCCTGGTCGGCCCTCAGCGCGACGACCTGCGCGTGGAGCTCGGCGGTCGCGACGTGGCCACCCACGCCAGCCGCGGGCAGCAGCGGACCATCATCCTGGCCATGAAGCTGGCCGAGCGCCAGCTGCTGGCCGGGGACACGGCCGGCATGCCGATCGTGCTGCTGGACGACGTCTTCAGCGAGCTGGACCCGGAGCGATCCGAGCGGGCGCTGGACCTCCTGCTGGACCACGGGCAGGTGCTGGTCACCATGGCCGATCCCGCGGCCCTGCCGCCCGGACGCCGCGGCGTGCCCACCTGGGAGGTGGGCGAGGGTCGGCTGAGCCGCGCCCGGGTGGCATGAGCGGCAACGCGGAGGAGGCCGCCGCCGCGGTCCAGCGCGCGCTGCTGGCCTGCGTGGGTCCCGGCGCCGCCGAGGAGCTGGCTCAGGCACAGGCCCGCCTGGCCTGGCAGGAGACGGTGGCCGCGGCCGGGCTGACCGGGGGCGGCCTATCCAGCCGGCTGCTGCGGGTGAGCAACGGCGTCGCCAGCATCGAGGCCTCCGAGCCGATCCTGGCCCAGGAGCTGACCCTGCGCGCCGATCGCCTGCTGACCGAGGTGAACCGCAGGATGCGCGGGCGTCCGGGGGCGACCATCGAGGTGAACCGACTGGCCATATCGGTTGGTCGTGGAGGGCAGGGCCGCTCCCTATAATCGTGCTCCGAGCGCACCAGTCCGCACCGAGCAGCCAGGCCCGCGACCGATGAGCAGCCGCCTCGCCACCCGACTCGGCCTGCCCGCTCCCGAGGACCGCCTCACGGGGGCGCTGGACGTGATGCGCTTCCACGAGCCGGCGGTCGGGGCGCTGGCCCGCACCAAGGGCAGCCTCTTCCTGCTGGCCCAGCTCACCGGCGGCGGGCCGCAGCTGTCGAGGGCGGCGGCCGAGGTGCTCGAGCAGCTCGAGCGCGACTACTACTACGACCTGTCCGCCGGCGCGCTGCAGGCCCTCGACCGCGCGCTGGCCAATGCCAATCGCCGCCTCTACCACCAGCGCGGCAGGCTGGGCATTCCGGGCCGCGCGGGGGTGAGCATCATCGCCCTGGCCATCCGCGGCCGCGAGGCGCACGTCGCCAAGCTGGGGCCGGCGGCCGCCGTCCTGCTGCGGGATGGCCGGATGTACGAGCTCCCGCCACCGCCCGCCGTCCACGAGGAGGACCCGCGGGTCCGCGAGCGCCGGGTGGCGGCCACCCTGGGCGAGGCGCTCGAGATCAAGCCCTACACCTGGCACGGCGAGCTGGCCCCCGGCGACCGGCTGGCGCTGGTCAGCCGCAACCTGGCCCACGTGGTCGGCGTCGAGGAGCTGAAGAAGGCGCTCCTCAGCCTGCGCCCCGCCGCGGCCGTGGAGCACCTGGAGCAACTATTCCAGATCCGCGGCGGGAAGGGCTCGGATGGGGTGATGGCCATCGAGATCCTGGAGCTGCCGCTCACCGCGACGACCCACCGCCTGGAGCCGGTCTATCCCTCGGAGCCGCTGGCGGGCCTCCCCGACCAGAGCCCGGTGCCGCTGGCCGACGCCATCGGCAAGGCCTTCCGCCGGCTGGGCGAGGCGATCGACGCCGGGCAGGCGGCCCTGGGACGCGCCCTCCTCTACGCGCTGAACTTCCTGTTGGCTTTCGTGCCGCGGCGGAAGCCGCAGTACCCGCGCCAGATCGTGCGCACCATCGAGGTGGAAGAGGGGCGCCGGCGGCGCTTCGGGCTGGTGGGCATGATCGTGGTGGCCGGCATCCTGGCCGCGGGCCTCACGGTGGCCAGCTACCCGAGCGCGCGTCCCACCGAGGCGATCCCCCGCACCCTGGTGGCCCGTGCCGCCCTGACCGAGGCCCAGCAGCTGGTCGCCCAGGTCGAGCAGCGCGTCGACCAGCAGACGCTCATCGAGCGCGCGCCGGAGGCTGCCCAGGCGCTGCTGACCGATGCCGACGCCGCGCTGCAGCGCGCCGTGGAGGCGGGCATCAGCGAGGAGGCGTTGCTCGGCCTGCGCACCAGGGTGGACCGTGGCCTGGACCAGATCCACGCCGTGACCCGGCTGCGCGAGGTGACCGCGGTCGCCGACCTGGCCGACGCCTACCAGAACCTCGACCCGCTGGACATGGTGGTCGCCACCGACGGCTCGGTCTGGGTGGCCGAGACCGGCCGCGGCCGGGTGATTCACGTCGACCCGGGGACGGGCGAGATGGCCGTGGTCTATCGCTCCGGACAGAGCATCGGCGAGCGCACGGCCGGGGCGCCGTGGCTGCTGGCCACGGCGGGCACCGACGTGGTGCTGGTCGACCGCCAGCGCCAGGGCTGGCGCTTCGACCTCGGGGAGCGGCTGCCGCACCCGCTGGAGCTCCCCGGGATCGAGGAGATCAGCGGAGAGTCGCGGCTGCTGGCGGCGCTGCAGCATCGGCCTCCGCTGGAGATCTTCAACCTGTACGTGGTCGATGCCAAAGACGGCTCCGTCGACAAGTGGGAGCCTGCGTCCGTGGTGCCGGTGGTCTACCCCAACCCCCCGGAACCGTTCCTGCTGGAGGAGCCGGACCTCCCCGCCGGGCGCGCCCGGGACCTGTTCGTGGACGCCAACCTGTGGCTGCTGCACCGCAGCACGGTCACCCGGGTGAACTTCGGGACGCCCCTGCCGCAGGAGGATTACCGGCTCGACCCGCCCCCGGACGAGGACGTCCGGGAGCCACTCGACTTCACGCTGCTGGACGGCGCCACGGTCGGCGACCGGGAGCTGTTCTACGTCTACGACGCGGCCAACGCGCGGATCATCGCCTATCAGCGGGCGGACGGCGCCTTCGTCCGCCAGTGGATGGCACCCCGCCGCGGAGAGGCGGCCGGCATCCTGGACGAGGTGGTGGCCATGTCCGTGGCGTCGGTCGCAGACGGCCCGCCGTCGGCCATGCTCCTCACGCCGGAGGCCGTGATCCGCGTGATCCTCGAGTAGCCTCTAGAATCGATCCATGGCTGAGGGGCCGTTCGGGCGGATCCGGCTGATCGAGATGGTGGTGGAGAGCGTGCGCGTGCACATGCTCTCCAGCCAGCACGTCGTCATCCTCAAGGAGTCCGACCGGGACCGATACCTCCCGATCTGGATCGGCCCGGCCGAGGCGAACGCCATCGCCATGCGGCTGCAGGGCCTCACCGCCGAGCGCCCGCTGACCCACGACCTGCTGGTCAGCGTCATCTCCTCGCTGAACTCGTCGGTCTCGCGGGTGGTGGTCACCCATGTCACCGATGGCACCTTCCACGCCCGCCTCTACGTCGAGACGGCCGATGGCTCGGAGGCGGAGATCGACTCACGCACCTCGGACGCCATCGCCGTGGCGGTGCGTACCGGCTCGACCATCTACGTCGACGAGCGGGTGCTGGATGAGGCCGG
Organism: Candidatus Zixiibacteriota bacterium; assembly: GCA_035687145.1. Taxonomy (GTDB): domain Bacteria; phylum Chloroflexota; class Limnocylindria; order QHBO01; family QHBO01; genus DASRYM01. The sequence continues at coordinate 10,495 of DASRYM010000005.1, read as the reverse complement.
CGTGGAGCCGGAGCGCGACGAGGGGGAGGAGCCCTCGGATGAGAAGCTGGCCGTCTTCCGCGACTTCGTGAACTCGCTGGACGTGGACCTGGAGGGCGGCGAGAAGGGGCCGCCGGCCGAGGAGCAGGGCCAGTAGCGTCGCCCGCGCCGGGCCGGGCAACCCCATTTCGCCAGATTCGGTCGCACGCCGGCCTCAGCCGCGTCGTGCCGGCCGCAACGCTTCAATACGCCGCCGCAAGCGGCCCTTTGGCAGGTCCGGCGAGCGTGCGGGCGGGATTTGACGAAGACGTGGGGGCGGGCGCCGCAGCAACACCGCCGGTGATTCAGCGGGACAGGACCTCGTCGCGGCGCGTCCACAACGCCCAGCGCAGGAGCGCCAGGTCGCGGAAGGTGCGCAGGATCTTCAGGAACGAGGCGCCGGTGTTCGTCCCCGCCGCGCGCGGGTAGTGGTTCACGCCGACCTGCGCCATCTTCACGCCGCGCGCCCGCAGCTTGATCAGCAGCTCGGCCGACAGGAAGGGGCCGTCGGCGTCCAGGCGCAGGCCGTCGAACACCTCGCGCCGGAAGAGCTTCATGGCGCAGTCGATGTCGCGCACCCGCAGGCCGAAGGCCGCCGACACGATGGCGTTGTAGGTCTTGGCGATGAAGATGCGGTGCGGCGGGTCGCGGCGCCTGATGCGGTAGCCGATGACCACGTCCACCGGGCGCTGGGGATCCTGCAGCCGCGACAGCAGCCGGCCCATCTCCGACAGGTCGAACTGCAGGTCGCCGTCCGAGAAGCAGATCAGCTCGCCGCGGGCGTTGGCGAAGCCGGCCTTCAGCGCGCCGCCGTATCCCTTGTTGGGCTGGTGGTGGACGCGGACGCGCGGGTCGCCGGCGGCCAGGGCATCGGCCAGCTGAGGCGTGCGGTCGGTGGAGCCGTCGTCCACGATCAGCACCTCGAGGGAGCCGTCCACCAGCGGGCCGATCTTCTCCAGTGCCCGGGCCACGGTGGTCTCCACGTTCTCCTCCTCGTTGTAGGCGGGGAAGAAGAACGTCAGGCGTGGGCGGTCGCCCGGGGCCGGTGCGGCAGCCGGGTCGGACGCGCTGGCCGGCCCGCCGGGCGCGGGTGCGCCGGCTGCGGCGGCATCGGTCACGTGAGTCCCTCGATGCGGAGCAGGTCGGTATAGCGGGGATACGTCGCGACGGTCTCCGTGTCCGACGTCCGCTGCATGGCATCGAGCAGGAGGGCGGGACCACGAAGACGTACGGCGGCCGAGGTGGCCTCGGTCGCCGGTCGATCGTACCGTAGCCGCCGTCGCAAATGTTCCACTCGTCGATGAGCTTGACGTCGGGCCTCGGGCGTGGCATGCGGAACGCACGAAACCGGGCGCCAACCGGAGGCGTCCGGACCTCGATGTATACTCACCGCCACCTTGCCGAGCTGGACCATTCCGAGCGCGTGACCAACGCCTCGGAAACGATGACCCCCAGCTCCGCGTTGCGGCGGGGCGCGAGGTCACTTCCTCGGCCGCGTGACGCCGGCCAGCTGGTCATCGCCCTCATCGTCGTTGGCGTGCTCCTGCGCGCCCTGATCGGTGGTGTGCTGCTGCCGTTCAGCGGCTTCCGCATCGACATCGGCGACTTCACAGCCTGGGCGCAGCGCATGGCGGCGGGGGGACCGGGGGCATTCTACGATCCGAGGTTCTTCAGCGATTACCCGCCGGGCTACCTCTACGTCCTCTGGCTGCTGGGCTCCATCGGTCGCGCGCTGAGCCCGGTCACCGGGGTCGACATCACCCCCGGCCTGGTGAAGATCCCCGGCGTCCTGGCCGACGCCGGCGTGGCCTGGCTCCTGTTCGTGTTCAGCCGCCGCTTCCTGGACGGGCGGTTCGGGTCGTGGAGCGGGGAGCGCGTCGGGGTGGCGGCCGCCGCGGTCTATCTCTTCAACCCGGGGACCATCTTCGACTCGACGGTGTGGGGCCAGGTGGACTCGGTGGGTGCCCTCATCCTGCTGGCCACCCTGTACTGGCTGGCGCGCGGCTGGACCGAGCTGGCCGCTGCGGGCGCAGTGGTGGCCATGCTGGTCAAGTTCCAGTTCGCCTTCCTCATCCCGGTGGTGGCCATCGTCGGGCTCAAGCGCCACCTGCTGGGGCGCTCCTCGGACCCGGAGCACGCCGGTCGCCCGGACTCGCTGCGGGTCCTCACCTCGCTGGCCGCCGGCCTCGGCACGCTGGTGCTGCTGACCCTCCCCTTCCGCATGCCGATCTGGGCCCCGGGCGAGGGCTCGCTGAGCCTGGTCGGCAAGTTCGTCGAGGCCACCCAGACCTACGCGGGCCTGACCATCAACGGTTTCAACCTGTGGCGCAACCCGTGGAGCGGTCTGGGTGACACGCTGTTCTGGGGCTGCGACGCGCCGTCGGCCAGCTGCACCGATGGCGCCGGGATCGCCTTCCTCATCGGCTCCTTCGCCGTCACCTGGCAGCTGGTCGGGGCGGTGCTGTTCGGGATCGCCGCGCTGCTGGCTCTGTGGCACGTGGCCCGTCGCGACGACCCGCTCGGCCTGCTGCAGGCCGCCCTGCTGCTGGCGGTCGCCTTCTTCGCCGTCCCCACCCGGGTCCACGAGCGGTACCTGTTCCCGGCCCTGGCCCTGGCGGCGCCCCTGGTCGCGCAGCGCTGGCGCTCGTTCGCCGGCCGCCAGGCCTGGGTCTCGGCCGCAGTGGCCGCGACCGTCGCCCTCCTGATCTTCGTGCTGCGGCCCGGTGGCCCGCTCCCGGCGGACACCACCTCCGGCTCCGGCGTGGGACAGCTGGCCGTGGTGGCGGTGGCCGCCGCCGTCCCGCTGGCCCTGGGCACCTGGGGCGGCGCCGCCCTCTACGCCCTCCTCAGCCTCTCGTTCTTCGCCAACGTCTACTGGGTCTACACCGCCGACTGGTCGTTCGCCGAACCACCGCCCATGGGCCCGGGGGTGAACGGTGAGCCGATGGCGCGCGACCCGTTCCTGGCGGCCACGATTTTCACCGACTGGGGCATCTTCGCCCTCAGCTTCATGATCGTGGTGGTGCTCGGCGTGCTCGCCTGGCGGGTGGCGCGCGCCTCCTGGCTGGCCGAGCCGGACCACGTGGCGGCGCCGGCCGAAGAGCCCGCGGAACCCGGCGTCCAGGACCGCGAGCTCCAGGGCGCGCCGGAGCTCGAGAGCGGCCCATCGGTTCTCGAGCGGGTGCGCCTCTGGCTGCGGCCCGACCCAGCCGACCCCTACCTGCGAGAGCGACCGCGGAAGCTGGACCGCCTGGACCTGGCCATCGTGCTGGGGCTGGTGCTGATCGCCCTCATCTTCCGGCTGTGGCGGCTGGACATGCCGCGCTCCATGCACTTCGACGAGGTCTACCACGCCCGCTCAGCCACCGAGTGGCTGGCCAACTGGCAGGAGGGCTGGACGCGCGACACCTACGAGTGGACCCACCCCATGCTGGCCAAGTACCTGATCGCGGCCGGCATCGTGGTGGCCGATCCCAACAAGGTGGTCGGCACCACCGAGACCGATGCGCCGGTCACGGCCATGGCCATCTCCCCGCAGCGGACCGCCTTCCTGCGACCGGCCTCGATCCTGTTCACGGCCGATGGTGGGACCAGCATCACCGCCCGTGAGCTGCCCTCCGGCGAGGTGGTGGCCCAGTGGGAAGCACCGGACCCGGTGGCGACCCTGGCCTACGACGAGGACAACGAGCGCCTCCTGGTCGGCTCCGCCCGCGACGGGACGCTGAGCATCTACCAGCTGGCGGCCTTCGTCACCGCCCGCGGGGAGCGGGCGCCACCGGTGCAGGTCGCCCCGCTGGAGACCGGCCTGGCCACCGTGGAGGAGATCGAGATCCCCCGCGAGGCGGGCATGCTGCTCGTGCGCGGGGCGGACGGGATCGCGGCCTTCGAGCGCGTCACCGGCGCCGAGCTGGCGCGCAGCGACCTGGTGGCCAGCGACATCGGCTACCTGGTCGGCGAGGGTGAGAACGGCGAGCGGGTGGTGGCCATCGACCCGGCGCGGGAGGCGCTGGTGGGACTGGACGGCGGCAGCCTGCAGCCGATCACCGAGACCGTGGACGGCGAGGAGGTGGAGCTGGTCCGCGACCTGCCGGCCGCGCCCGCCGGCGTGCTCCAGGTCCGCGGCCGCGGCGGCGACGCCCAGGTCTACGTGCCGGTCGGGCGGCTGGGGCCGTCGGTCGAGCACCCCGCGGTGGACGGCGGCATCACCGTCTTCGACGACGCGCTGGAGATCATCGACACCGCCCCGCTGCCCGGCTCGCCGTCCCTCATCGGCTGGCAGCACGTCGCCAACCTGATCTACATCGCCGGCACGGACTCGGATACGGGCCAGCCGGCGGTGTGGACCATCCAGCCCATCGGCAACGGCGGCAGCCAGTCCGCCGGCTTCGCCGCCTTCGACACCACCCTCCTGCCCGCCGAGCCGCGGGTCATGGCCTTCGACATCTCGGACCACCGCCAGGACGACGACCACGGCCGCCTGATCGTGGCCACCGGCGACGACGGCGGAGGCAGCGGCGCCGCCCTGGTCAGCGTGGACGCCGGCAGCAACGCCTTCGCCTGGCGCCTGTCGGGGATCGTCTTCGGCTCGCTCCTGGTGGCCATCATCTACCTGCTGGCGGCGACCATGTTCGCCCGCCGGCGAATCGCGGTGCTTGCCGCCCTGTTCTGGGCCTTCGACGGCATGAGCTACGTCATGAGCCGGATCAGCATGAACGACATCTTCGTCGCCACCTTCATCGCGGCGGCGTACCTCGTCTTCTGGCAGGTCTGGTCCGGCCGATGGGGGCGCAGCGCCTGGTGGGCGCTGCCGCTGACCGGCGTGCTCATCGGCCTGGCGGCGGGGACCAAGTGGGTCGGCTTCTACGCGCTGGCCGGCCTGTGGGTGCTGGTCCTGGCTCGCTCGGGGCTCGGGCGCTTCCTGCTGGTGGGGGGCATCGGCTTCACCACCGTGGTGGCCGGCTTCGGCGCACCGTGGCCGTTCCTGGTGGCCTGCATCGGTGCGCTGCTGCTGGCGCTGCTCATCACCTGGGTGCGACCCATCCGGCTCGAGGCGCGCGACCTGCTGGCCCTCCCCGCCAGCGGCGTGGTGCTGGGCGGAGCCGGGGTGGCGCTGGCCGTGGCCTTCCAGTCCTTCGAGGGCATCGAGGGCATGCCCCACCCCGACGACGCGGTGGAGCTGGTGTTCAGCGTGCTGGCGCGCGGCGCACAGGCGGTCTGGCCGGGCCTGCTGCTGTTGGGCGTGGCCGGCCTGCTGCTCCTCGCCCGGGCGGTGAGGTCACTCGTCGACCGGGACTCGGACCGGCGCTGGTTCCAGCCCGGCGAGCTGGGCGGCTTCGCCTGGCCCTGGGTGGGAGCCTCGCTGCTGATCGTGCCGCTGGCCGTCTACCTGCTGACCTACGTGCCCTACCTGCAGCTGGGTCACGCCATCGCCGGGCCGGATGCCGGCCCGGGCTACGGCTGGTCGCTGGAGGAGCTGCACGCCCAGATGTTCGGCTACCACTTTGGGCTGCAGGCGGGCCACGCCGCCTCGTCCCCGTGGTGGTCCTGGCCGCTGGACCTCAAGACCGTCTTCTTCTACACCCACGACTTCGACGGGCGGCAACTGGGCGTCATCTACAACGGTGGCAACCCGATCCTGTTCTGGGCCGGGGTGCCGGCCATCGTGTACTGCGGGCTCATGGCCTGGAAGCGGCGCAACCCGGCACTGGCGCTGCTCGTGGTGGCCTTCGCCTTCCAGTGGCTGCCCTGGACGCGCATCGAGCGGGCCGCGTTCCAGTACCACTACCTGACCGCCCTGATGTTCGCCATGGTGGCGGTGGCCTACGTGGTCGACGAGGCGCTGCGCAACTGGAGCTGGCGGCCGTTCGCGGTCGCCTTCCTGGTGCTGGCCGTGGCGGCGGGGGTGATCATCTTCCCCATGGGCTCAGCGCTGGCCATGCCCGACTGGTACATCAACATGATGCGGACCCTGCCGCCCTGGAACTACGGCTTCCAGTTCCCCGACCCGCCGCAGGGCGCGCGCGGCCAGCTGATCAGCGCGGACGTCCTCAAGCTGGCGGCCGGCGTCCTGGTGGGCGTGGCCGCGGCCGCCTTCGCCCTGTTCGGACGCGACCTACTCGGCGGTGGGGGTCCCTCGACGGGCCGAGACGACCAGCAGCACGACCCCGATCGCCACCAGGCCTATCGGCCACAGCAGGTCACGGTCGAGCCACGGGATGTACTCGTCGAGCAGGAACCAGGCGCCCAGCCCGATTAGCAGCAGCCCGAAGACCATCGGCGCGACATTGCTGGACCGATGCCGCCGCGGCTCCTCCGCGGCCGGCGTCCAGGCCGACGTGTCCGCCACGGAGGCCACCTGGGTGCCGGTGCCCTCCTCTTCCGCCGCAGGCGGAGGCATCGGTCCCGCGGGCTGACGAGCGGGCCCCTCGGGGACCACGATCCACATCACGATGTAGAGGACGAGGAAGATCCCGCTGGTGACGATGGCCAGGATGGCCCACACGATGCGGACGATGGACGGGTCGACGTCCAGGTACTCCGCGACGCCGCCGGCCACACCGCCGATGACCGAGTCGGTGCGGGAACGGTACAGGCGTCGGTTCATTCACAGCCTCCTTCGGGATTGAGGTTGAAGCTTCCGGCGTTGCCCTCGATGCGCAGGTCGATGACCGCGTCGGCCTCGGTGAAGCCGGGGGTGACCCAGGTGTCCTCGCCCTGCTCCTGCAGCCCATGCCCATCGTCGTCCAGGTTGTGCCCGAAGGCAACGCCCTCCACGTCGAAGCGCATCGGGACATCGGCCGGCACACAGAGCTCCACCGCCCCCGCATTGATGCCGAGGCGGCCGGCGATGCGGGAGTCGGCGCTGGCGGTGATGTCGGTGGCGCCGGCGTTGACCTGCACCGCCAGCTCCTCCACGGCGGCGCCGGTCAGGTCGATGCGCAGCGCGCCGGCGTTGGGGTTGACGTCCAGCGCGGAGAACCGCCCGGTGGCCAGGTCGAGGTCCGCGTCGCCGGCGTTGACGTCCACCGACAGGTCGTAGGTGACGTCGCTCCCCAGCTCGATCTCCCAGCGCTGACGCCCGCCGTCGAAGAAGTCGAGCTCCCCCTCCGGCGAGCGGACCTCCAGTGTGGCGTTGCCTGCGTTCACCTGTGGCTGGTCGTCGCCAGACGCGCCGGTACGGGTCTGCCAGCCGGCGCCGTCGGCCATGGCCACCTCCAGCTCACCGCAGTCGAACTCCAGCGTCACGCTGGCCGCGTCCGCGCCGAACTCGCCCGACTCCTGCCGGAGGTCCCCCGGGTCGGGGGCGTCACCGCCGCACTCGCCGAAGGCGGGACCCACGCTGATCACCGCCCCGCCGACCACGCCCAGCACCAGGGCGCCCACCAGGATGCCGATCAGGGCGAACGGCGTCCGCGCCAGCACGATCGACAGGCCGATGGCGATCAGGATCACCGGCCACAGCCGCCAGGCGCCGGCCAGGGCGTCGCGGTCCAGGAACCCCTGCTGCACCCCCAGGGCCACCACGCCCGCGGTGATGAGGGCCAGGCCCCAGAACAGGAGCCCGCGGTTGATGTTCATGAATCGCTACCTTCCGCTGCTCGGTGCGCTCGCCCTGCGCGCGAACGCAGGCGCGGCCATTGTGGCATCCCGATGCGGGTTCACCCGTGCCAAAGGGCCCGTTCTTCGCGGGCCTCAGGGCTGCAGCACGCACGTGGTGCGAATCGAGTCTATCCGCCTCGCACCGGCAACTTCGGTTCGCTGCAACCACTACCTCGCTATTCGCTTGACATCGAAAGGTCGGGCGGCGTAGACTCCCGCGGCGGCCAGAAGAACGATCCGTCGTTCAGCATGCCGTCCGGCCACCAATCACCAACGAGGAAGAGTCTCAGGCAATGGATCTCATTCGGCGCACCAACCCGCGCCCCCAGACTCCGTCGGGCAACGGCGGTTTCGACGGGAGATCTGTGCCCTGGTCGTAGGAAGACGCAGGCGGCAGGGCCGCCAAGCCGACACCACGAGCCGTGGGCCAGATCGGGTCCACGGTTTTTTCATGCCCATCAGGCATGAACCCCTGAGCCGTGGACCCGCGAGGAGTCCGCGGCTCGCTTCGTTTCCGCGGCGCAATCGGTCCAACCAACCAGATGAACCAGAGGGAATCGGACATGACGGCCACCGTCGAACAACTGAAGACCGATGCGGTCGCCGCGGAGCGGCGCCCGGCCACTCCATCGGTCCAGGCCGATGGAGACCGGCCACGCGAGACCGATGCCGTGCCGGCCCTGCTGGTGGAGCACGTCACCAAGGCCTTCAAGGTCGGTCGCAGGCGCAAGCCGGTGGTCGCCGTGAACGACGTCTCGCTGCGCATCCGGCGCGGGAGCATCCACGGCGTGCTGGGCGCCAACGGGAGCGGCAAGAGCACGCTCATCCGGCTGGTCAGCACGCTGCTGACGCTCGACACCGGGCGGGTGGCGGTGTTCGGCCACGACATCGAGCGCGAGGAGATGGCGGTCAAGCGCCTGATCAATCGGGTCAGCGTGGACGCCGCCTTCTTCAAGAAGCTCTCACCCGCCGAGAACCTGATCTATGCCGCGCGGCTGTACGGGCTCGATGCCCGGCAGGCCAGGGCGGACGCCGTCCGGATCCTGGCCCGGCTGGGGATCGCCGAGAAGCGGCTGTCCCGCCCGCTGGAGCAGATGAGCCGGGGCATGCAGCAGAAGGTCGCCATCGCGCGGGCCCTGCTGACCAGCCCGGTGCTGATGCTCCTGGACGAGCCGACCACCGGTCTCGACCCGAGGTCGAAGCTGGACGTGCAGGCCTTCATCGAGGAGCTGCGGGACACGCACGACGCGACGATCGTGCTGACCACGCACGACCTGGACGAGGCCGACCGGCTCTGCGACCGCATCTCGATCATCAACGACGGCCGGATCGTGGCCGAGGACACGCCGGCCGGGCTGAAGGCGCTCGTGGCCGAACGCCACGGGCTGGAGCCGAGCCTGAACAGCGTGTTCATGCAGTTCACCGGCCGCTCGCTGGACGACGACTTCGGCGAGCAGGACGACAACGACAACGACAACGACGAGTAGCGGAACAGAAAGGAGGTGATCAACCGTGTGGATCCATCCGACCCCTGAGGGCCTGACCGAGCACCACGAGGAGCGCGTGGCGCACCTGCGCCTCGTCATCCACGGCGTGCCGGGCCAGCGTCCCCACGTCGTCCGGCGCCGACCCGTGCGCCGGTGGGTCGGTCGCCAGCTCGTCCGCGTGGGCGAGCGCCTGGCGGCGGACCCGTCTCTGCGGCCGGTCCGGTCCCTCTAGGGGGATCGGGCCGGCTCAGCCACCCGCACCGACAGGAGCAAGGAAAGCAATGGCCATGATGGCCCGCGAGCTGAAGGCGTCCTACGCCTTCGTCGAGCGGAACTTCAACCTCACCAAGCGATACTGGGGCTGGGAGATCGCCTGGCTCGTCTACTCGGTTGCCGGCGCGCTGGCCGTCAGCCTGATCGGGCGTGCCCAGAACGACGAGCGGCTCCTGCTGACCCTGGTCATCGGCGCCATCTTCTGGAGCTACCTGTCGATCGTCTTCGAGTTCATCGCCGAGGCGGTCCAGTGGGAGCGCTGGGAGGGGACCCTGGAGTACACCTTCATGGCCCCGGTGCGGCGCTACGCCCAGCTGCTGGGGGCGGCCATGTACGCCGTCATCTTCGGGCTGGTGCACACCGCGTTCGTGCTGCTGGTGCTGGCGCTCTTCTTCGAGCTGGACCTGTCCGGCGCGAACTTCGCCACAGCCATCGCCTTCACGGCGTTGGGGACGATCAGCTTCGCCGGGATCGGCATCGCCGCGTCCATCCTGCCGCTGATGTACGTCGAGCGCGGCGCGCAGATGGTGTTCGTCATCCAGTCCGTGCTGCTGCTGGTCAGCGGCGTGTACTACGACGTCTCCATCCTCCCCGGCTGGATGCAGGTGGTGGCGTCGCTGTCGCCGGCGACCTACGTCCTGGACGGCGTGCGCGCCGGGCTGATCGACGGCGTGGGCGTGGACGCCCTGCTGCACGACGTCTGGCCGCTGCTGGTCATGGGCGTGGTGCTCATCCCGGCCGGGATGTGGGCCTTCGGGCGCGCGGAGCGCTACGCCAAGGCGACCGGAAAGCTGAAGCGGGTGGGCTGAGCCATGGCGCTGCCGGACCTTGAGACGGGCCCTGATGGGCCACACGGAGATCAACCTGCCATGACTGTTGGACCGATGGAGCCCTCGGCGGCCGGCCTCGACGACCGGCTGCCGGCCGGGTTCGCGCTGCGCCCCTTCGCGGGCGACGACGACCTCCGCGCCTTCGTGGGCATCTTCGCCGCGGCGAACGCCGCCGACGGCGTGGAGGAGCGCGTCACCTTCGAGGCCCTGCGCAACTGGGCCACGCACGCCACGCCGCATTTCGATCCGGCGCGCGACCTGGTGGTCGCCACGGTGGACGAGCGGCCG
>DASRYM010000004.1:0-11991 GCA_035687145.1 Candidatus Zixiibacteriota bacterium | reverse complement strand
GCCGAGCCCGGGGCGAACTCGGCCACGCCGCGCTGGGACGGGTTCGCGGAGTTCGTGAAGATGGCGAACGGATCGGTCCCGGTGCCGTCCGGCACGTTGGCCCTGTTGCCGAACACGCGGTACGCCATGTCGTTGGCGTAGACGACGCCGAACTCCCGGCTCGCCGCACCCACCGGGGCGGCGAGGGCCGTGACCGCGAGAAGGCCGCCGAGTGCGGCCAAGACGATGCGTCGCATGGAGTTCCTCCATCGGTCTGAATGCGGCCGGCCCGCGCCGGCCCTGGCGAGGAGGGTGCTCGCGCTTCGTTTCCACGCCGCGACGCCCGCGTGAAGGTCCCGTGAAGCGCGTGCTAGGCTCCGGTGAGGTGTCCAGGTCTCCAACCCTCGTCTCGCCACACGCCATCGTCCCGCGGGTGGAGCGCCACCACGCGCTCATCGAGCTCCTGCGCGTGCGAGCGCCCCAGGTCGCGTCAGCCGGGTGGCTGGCCCGGGAGCTGGGGGTCAGCGAGCGGACCATCGAGCGCGACGTGGCTGAGCTGCTCGACGCCGGCGTCCCGGTCCGCGTCGAGCGCGGCCGAGGCGGCGGCTACGCGATCGACGCCCGGCGCAGCCTGCCGCCCATCGGCTTCTCGCCGGGGGAGGCATCGGCCCTGATCGCCGCGCTGGTGGTTATCGGTCCAACCGCATCCGCGACCGCCCAGTCGGCATTGGACAAGCTCGTCGAGGCACTGCGCCCGGAAGGCTGACACCAGCTTGTCGGGATTGGCCCCTAGGTTGGAGCCATGACGGCGCAGACACCGACCCACGAAACCGTCCAGGCCTTCTTCGACCGATACGTCGCGGCCCTGCTGGCCCGCGACGAGGCGGCGATCGCGCGGATGTACGCGGTCCCGTCGCTCATCCTCTTCCCGGGGCAGGCCATCGCGGTGAGCGATGCCCGGCAGACCCAGGACTTCTTCGCCCGGGCCTGGGGCCAGTACGAGGGCGTGGACTCCGCGGACCACGAGATCCGGATCATGGGCCAGGCGCCCGGCACCGTCTGGGCCGATGTCACCTGGTCCTACGGCGGCGCGGTCCGCGAGCGGTTCTGCTACCAGTTGGTGGAGCGGCCGGACGGCTACCAGATCGCCGTGCTGACCCCGATGGAGCTCCCCGGAGGGCACTGAGCGGGGTGTGGAAATGATTGTGGATAACTTGGTGGACAGAACCCCTTCGCAGGCGAGCAAAAGGGGCGTAGCATTCGCCGCCGACGCGTAGTCGTCATCGGGAATCATCGCGTCCGGGAACCGATCCCAAGCGGTCCGTCAGCGCACCTTCGGAGGCCAGCTCGCCATGTCCGACCGGTCGCCCGCGCCCTTCGCGCGACCTGTCCAACCCGCCCAACAGCGGCAGGTGCCGCCGCCCGACATCGCCGATTTCATCCGGTTCTGCTACCGACGCAGGCACGTCGGCTGGCCCGATCTCTACGACGAGATGTGCGCCGTTGCCGCTCGTCGTGAGTTCAACGGGTGGGGGTACGAGGAGCTGGCCGAGCACGGGGTGACCTTCGCGCTGACCGAGATGCCGCGGCTGGCCGGGTGGGTGCGGACCGTCCTGGCCGGGTCCTCGGCGGTGCCGGCACGCGACCAGGTCGCCTCTCGGCGACCGGCGGCGAGCACCGCCTGAGCGGGCCCCGCACGGCGCCCGCGGGTCGGCGTCGGAGCGGGCTGGGAAGGAGGTCCCGGGGCCGCTGAGCCATCGGTCCCAGGGGGTGGGGAGTTTTCCACATGGGCGCCGGCACGTGCCCGCAGATTTCCACAAATCCGGCTATGCTTGGCCGGAAACCGGGCAAGCGCTCAGTAGGTGTGGCGGCGCGCCATCTCCCGCTCGATCATGCGCTCCATGATCATGTACTTCTCGATGCGGCGGCGCAGCTCGTTGGCCTCCGGCGTGTAGAGGTGGACGTACTGCTGGAGCTCCAGTGACAGCTTGCGGCTGAACATCCTGGCGTGGTCCAGGTTGCGCCGCAGCAGCACCTGGTCCATGCGACGCAGGTGCTCCTCGTTGAGCAGGTCCTCGTCGCGGAGCAGCTGCTTGTCGATCTCGATCTGGGTCGGCTGCAGCTGGGTGCGGGTGATGATGCGGTCGTCCCGCTGCTCATCGGTCATGGGTAGTGGTGAGTCTAGCGCACGCGCATTCGGATGGACCGATGGAGGGGCCGCCGTCACCCGGAGGGAGGAACCTCCAGCCACCCGTCGCGCAGGGCGCGGGTGGCGAGCTCGGTGCGCGACGCCAGCCCGTGGCGCTCGAAGAGGCGGCGCAGGTGCGATTCGACCGTCTTCGGTGAGATGCCCAGCCGCCCGGCGATCTCGTCGTTGGAGAGGCCATCCACGACGGCCGCCACCACGTCACGCTCCCGGGCGCTCAGCGGGGCGGCCGCTGCCGCGCCGGGCCGCACGTCGAAGGCCAGCTTGCCGGCGGCCGCGCGGCGAATGGCCTCCAGCAGCTCACCGATGGGCGCCGTCTTCAGCACGTAGCCTGCGGCTCCCAGCCGCAGCGCCGCCTCCACGTACTGCGGGTAGTCGTACGAGGTGACGACCACGATGGCCGGTATGGCACGCCCGCGGTCGGACAGCGCAGAGAGGCCGAACTCCTGGCCCAGCCGGAGGTCCAGGAGCAGGACGTCCACGGCCGACGCGTCGAAGAGCGGCATTGCCTCCTCCAGCGAAGCCGCGGTGCCGATCAGCGTCAGGTCCTGCGTCTGCTCCACGATGGCGGCCGTCCCGGTGCGCACCACGGGGTGGTCGTCCACCACGGCGACGCGGATCGGTCGGACCGGCTCGGTCACTGTGGGCGCCACTCCAGGGCGACGTGCGTCCCGCCGGTGGGCCAGCGCCGAATGTCGAGCAGGGCGCCGATCTGCTCAGCGCGCTGCTGCATGTTGGCCATGCCCAGGTGCCCCGCCTGCAGGGCGCGCTCGGCCGCGCCGGGCTCGATCCCCGGGCCGGCATCGTCCACGGACAGCGACACGCTGCCGTCCTCCTCGACCCGGTACCGGACCCGGATCGGCGCTCGTCCGTGCTTGACGGCATTGGCCAACGCCTCCTGTGCGACGCGGAAGACGGCGAGCTCCACGCCGGGCGGCGGCCGCCGGTCGTCGGCCCGCTCGAGCAGCACCTCACCGTCGGTCAGGGGCCGCACCCGGCCGACCAGCCACTCCAGGGCCGGCCCGGCGCCCAGGTCGTCGAGCAGCGGCAGCCGCAGGTCGGAGGTGATGGTCCGCAGCCGCTCGGCCACGCCACGCGCCAGCTCCGCGCCCTCGGCATCCCCGGCCGCGTCCAGGCGGCGCACCAGGGCGGACAGCTCCTGGAGGGCGTCGTCGTGCAGGTCGGCCGCCAGCCGCGCACGTTCCGCCTCCACGGCGGCCACGGCCAGGTCGCGCTCCCGCTGCGTCCGCGCCGCCAGGCCCACCAGCGGCGCGATGGTGAAGCGCCGCCACGCCACAAGGACCACCACCCATCCGAGGCACAGGACGATCCCCACCGGATGGACCAGCATGGTCATGGCCGCGCCGGGCGTGACCGAAAGCGCCAGCACGTCCAGCCGATCGGTCAGCCGGGACGGCGCGCCGGGGTGCTGGCTGAAGGCGACCATGAGGCCCGGCAGCACCGGGACGAAGCCCATCAGCAGGTAGCGCTCGACGCTGACCAGGCCGAGCGCGACCGTCGCCGCCATCGCCGCGACCGCCATGCCGCCCCACAGGAGGAACAGCGTTCGCCGCCAGCCGGGATCCGGGTGGCGCGCGGAGATCGCGCCGGCCACCGGGAGGGCGCCGAGGATCGCGAAGAGCCCCGCCCAGAGGGCCAGGGGCTCCGAACCGCCGGCGGAGATGCCCATTCCGAACACCGGAATGGCCAGCGTCGCGGCGACCGGGATGGCCGCCGAGCGCCACGCGGCCCCGAGCAGGCCACGCTGCAGCAGCAGCGCAGCCAGGGCGAAGGCGGCAAGGCCGATGGCCACGGCCATGACCGCGTCCGTCGTCGTGACGGCCGTGAACCCCGCCGACAGCGTGATGGCGATGGCGGCCGCATCCCGCACTCGGACGCGGCCGATATGCCAGGCCGCAGGCTCCGGCTGCTGCAGACCCTGGGCCCGGACGCGCAGCGCGGAGCGTGCCGCGCGAGCCTCGAACAGCGCCTGCCGGGTCCGCACCAGCCGCCTCCAGACCCAGGGACCGAGCAACGCCATCGCGAGCCAGGCCGCCAGCGGCAGCAGGTTGGGTCCACCGTCGGTGATGATCACCAGGGAGGCCGCGGCGGCGGCCGAGGCCCCGACCAGGATCCGGAACCGCTCGTCGGGCGCGCGCGGCACCCCGAAGGCGACGGCCGCCGCCGGCAGCAGCGGCACCGCGAATAGCAGCAGGCCCACGGTGGAGTCTCCGGCCACCCGCATGTTGGCGCTGAGCGCGCCCTGCAGCGCGACGAGGAGCACGGTCACCGCCACCAGGACGGACGCTCCGAAGAGCGCATCCGGCCACCGTGCAACGGGGTGCCGGTCGGCCAGCGAACGTGCGAGCGGCAGCTCGCCGGCGGCCACCAGCCCGAGCGCCAGCCAGGCGGTGATCGGCAGCCCGGTGTACAGCAACGGCAGCGTCATGAACGGGAGCGCCACCCCGACGCCCAGCGGGATGCCCTCGCCGCGCAGGGCGGGAGCCAGCGGACCCTGGTTGGCGATCGACGACATCAACGCGCCGAACCCGGCACCCGCGATGAGCAGGATCCCGGCGTTCAGCAGGTTCTGCCGCCAGGCGTGGACGTCCAGGAATGCGACCCACGGATTGATCTCGCCGGTCCGCTCGTTGCGCTCGCCGGTACTGAGGTAGGTGATCTCGTCCGCCGGCACCGGCTCGCTGGGAACCTCCATCCGGCCGCCACCGAATTCGGCGGGTATCGCCATCGACTGGCCGCCGCCGGTCGTCTCGTCCCGGAGCCCGAGCTCGACCACGACCTGCCCCTCCCGGATGTCGCTGCGCGCGGCAAGCGATCCGGGCACCACCTCCTGGACGACCACGTACCCGTCGGCATCGGTCCCCAGGCTGAGGCCCAGCACGACCTGCCCGTTCAGCCAGGCGGTCAGCCCGGCCAGGGCGACAACGGCGGCGAGCGCGAGGGCGGCGACGTCCCGCCGGCGCAGAGACATGGCCGGAAGGTAGCAGAGGCCGCCACCGCATCGGTTGCGGGAAATCCCGTAACGCGCGGGGTGGGGATGCCGGATTCCCAGCGCTCGCCGGGCGCGGGAGCATCGGTCCACAAGGAGGTGAACCGATGCAGACCATCCGGGCCAGCCTGATCGCGGTCCCATTCGTGGCCCTGGCGCTGCTGGTGGCGGGGCTCAGCGTGCTTATCGGTCCAGTGCAGTGAGCGGGCCGGTGCTGGAGGCGCAGCAGCTCGCCAAACGGTACGGACGCAGGACCTGGGCGCTGCAGGGGATCGACCTGGCGGTGGAGCAGGGGGGAATCACCGCCCTGGTCGGTCCCAACGCCGCAGGCAAGTCCACGCTGATCAAGACCTGGGTCGGCTTCGAGAAGCCCACGCGCGGCACCGCGGCGGTCATGGGTTTGGATCCCTGGCGGAAGCGGTCGCAGGCGCTGGCCCACGTGGGCTACGTGCCGCAGTCGCCGGCGCTGTACGACGGGCTGACGGTGGAGGACCACCTGGACCTGGCGGTCCAGCTGCGTCCCGGCTTCGATCGTGCGTATGCCGCGGCGCGCGCGACCTCTCGCACAGCTGGCTGTGGTTCGACCAGCGTGGCCTGATCGTGCCGGCTCGAGCCGTGGCCCTGCTGGGCATCGGCCTGGCGGCCGGCGCCATGGTCGGCCGCACGCTGCCGGCGCTGCTCCTGGCCGGCGTGGTGAGCGTCGCCGTCCTCATCGGTACGACGACCGGCATGGAACAGTGGCGCTTCACCGACACGGTGGCTATCGGTGTCAACGACGCACGGATGGAGTCGGCGCACGTGGTGCACTGGCGGGTCCGCGCTCCGGACGGGCGGCTGCTGGCCTTCGACGAGGCCGATGCGGCCGGCGTCATCCCCGCCATGATGCTGGCGCCCATGGGCGAGGAGCTCGGCCCGGGCGACGAGGGCTATGAACCACCGCCCGCTGGCTATGTGTACGGCGAGGAGATTGCGCTGGCCGTCCCCGGCGAGCGATACCCCGCGTGGGTGCTGCGCGAGACGGGAGCGTGGGCAGCGCTCGCCGTGCTGTTCGGTGCCGCGACGTGGCTGTTCGTACGACGGCGGCGACCCGCATGAGCGCCCTCACGCAGCGAGCGCTCATGGCGTTCCGGCTGCAGCGCTGGGAGGTCGGCGCCTCGGTCGTCGGCGCCATCGGCCTGGCAGCGGTCATGGTTTGGTTCAGCTGGCAGTTGCAGGCCGTGGCCGCAGAGCAGCTCGCCTGCGAGCAGGCGCGGGTCCTGACCGGATGCCAGCCCATCGCCGACCGCTGGAACGGCCTCAGTGAATGGGGCACTCGGCTTCTGTACCTGTCGTGGGTGGCTCCCTTTGGGATGGGGCTGCTGCTCGGCGCGCCGGTGGTCGCACGGGAAGTGGAGCAGCGCACCGCGGCCCTGGCCTGGATCCTCCATCGGTCCCGGCTGCGATGGCTGGCGTGGCGCGTCGGGTTCGTGGCAGCAGTCCTCATCGGGCTGCTGGCGGTCGTGGCACTGGCCTCGGAGGCGCTGTCGTCCGCGCTGCTGCCGACGCTCGACCTGGACGCCGACTTCACCTGGCACGGCCGTCGCGGCTGGTTGATCGTCGCGCGCGGCGTCGCCGCGCTGGGCATCGGTCTGGCGGTGGGCGCGCTGGTCGGGCGAACGCTGCCGGCCCTGCTGGCAGCCGCCTTCGTATCGGTGCTGGCCTTCACCGCGGTGAGCCTTGGGATGGACCGATGGAACCAGAGCGAGGCGCTGGTCGTGTCCTACGACGTCCAGGGGTCCGGCGGGCCGCTGGAGGGCGGCCTGATGGTGGGCCAGCGGGTCGAGCTGCTGGACGGCCGAGTGGTCGGCTGGGACGAAGTGCCTCGGGGCGGCGGCGACATGATCATCTCCATGGGCGGCGCCATCTACACCAGCTTGGACGAGCAGACCGGCGAGCCCGATGAGGACAGCCTGGTCGGCTGGGAGCGAATGCTGGTCGTGCCGGAGGCGCTGTACCCGGTGGTCGTGCTCCGCGAGTCCGGTGTGGTCATCGGAGTGGCGCTGCTGTTCGGGCTGCTGGCGGCCCGCATCGTGGCTCGGCGAAGGCCCGGCTGATCCTGTCCGGTGTACGGCTGGCGCTGGGGAGTACGCCGCAACCGGCGATCCCGCGACAGGTCGGCGGAATCGCAGCGCTACGGTATCCTCCACAGCCGGGTCCCCGTAGCTCAGTGGACCAGAGCAGCCGCCTTCTAAGCGGCCGGTCGCAGGTTCGAATCCTGCCGGGGACGCCACGCCATGGGTCGTGACGGATGGAGCAGGCGCCGCCAACCTCGAGCGCGCCGACACCTTCTTCGACGAGTACGTTCGACCCGAGCTGGACCCCGTGATCGAGCGGGGCGGCTACGACGCCCCGCCATGGGAACCGGACCGGGTCGACTACGAGCCGCCCACCGTCCGCCAGCTGGACCTGCGCGACGCCGGCATCAGCACGGTGATCTGGGCCACCGGCTACCGCTTCGACTTCGGCTGGATCCCGACCCTGGAGCTGGACGCCACCGGCTATCCCCTCCACCGGCGCGGCGTGACGGCCGTGCCGGGCCTCCACCTGCTGGGCCTCCCGTGGCTGTACCGCCGCAGCTCGTCGCTCCTGGCCGGGGTCGGTCCCGACGCCGAGTACCTTGCCCAGCAGCTCACCGGCTGACGGCGCCGGCCGAGGGTGCCGGCGACCGGTGCCGCCCTAGCAGGCGCCGAGGGCGCCCAGCGCCATGGCCGCCGGCGCCCGGACCTCCTCCTTCTGCTCGATCCGTTCGCGCGCGGAGCGCACCACCAGCACCGAGTGCGGCGCGTGGAGCAGGACCTTGCGCGCCACGCTGCCGAGCACCAGCCGCGGCAGCGCCGACAGGCCTCGCGAGCCGACCACGATCAGGTCCGCCTTGGTCGCCTCCGCGGCGGCGATGATCTCGGTGGCGGGGTCGCCGGCCCGCTCGTCGGAGGTGGCCGGGATGCCGACCTCCTTCAGCTCGTCGACCGCACGCCTGCCCACCTCGACCAGCCGCTGTCGATCGAGGAGCACCTCGGGAGCGTGCATCAGCGGTCGATCGGGCCACAGCGGCGAGGCGGTGTGCATCGCGTCGTCGACGGGGCCGACCGTCACGACCCGGGTCGGGATGCCGCGCAGGATCGGCCAGCGGCGCAGGACCGCCACCGCGCGATCGGAGCTGTATGAGCCGTCCATGGCGAGCACCGCGCGGCGGACCGCGGGGGTGCGGGCCACCAGGACCGGGCAGGGGGCGTGATCGACGACCTCGGTCGACACGGAGCCGAGCAGCACCGTCTTCAGCGGGCCGTGCCCGCGCGAGCCGACCACGATCAGGTCGGGGCGCAGCTCGGCGGCCTCGTTGAGGATGGCCGTTGCCGGCCGTCCACGCACGACGCGGGTCTCGACCCGATGCCGGCACGCCTTCAGCGGCGCGGCGGCCTCGTCCAGCATGCCCTGCAGGTCGGCGGCGAGGACCGATTCGGCCTCCGCGGCGTCGGCCGGCACGGTCGCGAACTCAGGGGCTCCGTACAGCTCGGGGCGGCGGGCCAGGACGGTGACCATGGTGATGACCGATCCCTCGGGGAGCGGCAGGCGGGATACCAGGTCGCGGGCGGCTTCCGCGCAGGCCGATCCGTCATAGGCGAGCAACACGCGCATCTCGGCACCTCCTGCCAGGCCGGCCCGCGCCGGTTTCCATCGTGGCGCGTCCATCGGCTCGGCCGTGCGTGGCCCCAGCATCCCGTCGGAGGGTGGGGAGCGGCAGGGCCATCGGTCCCGAACGGTCGTGACCTCCAGTCCCTCCGCGCGATCGTGCCCGACCCCGTAGACTCGCCGCCGTGAAGGTGGTCAGTGCAGCCGAGGCCGTGGCCGGCATCGCCTCCGGAGAGCAGGTGTTCGTGCACGGGGGGGCGGCCACGCCATCGGTCCTGCTGGATGCGCTGGTGGCTCGAGCGGGGGAGCTGCGCGACGTGCGCATGGTCCACTTCCACACCGAGGGGCCCGGGCCGCACCTGCAGCCGGAGGTGGCCGCCAGCTTCCGGCACAAGGCGCTGTTCATCGGCGCCAACGCGCGCGAGGCGGTGAACGAGGGACGTGCCGAGTACCTACCGGTCTTCCTCTCGGACGTGCCCAACCTGTTCGCCACCGGGGCCCTGCCCCTGGACGCGGTGCTGATCAACGTCACCCGTCCCGATGCCCATGGCTTCTGCTCGCTGGGCACAAGCGTGGATGCCACCCTGGCGGCGGTGCGCAGTGCGCGGATGGTGATCGCCCAGCTCAACGCCGCCATGCCGCGCACCCACGGCGACACCTTCGTCCACGTCAGCGAGATCGACCTGGCGGTGGAGGTCGACGTGCCGCCCTACGAGCACCTCGAGGGCCAGATCGGCCAGGTGGAGCGGCGCATCGGCGCGCACGTGGCTTCGCTCGTCCCCGACGGGGCCACGCTTCAGCTGGGCATCGGCGCCATCCCGGCCGCCACCGCCGCCGCGCTGCGCGACAAGCGGGACCTGGGCGTGCACACCGAGATGTTCACCGACGCGGTGATGGACCTCGTCGAGTGCGGGGCGGTGACCGGGGCGCAGAAGGAGATCAACCGCTACAAGATCGTCTCCGCCTTCCTGGTCGGCAGCCGGCGCCTGTACGAGTTCGTGAACGACAACCCGATGATCGAGCTGCGTCCGGTGGATTACACGAACGACACCGCCGTCATCCGCCGCTTCCGGCGGATGGTGGCCATCAACTCGGCCATCCAGGTGGACCTCTCGGGGCAGGTGGCCGCCGACTCCATCGGCCGTCGCTTCTACTCCGGCGTCGGTGGCCAGATGGACTTCATCCGCGGCGCGGCCCTGGCGCCGCAGGGGCGGGCCATCATCGCCCTGCCCTCGACCGCGGCCGGCGGACGGGTGAGCCGGATCGTCCCCGTCCTGGACGAGGGGGCCGGCGTGGTCACCACCCGGGCCCACGTGCGCACCGTGATCACCGAGTACGGCATCGCCGAGCTGCACGGCCGTACCGTCCCGGAGCGGGCGCGGGCGCTGATCGCCATCGCCCATCCCCAGTTCCGCGAGGAGCTCGCGCAGCGGGCGCGCGAGGCGCACCTGGCCTAGGCGGCGGCCGCCTCCTCCAGCAGACCGATGGCCGTCGCCACACCACGGTCGGCGGCGACCTGTGCGCCAAGGCGCGCGGCGTTGCGCTGCAGCCGTTCGTCGTGCAGGGCGGCGCGGAGTCGATCAGCGAGCCGCTCCGCATTCAGCCTTCCCGCGGGCAGCGGGTCGGGCGCAACGCCGAGGTGCCGCAGCCTGGCGGCCCAGTACGGCTGATCGCCCACGTGCGGCACCACCACCTGCGGGACCGATGCGGCCGCCGCGGTGTGCGTCGTCCCGGCACCGCCGTGGTGCACCACCGCTGCGGCGCGCGCAAAGAGCGCGCGATGGTCCACCGCCTCGCGCAGCAGGAGGACGCCGGGTGGCGCTGCGGCTTCCGGGGCATGGGGCATCTGCACCACGGCGCGAGCGTCCACGGCGGCCACCGCCTCGACCACCGCCTGCCACACGCCGGCGATGTCCTCGACGGCCATGGACCCGAAGGAGACGGCGACCGGCGGCGGTCCCGCCGACAGGAAGTCGGTGACCCGCGTGGGCAGCGGCTCCGGCTCGCCGGCCGGCAGCCACGCGCCGGTGACGTGGACGAAGGCGGGCAGGTCGGACGGCGGGTCGGCAATGGCCGGGGCGCAGGCCACCAGGTGCAGCCGCGGGGAGCGGGCGCGGAACATGGTCACCGCGCCCGGGTTCGGCGAGCCGGCCGCGGCCAGGGCCTCGTGCAGCGGGGCGTCCAGGCGGCGCAGCATGCGATCCAGCAGCCACCAGGCCGCGCGGTTGAACGGCCCGAGCTGCGGCATTCCGGCCGGGGGACGGGTGCGGGTCGGCAGCAGGACGGGGTCGAAGACGGCGGTCGCCCAGCGCAGCCGCGCGTCGCGGGCCGCGGCCTGGGCCAGGGCATGGATGCCGTGCAGCAGCACCAGGTCGTGACCGGGCAGCACCTCGCGCAGCCGCCGGTAGTGGGCCGGCGCCTCGCGGAGGTGGAAGTCGCGCAGCACGGCCACCTGGTCGGCCGGGTTGCGAGCGGCCGCCGCGCGCACGGCCGTGTCGTGGATGGCCTCGGCCGTCGTCGCCGGACCGGCGGCCACGAACTCGGTGCCGGTGGCGTCGAAGGCACAGCGGTGCAGCTCCCAGGACACGGCGGTCACCCGGTGACCGGCCTCGACCAGGCCGGCGGCCAGCGCGGCGAACGGCCGCACGTCCCCGGTGGTGCCCACGGTGGCCAGCGCGATGCGCATGGATTCGACTCCTCACATCCCCCCGATGTCCCGCGGCGCGCGGCGCGGGCCGCGGCGCGGCGGGAGCGGTGCCCCCACCTCCAGCAGGCGCTGCACCCGTCCCCGCTGCCCGGCGTACGGTGCCAGCAGCTCGAGCATGCGCGCGTCATCGGCGCGGCGCTCGCCGACCAAAGCGAAGGCCACCAGCGACGGCACGTGGTAGTCGCCGACCGACACCGCGTCCGGGTCGCCCAGCGCCACGCGGCGCGCCTCGGCCATCGTCCACGGGCCGATGCCGCGCACCCCGGCCACCGCTGCCAGCTGCGCCTCCGGCGTGGCCCGCGGGCGGGCGGCGATGATCTCGGCCACGCGGCGCAGCACCTCGGCACGGCGGCGCTCCAGGCCCAGCGGGTGGAGGGCGAAGTAGGGGACCTCGGCCATGACGGCGGGGTCCGGCGCCAG
>DASRYM010000003.1:0-7223 GCA_035687145.1 Candidatus Zixiibacteriota bacterium | reverse complement strand
GTCGACGCGGGCTCGCGCGAGCCGGGCGTGGTGGGCTTCCAGCAGCTGCTCATCCCGCGTCCGCTGA
The DNA here is from genome assembly GCA_035687145.1 of Candidatus Zixiibacteriota bacterium. Taxonomy (GTDB): domain Bacteria; phylum Chloroflexota; class Limnocylindria; order QHBO01; family QHBO01; genus DASRYM01. The sequence goes on along the minus strand of DASRYM010000003.1, from coordinate 7,156 downwards.
CCAGCGATGGCCGCGACCTCGATATCCTCGATCCCCTGCGCGACTTTGTGCGCGGCCACTACACCGAGGGTCAGATCGTCGACGGCTGGGTGCTCTACCTCTTTACCCAGGACGCCGGCACCTGATCGCTAGCTGGCGGCCGGCAAGGCACACAGGCGGCGAGCCGCCACACGCGCGTAGGTGCGCTCACCAAGCCATCGAATCGGCGCCAGGCGCAACAGGGGCGCCCAGAGGAACGAGACCGGAAGCAGCTCCGCGACCCCGGTGACGGCACCGAATCCGGCCCGCACCCGACGTGGCGTCACGAGCTGGAGGGCAACCGCTGCCTCGTCGGCACTCACCGGCAGGTCATCGCGCGGCAGGCTCGAGGCGGGAACGAACTCCAGGGCGTGCAGCCAGTCCAGGCGCCGGAACCAGCGCACCCAGCCCGCGCAGAACCCGCACGAGTCGTCCCACACCACCACGCGCTTGGGCTCGACCTCCAGGAAGAGGAGGAACAGCGACAGCATCAGCAGCGAGAAGATGCCGATGGCGAAGGTCGGGCTGAGCCAGCCGGTGATGCCGATGTGCAGCGCAAGGCCGGCCACGAACGCGGCGGGCCGCCAGCGCGGCAACCACAGGCCGATGGCGAGGAAGGCCTCCAGGCAGATGGCCAGGATGGCCAGCACCATCATCGGCTCGACCGCCCGCCATTCGGCCGGCACGGCCAGAAGCCCGTCACGCCGCAGGTAGGAGGCGACCACTGATCCCGAAAGGAACGTGAGGTTCACCTTCGAGAGGGCGGCAAAGGCGTACACGATGCTGACCTGGACCTTCAGCAGCCACGGAGCCCAGGCCGGCACCGATGCGCGCGTCCCGTGCCGCATGGCGTCGAGCGACAGCGCGGCGCCGCTGTCCGCCACGGTCAGGAGGGCGGCCGCCAGCGTCATCAGGTAGAGGTGGTTGCTGTACAGCTGCTGGTCCAGGAACAGGACCGATGCCAGGGTGGCGGTCAGCACCGAACCGGCCGGCCGCGTCCACCAGCCGACCAGGAAGGAGACGCCGGCCACGGCCCACAGCAGCGTCAACACCCACGCCAGCGGCTCGGTGACCGACGGCGCCCAGTCGACGTACGGCGTGCGGATGAAGCGGGGATCGGCCAGCCGGAAGAGCGCGTCGGCGCTGCCGCGCAGCTCGAGGAGGATCGCCAGAGCGATACCGATCCGTGCGAGGCCCAGCGGTCTGGCGGCCGTCCGTCCGTTCAGGACTCCGTCCATCATGGCCCGCATGGAACCGATTCCACCCCCGCGGTATCGGTCCTGATCAGGATTTCGGTCGCGTCGGACGTTTCGCACAGCCGCCGCCGGACCGCATCGGCATAGTCGATCTCTGCTCGCTGCACCGCGAAGAACGTGCCGAGGTCCACCGGTTCCTCGGTTCCATCGGCGTGAACGATCGACACCTCCGGCAGGGGTGGCAGCGCCGAGTACATGTGCCACCCGAAGCGCGCCGGGCGCGGGCCGAAGAGAGCCACCACGGGAACGCCGACCTGGACGATCAGGAAGGCACCGACCAGGACGGTGAGCAGACGGCGGCGCGGGGACGGCTCGGACATGCGACGGCAGGCTAGGTCGCGTGCCGAGTGCCGGTCAACAGTACCGGTGAGCCGTTGTCAACCGCCCTGGCTGGGCTCCCCGACGATGCCTCGTCCGCTTCCCGTCCTGCGCACCCTGGTGGTGGCCGTCTTCGTGGCCATCGGCATCGGCTTCGTGGGGTGGTCGCTTACTCACTTCACGGTGGGAGACGCAGACGCCTACCTGGCGGCGGCCGATCGGCTTCTGGCTGGCCAGGAGCTCTATCCACTGCCCGACGCGGTGGATCCGCCCCTCGCCTACCGTGGCGCCCCGTGGTTCGTGGCGCTCTGGGTCCCGCTGACCTTCGTGCCCCGAGCGGCGGTGAACGTGGCCTGGACCGCGATCCTGCTGGCAGCCAGCGCCTGGACGGTGTGGCCGCTGCTCCGCGAGCCGCGGCCGGCCGGCGTCGCCCTGGACGCCTTCGCCTTCGGCCTCCTGTTCTGGACCGCCAGCCGGGGCAACGTCCACCCCTGCTGATGGCAGCCCTGGTCCACGGTGCCCCGCGCACCTCCGGGCCGGTGTGGGTGGCACTGGCGGCATCGCTGAAGGCGGCCCCCCATCCTGTTCGTCCTGGCCTACGCCGCCCAGCGCCAGTGGCGCAGGGTGCTGCTGACCCTCCTCCTCACCGGCGTGCTGGTGCTGCCCATGCCGCTCATGGGCTGGGACCCCGGCCGGACGCCGGCCGGGGTGAGCCTGGCCGTCTACTACCAGGTCGGGCCGATGGCCTGGCTGGTCACCGCCATCGTCGGGGTGGCCGCGGCCGTGGCGGTGGCATGGCTCCTGCCACGCCACGCGTGGCTGGCCGCGATCGTCGCGCTGCCGCGGCTCATCTTCTACGACTTCACGTACATCGTGGTCGGAGCCAATCGCCGCCGTCGGTGATGGATATGCTAGCATCACCATATGAAGCGGACGACGATCATGCTCGACCCGGCGCTGCTGGCCGAGCTGGAACGGATCGCACGCCGGTCCAGGCGCCCGACGGCGCAGGTCATCCGCGAGTCGCTTGAGCGCTACGTGGCGGAGGCCCGGGAGCAGGAGGGCGGGAAGCTGCCGCCATTCGTCGGTATGTTCGCGGGCGGAGAGGACGAGAACGTGGCCGAGCGGGCCGACGAGATCCTGCGCGAGGAGCTCCCCGCGCACCTCATGCGCGAGCGAGAAGGCTGATTGGCCGTCCTGGTCGACACGAGCGTGCTCTACGCGCTGGCTCGTCGTGAGGATCCATGGCATACGACGTGCGAGAAGGCCATCGCATCGGAGCCGGAGGCAGTCATCGTCCCGGCGCACCTGCTCTGCGAGATCGCCTACCTCGTGAACGTTCGTATCGGCGCTGCGGCTGAGCGCGCATTCCTGCGTGGTCTGTTCGCGTCCGACTGGGCCGTCGAGCCGATGAACCAGGCGGACCTCGATCGCGCGGTCGACCTGCTCGAGCAGTACGCGGGCGCGGACATCGGTTTCGTGGACGCCGCGACCGTCGCGATCGCGGAGCGCCTCGGCGTGAAGCGCATCTACACGCTCGACCGGCGCGACTTCTCGGTCGTGCGGCCCGCCCACGTCCCGGCCTTCGAGCTCCTGCCGTGACGACCACCGCCGTTCTCGGGGCGGGCGCGCTGGGCCTGACCGTGGCGTACCGCCTGGCGAGCCGGGGGGAGCACGTCATCGTCCTCGAGCGCGAGCCGATCCCCGGCGGGCTGGCCGCCGGCTTCGAGGTGGAGCCCGGCGTCTGGCTGGAGAAGTTCTACCACCACCTGTTCCGGGGGGACCGCCACGCCATCGGCCTCATCAACGAGCTCGGCCTGGGTGACGACCTGGTCTGGCGCCGCCCCCTGACGGTGACCCTGCGCGACGGCGAGGTCCACCAGCTGGACTCACCGATGTCGCTGCTGCGCTTCCGCCCGCTGCCCATGGCGGACCGGCTGCGCATGGGGGCCGCGCTGGCCTACCTGCGCCTCCTGCCGAGCCCGAACCGCCTGGAGGGCACGACGGCCGCCGACTGGATTCGGCGCCGCATGGGGCAGCGTGCCTACGACGTCGTCTGGGGACCGCTGCTGCGCGGCAAGTTCGGTGCGCTGGCCGAGACCATCGCCATGCCCTGGTTCTGGGCCCGGGTGCACGACCGCACCGCCGAGCTGGGCTACCTGCGCGGCGGCTTCCAGCGCCTCTACAACCGGCTGGCGGAGCGGATCGCGGAGCTGGGCGGCGACCTCCGGTTCGGGACCGAGGTGCGCGAGGTGCGCAGCGCTGCAGTCGGCGGCTTCACCGTGGATACGGCTGAAGACCGGCTGCTGGTCAACCGCGTGGTCTCCACCCTGGCCGTGCGCCTCACCTGCCGCCTGGTGCCGGAGCTGCCGCAGGCCTACCGCGAGCGTCACGAGTGGGGGCAGGCCTACGGCGCCCACTGCCTGGTGCTCGCCTTCGACCGCCCGCTGACCGGTACCTACTGGATGAACATCAACGACCCGGGCTTCCCGTTCATGGCCCTGGTGGAGCACACCAACTACATGGACCCCGCCGACTACGGCGGCCGGCACCTGGTCTACCTGGGCAACTACCGGCCGATGGACGACCCGCTGATGAAGGCTTCGACCACGGACGTGGTCATGGAGTTCGTGCCGTCCCTGGCCCGCATCAACCCGGCGCTGTCGGCCGACTGGATCACCGATGCCTGGTCCTTTGCCGCGCCCTTCGCCCAGCCCATCGTGACCGTCGACTACCGCGACCACATCCCGCCCTTCGAGACGCCCATCCCGGACCTGTGGGTGGCCAGCATGTTCCAGGTCTACCCGCACGACCGCGGGCAGAACTACTCGATCGACCTGGCGAATCGGTTGGTGGCGCGGCTGCGGTGAGTCAGCCGGGGTCCGAGATCTCGCGCAGCGTCCAGTGCGTGCCGTCGATCTCGGTGGTGAAGTAGCGATCCGGGACCGGCTCGCCGAGATCCAGCCCCGCGTACTCATCCAGCAGCGCCCGGATCAGGTTCACCGGCGTCACGCCCGTCAGGAGGTCCGGCGCACCGGGCGTGCGGAACGCGAGCAGGTTTCGCAGGTGCTCCGGCCCGTGGACGGGGGCGTCACCACGGTAGCCGTGATCCGACATCACGACCACCACCGCATCCGGTGCCGCAACCAGCACCCGATCGATGGTCTGCAGCAGCCGCTGGTTGAGGCCGTTGAGGCTTTGCTCGTAGGTGCGAGCGAAGCCGTCGGCGGTCAGCCCAAATTCCGAAGGGCGCCCGGCACCGTACTCCCGCGACGTGAACGCGGCTGGCCCGCCGTCCGCGCCGAACGCGAACGGCAGGTGGGGGGCCGGAACGTGGACAAAGGTGAAGACCGGCTGTTCCCCGGCCTCCTCCGCGACCCGACCGGCGTCATCCAGGATCCCGGTCACCCGAGCGTGCAGGTCGCGGAAGAAGAGGTCTCCCGGAACCGGCGGCAGGTCCGGAATCCACGTCCGCTGCAGAACGATCCGTTCCAGGTCGGTGAGCTCAGGGCGGTCGACGTATTGGTCAACCCCTGCCCGCAGCGCGACGTGTTCCCAGCCGGGCGCGGTCGCCACGATCCGATAGCCGGCATCGCGCAGGGCGCGCATCCCCGCCCCGTTGCGAAGCGCGGCCCGAAGGCGCGTCCGCAACGCCTCGTCGTTCGTCTCGAGGTCCGTCTCCGCGCTCAGGTGCTGCAGCTCCAGCATCGAGATGAGGGTCAATGCCGTGTAGGTGTAGTTGGAGTGGCTGCTCGGATCGACGGTGAAGCCCCGCGCCGACAGGTCATCGGTGAAATCGTCGTTGGCGATCCCGAAGAGGCGGTCGAGCTCGTCGCTGCGCGGATACTCGTCGAGGACGAAGAGGAACACATCCGGCGGTGGGGCATCCACCGCCGCGGCGCGCTGGCGGGGGACTGCATCGCTCACCCAGCCGGGGATTTGAGGTACCGCCGGGACCAGGATCACCGCCAGCAGGAGCAGGCTGAACGCGTTGAGACCGCTGGTGACAGTGGACATGGACGGGGTCCGCAGCGACCCCCTGCGGTTCAGGAGGTAGGCGAACACCAGGCCGGCGGTCAGCAGGAAGACCATCACCCCCAGGACGACGGTCGCCGCCTGGATTCCAAGCGTGTCCCGGAGGAGCGTGAGGAAGGCAAGGATGGGATCACGGCTGAACAGCATGAGCCCGATCAGCAGCGTCAGCAGACCGGCCACGGCAACTCGACGAAGCGCCAGCGTAAGCACTGCCATGACGATCCCGGCGCTGCCAATGCTCACGAGGAGCGGCCGAACGAACCCCGGCGGCTCGACCCAGCTGATGGCCTGCTGGAGGACGACGGCCGCAGGCAGGAGGAGCGGGTAGATCACCCACCGCGGCGATTGCGATCTCACGCGCTACGCGACCTCACCCTCGGCGACCTGACTGCAATGCGGGAATGGCCCCGACCATGAGGAAGGTGACGTCGTACACGAAGAAGCGTGGAAGGGACAGGACGACAGTAACGGAGCCCGCCAGCCAGCCCCAGCGCGTGGCGGCCAGGGCCAGCGTTCCCCCCACCGCGAGCCCGGTGGCGACGAAGTACAGCACCGGAATGCCGAAGAGGAATGCGGCCTGCCCCGGATCGGTGGTGTAACCGCGAAGGTCGTAGACCAACGCCGGAGCCCAGAGCAGGGCGGCCAGCAGCAGGGCAAGCACCAGGCGCGTCCACTCTCGGCGCCCGGCATACACGAGTGCCAGCAGGATGGGGAAGATCTTCAACGACGCCGCAGCAGCGATCGCCAGCGGACCGCCTCTCCGCTCCACGCCGTGCACCAGCCCGGCGACCAGCAGAGGGTGCACGTTGCCCACCGCGCTGATGCCGACCAGGATCGGGCCGAAGAGCGCGACCAGGATCCACGCACGGGCCTGCACCAGCGGCCAGAGGGCCACCGCTGAGGCCGCCAGCAGCACCATGGACCAGAGGGTGCCCGCGACCTGGACCGGCAGGAACGTCCAGGGCACCGTCGCCCACGCGAACCACGGGGCGTAGCGGTAGACGTCCGGCGCATCCACCGAACCGGCGGCGACGTACAGCTCCTCTCCCTCGCGCAACCGCAGCGCGGCCTGCCAGTAGGCCGAGGCGTCCGAGAGCGTCCAGCCGATGACGGCCTGGTACAGGTTGAAGATGCCGATGGCGAGGATCACCGCCAGCGCCACCGTTCGTGCCAGCCGGACCGCGATCGGCGGGAGGGTCACCTGGTGGTGGCAGTCACTGCGGCGGCCGCCGCAGCCCTTCTCCCCAGATACGTGCGGCCGGCCAGGAACGCGCCGCCGTACAGCAGCGCCACCAGGATCAGCAGCGCCTGGTAGCCGGTCAGCAGCGCGGCGTACTCCAGCACGCCGCCCACCATGGCCCCCAGCAGGTTGGCGCCGAAGGCCACGTTCGACTCCTCGACGTTGCGGAAGCGCTCGGCGAAGACGAGGTTGGCGATGAAGATGGGCGTGAACCAGACGACCACGGCCACCACGAAGCGCGGCGCCACGTCCAGGCGCAGCAGCGCGTCCGGCGGCACCACGAAGGCCA
>DASRYM010000002.1:0-2866 GCA_035687145.1 Candidatus Zixiibacteriota bacterium | reverse complement strand
CGACGCCCGGCAGGCGCTGCAGCCCGGTCACGTCGCGCGGCCAGCCGTCGCGAGCCACCGCCGCGGCGGCGCGCCGCAGGGCGAGCGCCCGCCGGTTGTAGCCCAGGCCCGACCAGGCGGCCAGCACGGCGGCGTCGCCGGCCTCGACCATGGCCTGCGGTGTCGGGAAGCGCTCCATGAACGGGCCGAAGCGGTCGGTGACCCGCGAGGCCTGCGTCTGCTGCAGCATGACCTCCGAGACGACCACCGCCCACGGGTCGCGGGTACGCCGCCAGGGGAAGTCGCGCCGCTCGACGGCGTACCAGGCCAGCACCCCCCGCCGCACGGCGGCGATCGTGGTGGGCCGGATGCCGGCCCCTCCATCGGTCCTGGCGGATGAGCTCACCCCGCGAGCGTAGCGGGTCGCTTCGTCTAGAGTCAGGCCACCATGAGCGCCGGCCCGCACCACCACGCGCCCGTCGTGGCGCCCGTCATCGTCGACAAGTTCGGCGGGTCCGTGCTGCGGCGCCCGGAGGACATCGCGGCCGCGGTCAGCGTGGTGGCCGAGCAGCGGGCTGCCGGGCTGCGGCCGGTGGTCGTGGTCTCCGCCTTCGAGGGCGTGACCGACACCATCCTGGAGTCGGCCGCCGTCCTGCTGCCGGAGGGTCGCGCGGCGCTGTCCGGGCCGGCGCATGACCCCGGCTCCCCGCTGGCGCGCGAGACCGACCGCGCGCTGGCCACCGGCGAGGCCCTGTCGGCGGCGCTCTTCGCGCTGGGTCTGGTGGGTCGTGGCATTCCCGCCCGCTCCTTCAGCGGGGCGGAGGCGGGGATCCGCACCGCCGCGGCCCACCTGGGCGCCGAGGTCCGCCGGGTGGTCCCTCGCCGCCTGCGGTCGGTCCTCGCGGAAGGCGTGGTCCCGGTGGTGGCCGGCTTCCAGGGGATCGGCACCCATGGGGAGCTGACGACCCTGGGGCGCGGTGGAACCGACCTTTCGGCGGTGGTCCTGGCGGTGGCCCTCCGGGCGGACCGGTGCGAGCTGTTCAAGGACGTGGGCGGCGTGATGGAGGCGGACCCGCACCTGGTGCCGTCCGCCCGCTTCCTGCCGGTGGTCGACGCCCTGCAGCTGGAGCTTCTGGCCGAGATGGGCGCCGAGGTGGTGCACCCGGTGGCCGTGCGCCGCGCCCGCCGTGGCCGGTTGCGGCTGATGGTGCGCTCGACCGATGGCTCCCAGCCGCAGACCGAGGTCCGCCCGGGCGCACCGCGTGGGCGTTCCCAGCCAGACGCCCTGGCCGGACCGATGCTGGCCGTGGCGCGTCGCGAACGGGTGGCCCGCATCAGCCTGGTGGGGCCGGCCGCCGTTCTCCCCGACCTGCTGCCGATCCCGGCCCACGGCGCCGGCTCGTTCGACGCCGGCCCGCTGCGCGTGGTGTGGGCCGAGGTCCCGCTGGAGCAGCTGGCCAGCGCCGCGCAGGCCGTGCATGCCGGCGTGATGCTGCCGCTGCGACGGTGAGCGGGTGGCGTCGGGGAGCGTCCGGGCAGGTGTCGACCCGCGTGGAAGGATCTACGCGTCCCCTTCTCCGGCCACCGCCTCGTGCTCGGCGACCTCGGCCCGTGGCCGGAACTGCAGGATCACGCCGGACCCGATGATCAGCACTCCACCGGCCAGCTGGACCGCTGTCGGCTGCTCGGCCAGCAGCAGCGCGGCCAGCAGCACCCCGACCACCGGCTCCATGGTGGCCAGGATGGCAGCGCGCGACGGGCCCAGGCGCCGGATGCCCAGGATGTAGGCCACGGTCGGGATGCCGGCGCCGATGGTCCCGGCCAGCACCACCGGCCACAGCGCCGCCCCCGAGGCCAGCGGCCGGGCCAGCGCGGCCAGGTTGCCCAGGGCCGCGGCCAGCAGCACGTACAGGACGGTGGCGCCGGCCATGGTCATGGCCCCGGCCTGGGCGCCGGGGACGTGGGCGAAACCGTGCCTCGCCGCCAGCACGTAGAAGACCTGCATCAGGCCCGCCGCGAAGGCCAGGCCGATGCCCGGCAGGTCGAGACCGCCGGACGCCGGCGCCTGGAAGACGACCAGCACCATGCCCACCAGGGAGAGGCCCAGGGCGGCCCAGCGCAGCGTGTCGAGCCGCTCGCCGAACCAGATCGTGGAGATGACCGCGACGAAGGCCGGGTACAGGTAGAAGACCAGCAGGGTGAGCGCGATGGTGATGCGCTCGAAGGCGATGAAGGCGCACAGGTTGAGCACGGTGTTCGCCGCGGCGGCGGCCAGGATGAACCATCGGTCCCGGGCGGGGAGCGCGCGAAACCGGATCCAGCGCCCGTTCCCGGTCGCGGCGCGCAGCGCCAGGAAGCCGCCGACCAGCGCCGCCCCCAGCGCTGCTCGCCAGGCGACGATGGTCAGCGAGTCAACGCCGGCGTCACCGGCGAAGCGGCTCAGCGGCCCGAGGGTCCCGAAGCACGCGGCGGCCAGGACGACCAGGCCGGCTCCCACCAGGTCCGGGCCGTCGTGATGAGGCGTGGCGGCGCGGGTCGGTCGTGTCATCGACGGCCGGCGCCGACCGGTCCGGCCTGGGCGGCCACGCGCTCGTGTGCCTCCAGCTCGGCGGAGACGGCGGTCCACTCGGCGGCCAGCGCCTCGGCCCGGTCGCAAGCCGAGTTGTGGCGCTCGATCAGCTCACGGACGCGGCCGGCGTCCTGGTAGACCGTGGGGTCTGAGAGCTGCGCGGTGACGTCGGCCAGCTCGGCGTCGGTCTCACGCGCATCGGCCTCCAGGCGCTCCAGCGTGGCGCGCAGCTCGCGGGTGCGGCGGTAGCGGGCGTTGCGCGCCTCGGCCTCCGCGCGCCGGCGGGCCGCCGCCTCGGCCGCCGACTCGCGGGGCTTC
>DASRYM010000001.1:0-14281 GCA_035687145.1 Candidatus Zixiibacteriota bacterium | reverse complement strand
GGATCAGCCGACCACGCGGCGTGAGCCGCGCATTAGCATGAGACACGAGGGCCCCTCCTCCACTGTGGCTACCTAACCAGCAGCCGGAGGATACGGGCCCTCACCCGTCAACAACCTGATTGAGAACTAAACCTAGTGCGGCCGCGCCGCGCAGGTGCACGGATGCACACCGCAGCCTGACAGCCCCGCAGGCCCCCTCCCCGCGGCCGTCCCGCCCGTGCAGCACAGGTGCACGGGTGCACACCACGCTAGGCTTCGCAACCGATGAAGGTCGTGCTGCTCGCGGGCGGAACGGGTGGGGCCAAGCTGGCGCACGGCTTCCAGCAGGTGCTGCCGCCCGGCGACCTGACCGTGATCGTCAACGTGGCCGATGACGCCGAGCCGTACGGCCTCCCCGTCTCGCCCGACCTGGACACGATCATGTACACCCTGGCCGGCATCGCCGACCCGGTGCAGGGCTGGGGCGTGGCCGGCGACACCACCCGCGCACTGGACATGCTCCGCCGGTACGGCGCCGACACCTGGTTCACGGTGGGCGACGCCGACCTGGCCACCCACCTGCGCCGTCAGCAGCTGCTGCGGCAGGGGCTGACCCTGACCGATGCCACCGCCAGCATGGCTGCCGCCCTGGGCGTGCCCAGCCGGCTGCTGCCGATCACCGACGACCGGGTGCGGACCATGGTCCGGACCGATGCGGGCGAGCTCGACTTCCAGACCTACTTCGTGCGCAACCGGCAGGCGGACCAGGTGCGCGGCCTGCGCCTGGAGGGCATCGAGGCGGCGCGACCCAGCCCGGCGGCCCTCGACGCGCTGGCCGCGGCCGAGCTGCTGGTGATCGGTCCGTCGAATCCGCTGGTCAGCATCGGTCCCATCCTGGCCGTGCCCGGCGTGCGGGAGGCCGTGGCGGGGGCAGCGGTGCCGCGCATCGGGGTGAGCGGGATCGTGGCGGGCAGGGCGCTGCGCGGGCCGGCGGACCGGATGATGGCCACGCTGGGCCACGAGGTGTCAGCCCGGGGAGTGGCGCGCCTGTACGCCGGCCTGGTCGACCTGTTCGTGGTGGACGCCGTCGACGCGGAGCTCGCCCCCGCGATCGAGGGGCTCGGCATGCGGGTCGCCGTCCTTCCCACCGTCATGGAAGATGATGCCGGGCGTGCCGCTCTCGCCGGGGAGCTGCTCCGAGTGGCCGCCACGTTATCCTCGCCCGCGTGAGCAGCGACCTGCGCGCCATCGTCCCGCACCGGGGACTGGCCGCCTCCAAGAGCCGGCTGGCCGGCGTCCTCGGCGACGCCGAGCGCATGGACCTGGCCCGCCGCCTTTTGGCGCGGGTCCTGGCCGTGGTGCGCGATGCGGTCCCTGACGTGGTGGTCATCTCGCCGGACGCCGACCTGGAGCCGATCGTCACCGAGGCCGGCGCCCGCCTGGAGGTGCAGCGTGGCCTGGGCCTGAACGCCGGCCTGGAGCAGGCCCGCGCCAACGCCGTGCGGGAGGGCGTGAAGGCCCTCGTCGTCCTCCACGGGGACCTGCCGTACCTGGCCGTGGACGACGTCCGCGCCCTGGCGGACGCGGTCGCGGCCCGTGGCGTGGCGGTGGCGCCCGACCGGGCCGGCACCGGGACGAACGGGCTTGCCGAGCGCCCGCTGGACAGCATCCCGTTCCGCTTCGGCCGCGGCTCGTTCGCCCGCCACCTGGCCGAGGCGGAGTCGCGCGGCCTGGCCCTCACCGTCGTCCGCCGGCCGGGCCTGGCCTTCGACCTGGACACCCCGGACGACCTGGCCGAGTGGCTGCGGGTCGGCGACGTGGCGTAGATCCGCGGTGATCAGCCTCATCCCGCTGGAGGGCATCCCGGAGGTGCGCCCCGGTGACGACCTGGCGCGCCTGATCGCCGATGCCGCCGCCGCGACCGGCATCGGCCTGGCCGATGACGACGTCCTGGTGGTGACCCAGAAGGTGGTGTCCAAGGCCGAGGGCCGCATCGTCGAGCTGGCATCGGTCCAGCCCCGCCCGGAGGCGGTCGAGTGGGCGCGGCGCTGGGACAGGGACGCCCGCCAGGTGGAGCTGGTGCTCCGCGAGTCGGCCGAGGTCGTGCGCTGGGCCGATGGCGGGCTGATCATCTCCCGCACCCATCACGGCCTGGTGTGCGCCAACGCCGGCGTGGACCTCTCCAACGTCGGTGGGGGAGAGGCCGCCACCCTGCTGCCGGTCGACCCCGACGCCTCGGCGCAGGCCATCCGCGAGCGGTTGGAGGAGCTGCTCCACGCCCGCCCCGCGGTCGTCATCAGCGACTCGTTCGGCCGCCCCTGGCGGCTGGGGATCACCAACGTGGCGATCGGGGCGGCCGGGATCGAGACCCTCCTCGACCTGCGCGGCACGCCCGACGCCGCCGGGCGCGAGATGCGGGCCACGGTCATCGCCGTCGCCGACGAGCTTGCCTCGGCCGCGGACCTGGCCGGGGGCAAGACCGCGCAGCGGCCGGTGGTGGTGGTGCGCGGCTACCGCTACCCGCGAGCCTCGGGGGAGGACGGGGGCGCGGCGGCCATGATCAGGCCGCGCGAGCAGGACCTCTTCCCCTAGGCCGCCCCGCCCGGGGCAAGGTCAGGACCGGATCGGCTGCAGGAAGAGGCTGACGATCTCGCCGCCTTCGACCCGGAAGTTCGCCTCCACCCGCATGGCCGGGGCCCCCGGCCGCATGACCGTCATGTCGGCGATGTAGCTGGAGCCCATGTTGCGGCTGTCGTTGGTGTACATGCGGAAGCCGTCACCGGCCCGCACGAACCAGCCACCCACCTTGTCGCGGCCGCGCAGGTTGGTGCGCTCGTCCGAGCCGGGGACCGAGATGCCCATCACCGCGTGCTCGGCCAGCAGCCGAACGGCCTCCTCGCGGCGGTCGTCGTTGATCAGCTCCACGAACAGGTCGACGGTCTCGGTGGCACCCATGGCAATGCCAGTCTAGCCCATGGGCCGATACGGACCGGTAGACTCCATCGGGTGGGACGCCTGCGCATTGGGCTGATCGGGTGGGGGTCGGTCGGCGCCGCCCTGGGACGGATGGTGGCCGAGGGGCCGCTCCCCGTGGAGCTGGTGGCGATCGGGGTGCGCGATCCTGCGCGCGAGCGCCCGAGCGCGCCGCCGCGTGGCGTCGACATCGGTGAGGCGGAAGACGTCCTGGGCAGGGACCTGGACGCGGTGGTGGAGCTGGCCGGCGGGGTGCCGCAGCCGCTGGAATGGGCCCGCCAGACGCTGCGCCGCGGCCGCCCCTACGTGACCGCCAACAAGGCGTTGCTGGCCTCGCACGGCGGCGAGCTGGCCGCCCTGGCCCGGGAGCACGGCGCCGCGCTGCTGGCCTCGGCCAGCGTGGGCGGCGGCACGCCGATGATCGAGACCGTGGAGCACCTCGCGCCGCGCGGCATCACCGTCCTGCACGGGCTGCTGAACGCGACCAGCACGTTCATCCTGTCGGCCATGGCCGAGGGCCGCACCTACGACGAGGCGCTGCGCACCGCCCAGGAGCTGGGCCACGCGGAGGCCGATCCATCGTTGGACGTGGAGGGCCGCGACGCGGCCCAGAAGCTGGCCATCCTGGCCTCGGTGGCCTGGGACCACTGGCGGCCTGAACGCGAGGTTGACGTGCAGGGTATCGTCGGCCTCCCGGTGGCGCCCGGTTCCACCATCCGGCTGGTCGCCGAGGCAACCCGGGAGCGCATGCAGGTGAGGCCGATGGAGCTGCCCAACGACTCGCCCCTCGCCCGCGCCGGCGGCGTGGAGGGCGTGCTGGAGATCGAGGCCGGGGCGACCTACCGCCTCAGCGGCCCGGGAGCCGGTGGCGCCGTGACGGCCGGCGCCGTCTACGCCGACCTGGCCCGGCTGGTGCGCGGCGAGCGCCCGATCCTGTTCGCAGGGAAGTCATGATCGGCTGGCCGACCGTCGGCGTCGCCGGCGCCCGCGGGGTGGTCGGTGGCGTCTTCTGCTCCATCCTGGCCGATGCCGGCCTGCCGCCCGAGTGCCTGCGCGCCTTCGGGTCGGAAGAGGGGCGGGAGATCGTGTACCGGGGGACATCGGTCCCGGTTGAGGTGCTGACCGACGAGCGTGCCTCCGAGCTGGACATCCTGTTCCTGGCGGTGGATGCGGCCCAGAGCCGCCAGATCGTGGCCGGGCCGGGGCGCGGCGTGCGGCTGGTGGTCGACAACTCGAGCGCCTTCCGGCTCGACCCATCCGTGCCCCTGGTCGTGCCCGAGGCCAATGCCTCCGCCCTCGACGGTTACGGCGGTAACCTGGTGGCCAACCCGAACTGCACGACCGCCGCGGCGGTGGTGGCGCTGGCCCCCATCCGCGACCTGGCGGGGCTGGAGGCGGTGGACCTCGCCTCGTACCAGGCGGTCAGTGGCGCGGGACGCGCCGGACTGGACGCCTTGGAGGCCGAGCGCGGCACCGACCACCGCGACCGCGCCGAGGGATCGCCGTTCCACGGGCGCATCGCCGACAACGTGGTCCCGCAGATCGACGTCCTGGACGATGAGGGCTGGACCGGCGAGGAGCGCAAGGTGATGGCCGAGATGCGCAAGATCCTTGGCCTGCCCGACCTGGACGTCTCGGCCACCACCGTCCGGGTGCCGGTGCACACCGGTCACTCGGTCGCGCTGCACATCCGCACCGCGCGCGACGTGACGCTGGCCGAGCTGGAGGCCAGCCTGCGCGAGGCGCCGGGCGTCGAGTACCGCCCGGCCGACGGCTCGCAGCGCCACCCGATGCCGCTCGACGTGGCCGGCCGCGACCCGGTGCTGGTCGGCCGCCTGCGCGCCATCCCCGGGCGCCCGCGCGGCTTCGCGCTGTGGGTCAGCAGCGACAACCTGCGCAAGGGCGCGGCCCTGAACGCCATCCAGGTGGCGGCCGCCTACGATCCGGACCGCTTCGGCGGCCTCCTTCCGCCTCCACACTGAGTCGCGCGGCCGCGGCGCTGCCGCGGAAGGCAGCCTCGCCAGCGGCTGCCGCGCCCGCATCTCGTGCTGCACAGGTGCACGGGTGCGTGAACCGGCGTGACAGCAGGCGGAGGGGCTGACCGGAACGCCGGCAGTCCCGTGCTGCACGGGTGCGCGGAGGCACACCCGGCCGCCACACCGGCGAGAGACGCCTCGCCACGTCGTCGGTAGACTCTGCGGTGCGGGGCTCGCGCAGACCGACGGCTCACGAAAGGGAGGAAACCCGTGCCCAGCGCCTTCGCCGACCTTGCCACGCGCTTCCTCGAGGAGCAGTACGCGGAGCACCCCGTTCGCGCCAGCGGGATGGGCCTGACCGAGTACGACGACCAGCTGGACGACCTGACGGCCACGGCCTTCGAGCGCCGAGCGGACGCCGCCCGCGCCTGGCGTGAGCGCTTCGCCGCCCTGGCGGCGGACGAGCTCAGCTTCGACGAGGCCATCGACCGCGACCTGGCGGTCGCCGCCCTGGACGAGCAGGCGATCTACGACGAGTGGGGGAACTGGCGGCGGCACCCGGACATCTACCTCAACCCGGGGATGCGGGGCGTCTTCATCCTGTTCCTGCACATGCTGCGGCCCGAGGCCGAGCTGGCCCGCTCGGCGGCGAACCGTCTGCGGCAGGTGCCGGCCAACCTGGAGGCGGGGCGCGCCAACCTGCGTCCCGAGCTGGTGCCGCCGGTCCTCCTCGACCGGGCCATCAACCAGGCACGGGCCGGCGCGAACTACACCCGGCACCTGCTGCCCATGCAGGTGGCCGAAGCGAACCGCGCCGAGCTGGCCGAGGCCGGAGCCGCCGCGGCCGACGCCTTCGAGGCCTACGCCGCGTTCCTGGAGGAGATGGCGCCGACGGCCGCCGGCGACTGGGCCTTCGGCGAGGAGCGCTACGACGCCGTCCTGCACCGGGGCGAGCTCCTCTCGTTCGACGCTCGTGCCCTGCGCGAGACGGGGCGCCAGCAGCTGGAGGAGCTGACCGCCGCCCTGCGCGAGACCTCGCGCCGGATCGCCGGCCACGAGGACTGGCACGCCCTGGTGCTGGAGCTCAACAAGGACCGCCCGGCCACGCCGGAGGACATGCGCCGCGGCTACGAGGAGTGGACCGAGAAGGCGCGCGCGTTCCTTCGGGAGCGGCGCCTGGTCAGCTTCCCGCCCGGCGAGGAGTGCCACGTGGTTCCCTCGCCGCCCTACCAGCGTCCCGTGCTGGCGGTGGCCTCGTACGTGGCGCCGCCATCCTACGCGGAGACCATGGCCGGCCACTTCTTCGTGCCCTTCCCGCCTGACGGGGCCAGCGAGGAGGAGATTGCCAAGCGCCTGGAGTCGAACTGCTACCCGGGCATCCCGACCACCGCCGTCCACGAGGCGTACCCGGGGCACCACTGGCACCTGGTCATGGCCAAGGGCAACCCCTCGCACCTGCGGCAGTGGTTCGGCACCAGCTACTTCGCCGAGGGCTGGGCGCTCTACGCCGAGCGGATGATGGAGGAGGCCGGCTTCTACGACGACCCGCGGCACATCCTGTACCGCCTGGAAGCGACGCTCTTCCGCGCGGCGCGCATCGTGGCCGACACCAGCCTGCACCTGGGCGAGATGAGCCACGCCGAGGCGGTGCAGTTCATGATGGCCAACTCGGCCATGACCGAGCCGACCGCCACCGCCGAGGTGACCCGCTACTGCAGCTGGCCCACCCAGGCCTCCTCGTACCTGACCGGCTGCCTGGAGATCCTGCGCATCCGGGACCGATACCTCGCGGCCCGCGGGACCGATGCCTCCGACGTCGATGCCCTGCGTGCCTTCCACGACACCATCGCCGCGGCCGGGACGCTGCCCATCGCCCTGGCCGAACGGGCGGTGATGGCCACGGTGGGCTAGTCGGGCCGCCGGTACTCCCGGAACGACCAGGTGTGGGCGTAATCGGGGGAGAGGAACACGCGGTCGGGGAGGATCGGCAGGTCCGAGCCGAACAGGGCGTTGAACACGACCCGGAACTCGTTGACCGGTGAGAGCCGCTCGTGGAAGCCGGCCGCCTCGAGGTCCATGCCCGGGGCGCGGATGGCGTTCATGATCGAGTACTTCCAGTGGATCTCCTGCTCGGTGGCCTCCAGCCACTGGAAGTCGGTCTGGTCGGCGCCGAAGCGCAGGGGCCAGGCGCCCTCATCGGCCTGGAAGACGATCACGGCCTGGTCGCCGCCGGGGCTGGCCAGGATGGCATCCAGCGCCTCCAGCAGGCGGCCCTGGGCCCACGTCACCTGGCGGCGGTACTCCTCCAGTTGTCCCCACCGCCGCCGTTCCTCCTCGGTGGGCATCGAGCCGTCGATGTCGAAGACGTACGGCGGGTGGGGGACCAGGATGTGGGCGAAGACATACGTCGGCCCCGGTCGCTGCGCCGCCTCCTCCAGCCGGTCGAAGCCGTACAGCACGTGCTCGCGCGCCAGCTCCGGGAAGGGAACGGACTCGTCGTTCTCGTCGGGCAGCACCGCTGGGCCCAGGAGGCGCAGCGGGGTGGTGGCCATCACCGCCAGCTCGAACTCGGAGCCGGCCTCGTAGCGCAGCACGATGTCGGCGTCCACGTTGGTTGCCGTGGGCTCCCAGGTGTTGGCGATGTGCACGTACTCGTAGCCCAGCGCCTTGAGGGTGGCGGGGACCCGCAGCCGCTCACGGAGGGCGGCGTGGATGCGGTCGAAGGAGTCCGGGTCCGAGTCGTCGTAGCGATCGGGGTCCAGGTACTCCATGTTGAGCGAGCTGACCAGCGAGAGGGCCGTCTTGAAGTAGTTGGCCCACGACTCGTCGGCGACCTGGAAGCCCCGTCGCTCGAGCTCGGCCAGGAAGGGGTCGGGGTCCACGTCGTAGACCTCGCGCAGGATGTCGGCGCCCGCGAACCGGTCCAGGATGATGTAGTAGACATCCGGCCTGGGCGCCCCGGCGTCGACCTGGATGGGTGCCTCCTCCACGCTCGTGTCCACCGGGCCGATGCCGCCCAGCGCGAAGTCGCCGACCCGCACCGCGTTGATCACCAGGAACAGGCTGGCGGCCACGGTCAGGAAGCTGTTGGTCGCCGGCACCCAGCGGCCGCCCCGTCGGATCAGCCAGGCGGCGGCCAGCGCGATGAGCGCCCAGATGGCGGCCAGCCACGAGGGATCCGGCAGCGTGGCGGACAGCCCGTTCCAGACGTGGCCGAAGCTCATGAACAGCGCCACCAGCACGCCCGCCAGGAGACCGCCCCGCGCGGGGTCGCGCAGGGCCGCCGTGCAGGCCGCCAGCAGCAGCGCGGCCGCCAGGACGGCGACCAGCAGCGGGCGCCACAGCGGGCCCAGGGTGACCTGCTGCGCGGCGTTCTCCGCGAACAGGAACAGCACCGGCCCCGCCGCCAGCAGGATCGCGTGCGGCGGCACGCCCCATCCCCGGGCGCGCTGCTTGCTGGTGAAGCGGAGTAACATCCGCGCAACACTACGCGAAAGTGGAACGGCCCCGACATGCAACTGCTGCTTGCTTACATCGATCCCGGCTCCGGGAGCCTGCTCCTGCAGGCGATCCTGGCCGGGTTGCTGGCCATACCGTTCTTCTTCCGGCGCACCATCGGCGGGTTCGTGTCGCGCATCCGCGGCGACAAGGCCGATTCGTCCCCGTCGCGGAATTCGGGCGCGCCCACGTCCCCCGCGGACGAGTCCGAGCGATCGGAGCCCTGAGCTCGCCATCGGTCGACCCGGCGTCGTTCCGGGACCCGAGCGGCTACGTCTACCGGCGTGACGGGATCCTGCACCGCCAGGTGCAGGAGTCCTTCGCCGCCGACTGGCGCGCCTTCCTGGATGGCGGGCTGTATCGGTCCCTGGTCGACGACGGCCTGCTGATCGAGCACGAGGACGCTCCGCTGGAGCACGCCGCCCTGCCCGGCGCGTCGGCGGTCATCCGCCCCCGGGAGCTGCCGCTCATCAGCTACCCCTACGAGTGGTGCTTCAGCCAGCTGCGTGAGGCGGCGCTGCTCACCCTGGAGCTGCAGCGGCGCGCGCTGGACGCCGGGATGCGCCTCAAGGACGCATCGGCCTACAACGTCCAGTTCGACCGTGGCCGGCCGATCCTGATCGACTCGCTCTCCTTCGAGGTGGCCGACCCGGAGGAGCCGTGGCCCGCCTACCGCCAGTTCTGCGAGCACTTCCTGGCCCCGCTGGCCCTGATCGCCTACCGCGACCCGCGGCTGGGGCTCATGCTGCGCGACTTCATCGATGGCATTCCGGTGGACCTGGCCGCCGCGCTGCTCCCCGGCCGCACGCGGCTGCGACCCGGGCTGCTGGCCCACCTGCACCTGCACGCCGGGGCGCAGCGACGCGCGCAGCACGCCGCCCCCACCGCCGAGCACCGCCCGGCGCGACGCATGAGCCGGCTCGGCCAGGAGGCGCTGCTCGACAACCTGCGCCGCGTGGTGGAGGGCCTGCGCTGGAAGCCGCACGGCCACTGGGTCGAGTACGGGATCACCACCTCCTACACGGAGCGTGGCGCCGCCTCAAAGCGGGAGATCGTGGTCCGCATGCTGGGCTCGATCGAGGCCCGGACCGTCTGGGACCTGGGCGCCAACGTGGGCACCTACTCGACCATCGCCGCGCGGGGCGGGCGCCAGGTGATCGCCTTCGACCAGGACCCCAACGCCGTGGAGCACCACTGGCGCTCGCTCGACGCCGATGCGCGGGCATCGGTCCTGCCGCTGGTGATGGACCTGGCCAACCCGTCGCCGGGGCTGGGATGGGCGCTGGAGGAACGCCGCTCGATCGTGGACCGCGGCCCGGCCGACGTGATCCTGGCCCTGGCGCTGGTGCACCACCTGGCGATCGGCAACAACGTCCCGCTGGACCGGCTGGCCGCGTTCTTCGCGTCGCTGGGCCGGCGGGCGATCGTGGAGTTCGTGCCCAAGGAGGACCCCATGGGGGCGCACCTGCTCTCCTCGCGCCGCGACGTCTTTCCCGGCTACACCCTGGATGGCTTCCGCGCCGCGTTCGGGGAGCGCTTCCGGATCGTGGAGGAGGCGCCGATCGAGGACAGCCTCCGCACCCTCTTCCTGCTCGACGCCCGATAGCGCCCTCGCCCTCCCGCCCGGGGTGTCTGCCGGTCGTCGGGAGGGTCGGGGCCGCGGCCAAGCCCTCCCGAACGGCCACGCCGCGGGCCTGCGCCGAGGGTTCGCCGGGCTCGGCATCCGAACTCAGCCCGGAATCGAGACGTCGACGACCTCCGCGTTCAGGGCTCGCACCAGGTCGTGCAGGGACACGTGGAGGTTCACCCCGCGTTCCCCGCCACCGATGGCCACCGTCTCGTGCTCGAGCGCCGCGGCATCCACGATCACGGGCCACGCGTGGCTGGCACCGAAGGGCGTGATCGCGCCGCGCTCGTAGCCGGTGACGGCGCGGGCCTCCTCGGCATTGGGCAGGGAGAGGCGGCTGACGCCCAGGTGGGCGCGCAGCCGCGGCCAGTCGAAGCGCCGCCCGCCGGGCACCAGCACGAACAGGTAGTCATCCTCGCCCCGGCGCACCACGATCGTCCGCAGCAGCGCGCCGAGCGGGATGCCCTGCAGCTCGGCCGACTCCTCGGCGCTCCCCGCGGGGCGGGTGCGCACCACCCGGTGCGCCACGCCGGCCGCAGCGGCGGCCAGGGCGCCGGGCGGCAACGGTCCATCCATGGCGGACAACCGGCTCAGTCCTCCACGGCGATGCGGATGCGCTTGTTGATGCGGCCCTTCGACTCGTAGCCGGTGACCCGCACCCGGCCGATCTCCGAGGTGCGGGCCACGTGGGTCCCGCCATCGGCCTGCAGGTCGAGGCCGACGATCTCGATGGTCCGCACCTCGGTGATCCCCTCCGGCAGGAGGTTGATCTTCGTGCGGATGAGGTCCGGGATGGCAAAGGCCTCCTCCCGTGGCAGGACGTTGACCCGGATCTCGCGATCGGCGGCGACCTCCTCGTTGACCCTGCGCTCGATCTCGGCCACCAGCTCGCCGGCCATGGTCTCGAACTCGAAGTCCATGCGGCCGGACAGCGGCTCCATGTTCCCGCCGGTGACCGATGCACCGTAGTCGCGCCACACCACGCCGCACAGGACGTGGAGCGCCGAGTGGGTGCGCATCAGGGCGTAGCGGCGGTCCCAGTCCAGCTCGGCCCGGAGCGATGTGCCCTCGGCCGGCGGCTCGCCCTCGACCGCGTGCCAGATGTCGTCGCCGCGCTTCCTGGCGCCGGTGACCGTCCACGACTGCGACCCGGCGCGCAGCCACCCGGTGTCTGCCGGCTGCCCGCCGCCGCCGGGATAGAAGACGGTGCGATCCAGCAGCACGCCGTGCTCCGGATCGACGGCCAGCACCCGCGCGTCGACGCTGCGCGCGTAGGCATCGGTGTAGCACAGGTTCTCGCTCACGGCGCACAGGCTAGCGGTTGGGTAGCATGCCCGGATGGACTTCCCCTCCCTCGTTCGCGACGTCATCGACGGCTACCTCCTCCACCACCCGGTGCACGCCACCGACATCGGCGACCACCGCCACGACGGCGTCTGGCCGGACCTGACCGATGGCGGCCGCCAGGGGCGCGTGGCGTGGGCGCGCGACGCCATCCGCCGCCTGGAGGCGGTCGACCCCGCCGGACTGTCGCGCGACGAGCAGATCGACCGCCGCATCCTGCTGGAGAACCTCGAGGCGGTGCGCTTCGCCGAGGAGACGCTGCGCGAGGGCAGCTGGAACCCGCTCAGCTACGTGTACCTGTTCGGCAACGGCCTGTTCGCCCTGCTGGCGCGCGAGTTCGCGCCGCTGCCCGAGCGCCTGGCCAGCGCCGCCTCGCGGATGCGCACCCTGCCGGACGCGCTGCTGGCGGCACGGGCCACGCTGACCACCGGGGGGCCGCGCCCGGTCAGCCGCTTCCATGCGGAGAAGGCCCACGAGCGGATGGACGGCATCACCGACCTGTGCCGCACCGCGGTGGCGGAGGCCGAGCGCTCGGGGGACTCCGCACTGGCCGAAGAGGTGCGAGTGGCTGCCGCCCGGGCTGGGGAGGGGGTCGAGGCGTTCAAGGTATTCCTGCGCGACGAGCTCCTTCCCCGGGCGACCGGCGACTTCCGCCTGGGCCCGGACCTGTACGCCGAGAAGTTCCGTCACGCCCTCAAGACCGATGTCACCCCGGCCGACCTGGAGGCCACCGCATCGGCCGCCTACGAGGAGGTCCGCGCCGAGATGCTGCGCCTGGCCCGCGAGCTCTGGCCGGCCTGGATCCCCGACGAGCCGATGCCGTCCGACCCCGACCAGCTGGTGCGCCGCGTATTGGACGCGATCGCCGACGACCACCCGCGGGCGGAGGAGCTGCTCGACGTCTGTCGCGCGGAGAACGAGCGGATCGAGGCCTTCGTGCGGGAGCGCGACCTCATCGGCCTGCCGGAGGAGCCGCTGAAGATCATCTGGACCCCGGAGTTCCTGCGGGCCTTCGGCGGCGCGATGCTCATCCCACCCGGGCCGCTGGACCGCGGCCTGGACTCGTTCTTCGCCATCACGCCGATGCCGGACGACTGGCCGCCCGATCGCAAGGAGTCCTACCTGCGCGAGGACAACACCCGCATGCTGCGGCTGCTCACCATCCACGAGGCGGTTCCCGGCCACTACCTGCAGCTGGCCTACTCGAACCGATGCGACTCGCTGCCGCGCACCATCTTCCAGTCGGGGGTGTTCGCCGAGGGGTGGGCCGTCTACGTCACCCAGGTGATGATGGACGTCGGCTACGGGGCCGATGACCCGGCACTGGAGCTGGTGCACTGGAAGTTCTACCTGCGCTCGGTCACCAACACCCTGATGGACATCCGCATCCACGCCGGGTCCATGGACCGCGAGGAGGCAATGCGGCTGATGGTCGAGGGCGGCTACCAGGAGGAGGGCGAGGCGGCCAACAAGTGGGACCGCGCGCGCCTGTCGTCCACGCAGCTGTGCGAGTACTTCCTGGGCAGCGTGCTGATGCACGAGCTGGAGGCCGAGGCACGGCGCCGCGCCGCGGCCGCGAACCGCGAGTTCGTCTACCGGCCGTTCCTGGAGTCGGTGCTGGCCCACGGCACGCCCTCGATGCCGGTCATCCGCGACATCCTCTACGGCGACTGAACCGTCGGCAGCCGCGCGTTCAACGCGCGGCGAGGGCCAGGTCCAGGATCGAGGGCTGGCTTCCGTCCTCGGGCGACCAGGTGAGCAGCTCGGTCGGCGCGAAGCTGCTGTGAGCGCCGACCACCGCCAGGATCAGCCCATCGGCCGGCAGGTCGACGAGCAGGGAGGTGTAACCCTGCAGCAGGCCCGAGTGCCCATGGCCCACGTGCCTGCCCAGCTCGATGCGCTGGACACCCAGCCCGTAGCCGTCCTCGCCCATGCGCAGCATCTGTGTCCGGGTGACGGGGAGCAGCACGCGGCCGTGGTACAGGGCGCTGCCCCAGCGCACCAGGTCGGAGACCGAGGAGTACATGTAGCCCGAGGCGCCGAAGGCGCTGGCCCAGGCCGGTGACATGAGCGGTGGGGCGCCGTCCTCGATCAGTGCCCCGGTCTCGCGGAGCCCCAGGGGGTCGATGAGCCGCTCGTGCAGCTGGGTGCCGAACGGGGTCCCGGTCAGGTGCTCCACGATCAGGCCCAGCAGGACGTAGTTCGTGTTCGAGTAGCCGTACCCGGCTCCCGGGGGGAACCAGGCGTCGCTGCCGACCCGGGCCACCACCTCCGTCGTGCTCCAGACCCGGGTGGGCTCGGCCTCCATCGGCTGACGCATGGGAGCCAGCAGGTCGGGGAGGCCCGAGGTGTGGTTCAGGAGCTGGCGCACCGTGACGGCGGCGGGAATCTTCAGCTCCGGGAGCAGGGTTGCCACCTCGTCCTCCAGGGACAGCCGGCCCTCCTCGACCAGCTGCAGCACCACGGCGGCGGTGTAGGTCTTGGTGATGCTGGCGATGCCGAAGGCCGAGTCCCCGTCCAGCGCGGTGACCTTGTCGGCGGCCGTGCCGCTGGCGCCGGCCCAGCCGCGCTCGCCGCCCAGGCCCACGCCAACCGCCAGCGAGGCGAGCTTGAACTGCGCGCGCGCCCGGTCCACCGCCGCCTGGAACTCCGAGGCCCGCGCGGCGTCCACCGGTGCCCGCTCGGCGGCGGCGCGGGGCAACGTCACCCACGGCGGGATGCGGAACGTGGACTCGCCGACGGGCGACACCGCCATCGGCGGTCGGGGAGTGGGGCTGGCAGCCGCCGCGCCCGAGACGGTTCGCGACTCGGGTGCGGCCATGTGGGCCACCACAACCAGGTTGAGGAGCAGCGCCGCCGTGATGGCCAGGGACCAGCCGGCCAC